>JBMSMQ010000001.1:0-140924 GCA_049421205.1 Candidatus Nanopelagicales bacterium
AATTGATCGCTTTGCTGATTTGGGCGGCTAATCGAGCATTTCGCTTTACAACTTGCACGTTGACCCGCAAACTTTCTTGATTCGTTGTTGTGTGAAAATGTTCAAGGAGAAAAGGAGTAACAGCTTTTCCACGAATTCCAAGTGCCTCTGCTTTTTCTAATCCTGATTTCAAGGTAGATTCATGGATGGCGAGCGGTAGCTCATCTTCTGAACTGACTGGGTTTGCAACAATTAATGCATGATGAAGCGACTGTAGGCCTGCTTCTCGAAATGTAGAAGCGATTTCTTCTGGTGAATTAAGTTGCCAATCCACGGTGAATCCGGAGACTCTTCGATAGAACCCTGGAAATTCTGTGGTTTGGTATCCACATACTGCGATACCAAGTGTTTCAAGTCTTTCAAGTGTTGCTTCGATATCAAGAATCGATTTCACTCCGGCTGAGACCACAATAATCGGTGTGTGGGAGAGAATTTCTAGGTCTGCACTTTCGTCGAAGTTCTCGTTGTATCCTCGGTGAATACCGCCAAGTCCACCTGTTGCAAAAACTTTAATGCCAGCTCTATGGGCTATGTGAGATGTAGCAGCTACTGTTGTTGTAGCACTCTTGTTTTTGGCTAGCACGAAACCAATATCGCGCGTACTTGCTTTTGTTACATCATCAGACGTGGCGATGTATTCAAGTTGACTCTTGGTTAATCCAACGCAGATCGAGCCTTCGATGATGGCTATGGTTGCAGGTACTGCGCCTTCGTCGCGAATAATTGATTCAAATTCGTCAGCAACAATTTGATTATCGGGTCTTGGTAAGCCATGACTGATGATGGTCGATTCAAGTGCAACGATTGGTCTCTTGTTATCAAGCGCATCGCGCACTTCGTTGGAATAGAGAAAACTGCTCACCCGCCAAATGTAGTGTTCAACTAACCTTGGGAATGTGAATATCTGGGAAGTCATGCCGGCGGCACTTTCAAGCCTGACTGGGCAAGGGGAGGATGTCGAACGATTTCCCTCTGCAAAAAATGTTGTGGTTCTTCTTGTAGATGGAATGGGTGTTCAGAATCTTGAAAAATTCATTGAGCGATATCCGCTTATAGAGCGACTTATCCATAATCCTGGTAGGACCACGCTACCGAGTACGACACCAGTGGCCCTTGCGAGTTTAGGTACAACCAAATCTCCAAGCGGACACGGGTTTCTTGGCGCTACCTTTATGTTTGATGGTGAGGTACTGCAGCCCTTGAAATGGTCTACAGATCCTCATCCTATGTCTCTTTGGCCTGACGCCACTGTTTTTGAAGAAGCCGCGAAGATTGGTGTTGATGTGAGACGAGTGGGGCCGGGTGCATATCGAAATTCAGGATTGACGAATGCAGTACTACGGGGAGGACAGCATATAAATGCAGATTCGTTGGATGAACTTGTAGAGGTCTTGCCAAACGTGCAAGGACAGTCATTGACCTATGGCTACTACCCAACCTTAGACAGAGTTGGGCATGTGTATGGGTGTAATTCAGATGAATATCAATCAGAGTTGCGAGATGTGCTTGATGCAATTTCGAAAATCGAAACACAGATTCCAAATGACACCTTACTTGTGATAACTGCAGATCACGGAATGGTTGATATGTCGAGACGCATTTGGCTTGAGGATGAAGACCACGTGCTTTCCCACATTGACATAGTGACTGGCGAACCCCGCTTTCGACATATTTTTACAAAGAACCCTGAAAGTGTGGTTCGGCACTTCGGAAAATATGAAGAAGATTTCCTGACCTTGACGCGTGAGGAGTTCATAGAATCTCTTGCAGAAGTAACAATTTTTGAAGATCGCATCGGCGATGTTGTTGTGATTGCAAAGGGTGAAGACGTTGGCTTGTGTTCTCGCACAATTGATTATCGAGTTTCGAACCTGATCGGGCAGCATGGCGGAGCAAGTGATACTGAGCGTGATATCCCAATCGCCCTAATGGCAGGATAGGGCTGTGGCTGAACTCGTGTTCTTCTGTGGAACTATGGATAGTGGCAAGTCGACACTTGCTTTACAGACTGCACATAATCATCAAACTCGTGGACGTAAAGGTCTGATTTTCACAAGCAATGACCGGGCAGGTGTAGGAACAATCTCATCTCGTCTAGGTTTGAAGTCTCCTGCAGAAGAAGTTATTGGAGATCTTAATTTCCATACGTTTGTACTTGAGTTATTAGCAGATGGAATCCGAATCGACTTTGTCATTTGTGATGAAGCACAGTTTTATTCTGAAGAGCAAATTGAGCAACTCGCCACAATCGTTGATGCACTTGATATTGACGTTTTTGCCTTTGGGATTTTGACAGACTTTCGTACGAGACTTTTTCCTGGTTCATCCCGATTGGTGGAACTCGCAGATCGAGTGAATGTGCTTCAAGTGGAAGCTCTCTGTTGGTGTGGTCGTCGGGCTACTCATAATGCTCGTATCATCAATGGAACGATGGTTGTTGAAGGTGAACAGGTTGTCGTCGGCGATACGAACGATGACGTGGTCGCATACGAAGTGCTTTGTCGCCGACACCATATGAGGCTAGTCAGTTCTAGAAAATCCCGCGATTACTTCGCAGATGATGTGTCACTCTTTACGAAAGATTAGTCTTCAAGTTTTTTAGGCGCACCAAAAAGAATCTCATCCCAACTCGGAAGGCGTGGACGCTTTTCTTCGACTTCCTCTTCTTCAGTTAATTGATCGAAGAGGGAGGCTGCAGGTTTTTCAATCACGCTTGGTTTCGCTGCAGGTTCCACTACGGGAGTGACGACCTCTGGAATTACATTGTCTTCAGGCTCAACTGTGTCAGATTTAACTGTAGGTTCAATCTCAGGTTCAACTTCTACCAGCGGTACGACAGAGAGATGCGGAGTAGTTGGCACATAGTTTTGCTCGTTAGTCGCAACTGATACACCTTTAGTTGGCGCTTCGCCTGTAAGCCAGCGTGCCTCTTCATCGGCTGGAACTAATGCGCTGTTACGAACATCGAAAAGCCAATGCGCAACACGAATACCGTCTTTGCTCGGATATCGCACCGTTATATTCCAACGACCATCTTCACGTCGATGTGCATCCCATTCGATGTCCATCTCCTGCACTCCGTGCGGAAGTAATCGAGCGATCACAACTTCACGTAATGGTCCTGCGCCGCTTGCGCGCCGAATAATTGTGCGTCCTGCTTTGTTTGCAACGTGTGCACGTTCCTGCAATATCGGAGGAGCGAAGAGCATAATCCGCTCAATGCTCGCGCCAGTTTGTCCTGCAAGTTGCTCGGGTGATGCGCCATGACGAATTCTTGATTGAATTTCTCGCGGAGAAAGAAATTCGTAACTTGGGGTGATTGGGGAAACAGGAGCATCTGGTTTCTTTATTGGAACTTCAATCCAGTCTCCACTTGAAGTTTGCAAAATGATGATGTCGCCGTCGTCCGAAAAGGCAACAAACTCTAAATCGTGCATTTCACTCCTCTGCCTAATCTTCTCACGATTTATCGACAATTAGGTGGATGTGAGGGATAAATTTGGAAAATTATTCAGAGTAAATTGGGGCTGTGCAAGAAACCCTTAGGGTAGCCCGCGACATCGCTCACAAAGCTGGAGAAATTCTTCTGGCCTCACGGCCAAATCCAGCTCGCTTGCAACTACTCGACACCACCTCAAAGTCATCACCAACAGACCTTGTTTCTGAAATGGATCAGGCTTCTGAAAACTATATAGTCAATCAACTACAACAGCACTTTCCTCAAGACGGAATCATTGGTGAAGAGGGCACGAATCGAGAAGGCGTAAGCAGGAGAAATTGGATTGTTGACCCACTCGATGGAACTATTAATTATTTGTATGGGGCTGAGCATTGGGCAGTTTCAATCGCATTGGAAGATGAGCACGGACTCTTACTCGGCGTGGTTTTTGCACCCGCACTCGGGGTTGAATATTTTGCCGTGCGAGGCGAGGGTTCTATTCGAATAGATGCTCGTGGCGAAACGCGATTGCCACAAATTTCAGAGACATCACTAGCGCGTGCGCTTTTTGCAACAGGGTTCAGTTATGAGTCTTCAAAGCGCAGAAAGCAGGCCGAAACTTTCGTAAATGTTTTGCCTCGAATTCAAGACATTCGCAGAAAAGGATCTGCCGCTTTGGATCTTTGTATGGTGGCAGATGGTGCTGTGGATGGATATTTTGAAGTAGGGGCAAAACCCTGGGATTATTCAGCTGGAGTATTGATTGCGCTTGAAGCAGGTGCCGTTGCATCTGGGCTTTTTGGAAACCCTATAAGCCCAGAGTATGTGATTTGCGCTGCTCCAAAATTGCAGCACGAAATGGTGCAGTTACTTGAAGGAATTGAAAAGACAAGAAACTAGTCAAGTCGTCGGAGTTTCGATTTGTACTGGAGAGCATTTTGTATGTACATCTCAACGTTCCAACGAAAACTTTCTGGATTAACAACACCCTCTTTTATTGTTGCGGGAACACCAAGGGCAAGTGAACGAGGTGGTACAACAGTGTCATCTCGAACCACTGCTCCAGCAGCTACGATTGAACCTTGGTGAATATATGCTCGATGTAGAACGACTGAACCAGAACCTATGAGCACGTCATCTTCAACTGTGGCACCTTCAAGATGTGCGATATGTCCGATAACACACCGACTTCCAATGATGGTATTCAATGAGGTGGTGCAGTGGAGCACGCTGCCATCTTGGATTGAGGTTTCATCACCAATCCGAATTTCGCCTGCATCCCCACGAAGTACTGCGCCTGGCCAAATCGAGGATCGAGCCCCAATCCAAACTCGACCTATGAGTACGGCATCAGGGTGGACAAATGCATCAGGGTGGACAATAGGTTCAAAATCCCCATAGGCGTAGATAGGCACAGGGCTATCAAACCGTGTCGGATGGGCAATAGTCACGCTCATGAGGCACAATTCGCCCGCTTAAATCCTGAGGAGATGTGAGATGGCAACCGATTACGATGCCCCTAGAAAGGCAGACGAAGAGTTAGCCGAAGACTCTATTGAGGAGTTGAAAGCCCGTCGTGCCGATAAAGTCAACGCCCAAGTCGATTTGGACGATGAAGATTTGGCTGAGACTATCGAATTGCCTGGCGCCGATTTATCGGACGAAACCCTGACTGTTCAGGTACTTCCCAAGCAAAAAGATGAGTTCACTTGTGCAAAGTGTTTCCTCGTTCACCATCGTTCTCAATTTGCCAAGGAAGTACGTGGTGAACAAATCTGTAAAGAGTGCGCCTAAATTTCAATTTATTGAAAAGCGCTACCCACCTCTTTGGGTGCTCGCCACTTCAATTGTTTTTTCTTTGTCGTTAGGCGTGGCACTTTTTCCAAGAGTGGGAGCGCTTTACAGTGCGACTGTAGTACTTTCAATAAGCTGCATCAGCATTTATTCGTGGAACCAATCTAAATCACCGATAGTGCTAAGTGACACATCACTCAGGGTCGGGCGCGCAGAAATAGAACGTTCTTTTCTCTCTGGAATTGATGTGCTTCCATCACATGAGTTTTTGGAAAGAATCCGAGGCAAGTCACTGTCAACCGATTATTACTCCCTGAGAAGTCTTCATTATGGTGGAGTAGTGATTGGTATTGACGACGATGCAGATCCATACAAGCACTGGGTTGTTTCAATGAAGCGTGGCAATGATCTCAAGAAATTACTGCAACGAGGCATTAGTGAATAATCTAGAAATCAAGTTTGTGGCATTGTATCCAGATGTCGAAGCACCCCACTATCAACAAATCGGCGACGCAGGTGCTGATTTAAGATCTCGGGTGTCTGGTGAAATTCCTCCGTTAACGCGAGTACTTGTACCTACTGGACTAGCAATAGAAATTCCACCGGGATACGTTGGTTTGGTGCACCCACGCTCTGGACTGGCTATCAAGTCAGGAATTGGAATGGTGAACGCTCCTGGGACAATAGATTCAGGATATCGAGGTGAAGTGCAAGTCATCCTGTTTAATTTCGATACCACTGAAACTTTTTCTTACAAAAAAGGGGATCGAATTGCTCAGCTCGTGATTCAGAAAGTTGAAGTGGCAACATTCAGGCAAGTAAATGAATTGAGTCATTCTGAACGAGGACACGATGGTTTTGGCTCAAGTGGGCTTTCATGAGTGAACAAGCTATGACTCCAGCGGATGAGCCAAATGACGTCGTTGCATCCGAAAAGCTGCTCGCCAATGCGCTCGGCGGTGCCAAAGGGCTGATCGACTCAAGCTTGCCAACAGTCGCATTCATAGTACTTTTCACAATAGTAAAGGTTGAGTTGATGAGTGCGGTTTACGTTGCACTTGGTACAGCAACTGTATTAGCGGTCATCAGACTTGTGCAGAAACATTCATTGCAGCAGGTAGTTTCAGGATTGATAGGTGTTGCAATTGCTGCATGGTTTGTTTCGCGCTCCGGCAGAGCAGAGGATTATTTCCTCCCTGGACTATTGACGAATCTTGCCTACGGGATCGGCATTCTTCTTTCCATTCTGATTCGATTCCCGGCAGTTGGATTCGTTGTAGGTGCATTAACTGGCGATGTGCTTGGTTGGCGAAAAGATCCTGCAAAGATTCGACTGTACTCTTTAGTGTCATGGTGGTGGGTCGGAATGTTCAGCCTCCGCCTTCTCGTCCAAGTGCCTCTCTATCTAGTCGGTTCGCTTGAACTCCTCGCCACTGCACGACTTATCATGGGCTGGCCCCTTTACTTGGCTGTTGCATTCGTCACCTATCGAGCCATTAAGGCCGAGGCGCGATAGTGCTTGCAATTGGAAACCATCTTGACGTAGTCATAGAAGACATCGCTCACGGCGGAATGGGTATCGCCCGATCCGATGGTGTTGTCATCTTCATACCAGGAACCGATATTGGTGAGCGCGTACAAATTGAAGTTACGAAAATCGGATCAAAAGGACGCTTCGTTTTTGCCGACATCATCAAAGTCATTGAATCCAGTTCACATCGCATTGACCCGCCGTGTCAGTACGCAGGGATTTGTGGTGGGTGCGACTTTCAACATATCAGAGTTTCGCGACAACGAGAATTAAAAAAGAATGTAATACTCAATTCGCTTCAAAAGTTCGCAGGAATCGACCCTACAGATTGGGCGTCACTTGAAGTGCAGGCATTAGCGGAACTTCACTACCGAACCAGAATGCACTACCAATCAACTCCAACTGGTGAATTCGGGTTATTTCGAGCCAAGTCAAACGCTGTCGTTTTGATTGACGAATGCGAAATTGCGTCATCTGAAGTCGCCTGCCCGCAAGATGACATTGGTGTGGTAGCGGATGATTTTCAAGGATTTGTTAAGAAATCAATGGCAATGGAAATTACTGAGCGAGTGGGGAAATATGTGTACCACCTTGACACCCACTGCTTCTGGCAAGCACACCGTGAAGCTCCACAAAGATTTCTTGAGATAGTGATGCGTCTTGCAAATATTCAACGTGGAGATTCTGTTTGGGATTTGTATTCAGGCGTTGGCCTCTTCACCTTGCCAAGTAGCGAGTGCGTAGGGGAGGAAGGAAGTGTCATTGCGGTCGAAGGAGACAAACGAAGTGCACGCTACCTGACAGCTAATACTGCTGGGATCACTCAAGCACATGCCATCAACTCTGATGTTGAACAATGGGTCAAGAACACCACTGCACCTGTTGAAGTTGTCATTCTCGACCCACCGCGAAAAGGTGCGGGAAAAGCCGTGATGGAACTCATTATTGAGCGACAGCCGAGGGTAGTCGTGTATGTGGGTTGCGATCCAGTTGCACTTTCTCGTGACATCGGAATCGCACGAAGTCTTGGGTACGAATTGAAAGAACTTGAGGCTGTAGATGCATTTCCGCAAACTCACCACGTGGAAACTTTTGCCCTCTTGGCTCAGACTAGAATTGACATTGAAGAGAAAGCCTAACTATGTCACTCAATTCATTCAACGCTCAAAAAACTGCAACTTTTGGGTCAGAGACTGTTACCTACTTTGATATTTGTTCTCTGCCATCTGCAAAGCGGCTTCCATTTACTCACAAAATATTGTTGGAAAATTTGCTCCGACGCGAGGATGGTAAGAACGTCACTGCCCGTCAGATTGAAGCACTTGCGAATTGGGATCCGAAGGCTGAACCAAACGAGGAGATTCAATTCACTCCAGCGCGAGTGATTATGCAAGATTTCACTGGGGTTCCCTGTATCGTTGATCTGGCAACAATGAGACAAGCGATGAAAGATCTTGGCGGCGATGTAGAAAAGATCAACCCGCTCGCACCTGCTGAACTCGTCATTGATCATTCCGTGATTGCAGATGTATTCGGAACGAAAGACTCACTCGATATCAATACGCAAATTGAATATAAGCGGAACAAGGAACGGTATACCTTTTTGCGTTGGGGGCAAACAGCTTTTTCTGAATTTAAAGTAGTTCCTCCTGGAACTGGAATTGTGCATCAAGTAAACATTGAACACTTGGCGAGAGTGATCATGGTTCGTGATGGAGTCGCCTATCCCGACACAGTTGTAGGAACTGACTCTCACACAACGATGGTCAATGGACTTGGTGTCTTAGGTTGGGGAGTTGGTGGCATTGAGGCCGAGGCTGCGATGCTAGGACAGCCAGTTTCGATGCTCATTCCTCGAGTTGTCGGATTCAAACTGTGCGGAGAGCTTCCGACTGGAGCAACTGCAACAGATCTCGTGTTAACCATCACCGAAATGCTCAGAAAGCACGGAGTGGTTGGGAAGTTCGTCGAATTTTACGGTGACGGCGTCAAAAGCGTGCCACTTGCGAACAGAGCGACTATTGGAAATATGTCGCCTGAGTATGGCTCAACTGTCGCAATCTTTCCGATTGATGAAGAAACACTCTCTTATCTGTCACTTACAGGTCGAAGTAAAGAACAGATTGCTCTCATTGAAGAATATTCAAAAGCGCAAGGTTTATGGCATAACCCACATGACAAAGAGTATCGAGAACCTACATACTCTGAGTATCTTGAACTGAACCTTTCAGACGTTGTTCCGTCAATCGCCGGCCCCAAGCGACCGCAAGACCGAGTAGAACTCGCAAAAGCAAAGACTACATTTGATTCAGCAATTGCAAATTACACCGATAACCGAGAAAAGACTGCAAAAGTGGAAATGGGGGGTGCATCTTTCGATTTGTTGAACGGGGCCGTAGTTATCGCTTCCATAACATCGTGTACGAACACGTCAAATCCATCGGTCATGCTCGGGGCGGCTCTTCTTGCAAAGAAGGCTGTAGAGAAAGGTCTGTCATCGAAGCCTTGGGTAAAAACAACATTAGCCCCTGGATCACAAGTTGTCACCGACTATTTCGACAAGTCTGGCCTTACTCCATATCTTGAGAAACTTGGTTTCTACCTTGTTGGGTACGGCTGCACCACATGTATTGGTAATAGTGGGCCACTTCCAGTCGAAATATCGTCTGCAATTCAAGCAGAAGATTTAGCAGTAGTTTCTGTACTGAGTGGAAACAGAAACTTTGAGGGGCGTATTAATCCAGATGTGAAGATGAACTACCTTGCATCACCCCCACTTGTTATTGCTTATGCACTTGCAGGGTCTATGAATTTTGATTTTGAAAATGATGCACTCGGTGTCGATTCGGATGGTAACAACGTATACCTTCGTGATATCTGGCCAACAGCCGAAGAGATAGCCGACGTTGTGAAATCCTCCATAGATTCAGATATGTATACATCGCGTTATGCGAAAGTATTTGATGGAGACACTCGCTGGCAAGAACTTCCAATTCCGGAAGGTGAAACGTTTGTCTGGGATGGGTCATCAACGTATGTGAGAAAGCCTCCCTACTTTGATAATTTTCCGCTTGTACCTCAAGATGTTCGTGATATTGAGAACGCACGAGTTCTAGCGAAATTAGGGGATAGTGTGACGACCGATCACATATCACCTGCAGGTTCCATCAAGCCCGGTACGCCAGCCGCACTTTACTTAGAAAGCCATGGCGTTCAAAAATCTGACTACAACTCGTACGGAGCGCGTCGTGGAAATCATGAGGTGATGATTCGCGGAACATTTGCGAATATTCGATTGAAGAATCAACTCTTAGAAAATGTTGAAGGCGGTTACACCCGTGACTTCACATTGGATGGTGCGCCTCAAGCCTTTATTTATGACGCATCTCTTAATTATCAAGAAGCAGAAATTCCACTCGTGATTTTGGCTGGTAAGGAATATGGATCAGGTTCTTCGCGAGATTGGGCTGCGAAAGGAACAGCGTTACTTGGCGTCAAAGTTGTTATTGCTGAATCCTATGAACGAATACATCGCTCAAACTTAATAGGTATGGGAGTTTTGCCGCTTCAGTTTCGTGACGGTGAAAACGCAGAGTCACTCGGTTTAACTGGAAGAGAAACTTTCTCCATCACGGGAATTACCGCATTGAATACAGGTATCACACCTAAAACTCTCAGTGTGACTGCAATTGACGACAAGGGAGTATCAAAAACTTTTGATGCAATTCTTCGAATTGATACACCTGGAGAAGCTGACTATTACAGACACGGTGGAATTCTTCAGTACGTGTTGAGGTCGTTGCTGTAACCAGTTAATTATGGCGAAGTGTTTCGAAGAGGTGCTCGAAAATTTGATCAATTTGCCATTGACGGGTTTCAAATCGACGTAGCTGCTCTACTACGACTGATTCATCCCATTGGTCAAAATGCCAGGACATCTGTCGAATTGTTTCTGGGTTGATTAAAACCTCTGGTGCGATACCGAGGGCAGTGGAAAGAGAGATTATTTGATGTCGGACTCTTTGAAAACGATTTGCAGCCTCTGGATTTTTATCTTTCCAAGCTTTTATCGGTGGTAGACCGTTAGGGTTTTTTTGGTGAAACACAGGTAAGTCTGCATCGTCTACTTGGAGGGAATCTTGAAGTGCTTGCCACCAAATAGCACTGTAATCAACTTTCACTCTGAATTTCTGCTTTAGCATTGACTGAAGAGATGAAGCGCTTGAGGTATTCGAAAGAGCAATCGCGATCATAGCCTCATCTCTTAAAACTTTGCTTGGAGCTAAATCGTTTGCAGCAGCAAGTGCGTCGCGTGCATCCCATAGGAACATGACTGCAGCAAGTTGCCGTCGTTGTTTCACCTTGTGCAGGCCACTAGTTCTGCGCCACTTCTCAGTGATTACTTTAGGTTGCCATTTGGTGAGGTAGTCAAATTCCTGCAGTGCCCAAGGCATCCTGTTGCTACGTTCAAGTTGTTCGCTGAGAGTTTCATAGAGTGTGAGTAAAAATTCAACGTCTTTCGCTGCATAGATGAGCCAATCATCAGGTAATGGTCGCGTGGACCAGTTAACGGCAGAGTGTTCTTTTTCAATGTGAATATCGAGCTCTGTTTCGAGGAGTGCCTGAAGCCCAACACGAGGTTTCCCGATGAGTTTTGCTGCAAGTTCGGTATCAAAAAGTGAGACTGGTTTGATGCCAATCTCTCGCAAGCACTCTAGATCTTGAGTTGCAGAATGAAGAATCACAAGATGCTGATTAATCCAACTGCAAAGGTGATCGAGAGGAGATACTGTAAGAGGATCGATAACCGTCGGGCCAAGTCCGGCTACGTTGAGTTGCAGTAGATAGGCCTTAGACGTGTAACGGAAACTACTTGCACGTTCTGCATCGAGTGCTATTGGTCCTGACAATGATAGGGCCAGTTGAATCAAATCTTCGTAGTCTTCTTGGGTCTCAACAAATCGAAAACTTGCTGAATCTTCAAGGTGATGTAAAACCACTATTTGCTTCTATTTGTTGCAATATGTGTTACTCCGTCCGGAAGCGGTTCAAGCCCAGATGCACTTTCAAGCATTGAAATCCAAGCCTCAAGATGTGCTTTGAAATCTTCTGGATTTGCGACAGTCCACGAGGCTCGCATTTCTATCGATCCTTCGGGAGCGCGCGACGAGATATCTCCAAATGATTGAGAGTCATTTCGAGAGACAGTTCCACTCAGAGCCAAGTATTCAAGCGATTGAAGCGAATCGCTAATCCATGACCAACCAACTTCTAGTAGGAGTGGGTCAGAAATCAGTTCTGGTTCAAGTTGAGCCGTGATGTAGGAAACGAAGCGAATATTGCCTTCCCATGCCACTTGGTATTCGGGTTCAAAGAGTACGACTAACCGACCATTTCCCACGGGGTGAGACGTGTCTACATCGGCAAGAAGAGCTGCTGTGTGTGTTGCTAATTTAGCGGGAGCAGGGGCAAGTTCCAGTGTGAATTCAGGACGAAGATGAGGTGAATCCGAAAGTGAGCGGAGTTGCTCATAGAGATCGGACCAAGAATTCATCTGCACAATGATAAAAGTAAATCTCGGATGAAACCCTGCGGCACTCCGCAGTTACCTACATCTAGAGTTACCAGGTGACTTTTCTCCTTGCAGGTTTATCAAGCCTTCTCTGGGGCATCGCAGATTTCTTAGGTGGATATTTTTCTCGAAAAATCAAAGTAAGTTTTGTTTTGCTGATTAGCCAATTTTTCGGACTGCTCTCAGTAGCACTCTATGCGTGGCTCGCGGGAGAATCGTGGACAATCGAAGCTCTCCCTTTCGCGTCGCTCGCGGGAATCACAGGATTACTTGGCCTCATGTTTTTCTATAGTGCATTATCGACGGGCCCAATGGGGATTGTCTCACCAATTGCTGCGCTCGGTGCCGTCGTTCCAGTTGCATACGGCTATTCCCAAGGTGAGGCTCCGAGTTCAATTCAATGGATTGGGATACTGATTGCAATTGCTGGCGTCACACTTGCGAGTGGACCGGAATTAACAGGTGAAGTGAGTGCTCGACCTATCGTTTTAGCGGCTCTGGCAGCGGTAAGTTTTGGTTCTTGCCTGATATTTCTCGCCAAAGGCGGTTCATATAGTGTGACGACTACCGCAATCGGAATGCGTGTGCAATCTGTAGCAATGTTGTTTCTTTTTGTGCTAGTAGCAAAATCGTTTACAAAAGTGCAAGGTTCAGGATTGCTTTGGTTAGCCGTAATCGGGGTTTTTGATATCGGAGCGAATGTGTCTCTCACAATTGCTGCTCAGTCTGGCTTGCTCTCTCTCGTTGGAATGTTAGGTTCGCTCTATCCGGTGATTACGGTATTGCTTGCGCGACTTGTCCTGAAAGAACGCCTACGTTCCGTGCAATACGTTGGTGTAGCAATCGCACTCAGTGGTGTTGTGGCAATTGCTTCCGGTTAATGATGACGCACCAGTGTTATTTGATTGATACAATAACGCTGATCTGTTGGAAACCCAAACCCTTCACCTTCGAAGACATGTCCTAGATGCGAGAAACATGCCCCACATTTCACTTCGATCCTACGCATTCCGTGACTTACATCTATTTCTAGAACAACGCGGTCTGTTGCAGAAGGTTTCCAAAAAGCAGGCCAGCCACAATGAGAATCAAATTGAGTAGAGGCATCAAAAAGCTTATTTCCGCATGCTCGACATGTGTAATAGCCTGAAGAGGCCTCAGTTTCATATGCAGTTGAATACGGCGCTTCAGTGGCCGAGTTACGCAACACTTCATACGCAAAGGGTTCAAGTTGTTCATTCCAGCGCGCAATTCGTCCGAAAATAGAGAAAGTGAATCGATCAACGACCAATGAATATCGAGCCTCACGAGTGGAAAGGAATTTTTCGATCTGGTGATAGCGTTCTCTGCACTCTGACTTCACAGGACTAGATGTCAATGCAAACTCGTCAACTAAATTCTCTTCGATGAGCGAATTGGTGAGCCCTGGTCCACCCTCGCAAACAATCCGAAAATATCCCTTTTCATTTAAACGTTGAATACCCTCGGTTAAATTCTCAGCAATAATCAACCTTTCATGAGAAAAATCAAAATCCTTGAGACTTAAAACCCAAAACCCTCGCTCCAACATTTCATGTGCCAGATTAGGTTGCCCAGTCAGAGCGCAGATCGCCAGTGATTGAGGGAGACCTTCGCGCTCCCTCCAATCTGCGAATACTTTTCGAAACTCAGATTGTTTGTAACGCTCGGCTTTGGCAGTTTTTCCTGAAACGAGTAGCAAATCAGCGCTGGCTCGATTCCAAAGCATCCACTCCAAATCGAATTGAGAACTCAAACCTCTAGACGAGCCTGAAGCATCAACCCAACTTCCATCATCCGATTGGATCATCACAACACGCAAACCACGAGCAGGAAAACGAAGCTCATCAACAAATGCGGGGTTTATCACACCCAAATAATGGCAGAGTGTCTATGGTTACGCCTTGTGAAGAATATGCCTTCGATTCTCAATCGGTTTCCTGAGCCGAGCATCGATGAAATCATTGCAGGATTCGTGCCGCCAGCACAATTTTCAGAAGTTCGTTTTGGGAACTATGTTCCAAATGCACTTTACCCATCTCAAAAGTCCGCACTTGAAGCGATGCGAAGATTTGCTGAAGGAGTAAATCGTGGGCAAAGAAGATTTTTTCGCCCTCGAGAACAAATGAAACGCGGGAGATATCTTGATGGTGGATTTGGGGTTGGTAAAACACATCTCTTAGCAGCACTATGGCATGAAGTAGATGTACCAAAAATCTATGGAACATTTGTTGAGTACACGAATCTTGTTGGTCTGCTTGGATTTCATAATGCTGTTGAATTGCTTTCCCAGTTTCGATTGATGTGTATTGATGAATTTGAATTAGATGATCCGGGTGATACCGTATTAATGTCAACATTATTGACGAAGTTGGTAGCGCGCGGAACTTACCTCGCGGCAACGAGTAACACCCTTCCTGATCGACTTGGAGAAGAACGATTTGCTGCTGAAAACTTCCAGCGAGAAATCCAGGGACTTGCTTCTCACTTTCAATCACTTCGCATTGATGGCGACGATTACAGGCATCGCGACTTGGAGCACGTTCCAGATCCGCTCACCGAAAAACACGTTGATGCGATTGCTGAGACATACGAATTTGAATCCATAGATTTCAACAAATTGACTCATCACTTATCGACGCTTCATGCATCCCGCTACCGGTTCTTATTAGTGCAGTGTGGTGGGCTTGGCTTAAATCACCTAAGTACGATTACGAATCAAGACATTGCACTTCGTTGGGTTGTTTTTATCGATCGGCTCTATGACCAATCGGTACCGATTGTGTATTCTGGTGAGACCTTAGACAATCTTTTCGCAGATGAACTTTTGCGTGGGGGATATCGGAAGAAGTATCGCCGAGCATTGTCACGAATAGTCGCTTTAGCCCAGTTGGGTCGCGAATCGTGGTCGATACAGGACTCGAACCTGTGACCTCTTCCATGTCAAGGAAGCGCGCTAACCAACTGCGCCAATCGACCCAATGAGGTGGAGACGGGATTTGAACCCGTGTACACGGATTTGCAGTCCGTTGCCTCGCCTCTCGGCCACTCCACCGTGTTCTTGCGAGCGGATGACGGGACTCGAACCCGCGACATTCACCTTGGCAAGGTGACGCGCTACCAGCTGCGCTACATCCGCATTAACGGCGGGAGATTACCCGATAAGCAGAATGTTGCCCAAGTGGGGGCGGGAATTACGCTTGGTAGATGACTCGAAATCTTGTAGCACTGGGACAGAAAGCGAGTGCCAACCTTGTTGAGGTGACGACGGATTTAGGGAATATAGAAGATTCAGGCACATGGATAGTTCTTGCGTATTTTGAAACACCCATCGTTGCATTGAGGTTTGAAGACTGGACATCAATCGATGAACATACGGATGGTGGATGGTCTGGATGTGGCAAATGGGAGAGCCTCACATCTGAGGATAAATACATACAACTCGTAAACGAAGCGAAATCCCAAATAGCAGATGGGATCATTTATCAGGTCAATGTGTGTCGCCAACTTCGGTCGAAAATGACAGATGAGAGGGATCTCTTCTCGTTGTATCGAGCACTTCAAACGACAGACTACAGCGAGAATCTTTTCTACATTCGATTGAATGCTGAAGTTTCAAAGTATTTCAATTCGAATGAAATTGAAATAGTGTCGTTTTCGCCTGAGGTGTTTCTGAGTCGTAAAGGTGATTTCTTAACTACAAAGCCGATTAAAGGAACTGCAAAGAAAGATGAAGAATTTCTACAAAAGGATATTGCCGAAAATATCATGATAGTCGATTTGATGAGGAATGATTTATCGAAAGTATGTAAAGAAGATAGCATCTCAGTTCCAACATTATTGACGCGGTCGGAATTACCATATGCGTCACAACTTGTATCAGAAGTTCGAGGACAAATTCAGCCTGGAAAAACTTGGCACGATATTTTCGAGGCGACGTTTCCCCCTGGATCTGTCAGTGGCGCTCCGAAATCAAGTGCATTGAAATTCATTTCCGAATGTGAATCAGAACGAAATATATATTGCGGTGCATTTGGAATTATAGACTCAACCAATAAAGACGCGGTTCTCAATGTGGCCATTCGAACTTTCTGGAAGGATGGAGAGTATCTCTATTACGGGACGGGCGCAGGAATCACCTGGGGTAGCGATGCAGAGACCGAGTGGGAAGAAACAGAGCTAAAAGCACAAACGCTTTTAGAACTAGTGAGCAAAGCGATATGAAAACTTTCGGATGGATTGAAGATGTGTTCGGTGGAAATTTAGTAACTGATCCAAAGGTTTCGGCTTTCGATAGCGGCTTCACACTCGGATTTGGAATATTTGAAACAATGAAGACACGCGGTCAACTCATACAGTTTCTTGATTTTCATTTGCAAAGACTTTCTGCATCGGCAACAGCGTTGCAACTTGAAATCCCCGCTAATGAAAGAATCGAATCTGCCATACGTAGTGTGCTTGATGCTAACAATCCAGATAGTTACGGACGCTTACGAGTATCTTTGACACAGGGAATCCAGGGGGTTACACCATGGACTCTCATCATCACCTGGCAAGCAATTCAACTTTGGACAAATCCAGCTTCGTTGACAATCAGCAACGTCAGCCAGTCAGAGACTCGCTTAAGTAAATCAATGAAGACTTTGTCCTATTTAGAGAATGCATTTGCATTGCAGCAAGCACTTAGAAATGGATTTGATGATGCCATTATGTTTGATACATCCAATCATGTGACAGAAACTGCACTTGCAAATATTTTCATTGTGAAGAACAACTCGTTGTATACCCCGCCTGCAAGTACAGGTTGCCTGCTTGGAATAACTCGACACATCATCATGCGAGAATTTGTAGATTCATTGAATGTTTTTGAGCGGAACCTCACTCTTTCAGAGATTGAATCTGCAGATGAAATTCTTATCACGTCTGCGATTCGCGACGTTCAACCTGTGCAACGAGTCGATTCGTGGCACTATAAGTCACCTGGAAAGATCACCTCAACTCTCCAGGGCTTATATCGAGAATATGCAGAGGGAGGTTTTCAGTGAAAACACCTGATAACGCTTCCAATCACGAGCATGAAGAGTCTCGACTTGAGAAAGTTGAAGAGAAGATTGAAGATGTTGCAGAAATCATCGTTGAATCATTCGAGAGCGCAGTCGAGGCATCGTTACCTCCACATTTACGTTTACAGGCCTGGGCTAGACGCCGACCTGTAACTCATGTTGTTTGGAGAGCGCTCGTTCTTCTGCTCGGTACATCCGTATTCATCGCAGGCGTTGCAATGTTGGTTTTACCTGGACCTGGCTGGGCCGCAATTTTCCTGGGACTTGTAATACTGTCAACTGAATTTGCCTGGGCACATCGGTTGGCAGAGCCGCTGCGCCGAGCCTTCAACTGGGCAATGGAGCGCGCGCGGCAACGAGCGCAAAGAAAACAGCAAAAGACGGATGAAACAAGCACCTAATCACGCGTTTCGAAGCGAGTAGACTCTGCGAGTCCCTGTTGCACGTAAGTGAGCGTAAATGTCTAGTCTGCAAGTGATTGTCAATGGAACATCAACGACGGTAGATTCAGGGCCAATATCGACACTGATTGACGAGAAAGATCGATCCATAGTTGCCGCAAAAATCAATGGGGACGCTCGAGATTTGTCTTATGAGATGTCCAACGGCGATGTTATTGAGTTCGTGGCTATTGACTCTCCTGAAGGACTATCTATTCTTCGGCATTCTGTCGCACACATTACGGCGCAAGCCGTGCAGGAACTCTTTCCTGAAACCAAATTAGGAATTGGTCCACCAATTGCAAACGGCTACTACTACGATTTTCAAACACTTCAGCCTTTCACTCCAGATGATCTGAAATCCATTGAAAAAAAGATGACAGAGATCATTAAAACTGGGCAGCGGTTTGTTCGACGAGTTGTAAGTGAATCAGAAGCAATGAGTGAATTGCACGACGAGCCCTTCAAACTTGAACTTATTCAAGATAAGACGAGCGTTTCTGAAGATGTGATGGAAACTGGTGGCGCTGAACTTTCAATTTACGACAATGTTCATTTGCGTACTGGCGAAAAAATTTGGGGAGATCTTTGTCGAGGTCCACACATTCCAGACACGCGCTACATTCCACATCAAGCATTTACGATTATGCGCAGTGCGGCTGCATATTGGCGAGGCAGCGAGAAAAACGCCCAGTTGCAGCGCATCTATGGAACTGCGTGGCCATCAAAACAAGATTTGCAAGAGTATCTCAACTTTTTGATTGAAGCGGAACGCCGCGATCATCGCAAACTCGGAGTTGAACTGGATCTCTTCTCATTTCCAGATGAAATTGGAAGTGGACTTGCAGTGTTTCACCCCAAGGGCGGTGTAATGCGACGCACTATGGAGGACTACTCGCGCTTACGTCACGAGGCCAGTGAGTATGAATTTGTCTACACGCCGCACATTACGAAAGCGCAACTCTTTGAAATATCTGGGCATTTGGATTTTTACAAAGACGGCATGTTTCCAGCAATGCATATGGATCCTGAATTGGATCAGGATGGCAATATTCGAAAGCCAGGTCAGGATTATTACCTGAAGCCGATGAATTGTCCGTTCCATAATCTCATTTTTCGTTCGAAAAGTCGTTCATACCGAGAATTACCACTTCGACTGTTTGAATTTGGAAGTGTGTACCGCTATGAAAAGAGCGGCGTGATTCATGGTCTTACAAGAGTTCGAGGAATGACGCAGGACGATGCACATATTTATTGCACGCGAGAACAGATGACCGGAGAGTTGAAAAATCTTCTTAGTTTCGTTCTCGACTTGCTTCGCGATTATGGTTTAAATGATTTCTATCTTGAGTTAAGCACGCGAAATGATGAGAAATATGTAGGCACAGACGAAGAGTGGGAAGAAGCAACTGCAGCTCTTCAGAAAGCTGCCGAGGAAAGTGGGCTTGATTTGGTCCCAGATCCAGGAGGTGCCGCTTTCTATGGGCCAAAGATTTCCGTTCAGGTTAAAGATGCCCTTGGAAGAACTTGGCAGATGTCTACTATTCAATTGGATTTCCAGATGCCACAACGTTTCGAGTTGGAATACACGTCAAGCGACGGTACGCGTCAACGCCCCATCATGATTCATCGAGCCCTTTTTGGTTCGGTTGAACGCTTCTTCGGCATTTTGGTTGAACATTACGGCGGAGCTTTTCCAGCTTGGCTTTCTCCTGTGCAAGTTGTGGGTATTCCAGTAGGAGAATCGCATAACAGATATCTTCTCGACGTTATCAAGCGATTGAAAGCTCAGGGTATTCGAGCAGAAGTGGACACGTCTGATGAGCGTATGCAGAAAAAGATACGAACTGCTCAAACGCAGAAGATTCCATTTATGTTGATTGCTGGAGATGAGGATATTTCAAATTCAGCAGTATCTTTCCGCTATAGGAATGGTGAGCAAAAGAATGGCGTAGCGATTGAGGATGCAATTGCTGAGATCGTTCACGCTGTTGAACAGAGGCTTTGATATGTCCAAGGAATGGGAGCATATCTGGGCGCCACACAGAATTGAATACATTCGTGCTGGCTCAGCTCCCCATGAGATTGACTGTCCTTTTTGTCGTGCTCCACAGCTTTCGGACAAAGACGGGTTAATTGTTTATCGAGGCGATTCGGCATATGTTGTAATGAATCTCTATCCATACAACACAGGTCACATTATGGTGTGTCCATTTCGACACTTTGGAAATTATGATGAAGCTAGATTCGAAGAAACCGAGGAAATTTCGCGCCTCACGAAAACCGCAATGAAGGTACTCCGTGCAGTGGCGAATCCTGCAGGTTTCAACATTGGGATGAATCAAGGATTTATTGCAGGTGCAGGCATCGCTGGCCACTTGCATCAACACATCGTTCCCCGTTGGCAGGGCGATTCCAACTTTATGCCGGTTATTGCAAGTACAAAGGTGATGCCAGAACTATTAGAGGACACCCGCTTACTTTTGGCAAATGAGTGGCCACATGCTTGATAATCAACGTACTCGAGCAATTGCAAATCGTGGTTTTGTCCCAATAGCAAATTTCCTTTTGAAAATGGGATTGAGTGCAAACAGTGTTACAGTGATTACGGGATTATCTCTTGTGTTAATTGTCCTCAGCACTATACCTTTTGGTCGCTTCGGTTATGCACTTCTACTATCGCTACCGCTAGTTTTTGGTGATGCCCTGGATGGCACGATGGCTCGAATGACAAACTCAACTTCAAAATTCGGAGGATTTCTCGATAGTGTTGTTGATCGATTCACGGATGCAACCATCGTAGGTGCGTTTATTGCATGGGCAATATACGCAAACGATCATGTGACGTCACTTGTTGCAATGGGAGCGCTGGCAACAGGATTTCTGATTCCTTATATTCGAGCGAAAGCAGAGTCCGTTGGAATTGATTGCAAAGTTGGGCTGATGGAACGAACTGAACGTCTCCTGGTTCTCGGCGTCATTACTCTTTTTGCGGCTTTTGGTGTTGAAAGTGCAATTGGTATCGGTCTCAGTGCACTTTTTCTACTTAATTCTGTCACTGTGGCTCAACGACTTTCGCATGTGTACCAAAGAGATCGCGTGTGAATCTCAAGAATCAGATAACGCTTGCTATGTTCAAGACGGCTTGGGCGGTTCCTCGCTTTATGCCAGAACCACTACAACGAGGACTTTATTGGGGGATTGCATCAATTGGATGGTTTCTTAGAACCCCAGGTGTTAAGCGATTGCAATTCAATATGTCGAGAGTTTCTGGGTCAAACTATTGGAGTTTTCAATCGGTATCGCTCACATGGCGGGCAGTTCACTCGTATTTCAAGTACTGGCAGCAATTGTTCGCAATGCAGACAAAAGATGAAAGCTATGTATTGCAGAACGCTTTAACGGAAAATAGAGAGGTCCTTGATGTGGCGCTCCTGAGCAAGAGGGGAGCATTAATTGTTGCCACACATTCAGGGAATTGGGATTTAGCTGGGGCCTGGCTAGGTGTCACCTATAAAAACGTTGTGACGGTTGCGGAAAGGCTTGAACCTATTGAATTGTTTGATATGTTCGTCAACGCAAGGAAACGCTTCAACCTTAAAATCTATCCTCATACTTCAAATGATTCAATCATCGAGATATTGCAAAATGAACTAAGCCAGAACAACATTGTTGGACTCGTTGCGGACAGAACCCTTTCGAAGCGAGGTATTCCCGTCAAATTATTTGGATATGAATGCAAGCTGCCTGCGGGTCCATATGCCATCGCTCAATTGAATGATCTCGACATAATTCCGGGTGCAATTTGGTTTGACGGCAAAAAAACCAGAATGCTCTTATTCACTCCCATTGAATCCGCTGGTAAATCTGCAGAAGACGTAATGCAAGAAGTGGCTTGCGCCTTTGAGGAAATCATTTCTCTCCATCCGGAGAATTGGCACATGTTTCAACAAGTTTGGCCAGATCATCCCAAGAAGTGGGGTGGAAGATGAAAATCGGAATTGTTTGCCCCTATGACTGGAGTGTGCCTGGTGGTGTGCAAATTCATATCAGAGACTTAACGATGCGATTACGGGAACTTGGCCATGATGTAAATGTCTTATCGCCAGTCTCCAATCAAGATTCCCTTGAAGATTGGGTCACCAATGGTGGAGACCCGATATCGTTAACCTACAACGGTTCTGTGGCCCGAGTTTCATTTGGACTACGAGCAACACGAAAAGTTCGACAATGGCTAAGAACGCAACAATTCGATGTCGTTCATGTTCATGAACCACTATCGCCGAGCCTTTCGTCACTGACGTGTTGGGCAGCAACTGGCCCAATAGTTGGAACCTTTCATTCATCTATGGATAGATCAAGGATGCTTCAAGCGGGCTATGGACTGGCTCAAACTGTATTGGAAAAGGTCTACGGTCGCATTGCCGTGAGCGAAGCTGCTCGAAAGACTGTTGTCGAGCATGTTGGCGGAGATGCAGTCTTGATTCCAAATGGTATCGATGTTGATTTCTTTGATCGAATTGCGAAACAATCAATAAAGCAGGAATACCGAATAGTGTTTTTGGGTCGATTCGAAGAAGATCGCAAAGGGTTTTCTTTACTGGCTGAGGCATTCAACAGACTCGCAGCAAAATTCCCAAAGCTAAGCCTCGATGTTGCAGGTCCAGGTAATCCAGACAACGTGATTGATGCAATCGACAAAGATTTTCAAAACCGTATCACGTTTCACGGTCGGGTCAGTGATGAAAGAAAAGCGCAATTGCTGAGTTCAGGAAGTGTGTATGTCGCACCAAACACAGGCGGGGAGAGCTTCGGAATCGTGTTGCTAGAGGCGATGGCATCTGGGGTGGCTGTCGTAGCAAGTGATATTCCCGCATTTGAACGTGTATTGGATTTCGGTGAAGCAGGAACATTATTTCAAAACGAGAATGTTGACGCATTAGTTGAAGCATTAGATTCGGTTCTCACAAATGAAGTTGCGACATCAACTCGTGTTACATATGCGAGAGACTGGGTAAAAGAGTTTGATTGGCACTTTGTAGCACAGAAGATCATTGCAGTATATGAGACAGTCACATTTGATCAACTTCCTGTGGTTGAAAATCTTCGAGGACAAATCATCGGTAGATTGAAGAGATCTGAATCATGATTTGGGTCACGTTTGTTGCACTTTGTGCTGGGATCGTTCTCTGGTGGGCAAGTAACCTGGCTGGCAGGCTTCACCGAATTCATATTCGACGCGATAATCTACTGATTTCACTTCGTTGGCAACTTATTGTCAGGGAGAGTTTAATTTCACGGCTTCTCGAAGAGGGATTTTTTGATGTAGACGACCGACAAACTCTGTCGAATTATGTTGAAGCTGCAAATCTAGATTCGGATGCAGATCTTGATGAGTATCTCACAAAAGAGAGTCAAGTATCAGGTGCATTGCGGGAAGTTTTCGAAAAGGGAATCAAAATAAAAACCACTGCAATGTACTCACTCTTACAAGAACTTGCGCAATGTTGTTATCGTATTGAACTTGCACGACGATTTCATAATGATGCAGTTGGCGCGGCACATCTACTTCACGAGAGATTGCTCGTGAGAGTTTTTCGACTTGCAGGTAATACTCCTCAACCTAAATCACTTGATATGGATGACATTCCACCCAAAGAACTACAAGAAATCCTTTCGGGTCACTAATTAGACTTTGAGTATGTTAAGACGATCCCTTTTGATGCTCTGCCTTGCTTTCGTGGTAACGGCGTGCGCATCTCAAACCCCTTCACAGGTTGAGACAAGTCCAACGCAGTCAGAAACCCCGTGCTGGAACTCTCCACTTACAGGGTTATGTGCAGATGAAACAGTCCCGGTTCTTGCCGTAAAGATCGATGATGTTTCTGCGGCACGTCCACAATGGGCCTTGAACGAAGCAGATGTTGTTGTCGTTGAGCCAGTTGAGGGAGGGCTTACTCGACTCTTCGCCGTGTATCAATCAGAGATACCAACTACGTTGGGGCCAATTCGTTCTGCACGAATCACTGATGTTGATATCGCTGCAGCATTTGGAGAGCCCGGTTTTGCATATTCGGGAGCATCTCGGAGAACCACTCCCTACCTTTGGAAATCATCGATGCAACTTGTTGGCGCACCTCAAGGTGGTCTTGGGTACTCACGAGCGAGTGATCGATATGCCCCTCACAATTTGATGGGTAACTATGAAGAGATAATTTCGAGAATCAAGAAACCTGCGAAAGCCTTACTGGGAAATCGCATCGCCTGGTCTTTCCTAGATGATTCCACTTCTGCAATAGAAGGTCGTGACATTATTTCTGCGACAGCCGATTGGCCAGCATCTGATAAAACCTTTACCTGGGACGCTTCTTTGAAACGTTGGCTTGTGAGTGCTGATGGGAAGGATACAGAGAGCATCAGTGATCAAGGTGTACAACTTGCACAAACTACAACTGTCTTTGTGATGAATGCAGTTACCCTCGAGACATGGTATCTAAGTTCAGGTGGAGCGACGCCGTATTTGAAAACTTTTGGCGAGGGCAATGGCTGGGTGCTGATGAATGGCCAAGCCATTAAGGCTGTTTGGAAACGTCCAACGATTCAAGATTTTCCACGCTGGTACACCACGGAAGGTGTTGAGATAGCGGTTCCACAAGGCAATGCTTGGTGGTTATTACTCAGTGAACGAGATGAAATGAAGTTCAAATGGGTGAAATCGCCGAGCCCCACTCCTTCCTCATAGAATTGCCGCTGGAGGATTCAAATGTCAGCAGATAATTCAAAAGTCACCGGCTCATCACGTGTAAAACGTGGGATGGCGGAGATGCTTAAAGGCGGCGTCATTATGGACGTTGTCACGGATACCCAAGCGAAAATTGCCGAAGATGCTGGTGCAGTAGCTGTTATGGCACTCGAGCGGGTACCTGCTGACATTCGTGCAACAGGAGGAGTTGCTCGAATGTCGTCTCCCGACATGATCGAGCGAATCATTAATTCAGTTTCAATCCCAGTGATGGCAAAAGCACGAATTGGTCATTTTGTGGAAGCACAAATACTGCAGGAAATTGGTGTCGATTACATAGATGAATCAGAAGTCCTGACTCCTGCCGATTATGAAAATCACATCGATAAATGGCAGTTCACAGTCCCATTTGTGTGTGGCGCAACCAATCTTGGAGAAGCACTACGTCGAATCAATGAAGGTGCCGCAATGATTCGATCCAAAGGTGAAGCTGGCACGGGCGATGTTTCCAATGCGACAACCCATATGCGAAAAATCGGAGCAGAGATTCGACGCTTGTCCTCAATGCGAGATGATGAATTGTTTGTCGCAGCAAAGGAACTACAAGCACCATATGAACTCGTGAAGGAAATTGCACAAACAGGAAAACTTCCAGTTGTCCTCTTTACTGCAGGCGGTATTGCAACCCCAGCTGATGCTGCAATGATGATGCAGCTTGGCGCTGATGGTGTGTTTGTGGGATCAGGAATCTTTAACCACGCGCCAGGACAACCTGCATCCGACAGCGAGTCTGCTGCCCGCGCAAAAGCGATCGTGCAAGCAACCACTGCGTACAGTGACCCAGCAAAGCTTGCCGAGGTGTCCCGAGGACTCGGGCAAGCAATGGTAGGGATCACAGTGAGCGAAATCCCCGTAGCACACCGATTGGCTGAGCGTGGTTGGTAATGGTTCTTCAAATTGGAGTCTTAGCACTCCAAGGTGACTTCCGAGAGCACATTGAAACACTGAAAAGATTCAATGATGTTGAGGTTCGTGAAGTACGAATTTCAAGAGACCTTCAAGATTTAGATGGGCTGGTTATTCCAGGCGGAGAATCAACCACAATTTCTAAACTTTCACATTTATTTGAAATTGATGCAGAGATTCGACGAATTATTCGTGAAGGAAAACCAGTGCTTGGAACCTGTGCTGGGCTCATTATGCTCTCAAACACCATTATTGACCCAAAATCTGGACAAGAGAGTTTTGGTGGACTCAATATTGAGGTCAGGAGAAATGCATTTGGACGTCAGGTTGATAGCTTTGAATGTGTGATTGAAGAGCATGGATTTTCAAATTCACCATTACTTGCGACATTCATTCGAGCCCCGTGGGTTGAAGTTATAGGGGAAGGGGTTGAAGTGCTCGCTAGAGTTACCTTAGATGATGGCATCCAAAGGGTGGTCGCTGTTCGGCAAGGAAATGTAATTGCAACATCGTTTCACCCTGAGATATCAGAAGAAATGCAAGTCCATTCATATTTTCTTGATGTCGTACGTCAAGCAAGGAGTAGATAATGTCCGGACATTCCAAATGGGCAACAACTAAGCATAAGAAAGCGATGATTGACGCTCGACGCGGGAAACTTTTTGCCAAATTGATAAAAGGTATTGAAGTTGCAAGCAGAACTGGTGGAGCAGATCCTGCAGGCAACCCCACACTTTACGATGCAATTCAAAAGGCTCGGAAGGCATCTGTTCCTAATGACAACATCGAACGAGCAATTAAGCGAGGGTCAGGTGCTGAAGCGGGTGGGGCTGATTGGCAAGTTCAGCTGTATGAGGGGTACGCACCAGGTGGCGTTGCTGTTTTGATTGAATGTTTGACTGACAATAAAAACCGAGCGGCTGGCGAGGTCAGAACTGCAATGGGGAAAAATGGTGGCAATATGGCAGACGCTGGGTCAGTGTCATATATGTTTGAACGACGCGGAGTAATTCTAGTTGCTCAAGCTGACTCAAGTGAGGACGCCATTCTTACGGCAGCGTTGGATGCAGGAATCGAAGAAGTTAACCTACTTGGCGAAACATATGAGATTCTCTGTCAACCATCAGATGTTGTTCAAGTGAGAACAGCCCTACAAAGCGCTGGGATTGATTATGAATCAGCTGAAACTCCATTTATGGCAAGTATGCAGGTGCAACTTGATGCTGAGAGTGCGAAGAAAGTCATCAAACTTGTTGAAGCACTTGAAGATTGTGACGATGTGCAAAATGTCTATGCGAACTTCGATATATCAGACGAGGTTATGGCTGAAATTGAATGATGGAGAAACTTGGTGGGTGGGATTTACTCACTTGGCGACTTGGATATGAAGATAAGGGAATAGTTCCGCTCGTTGGTGCTCAACTTACGCTCGATGGTCACATTGACTTTGAAGATTTGGTCATTGTACTAAGTGCGGCTGTGGAAGAACAAGAAATATTGAGCGTATCGCTTACTAATGAGAAATTTCCTCATCCAATTATTCTCCCCGAATTTGATTTGCGAAAATGTATTGAAGTACTACATCACCAAGTAAACCCCGCTCAATTCGCATTGCGTCACGCGATAGCTCAATTCTCTCCGATACAACACCGTGAAGATTTACCCCTCTGGCGTGTATACGTTGTGTATCAGCAACATCAAACACTTCTCTTTACCTTCTTGCACCACGCAATTGCCGACGGCAGGAAGGCGTTAGAGGTCATTTTTGGCCTCAGTGGAGTGAAACCCCCAATACAGGGGGCGAGCAAAGACAAATCGACATCAAATTTAGGGTCATTGTTTCAAGAAATGATGACTGACCCAATGTCACTACTTCAAATAGCAACTCCCGCCTTGCTCGGACTGAATTCACTCTTGGCATTATCTCCAAAGCATACGTTGCCTTACTTCGCAGATCGTAGTTTTCGCAATAACGTCTTTCA
Organism: Candidatus Nanopelagicales bacterium; assembly: GCA_049421205.1. Classification (GTDB taxonomy): domain Bacteria; phylum Actinomycetota; class Actinomycetes; order S36-B12; family UBA5976; genus JAFMIT01. Next base: position 27,587 of record JBMSMQ010000001.1, read on the forward strand.
ATATTCAATTCCACGAAACATTGTTCAAGCCAAAGCAAAAGAATTAAATGTGAGTAGCCATGACATTTCTGTTGCACTTGGGCTAGAAATCATTAAGAATCTTGAAGAGGAGATGAATATCTCTGAAAGGAATCCAATTCGAGTAAATATTCCAGTATCACTCGAGCAAGCACATACGTTTAATCAAATTCTCATATCGAGGCTTTTTATTCCGCGCTTGACTTTTGCAGAGACAGCGCAAACCTATCGAACTCTTTTTAAAAACTGGCGCGAGCACCCTTCGGTGAAAATGTATCAATCTGCTCTAAGTGCCATTAGTCAAGTTGAGTTGATTGATGTAACAAGTTTTGCAACACACTCGGATCTCACTTTGAGTTCACTTCCATACTTTTCGGAACTTTTGAGCATAGGCAAAAATGAAGTTCTAGCGATATGGCCACTCGTCCCAACTATGGGTAGCGCTTTGAATATCACCTCAATTGGATATAACAATGTTCAATACGTCACCTTGACTTGTGATATTGGAACGAAGATTGACGAAGGCTTTCTTCGCCGAGCAATTCGATTGAGCCATGAAAAGAATCTCGGTATAGTCCCGAATTTTGAACATCAACTGTGAGTTCACCACCATCATGAGCCACTTAATTCTATGATTGCTCCCAATGAGCGTCATACTTGGAATTGATCCCGGACTTACCCGTTGCGGGGTGGCTGTAATTGAAGCAAGTCCCGGTCGAACCGGGGTAATGCATTACGTGGATGTCATCAAATCGGAGCCCAGCCTCAGCACAGTTGAGCGTATCGGCATGATATCGGAAAGTTTGCTAGAACTTTTTTCCAAGTATCCAATTGAAGCTGTAGCACTGGAACGAGTCTTTTCTCAAGCAAATGTTCGCTCTGTTATGGGAGTTGCCCAAATTTCGGGAGTTGTTTTCTACATGGCACATCAAAAGCAATTGCCAATCGCACTTTACACACCGACTCAAGTGAAAAAAGCAGTAACCGGGCATGGCCGTGCGACGAAGCAACAAGTTGGAAGTATGGTGATGAAGCTTTTTAACCTTGCAGAAATGCCCAAGCCTGCAGATGCCGCAGATGCATTGGCGATAGCCTTGTGCCACGCTTGGAACTTCAATCCAGCGCTTGTAAGGAAGATGGACTGATGCTGAGCTTCATTTCGGGAACTGTGCACTCCATATCTGCGCAACGCGTAGTTCTCGACGCACAAGGTATTGGATATGAAATACATATTACGCCGAGCGCATTAGGGCTATGTCGTGTTGGTGCAAAGGTACAGATGCCGGTACTGTTAATTGTTCGTGAAGAGTCAATGACACTCTACGGGTTTAGTGACACGCAAGAGCGAGACTTTTTCCAAATACTTATGTCTGTTTCAGGGGTAGGCCCCAAACTCGCGCTCACGATAGTTTCCTCACTTACTCAAGATAGTTTCGCAACGGCAATTGCAAACAAAGACGAAGCCACATTAGTTCGAATACCCGGAGTAGGGAAGAAGAGTGCAGCACGATTAATCGTAGAACTTGATGGAAAATTCCAAAAAGTGGCTGGGATGCAAAATCTTTCAGACGACATCCTCGATGCACTTACGGCATTAGGCTGGTCTGAACGTGAGGCGCGCGCCGCAATCGAAAAAGTCAATGAAATGCATGCGAGTGCTGATATCACCGTAAAGCTTCGCACGGCACTTGAAGTGCTGAATCGGGTGAATAGAACATGAGCGAAGAGATTACGTCACCACTTCAACTTGGTGATGACATTGTTCTTGAAACAGTATTGCGCCCAAAGAAACTTGATGAATTCATTGGGCAAACTCGTGTGCGAGATCAATTGAATTTGGTACTTCAAGCTAGCCTCAATAGAAATTCAGCAAGTGATCACATACTGCTTAGTGGTCCACCTGGGCTTGGTAAAACCACTCTTGCACAAATTGTGGCGCACGAATTAGGAGTTCCCATTCGTATTACTTCGGGTCCTGCTATTACACATGCTGGTGATCTTGCTGCGGTGTTATCTTCTTTAATGGCTGGCGAAATTCTGTTTATTGATGAGATCCATCGGATAGCAAAACCTGCTGCAGAATTGCTGTATGTTGCAATGGAAGATTTTCGCGTTGATATCATGATTGGAAAGGGAGTTGGTGCTACAGCAATCCCGCTTGAACTTCCGCCTTTTACCTTGATTGGCGCAACAACGCGATCTGGTCTTTTGCCGGCTCCCCTAAGGGACCGATTTGGATTTATTGCACATCTTGATTTTTATGATGCAGTGGATCTGCAGAGAATTGTTCACAGGTCAGCGCAATTGATGCAAGTAGACATTGATGAAGAATCGTCGCTCGAAATAGGAAGTCGCTCACGTGGCACACCTCGAATTGCAAATCGTCTTTTGCGCCGTGTGAGAGATTTTTCAGAAGTCAACAAGAAGCAGATTGACGTGAATCTAACGCAAAGCGCTCTTGAACTTTATGAGGTCGATACACTCGGTCTTGATCGGTTGGATCTCGCCGTTTTGAGCACTCTTGTTGAAAAGTTTGCAGGGGGTCCAGTTGGACTTAACACCCTCGCGATGGCCATTGGAGAAGATTCCGTGACCATAGAGGAGGTTGTCGAACCCTTTTTAGTTCGACTTGGCTTCATTATTCGAACTCCTCGCGGTAGGCAAGCGACATTTGAAGGGTGGCGACACGTCGGGGTGAACCCTCCTGAATCCAACGCTTTGTTTTAGCCCCTCAGCCAAAACTTTTGGCACTGAATAAACTAGCCGCTTAGCGAATGAAAGGGTGGCTCGTGGCTCCTCGCAATTCCGGAAGACCTGTCCGGTCTCTCATATTCCTCTTTGTCATGATTGCTGTTTTGTCCATTGGCACCTGGTGGCCAGGCCAATCCTCGACACCAAAACTTGGACTTGACCTCCGCGGAGGCACCCAAGTGACGCTCACCCCGCGAACGACAAGCGGTGCGGTAATTACTGACATCCAACTACAACAGGCGGTTGAAATTATTCGTCAACGCGTGAATGGACTTGGTGTAGCGGAAGCAGAAGTATCGACTCAAGGTTCGGGTAACAGTTCAGCCATAATCGTGAGTATCCCTGGTGTGACAGAGCAAGGAATCGCAAACGTTTTGCGACAAACAGCACTGCTGAGTTTTCGTGCTGTTGAAAATGTACAAGCCAATACCCCAAATGATCAAGCACAACCACTAATCGCACCACTTGAATTTGATGCGAATGATTCAACGCTGCAAGCAGGATTTCAAGCACTCGATTGCTCAAAACCTGAATCACGTCAGGGTGGGAAAATTGAGAACACAGAAAAATGGCTCGTGACCTGTTCAGTTGATGGCACATTGAAGTACATTGTCCAACCAGCATTCATCAAGGGTGAATCTATTGATGATGCGCGAGCAGAAATTCCACAGAACTCATTTGATTGGGTGGTGACACTTGATTTTGATTCACAAGGTGCAGCGCAACTAGCTCAGGCCTCAAACGAGTTGTACGTCAAGCCAAGTCCGCAAAATCAATTCGCGATTGTTCTCGATGGCTTAGTGGTATCAAGTCCTTATTTTTCGGAGCCAATTCCTGGAGGTTCTGCTCAGATTACTGGCGGATTCACAGTAGAAGAAGCTAAGGAACTTGCAAATGTATTGAAATTTGGCGCGTTACCGCTCACCTTAGACTTAGCCGAAATTACGTCAATTTCACCCACATTAGGCGAGGATCAATTAAGCGCAGGTTTACTTGCAGGTTTTATTGGTCTCATACTGGTGACACTTTATTTGCTGTTTTACTACAGAGTCTTGGGACTATCTGCTATTTCCTCTCTTGTACTTGCGGGTCTTTTCACGTATGTCGCAGTAGTGGTGCTAGGTAAGGTCCTTGGATTCACACTCACACTCGCCGGTATTGCAGGCATCATCGTGGCAATTGGTATTACAGCCGACTCGTTTATTGTGTACTTCGAGCGCATACGTGATGAGATTCGAGAAGGAAAAGCGTTACGTCCGGCAGTTGATGCGGCTTGGAAGCGGGCTCGACGCACTATTTTGATTGCTGACGCTGTTCAACTTTTGGCAGCGGTTGTTCTGTATTTCTTGAGTGTTGGCACAGTTCGAGGTTTTGCTTTCACCCTTGGTCTAACAACAATAATTGATGGTTTGGTCGCGTTCCTCTTCACTCGACCTGTCGTCACTCTGTTTGCGCGTAATCCATGGTTTTCCAAGGGTTCAAAACTTACTGGATTAGATCCTGCCAGATTAGGTGTTTCAAGTATTGCTACGGCACATGCGAGAAGTAGTTTCACTGAGAAAGTAGGCAACTAACAATGAGTGGTTTGAGAAGTATCGCAAGTGGTCTCTATCGAGGCGAAGTCTCTCTGGATATTGTTGGTAGAGCCAGGTTATGGTACGCAATTTCTTTGGTTGTCATTGGTGTTGCGATTTTTGGAGTGTTTGGAAAGGGATTTAATCTCGGAATCGAATTTCGAGGTGGTGCAGAATTTCAGGTGTCGGTATCTGAAGATTCTGTATCAAAAGGTCGCCAAATTGTCCAAGAGGCAGGTATTGAAAATCCAATTGTGACGCAATTGGGAACCGGGACACTACGTATCCAGACTCTTGCCTTAACTGATGAAGAGACAACTACCATTATTAATGCCTTGGCATCGGGATTCGGAGTTGCGGCATCGGAAGTTCAGGTACGGATTGTTGGTCCATCATGGGGTGCAGATATCACAAGGACTGCTGTAAATGCGTTACTTGTTTTTCTAGCGCTCGTTTCTATCTTCCTTGCACTGACTTATGAATGGCGAATGGCTGCAGGTGCGCTTGTAGCACTCCTGCATGACGTTCTGATTACCGTCGGCCTCTACGCATTGATTGGATTTGAAGTTACGCCAGCAACCGCAATTGGATTTTTGACTATTTTAGGATATTCCCTTTACGACACAGTGGTTGTTTTTGACAAGGTGAAAGAAAACACCAAAAACATTGAGCGGCAAAGCAGATTTACATACACAGCTGCTGCGAATCTAGCAGTCAATCAATCACTTATTCGTTCGGTAAATACCTCGATTGTGGCCATTTTGCCGGTTGCAGGAATTCTTTTTGTAGGTGCTGGCATTTTGGGTGCAGGTACATTAAGGGATATTTCGCTTGCACTATTTATCGGTATGCTTGTGGGAACATATTCTTCTCTTACACTTGCAACAGCAGTGCTCGTCAATCTCAAAGAACGAACTCCTGAAATGCAAGCGCTTCGTCGTCGAGCTTCGAACAAAACCACACTAAAGTCAAATACCCTCCAAGCAGACGTACTTGAAGAAAAAGTAGTGGTAGAAACGGGAGTCCGTAAACAGCCTCGTAGGAAGCCGCGGAGCAAGCGATGAGTTCCCTTGAAGCATTAATCCGGGTTGTACCAAATTGGCCAAGTCCTGGTGTGATGTTTCAAGACCTTACAGGTGTTCTCGCAGACGCAGAAGGACTGCGAGAAGTTACCGAAAATCTAGCGAAACCCTTTCTCAATTCCGGTGTTGATCTTGTCGCCGGAATGGAGGCACGCGGATTTATTGTAGGAACGAGTGTAGCGAGAGCACTCAATGTGGGATTTCTTGCAATGCGAAAGGCTGGAAAGTTGCCCGGTGATGTTCACCAGGCGGTTTACACGCTTGAATACGGCGAGGCAACACTTGAAGTCCACAAAGAGGATATCAAGTCCGGTATGCGGGTATTAATTATTGACGATGTTCTGGCTACGGGAGGCACTGCACTTGCTGCAGCCCAACTCGTTGAAGGTGCAAACGCCAAAGTGGTGGGCTTTGGATTTGTGCTTGATTTGGAATTTTTAGGTGGAAGAAATAAGTTAAAAAGTTATACCATTCACAGTCTCAAAACAATTACTGGATAAGAAATTTGGCGGGTACCCATGTCTGGCGATAAATCGACGACCGATGTGGCACGGGTGAGTAATTTTCCTGACGTCTTAACTGAATATGACGCCGAATTGAAAGACGTTCTGGCGACTTTGAAGAAATACCATCCAAAATCTGATATTGAATTGGTAAAACGTGCATTTGAAAAAGCAGCGTATCTCCATCGTTTTCAACTTCGAAAAAGTGGGGAGCCCTATATTTCACATCCACTCGCAGCCGCATTCATACTTGCAGATCTGGGTATGACTGCACCAACACTTGCAGCCGCCATCCTTCACGATACCGTCGAAGACACTGAATACTCGCTCGAAGAACTTCAAGCAGAATTTGGGGAAGAAATTGCACTGCTCGTAGATGGTGTCACCAAATTGGACAAGGTGACATACGGCGAGGCAAGTGCTGCAGAAACCGTACGAAAAATGGTTGTAGCTATGGCACGAGATATTCGTGTTTTAGTTATCAAACTAGCTGACCGTTTGCACAATATGCGTACGTTAAATTTCGTCGCACCCGACAAGCAACAATCCAAGTCGCGTGAAACCCTCGATATTTTCGCACCACTTGCACATCGACTTGGAATGAACACATTGAAATGGGAATTAGAAGATCTAAGTTTCAAATACCTTAATCCGAAACGCTACGAAGAGATAATCCGACTCGTAGATCAAAAAGCACCTGAGCGAGAAAAAGCCCTACAGGAAGTTATCAGCGAAGTTGAATCTGATTTAAAGAAATCTGGCGTCAAGGCCACCGTTGTTGGGCGACCAAAACACTATTACAGCGTTTATCAAAAAATGATAGTCCGAGGACGAGATCTTGATGAAATTTATGATCTCGTTGGAATAAGAATTCTCGTTAAAAATGTAGGTGACTGCTATAGCGTGCTTGGTCGAATTCACGCAAAGTGGAACCCAGTTCCAGGGCGATTTAAAGATTACATAGCGATGCCTAAATTTACGATGTATCAATCACTCCATACAACGGTCATCGGTCCACAGGGACGTCCTGTTGAATTTCAGATACGAACTGAAGACATGCATCGTCAAGCTGAGTATGGAATCGCTGCACATTGGCGCTACAAAGCCGGCAAAGACGCAAAAGCCCCAGATGATTTATCGTGGCTTCGTCAACTGCTTGACTGGCAACGAGAAGCAGAAGATCCGGACGAATTTCTTGATTCGCTTCGTTACGATCTTGCGTCAAAAGAAGTTTATGTGTTTACTCCGAAAGGCGACGTTATCGCTCTTCCAGTTGGATCTACTCCGGTTGATTTTGCCTATAGCGTTCACACCGACATAGGTCATCGCTGTGTTGGTGCCCGTGTGAACGGCAAACTGGTTCCGCTTGAATCCCAACTTTCCAATGGAGATGTCGTGGAGGTGTTCACATCAAAAGCACAGGATGCAGCCCCCAATCGAGATTGGCTTAATTTTGTTGCAAGTTCTCGTGCTAAGGCGAAAATTAAAGCGTGGTTCTCCAAAGAGCGTCGCGAAGGTGCGGAAGAAGTTGGTCGCGACGCAATTGTGAAAGGTATGCGTAAGCAGGGCCTTCCATTGCAACGCTTAATGACACCAGCGATTATGAGTGCCCTCGCTGCAGATTTGCGCTATCCGGATGTCACAGCACTCTACGCGGCAGTAGGTGATAACAAAATTTCTGCAACCTTCATCATCCAGCGACTTTTACATTCCCACGGTGGGGTAGAAGGACTACTCGAAGACCTATCCGAGACAGTGACCCCAACTCGAGTTTCACGCAGAAAAGGTCTCCCTCAATCTGACCCTGGTGTTGAAGTTGAAGGGGCGGCAGACATCATGGTCAAACTCGCACGATGCTGTACACCAGTGCCAGGTGATGACATCCTTGGATATGTAACCCGCGGTCACGGAGTAAGTGTCCATAGATCAGATTGTTCCAACATCAAGGCAATTAGCGACGAGGATCAACGATTCTTGGATGTGAAATGGGCTCCGCGAGCCAACAGTGTGTTTTTGGTAAACATCCAAATTGAAGCTATTGATAGGTCACGATTACTTTCAGATGTTACGAAGGCACTGTCTGATCATCACGTGAATATCTTGAGTGCTTCGGTAACCACAACACGTGATCGTGTTGCACTTTCACGCTTTACATTTGAAATGTCGGACCCACGCCATCTAGGTGGCATCCTTCAATCAATCAAGCAAATTGATGGAGTGTATGACTGCTATCGAGTTTAGGCATGTTTCATTGCGGCATCAAGTAATGCTCGCGCACTTTCAACTTGGGCTTCAAGGGCACTCACCTTAGAAGAGCCTGAATTCCTTGCATCTTCCAGTTCTCGCTCAAGACGATCTAAGTTTTCCTGAAACTTACTTGCAGTACTTGCCGCAAACGCTTTGCGATTAGGGTCGGACTTGCGCCATTCTTCAAGTTCTGCTTCCTTAATTGCGTTTTCAACTGCAGAGAGCCTTGCTTCAATCTCTTTCACGTTTTTGCGAGGAACGTGACCGATTCTTGACCATTCGTCAAGAATTTTCTTGAAAGAGGCCCGAGCTTTCTTGTGATCGGTAACCGGAACAAGTTCTTCCGCGCGCGAAAGGAGCGCAGTTTTCTTTTCCAAATTCGCTATTTGCTCGGATTCTTGACCTTCAAGAGCTTTAGCTCTGGCTTCATAGAACGCATTTTGCGCTTCTCTGAATTGATTCCAAAGTTTCTGTTCATCTTTTTGGTTTCCGCGTGGAGCGGCTTTCCAAAGATTCAATAACTCCTGATATCGCCTTGCAGTTTTGACCCAATCTGTGGAGGTTGACAGCTTCTTGGCCTCTTCGATGATGGCATTTTTTGTGGATTTAGATTCCGCACTTACTTTTGAAAGTTCAGCGAAATGTGCTCGGCGAGCTCGGTCAAATGCCCACCGTGCATTTTTGAAGCGCACCCACAAAGCTTCATCAGATTGCTTATTAGTACGAGGTAAACGCTTCCATTCAGCGAGTAATTCTTCGAAACGTGCCTGGGTTGCTTTCCACTTGTTTGAATTAGCAAGAAGTTCCGCTTCAGTTGCTATCTCTTCTTTACGCAGTAGTGCTGCTTCTCTCGCAAGGGCCCGAGAGGCATTTCTCTCGGCAGCAACGGCATCGGCGAGTAATAAAATCTCAGTTGCTAACACACTGAAAATCGCAAGATCTCCAACAACATTTGGTTCGTCAAATTGGGCTTTCAATTTGCTTGCCATCTCGCGAGCGCCAGTAATTGACCCAACGCCAGCCTTCAATCGCTCAAGTACTAATTTCGCATCAGCAAGAAGGTTGTCGTATCGGGTGGTGTAGAAAGCAAGTGCTTGGGTGGCATCGCCAGCTGTGAATTGACCGACTTGTCGTGGATTTCCGTCTATAACTACGAAGACCGTTCCGTCTTCAAGTGCATGTCCGAACTGATGTGTGATCATTTAGTTGTTCACCTCCACGAAGCTGGCATCGAGAATGCCAATATCTTCAGCTGGTGCGCCATCTGTTGCTCCAGTCGCTACACCCGCTGCTGCGATTTTTTCTACAATATCAAGACCCTGAACAACTTTCCCAAAAACCGTATAGGTTGGAGAGAGTTGTGAGTCTTGAAAAACAATAAAGAATTGACTACCACTTGTGCCAGGTTGCCCAGAGTTTGCCATCGCAACTTGCCCCTTTGTGTACGTCGCAGGGTTTGAGGTTGGCAGGTTCTCTTCAGCAATTCGGTATCCAGGTGAGCCCATACCCGTACCTGTTGGATCTCCACACTGCAGAACGTAAATACCTGAAGTCACAATTCGGTGGCAGGGTGAGTTATCAAAGAAATTATTGTCCGTGAGGAATTGCATTGAATTTGCAGTCACTGGTGCTCGCGACGCGTCAACTTCGATCACGATGTCACCGCAGTTAGTGGAAAGCGTCCAATTGTATGTTCCCGTAGTTATCGAAGATGCTGGTGCAGTTTCCCATTGTGATGGGTTCGAATTTGCTGTTGGTGCCGGTTCACAGATGCCAGATGAGGTCTCTGAATCGCCAGTGAAAAATACAACGAAGATGACAGCGAGAACTGCCAAACCTCCAATAACACCAAACAGCATAGATGTGGAACTATTTCGGCGCCTCTTCAACTGACGCTCCCGCTTGGCACGAGCCAAGTCACGCTCACGCTTATTCGAAGATGCCACATTTCCTCCAAGGCCGACAAGGTGGGTAAGTCTAAGAGATAGAGGTAAAGAAGGAATATCGCCTTCTGGGATGCTCAAAGGTATATGGTTCTCCCACCGCAGACCGTCTATCTGAGGGGTGAAAATGTTGATTACTGGGTTTCCAGCCGGTCCCTGGGCAACTAATTGTTATGTGGTTGCCCCCTCACCCGATTCCGAATGCATAGTCATTGACCCGGGTTATGAGTCGCTGAAGCAAATCAAAGAAATTGTCGCGGAATATAACTTAAAGCCAATTGCGACCCTCCTCACGCATGGACATATTGATCATATGTGGAGTGTCACGCCACTTGCTGACGGCTATGAAATTCCTGCGATGATTCATGAAGCAGATAGAGAAATGCTGGCTCACCCAGAAAATGGTGTGAGTGAGGCTGGACGAGAAATGATTCATCAACTTGGTGGAAAATTTGCAGAGCCACAATCCGTGACCACTTTTCAGGGAGACACTGAAATTTCGCTTCTCGGTATCACCTTGTCAATGCTTCATCTTCCTGGACACACACCAGGATCGATTGCCTACTATCTTGCTGAGCAAGGAACTCTCTTTAGTGGAGATGTTTTATTTGAATTTGGAATAGGTAGAACCGATTTACCAGGTGGTAGTGGTACTGCAATGAAGCGAAGTGTCCAAAAACTCTTTGATTTGGTTCCGGACGAAACAACTGTTCTTTGCGGCCATGGGAATCAAACCACGATAGGTGCCGAAAGAATGAACAATCCATATATTCAAGATTGGTTACAACATGCCTGAGATATTCAAAGCACCCAAAGGTGTTCCAGATTATGTGCCAGCAGAGTCAGCCGTTTTTCTTGCTGTGAGGGAAGCACTCATTGCACCAATTGTGAATGCTCATTACGACTACATAGAACTTCCTGTTTATGAAGATACAGCACTATTCGAAAGAGGTGTAGGTCAGTCAACTGATGTTGTGCAAAAAGAAATGTTCACCTTTGAAGATCGGGGTGGAAGATCAATTACTCTGAGGCCCGAGGGCACAGCAGGAGTAATTCGAGCCGTCATAGAACATAATCTTCACAAGGGTCAACTGCCATTAAAACTCTGGTATGCAGGTGCGTTTTTCCGCGCAGAGCGTCCACAAGCAGGACGGTATCGTCAATTGCAGCAGGTTGGTATCGAAGCAATTGGAAGTGATGATCCAGCGTTGGATGCTGAGGTCATTGCAATTGCAGATGATGGGTTTAGAAATGTTGGCTTAACTGGTTTCGAACTGCAGATGAATTCGCTTGGATGTAGAGATTGTAGATTGCAATACAGGGAGCAACTCACAGCATTTCTTGTAAATGTCACTATGGATGAAGAAACTCGAAATCGCGCACTCTTGAACCCATTACGGGTGCTCGATGATAAACGAGAAGAGATTCAGAAACAGTTGCAAAATGCTCCATTACAAGTCGATACTTTATGTATTTCTTGTTTGGAGCACTATTCCGAGGTGAAATCAATTCTTCAGGTACTTGGAATTTCATACAATGAAAATCCTCGTATGGTGCGCGGACTTGATTATTACACGAAAACAACGTTTGAATTTATTCATCCTTTGCTTGGTGCTCAATCCGGTATCGGAGGAGGAGGGCGATACGACGGGTTGATGTCGGAACTTGGTGGCGAAGATCTCTCCGGCATTGGATTTGGATTAGGTGTAGATCGGACTCTCTTAGCCTTACGCCTAGAAGGAAAGACCCTTGAAGTGCCTAATTGTGATGCCTATGTGATTGCACTCGGAGATGATGCTCGATTACATGGACTCAAGATCGTTCGACAGCTGAGATCTTCAGGCTACATCGCTGACTTTGCGTTCGGAAATCGATCGCTCAAGGGTGCGATGAAGGCTGCCGATAAATTGAACGCCAAATTTGTCATTGTTATTGGTGATGAAGAAATTCAATCAAATAGAGTAAACGTTAAGAATATGGAGACCGGTGAGAGTCAATCTGTATCGACAACTGAACTTCAAAATTTCATTCAACAATCCGGAGGCGAGTAAATGTATAGAACACGATACGCAGGCGAAATATCACGTGCAGACATCGGATCAAATTTGACGCTTGCAGGCTGGGTGGCACGCAGACGAGATCATGGAGGGGTTGCATTTATTGACCTCCGCGATGCAAGTGGCGTAGTACAAGTCGTCATTCGTGATGAGTCTGTTGCTGAGACTATCCGTCTTGAATATTGCATACAGATTGAAGGAATTGTTGAACAAAGGCCAGAAGGAAATGAAAACTCAGAGTTAGCGACGGGTGAAATTGAGGTAGTCGCAACCAGAGTTACCGTGCTGAGCGAATCGGCGCCACTTCCGTTTTCAATCAGCGATAAGACTGACATCGGCGATGAGGCACGACTGAAGTGGCGATATCTTGATCTGCGTCGCGATAAGCCCGCCCAAGCGCTGAGAACCAGAAGCAAAATGAACCAGATTGCAAGAAATCTTTTAAATGCAGAACGTTTTGTTGAGGTGGAAACTCCAACGTTGACTCGTAGCACTCCAGAAGGCGCACGAGATTTTCTTGTTCCCGTTCGTTTGAAGCCAGGAAGCTGGTATGCGCTACCTCAAAGCCCACAGCTTTTCAAGCAACTTTTAATGGTTGGCGGACTAGAACGTTACTATCAAATAGCTCGTTGTTATCGAGATGAAGATTTCAGGGCGGATCGGCAGCCTGAATTCACACAGTTAGATATTGAAATGTCATTTGTGAATCAAGAAGACGTGATCGAACTTGCCGAGAAAATCGTACGAGCACTCTGGGGAGAAATTCTTAATATTGAAATCGGCACAATCCCACGAATGACATATGCAGAAGCAATGGCACGGTATGGAAGTGACAAACCAGATTTACGCTTCGATATTGAACTAAAAGATTTGACCAAGTACTTTGAAAAAACTGACTTTCGGGTATTCCAAGCAGAGTATGTGGGTGCCGTCGTAATGGCTGGTGGTGCAGACCAACCTCGTCGTACATTTGATGCTTGGCAAGAATGGGCCAAACAACGTGGAGCAAAAGGGCTTGCATATGTAACGATCGCCGAAGATGGCGAGTTAGGTGGCCCTGTCGCCAAAAATTTGAGTGATGACGAGCGTAAGAATCTCGCATCGTTCGTAGGAGCAACAGCAGGCGATTGCATTTTCTTTGCTGCAGGAAAACGAAACGAAGCGCGAGCATTATTAGGTGCTGCACGAGCGGAAATAGCAGATCGTTTAGGGCTCATTGCTGAAGATGCTTGGTCATTCCTCTGGGTCATTGATGCTCCAATGTTCGAAGAGATAGAGACTGAGGATGGATCTTTAGCGTGGACGGCGGTTCACCATCCTTTTACATCACCGAATGGTGAGTGGATAAATTCCTTTACAAGTAATCCCGCGGATGCACTTGCGTGGGCGTATGACATTGTCTGTAATGGCAACGAAATCGGAGGGGGATCGATTCGAATTCACCAGTCTGAAATCCAGCGACAAGTCTTCGATGTACTTGGTCTTTTACCAGAAGAGGCGAATGAAAAGTTTGGATTCCTACTTGAAGCATTCAAGTATGGTCCACCACCACATGGAGGTATTGCCTTTGGTTGGGATCGCATTGTTATGTTGCTGACAAAAGCAGCAAATCTTCGAGAAGTAATCGCATTTCCAAAGACCGGTGGTGGATACGATCCGCTCACAGGGGCTCCAACCCCGATTACACCCCAGCAACGCAAAGAGGCTGGAATAGATTTCAAACCAAAGCCACAGGAATGACTCCGCTAGCGATACGAATGCGACCAGCATCACTTCAGGCTGTTGTCGGAAATAAAAAAGCGCTTATTGCAGGTGGACCGCTTCGCTTACTACTTGAAGGTGGAAGTAAAACCAGCGTAATTTTGTGGGGCCCGCCAGGTAGCGGAAAAACTACATTGGCACGGCTTGTCAGCAAGACATCTGATGAGTTTCATGACCTTTCAGCACTCAGTATCGGAGTAAAAGACATTCGGGATATTGCAGAGGTTGCAAAGCATCAGATGTCAGAAGGACGAAGCACTTCAGTATTCATCGATGAGATTCATCGATTTAACAAAGCGCAACAAGATGCACTTTTACCTGCAGTAGAAAACGGATGGATAACCCTCCTAGGTGCGACAACTGAGAATCCGTACTTTTCAATCAATAATGCCCTTCTTTCTCGTGTGAGATTAGTGAAACTCGAAGCGTTGACTGATGAAGATATCGAGTTGCTCTTACTCAATGCTATTGAACATAAAAATGGTTTGGCTGGGAATTATGTATGTGAACAAGATGTCGTTTCTGCAATAACCCAGATTTCTTCTGGGGATGCCAGGCTTGCGCTCACATTGCTTGAGAACGTTGCAAATTACGCAGATTCACAGGGAAGAGCGAATATTTCAGTTTCAGATCTAGAAGCGGTACGTGGTGAAATAATTTCAAAGTATGACCGAGATGGAGATTCTCACTATGACGTAACGAGTGCATTCATAAAGAGTATGCGCGGTTCTGATGTGCAGGCTGCAATTCATTACCTTGTAAGGATGCTCAATGCAGGTGAAGATCCACGTTTCATTGCTCGACGTATTGTGATTTTGGCAAGTGAAGATATTGGATTGGCCGATAATTCAGCGTTACAAACAGCGATTGCTGCTTACCATGCTGTGAGTTTCATAGGTATGCCAGAAGCGGCACTCACATTGGCTCATGCTGTAATTCACTGTTCGCTTGCACCTAAAAGTAACTCCGTTACGAAAGCACTACAAGAAGCATCGAATGATATTCGCCAAGGCAAAGGTGCTGATGTTCCAATTGAATTACGCGATGGGCATTACGCAGGCTCCCGAACCTTAGGACATGGAGTGGACTATCAATATCCGCACGATCTTCCCGGAGGTATTGCGCCCTATGAATACCTACCAAGTGATTTGATTGGTCGTACCTATTATGTGCCTACACATCATGGAAATGAGAAGCGTTGGGCGGAAGTGCTCAAAGCGATTGAAGGAGCACTCGGGAAGGTAGTCTCTGACAGTGAAAAGAAAGGGACAATAGGGTGAAATCTGCTGAAATTAGACAGCGGTTTTTGGACTACTTCCAAACCAATGGTCACACAGTTGTTCCCTCAGCATCATTGTTGCTTGACGACCCAACATTACTTTTTGTCAATGCTGGGATGGTTCCCTTTAAACCATATTTCCTTGGCTCTGCAGTCGCAGACTACAAACGTGCAACCAGTGTCCAAAAATGTGTAAGAACGCTTGATATTGAAGAGGTCGGAAAGACAACGCGACACGCGTCATTTTTTCAAATGGCTGGAAATTTCTCATTCGGGGACTATTTCAAAGAAGGTGCGATTCCTTATGCCTGGGAATTATTGACGAATCCCGATATCGGGTATGGATTTGATGAAAGTAAATTGTGGGTAACTGTTTATACAGATGATGATGAAGCTGAAGAAATCTGGCATAAAAAAGTTGGTGTGCCAAAAAATAGAATTCAGCGACGAGGCCAAGCGGACAATTTTTGGTCGATGGGCGTTCCAGGTCCCTGCGGTCCGTGTTCAGAAATTTACTACGACCGAGGTCCTGAGTTTGGGAAAGAAGGCGGACCCATTGTTGATGAAGATCGGTACCTTGAAGTTTGGAATCTCGTCTTCATGCAATTTGAACGAGGCGAGGGAGCAGGTAAAGAAAATTACCCGATACTCGGTGAACTTCCCGCAAAAAACATCGATACAGGTATGGGAATCGAACGAATGGCTGCTCTGCTTCAAGGAGTCGACAACATCTATGAAATTGATACGACGCGTGCAATTCTCGACACTGCATCAGAAATTACAGGTGTCAAGTACCTGGCAAATCCACAATCGGATATTGCACTTCGCGTCATTGCAGATCACTCGCGTACCTGTGCATTTCTGATCAATGACGGTGTAATTCCTGGCAACGAGGGTCGCGGCTATGTATTACGCCGTCTAATGAGGCGAGTGATTCGAAATATGCGCGTACTCGGTTCAAACGATCCATCAATCGGAGCACTCGTCACTTCTGCAATTGCATCGATGAAAGACCAGTACCCAGAGTTTGGCCAAGCGGAGAAACGAATAGTTGATATTTCGGTGAATGAAGAAGAAGCCTTTAGCCAAACCCTCGCTTCAGGAACACAGATAATTGATACTGCAATATCTTCTGTAAGGAGTGATAAGAAGTCTACCCTCACAGGTGACGTGGCATTCCAATTACATGACACATATGGATTTCCGATAGACCTAACAATTGAAATGGCGAGAGAAGCGGGTATTACAGTTGATGAAACTCGCTTTCGAGAACTTATGGCGCAACAACGAGAACGAGCTAAAGCAGATGCTCGGGCTCGAAAAATGGGGCTGACATCACCTACAGCGTACAAAAATGTTATGGACAAGCATGGAAAAACTGAATTTGTTGGTTACGACTTTTCAGAGTGCGAAACCAAAATTACTGGCATTTTCCAAGATGGCGAAGAAATTCGACAAGCGTCCGAAGGCGATTTTGTGGAAGTCATTCTTAATGCCTCACCTTTCTATGCTGAAGGTGGTGGCCAACTTGGAGATCATGGTGTCATCACACTAAGTGACAACTCAACGATTGAAGTATTCGATGTTCAAAGCCCTGTGCAAGGAGTTATTGTTCATCGAGCACAGGTTATCAAAGGTGTTGTCGAGGTTGGGAAAGAAGCGTTTGCAACAATTGATCAAGAACGACGTTTAGCTATCAGTCGGGCCCACACTGCCACCCACATGATTCACAAAGCTTTTCGTGAAATCTTGGGTGAGGCAGCGACACAGATGGGTAGTGAAAACTCACCTGGACGACTTCGTTTCGATTTTCCATCCCCCAAAGCGGTTGGTGATATGACACTTAACGAAGTCGAAGCCCGAGTGAACAATGTTTTGATTGAAGATCTTACAGTCAACGCTCAATACATGAGCCAAGATGAGGCGCGCTCAATTGGCGCGATGGCGCTCTTTGGTGAGAAATACGGCGACAGAGTCAGGGTGATTTCCGTTGGTGAATGGGCGAAAGAACTCTGCGGGGGTACTCACACTCCAAGTACAGGTAATTTGGGTTTAATCAAATTTCTTTCAGAAGGATCTATCGGAAGTGGAATTCGCAGAGTTGAAGCGCTCGTGGGTACTGATGCTTACAAATACCTTGCCACCGAGCACATGCTTTTAGGCAACATTCTTCAAACCCTGAAATCAAATCCGGAAGAAGTTGTTCACAAACTCACCTCAACGCTTCAACGTCTGAAAGATGTAGAGAAGGAACTTGAAGAATTACGCCTACAGAAAAGTGTTTCAGAATTTAAGCAGACAGCAGCGATTGAAACTCTAGCCTCAGGTGCGACATTGCGTGTATCAGTATTGTCACCAGACCTAAACTTCGGACAACTTAGAAACCTGGCAAATGCGCTTTCACTGCAAACTGCAACTTTGACAATATTAGGCTCGAAGAGTGCAGATAATTTCAATCTTGTGGTACATGTCAATAAAGATGCAAAGGCAATTGGGATTGATGCCGCTGTGGTTATCTCTGAAATCAACTTAAGACACACTGGCAAAGGTGGCGGTAATGCAGATTTTGCGCAAACTACACTTTCGGAAAACCTCAGCAATGCTCAAATAGTCTCAATTGCAAAGTCAATTTTGGATTTGCAGTGAAAAAAAGAGGCGTCAGAATAGGTCTCGACATTGGAAGAGTGAGAACAGGGATATCACGAAGCGATGAATCGGGGACAATAGTGTTTCCACACGATGTTGTGCTGAGTGAAACATTACCCGAAGTAATCCAAAAGCTTATACAGGAATTCGAACCGATCACCTTCTATATTGGATTGCCGACCAATCTGCAAGGAGACGAAGGAATTGCTGCGAAAGAAATAAGAAATACTGCCGATGCAATTTTTGCAACGATTGACACCCCCCATGTATATGTAGATGAACGTATGACAACCAGGATAGCCGAGTCTCGTCTCAGAAACCTTGAGTTTTCTCAGCGTGATATGCGATCTAAAATTGACGCTATGGCCGCAGTTGTCCTGCTTGAAGACGCACTTGATCTAGAGCAGAGGTCGTTCATCAATGAGTAATTTTGGGTTTTCTATGCAAGCACCTCCACCTAAGCGTTCACGCCCGTGGCTGATACTTGCTCCACTCTTCGCGGTAGTTTTGGTAGTCGCCATAACGGTTGCGAGATCACTACAGCCGCCACCAGATTTTGATGGAAATGGCTCTGGTGAAGTGCTGGTCGAGATTCAGCAAGGCGACACTTTGCGAGAAATTGGGCTTAATCTCTTGGATAAAGGTGTTATTGCTGGAATTGAAGCATGGATTGCAGTAGTAAATTCAGATAACCGTGCGCTATCCGTTTCACCTGGTTCCTACAATCTGCGATCAGAGATGAGTGCTCGTTCGGCACTTGAATTACTGCTTGATCCATCGAGCCGTGCTGTTTTGAAACTCGCCATTCCTGAAGGATTAAGGGCTAACGAGATTATCAAGCGAGCAGCAAAGGTCACGGGCATTGACATACTTGAGTTCGAGACTCTCTTAGAAGACCCAACGCCACTGAACCTTCCAGCAATCGCGAATGGCAATGTTGAAGGATTTCTCTTTCCTGCCACCTATGAAATTCCTAAGAACGCGACAGCAGAGACAGTGCTTCAGCAAATGGTCGACCGATTTAGACAGGCTTATGAAGAATTAGAGCTGAGTCGAAGAGCTGCGGCAGCAGGACGAAGTGTGAGAGATATCTTGATCATTGCGTCAATTCTTGAATTAGAAGGAAAAGTAGGGGATTACTCCAAGATTTCGCGAGTGATTGAGAATCGATTGAAAATCAATATGTTGCTTCAAATGGATTCGACTGTGAATTATGCACTCGGGACTAAGGAATTGCAATTAACAGAGGAGCAACTAAAAAACAATTCGTTGTACAACACCTATGTTCATAAAGGCTTACCACCAGGTCCAATTGGAAATCCTGGCGAAGCAGCACTTGAGGCAGCACTTGAACCTGCACCTGGTTCATGGCTCTACTTCGTTACCACGAATCCTAAAAAAGGAATAACAGAGTTTGCTGTGACATATGAAGAGTTCTTGGAACTCAAGCGAAAATTCCAATCGAATGTCGACTAAAAAATACGCGGTACTTGGATATCCAATACATCATTCCAAGTCACCACTCTTACACAATGCTAGTTATCGCCATTTAGGGCTCGATGGTGACTATTCAAGTATCGAAGTTCGTCAGGGTGAACTCAGTTCATTTGTAGAGAAAAGTGGATCTGAATTTGAAGCATTCTCAATTACGATGCCACTTAAGGAGGAAGCTTTTGCTCTTGCAACTACCTGCGATGAATTGTCATCGAGTATCGGTGTGGCAAACACGCTGATACAGAAGAGTGGCGAGTGGATTGGGAGTAACACAGATATTTTGGGTTTTAAAGAAATTTTAACCCGCCATTTCTCTTCCAATCTCCAAAATCCAGTAATCCTAGGTTCAGGCTCGACGGCAAAGAGTGCATTAGTAGCACTTTCAAAACTCGGAGTTACGTCAATACGAATGATGGCACGAAATGTAACCAAGGTTGAACACATTGGCGGACTATTTCCTACCCTACAAATTGCCTATTGTCCTTGGGGTGGAGAAATTCATGATGCCTCTATAGTTATCAGTGCAGTCCCTGAAGTTTCGGGTGTTTCGTTTTCAAGCAATGTTTCACAATTCCTAGATGTGACCTATAGTGAAAATCGCAAATACTTGATTGAATCAATAAAAGCCCCTCAATACAGTTACAGAGACGGTTTGAATCTTCTCGTGTATCAAGCAGCCCATCAGGTGCTACAGATGCGCTCAGTTGATGAAAGTTGCTACGAAGAAATAGTTCAGGTTATGTTTAAAGCCCTGGGCAAAGAGAACTAGACCCTTTCTTTTCGCTTACACGTTTCATATGATCAGATGTGTTATTGGCGATAGGCGCATTTATTGCTGCACTATTTGCAGCCAGAGTTGACTCCTTCTATCGAGTTTTACCAAATCAATACACGATGTTCGTTCTGATACTGGGGATTTCAAATTGCATTGTGCTTCAAAATGCTCCTCACACTACCTATGTCATATCAACGTTGTTTCATCTAGGTGTTGCAATGATTCTTCCTAGTGCCTTTGGAATGGGTGACGCAAAGCTGATCACTGGGTTAGGGCTTTTCTTCGCTGATGCAGGGGTGTATGTGGCATGGCTATCGATTTGTTACGGCACAGCGCTTTTGTGGGGAAAATTGCACAAAGCAAAAAGTATTGCACTTGGCCCACACATAGTTTTGGCTTGGATTCTGTGTTATGTGGGAGACTATGCCTATGTATCGTTTCTTAACAGCCGGTGAGTCGCATGGCCGGGCCCTTTCGGCGATCATTGAAGGTGTTCCTGCGGGGATTGAAGTTCCGAGCGATTACATCCGTAGTGAATTGGCAAGAAGACGCTTGGGATATGGCCGGGGTGCTCGAATGAAGTTCGAAGAAGATGTACTCCAGATACTCGGCGGCATTAGGCACGGGTTGACTATTGGTGGGCCAATTTCACTGGTGATCGAAAATTCTGAATGGCCCAAATGGGAACAAGTGATGAATCCCGAGCCAGTGGAGGAATCAGAATTAGCAGAACTTTCTCGTGCCAATCCACTCACACGTCCCCGACCTGGTCACGCCGACTTAGTAGGAATGCAGAAATACGGCTTCGATGATGCACGCCCTGTACTTGAACGAGCGAGTGCTCGAGAAACAGCTGCACGAGTTGCCGTTGGGGCAGTAGCAAAGCAATTGCTTCAACAAATAGCAGGTATCGATATTTTGAGCCATGTAGTTCGCATAGGGACAGTTGATGCCGAAAGTGATCTACCAAAAATTGAAAACCTATCAGCAATTGATGCTGATCCAGTTCGATGTTTTCAAAAGGCGACCAGCACACGAATGCAAGAAGAAATTTCTACCGCTCATAAAGACGGCGATACGCTGGGCGGAATAGTGGAGGTGCTGGCCTACAACGTACCGATTGGGCTTGGTAGTTATGTTCATTGGGATCGCAAATTAGATGCGAGACTTGCATTTGCTTTAATGAGTATTCATGCTGTTAAGGCTGTTGAGATTGGTGATGGTTTTGAACTTACCAGAACTCGAGGTTCGAAAGCGCAGGACGAGATATATAGTGAAAACAATCAGCTCAAAAGAAAATCACAACATTCTGGTGGAACAGAAGGCGGTGTGAGTAATGGTGAAATTCTTCGAGTGCGTGCTGGAATGAAGCCAATCTCCACCATTCCTAGGGCACTTGAAACTGTAGACGTAAGCACCGGCGAAGCAGCGAAAGCTATCAATCAACGTAGTGATGTGTGTGCAGTCCCTGCACTAGGCGTTATCGCAGAAGCTATGGTTGCCATCACACTCGCAGATGCACTTCTCGAAAAATTTGGTGGCGACAGTGTCGCGGAAACAAAAAGAAATCTTTTGAGCTTCAATGAGAATCTTCAATTCTGATGTCTGAAACAAAAGTTCTCATAGGTGCGCCAGGTGCGGGTAAGAGCACAGTTGGACAACTTCTTGCCCAAGCACTCGAATGTAGTTTCGTTGACTCGGATTCGGTGATTGAAAAAAATCTTGGTATGCCTATTAGCGAGATTTTCATTCAAGAATCTGAACAGTATTTTCGGAAAATTGAAAAGCAAGTAGTTCTTGATCTTCTTACAAACTTTACCGGCGTGTTATCACTTGGTGGAGGAAGCGTGCTTGATGAAGAGGTGCAACGGGAATTGGCGAATCATCTCGTCATCTGGCTACAAGTGTCACTTGCTGATGCAGTGGAAAGGGTTGGGCTTAATCAATCTCGACCGCTTTTGCTGGGGAACGTGCGAAGCAATATGAAGAACTTGTTAACAGAAAGAAATCACATCTATCAAAATCTTGCGACCCATATTGTTGATGCCACGAATTCTCCACAAGCCATCGTTCGTTCAATTATTGAAAAGATTCAGGTGATTTGAAGTGCGCAACACCGAGATACTTTTTGGGCCGATTAACGAGACTCTTGGAAAGTTTATAGAATCGCACGAGTGCCGATTTGTGATTATTTACGATGAAGCATTAGATCAATTTTCTGAAAAGATAATTCAGATACTCGGGAATAAATCGAAACGATATGTAAAGTATTCACTTCCCTCCGGAGAACAAGCAAAAGATCCGGAGACTCTCAGAAATGTTTGGGAGTATCTTGGCGAACAAAACATCAATAGAACGGATATGGTGATTGCACTCGGTGGGGGAAGTGTGACGGATCTCGCGGGTTTCGTTGCTGCAACTTGGATGAGAGGAATTGCGTATATCAATATTCCCACCACACTTCTTGCAATGGTCGACGCGAGTGTTGGCGGGAAAACTGCAGTGAACACTTCCCATGGAAAAAATCTCGTCGGGTCATTTTATATGCCGGAGGCAGTATTGATTGATGCGGAATTCCTTGGCACACTGCCATCGCAGGAAATCTCCAACGGATTAGCAGAAGTTGTCAAGTGCGGATTCATCAGGGATCCATATATATTGAAATTACTAGAAGCAACCCAATTTAATTTCGCTGAACTCATCGAGCGCGCTGTGAGCGTGAAGCTTGATTATGTTCAGAAAGACCCATTCGAACAGAAAACTGGTGTACGCGAGATCCTTAATTACGGTCACACTCTCGGTCATGCGCTCGAAAAGGTATTGAAATATCAAATTAGTCATGGTCAAGCAATAGCAATTGGTATGCATTTTGCAGCCCAGTTGAGTCATACGCTCGGAAACGCAGATCAAGATCTCGTGGCCAGACATATCTCAGCACTTCAGGCAATTGGCTTAGAAACGTCGATTTCAGGTGTTTCATGGGAAGAAGTTTGGCCGTTTATGCAGCGAGACAAAAAGAACCTCAAAGGTAAAAGCAGATTCATCATTCTCAAGGATTTGGCAATTGCAGAGGTTCTAGAAGGTGTAGATGAATCGACTCTAAAGGAAACCTATGCAAAGGTGTGTCGATGAATAAGAAAATCGTCATCATTAATGGTCCAAATCTAGGTCGCTTAGGGAAACGTCAGCCAGAGATCTATGGAAGCCAAACCATCAAAGATTTACACAACCATTGCCACGAGGTTGCTAAGGATTTAGGTGTCGAGGTTTCTACATTTCAAACTGACTCACTCGATGAGGTAATCTCGTTTATAAAGCAGGCTGAATCAGAATCTGCCGATATTATTCTTAATGCGGGATCATTCACTCATTATTCGTACGAGTTAGCAAACATTGTCGCAGATCTTGCGGTCACCGTCATTGAGGTTCACATAAGTAACTTGTCGAAGCGTGAAGAATTTCGAAAAAAGAGCGTTTTAGCTCCAGTGGTGAAAGGCAGCATTGCAGGTTTTGGTTTTGATTCGTACACGCTGGCACTTACTTATCTTGCTAGAAAGTCCTTATGACACTATCCAATGCAATCAAAGTGAGACATCACCTTGACGAACTCCGGATTGACTATTTCTTGGTGAGCAATCTGGTGAATATTCAATATTTGACTGGGCTTCAAAGTACAAATGCTCTTTTGCTCGTCTCACCAGAGAAGATGTATGTATTCACAGATCCTCGTTATGAACATGAAAGTCAGCAGATCTCTGGATTCAACATCGAAATAGGTCGAGATCTCTTAGGTATGGCAATAAACCACCTAAAGGCAGATGGAAAATTGTGTGTTGATGAGACGCTTAGCTACCTTCAATTCAAAAGAATAAACGAAAAACTTCCTGAACTTCTGGTAGAAACACAAAGCAAACTCATAGAAACACTACGTTTGGTAAAAAGTGAATCTGAATTGAAATGTATTACACAGGCCTGTGCAATTACGTCAAATGTATGGGAAGCGCTCGTCAAAGAACCATTTATTGGCAAGTCTGAAATTCAAATTGCTCGACGTATTCAGAGTCTCATTCTTGACTTTGGTGGTGATGGACTCGCCTTTGAATCAATCGTTGCCGCAGGGGCAAATTCTGCCTCACCGCATCACACTCCCGCCGATTATGTGATTCAATCTGGAGATCTCATCAAATGTGATTTTGGTGCGAAATTTAGAAACTATCACTCAGATATGACCCGTATGGCCGTTGCAGGTGTTGCAAATCTATGGCAGCAGGAAATCTTCGATATCGTATTGGAGGCTCAGAGCGCAGCTGTCGCAGCACTTCGTCCCGGGATTGCTTCATCTGATATCGATAGTGCAGCCAGGTCGGTCATTCGAGAAGCAGGTTATGCGGATGCTTTCACACATCCAACTGGGCATGGGATTGGTCTTGAAATTCATGAAATTCCGATTCACGGTTCACAAGACGCTACGCTTTGCCCAGCGATGACTCTCACCGTTGAACCAGGGATTTATCTGGAGGGAAGAGGTGGAGTACGGTTGGAAGACACGCTCGTCGTACTTGAAGAGGGAAGTCAGAATTTAACGATGGCAAGTAAAGCGCTTGCCCAAGTGGAGTAAGGATCCAAATGGCAACTTCAAATGACCTCAAAAATGGCATGGTCTTAAACATTGATAATGAGTTATGGGCCGTAGTTGAATTTCAACACGTTAAGCCAGGTAAAGGGCCAGCTTTCGTCCGCACCAAAATGAAACATGTCGTTAGCGGTAAAGTCGTGGAGAAAACATTCAATGCAGGTGTAAAAGTTGAGACTGCAAACGTAGACAAGAGAGAAATGCAGTATCTCTATAACGACGGAAGTGGCTTTGTCTTTATGGATACCGCCACCTATGATCAAATCACAATTGACCCAGTCATTGTCGGTGATGCTGTGAATTTCATGCTCGAAAACCAAGTTGCGATTGTGGCAATGCACGAGGGACTTCCTCTCTATGTTGAACTTCCCGCAAATGTTGAACTTCATATTGAGTACACAGAACCTGGGCTTCAGGGAGATCGTTCTTCTGGAGGTACTAAACCTGCTCGACTTGAAACTGGATATGAAATTCAGGTGCCACTTTTCATTGAAAACGGAACTAAAGTGAAAGTTGACACTCGTGATGGTTCCTATCTAGGCAGAGTTAATAACTAGTGGGGTCACGTACCAAGAGTCGTAAGAAAGCTGCAGAAATTCTTTACGAAGCGGACATACGAGCAGATTCAATTCAAGAAACACTTCTGCGTGCACAAACCCATGGTTTTGCTCAATACAACGAATTTACGGTAGAGATTATTGAAGGTGTGCAATCACATTTGCAAATAATTGACGACATTATCAATACGTACTCTGAAGGTTGGAAGACTGAACGAATGCCAAGTCTTGACCGGGCTCTCGCCCGCATTGGAGTTTTTGAGCTCTTGTTTCGTGACGATATTCCTGACGAGGCCACAATTAGTGAAATCGTTTCGCTTGCTTCAGAGATGAGCACTGAACAATCGCCACAGTTTCTCAATGGATTGTTAGCGAAAATAGCATCAGTACGAAACAGAATCGTTCTCTAGTGCCCTCGGGGGGAGTCGAACCCCCACTCCTTTCGGAAACGGATTTTGAGTCCGCCGCGTCTGCCGATTCCGCCACAAGGGCTGTGAGGACACAATTCTAGCCGTACGTCGATAAGTTATTGTGGGGGTAGTAAACAAAGGAAACCAGTGGTCGGTCTTGGAACCCTCATCAACATCGTTGCAATTTTTGCGGGTGGCGCGATTGGCAGTGTCATCGGACATAGGTTTTCGCCTCAACTTCGAACTCTGACAACAGATGTGTTGGGGCTCATCACTGCAGTAAGTGCAGCACTTTCTGTATCCGTGATCACGTCCTCAGTATTGCTCGATGACATTGGTACCACTTGGCCGATTTTTGTAACACTTTTCGCATTACTGATTGGTGGATTTATAGGATCTTTATTGCGGATTGAAGAACGACTTGAATTACTTGGAGAGGCACTCAAATCGCGCCTAAGCAAGGGTGAAAACAACTTTGTGATTGGGTTTGTTACCGCATCGCTGGTTTTTTGCATCGGTCCACTTGCAATTTTGGGAGCATTCGATGACGCATTGGGACTTGGAATTGACAAACTCGTTTTGAAATCAACCTTGGATTTTTTCGCTGCAATCGCTTTCGCGGCAAGCTTTGGTTGGGGAGTAACTTTTTCTGCTATTTCGGTGGGAATCTATCAGGCAGTATTCACAGTCATTGGATTTGGTTTAGGAAATGTTTGGGATGAAGTCCAGGTTGCATCGCTAACTGTGGTTGGCGGATTACTTCTCTTTGGCATCTCTCTCAGACTTCTTAACATTCGTCAGATTGCCATCGGGAATTTGATACCAGCTTTATTTCTTGCACCATATGCGGTATTGATTGCACGTGCTTTTGTTTAGGATTTAGCGCGAAGTGCACAAGTGAGACGGGAGACACACGTTAGATCTCCATTTTCATCGCGAATCTCGATTTGGTATACAGCAATAGTTTTTCCAAGTCGAAGCGGTGTCGCTGTGGCAGTCACTTTGCCACTCGTAGCACTTTTCATATGGGTAGCATTGATGTCAACGCCAACTGCAAATGCGTTCGGTTGCGCATAGAGGTTAGCGGCCAAACTCCCTGCAGATTCGGCGAGCACTACGTTCGCGCCACCATGCAATAGTCCGAGTGGTTGGCGATTGCCTTCGACTGGCATTTCAAGTATTACCAGATTCGCCGATGCTTCTATCAACGTAATTCCCATAGATGTAGCGAGTTCACCAAGTCCTCGTTTTTTTGCTACCTCACCAATATCGGTTTCATTCGCCATAAGTAAACCTTAGGCTACGGGTGTGCCAAAACAAGAGAATGCCACCAAACGACTTTTACTCATCGATGGACACTCACTTGCTTACAGAGCCTTTTATGCGTTACCGGTTGAAAGTTTCGCTGCCCCTGATGGTACGCCTACGAACGCCCTTCACGGGTTTGTTTTGATGTTGACGCAAGTGGTAGAGAATGAAAAACCTACCCATGTAGCGGTGGCGTTTGATCATTCTCGTCAGACATTCCGTTCAGAAAAATTTAGTGAATATAAAGCTCAACGATCTGCATCGCCAGAAGAATTTATAGTGCAATTACCATTATTGAAGGAGCTGCTTGAAAGTTGTGGAATTGAAACGTTTACCACACCAGGTTTCGAGGCAGATGACATCATTGCAACAATCGCGGAGGAAGCAATCTCCGAAGGATTTGACATAGACATTTTGACATCTGATAGAGATTGTTTTCAATTAGTCGGATCCAAGGTTACTGTGCTTTTTCCGCTGAAAGGAGTCAAAGATTTAGGCCGCTTTACTCCAGAAAGAGTTCTTGAGAAATACGGTGTCACCCCACTGCAATACCCAGAGTATGCAGCGCTTAGGGGAGATGTGAGCGACAATTTACCTTCAGTCCCAGGTGTTGGAGAAAAAACTGCTGCAGCCTGGATTAGCACATATGACACTATTGAAAACCTCTTGGAGCATCATTCAGACTTGAAAGGAAAGGTAGCACTATCCCTGCTTGAACACCAAGATCAAGTTCGACTTAATCTTGAATTAGGTTATCTCAGAAAAGATGTACCACTTGAACTTAACTTCAATAATCTTGAGATTCAAACCGGAAATTCATTTCAGATGAAACAGATGTTTGATCGACTTGGATTTAAGCAAACACGAAGCAAACTCCTTTCATTGTTTGGATCTGGTGAACCTGAAACTCAGCCCGTGGATCTGGAACAAAAAATAGCTGAAATTAAGACAGGATCTTTAACGGAAATCGATTCTTTTGCAGATAGTAAGCATGTATATATGCACATTCGTCTAGACGGAGAGCATCTTGAATATATTGCGATGTCTGATGGTGTCGATGCCTTTCTTTTTCTCGACGATACGTTGAACCAAGACAAAGTCTTGAAAACACTCACATCCTTGAACAATATTGTGATGTATGACGGTAAGCCATTGATGAAGTGGCTTTTAGGAAAGAACCTAGATTTCATCCCACATCGTGATTTACATTTAGTGTCATACATAGAAAATCCAGGCGCAAGAGTGCTTGAATTGAATGATGCTGTCAGGCTTTATTTGAATGTGGACTCGCCAACATTTACGAATGAGGGGCTTTTCCCAGATTACTCCAGTGAAGCATTGCACCTTCTGAATATCTTGATGCGGCTTGACCAGCATTTGCAAAAAGGCATTAGCGATAAAGATACTGAAATCCTTCAAAAAATTGATTTGCCGATATTGAAGATTCTCTCCGTAATGGAGCATCGAGGAATCCAAGTTGATCTTGCAGGTCTCCAAGATCTTGAACACACATTCGAAATGCGCATGTTGGAAGCATCTCAGGAAGCGGAAAAGCACGCTGGGAGAAGTTTTAATATTGCAAGCCCCAAACAGTTACAAGAAATTCTGTTCGGTGTGCGTAATCTGCCCAAGACGAAAAAAATCAAGACGGGATACACCACTGACGCGGAATCTTTGGCGCAGCTATTCGAACAGACCAAAGATCCTGTGGTTGAGCAGATTTTGAAATGGCGCGAGGTTTCAAAACTAAAACAAGTTTCATCATCGCTGATTCCACTTGCCGATATAAATGGTCGAATACATACCAATTTCAGTTCAACGACGACATCCACGGGCCGACTTTCGAGTTCTGACCCGAATCTTCAGAACATTCCAATACGTAGCGCTGAGGGTAGATTGATACGTTCCTGTTTTATTGCAGGTGAATCATTTGACGGGCTACTGACGGCAGATTATTCACAAATTGAAATGCGCATTATGGCTCATTTAGCGGATGATCCGTTACTAATTACTGCTTTTGAAAGTGGTGAAGACCTGCACGCCAGTGTTGCTTCCGCCATATTTTCAGTAAAACCTTCTGAAGTAACTCAGGACATGCGTAGAAGAAGTAAAGCAATGTCGTATGGACTCGCTTACGGATTATCCGCATATGGGTTATCTCTACAGTTAGGAATTGATCCAAGCGAAGCAAGTGAGTTGATGGAGACGTATTTTTCCCGCTTCGACAAAGTGCGAGAATATTTGAAGATGGTTGTCGAAAAGGCACGTCAGGATGGGTATACCGAGACGATGTTCGGTCGCAGACGCTACTTACCAGATTTACTTTCAGATAATCGAGTTGTCAGGCAAGCAGCGGAACGAATGGCACTAAACGCTCCAATTCAAGGAACTGCATCAGACATCATCAAGATTGCAATGATTAATCTGGAGTCACAATTAAAAGATTTAGGAACTAAATCCCGTTTATTACTCCAAGTCCATGATGAACTTGTGTTGGAAGTTGTCGAGTCGGAACGCGAAGCCGTTGAGGATGCTGTTCGAACTGCAATGATGTCTGCAGTCCTATTGAAGATCCCACTGAGTGTTTCTGTTGGGTTCGGTAGAAATTGGGATGCGGCTGCCCATTAGGCGGTTTTGAGCCTGAGTTCCCCATAGCCTAGACTTCGCCCGCTTCCTTCAGGAGCCCTTTGGGACATAGCTTTGGGCTTTTAACTGCAGGTAGCGTACCTACGAGACAATTACATTGAGGTCATTTTTCATATGACAAATAACAATATCGCCGTTAATGACATCGGCACTGTTGAAGATTTCCTAGCGGCGATTGATAACACTCTTAAGAGTTTTGATGATGGAGATTTAGTCCAAGGAATAATTGTTAAAGTTGATAGAGACGAAGTCTTGCTCGACATTGGTTACAAAACTGAAGGCGTTATACCTTCTCGAGAACTCACCATCAAGCATGATGTTGACCCTTCGGCTGTTGTGAAAGTCGGCGACACAATCGAAGCATTAGTACTTCAAAAAGAAGACAAAGAAGGTCGCCTAATTCTGTCCAAGAAGCGTGCCCAGTATGAACGCGCATGGGGAGAGATTGAAAAAATCAAAGCTGCCGATGGTGTCGTCAAAGGCACCGTTATTGAGGTCGTCAAAGGCGGCCTTATTATGGATATCGGATTGCGCGGATTTCTTCCAGCAAGTCTCGTTGAAATGCGTCGAGTTCGAGATCTCTCACCTTACATCGGTAAGGAAATTGAAGCAAAAATTATCGAACTTGATAAGAACAGAAACAATGTCGTTCTTTCACGTAGAGCATTTCTTGAACATTCACAATCAGAATCCCGAAGTTCATTCCTGACAAATCTTGCAAAGGGTCAGATTCGAACAGGCGTGATTTCATCAATTGTGAACTTCGGTGCATTCGTTGATCTTGGCGGTGTCGATGGTCTAGTTCACGTATCAGAATTGTCCTGGAAGCACATTGATCATCCCAATGAAGTCGTACAGGTTGGCGATGAAGTTACCGTAGAAGTTCTTGAAGTTGATATGGATCGCGAGAGAGTTTCTCTATCGCTGAAATCAACACAAGAAGATCCGTGGCAGCACTTTGCTCGAACACATCAATTAGGGCAGATTGTTACAGGTTCAGTGACAAAGCTTGTGCCATTTGGTGCATTCGTACGCGTTGCTGAAGGAATTGAAGGTCTGGTCCACATCTCTGAATTGGCCGAACGTCACGTTGAAATTCCAGAACAAGTGGTTCAAGTGAACGACGAAGTAATGGTCAAAGTCATCGACATCGACCTCGAGCGACGAAGAGTTTCACTTTCCTTGAAACAAGCAAGCGAATCTGGGGAAGACGTTAATGAAGGTTTCGACCCGTACCTCTTTGGTATGCCACCATCATTCGATGATGCTGGTCGCTATATCGGTCCAGATGGATTTGATCCTGAAACTGGCGAATGGAAGCCTGGCTCGGAAGATCAGCGTAAAGAGTGGGAACAGCAATATGCTGAAGCCCACGCTCGATGGGAAGCATATCGCGCCGAACAACAGGCGAATGCCAGCGAATAACTATCGAAGTGGAAGAGGGCGACCATTTGGTCGCCCTCTTACTTTTAGTGGAGAATGAAGTCGTGAAATGTGTATTTCTTGTGGGAGCAATCGGGGCGGGCAAATCAACCGCACTGAAATACCTCGAGAGTAAAGGTGCAGAAATTCTGTCTGCTGATGCAATAGTTCATCAACTCTATGAGAAAGATTCAGACCTCATCCAGGAGATAGGTGAAGCGTTTCCGGGCGTAGTCGACGAGAGCTTGAGAGTCAATCGTCACCTATTAGCAACGCATTTGCTTTCGAATCCAGAGTGCTTCCCAGTGTTGGAAAAGTTAGTACACCCTAAAGTGAGAGCAGAGCTCATACGAGTTATGAAGACGTCGAAAGCGAATGTGCTGGTCTATGAATTACCCATCGCCCGCGACACAACAGATTTCACAACTGCCGATGCTGTGATTCTGATAGAGGCTCAAAGCGCCACGAGGCTTGAAAGGCTCATTACTCGAGGTATATTCAAAGAAGAAGCGTTGGAAAGAATGCAACTTCACCCAAATCCATTTACTCCTCACGACAAACCTGTATATCGAATACAGAATGACGGGGGAGAATCTCAATTGTATTTTCAACTCGACGCTATCTGGAATGAGTTAGTTCATGACTAGGCCAGTTTCAGAGCTCGAAAAAAGTCTAAGCCCATTTGTTGTCGAATCGGACTATCAGCCAGCTGGTGATCAGCCTGCAGCAATCGGGTCTATTGCGGAGCGATTTAACCGAGGCGAGAAAGACGTTGTTTTGCTGGGGGCTACAGGCACAGGCAAGTCGGCAACAACCGCCTGGCTTATTGAGAAATTACAAAGACCTACGTTGGTACTTGCTCATAACAAGACGCTTGCTGCGCAACTAACCCAAGAGTTCCGTGAACTCCTCCCAAATAACGCTGTGGAATATTTCGTCTCTTACTATGACTACTATCAGCCTGAAGCATATATTCCGCAAACTGATACTTATATTGAAAAAGATCGTCAGATAAATGCCGAGGTTGAAAAACTTCGATACAGGGCGACCTATTCTTTGTTGACACGTCGTGACGTTGTCGTGGTGTCAACTGTATCTTGTATTTACGGCTTGGGAACTCCTCAAGAGTATGTTGATCAAATGATTACGCTTGAAGTTGGGCAAGATGTAGAGCGAAACGCTTTACTTCGTAAATTTGTAAATATTCAGTACCAAAGAAATGATATTGGTTTCACGCGTGGGACCTTTAGAGTGCGCGGCGACACGGTCGAGTTATATCCTGTCTATGAAGAATATCCAGTTCGCATTCAATTTTTCGGTGACGAAATTGAGTCACTGATGCTGCTCGATCCTTTAACTGGCGAAATCATGAGTGATTTACCCGTGGCGCATATTTTTCCTGCCACGCACTATGTTGCAGGAAACGACAGAATGAAGACCGCATTAAGCACGATTCGTGAAGAACTCAACGAGCGACTCGAAGTTTTTCAAGCCCAAGGTAAATTGCTTGAAGCGCAACGATTGAAAATGCGAACCGAGCATGATTTAGAAATGCTCGAACAAATTGGCACCTGCAGTGGAGTTGAGAATTATTCTCGACACTTCGATGGGAGGGAACCAGGGTCTCCACCAAACTGTCTGCTTGATTACTTTCCTGAAGATTTTCTTATGGTCATTGATGAAAGCCATGTCAGTGTTCCACAAATCGGTGGAATGTATGAAGGGGATGCTAGCCGAAAGAGAACTTTGGTTGACTTCGGATTTCGCTTACCTTCGGCACTCGATAACCGGCCACTCAGATTTGACGAATTCAAAGAGCGCACCGGTCAAACCCTTTATCTGAGTGCTACTCCAGGAAAATATGAGTTGGAGCTTGTCGGAGGCGATGTGGTTGAGCAAGTAATTCGCCCCACTGGATTAATTGACCCAGAGATTATTGTGAAACCATCAAAGGGTCAGATTGATGATTTGTTACACGAAATCTTGCTGCGAGCGGAAAAGAATGAACGAGTACTAGTCACAACCCTTACCAAGAAAATGGCCGAAGATCTCACAGACTTCTTGCTCGATAAAGGCGTGAAGGTAAGATATTTGCACTCTGAAGTCGACACCTTGAGACGAGTTGAACTATTGCGCGAATTACGCCAAGGTGTATTTGACGTCCTTGTTGGAATCAACTTGTTGCGTGAAGGCCTTGACTTACCAGAGGTTTCGCTTGTGTCCATACTTGATGCAGACAAAGCAGGATTTTTGCGTTCGTCGACATCTCTGATTCAAACAATTGGTCGAGCGGCTCGAAACGTGAGTGGACAAGTCCATATGTATGCTGATTCGATTACTCCAGCAATGGATTTTGCAATAAACGAAACGAATAGACGTCGTGCCAAGCAAATTGAATATAACCAATCTATGGGAATTGACCCCAAACCACTGCTTAAGAAGATCGCAGATATCACAGATTTGATCAATCAGGAGAAAGTCGAAAATGAAGCGCAACAGGACGAAATATCCAAGCTGAGAAAGTCAAAGAACAACCCACTTCCGCTCAATGAGTTGCTTGAACTTATTGAAGAACTTACGGCGCAAATGAATGAAGCTGCTCAAAATCTGCAGTTTGAAATTGCTGCTCGATATCGTGATGAAATCTCTGACCTGCGAAAGGAACTCAGAGCTATGCGTGAGGCGATGGGCACCGAGTAAACTGAGCACTCTCAAAAGGAATTGTGAATGAATGTCCCCTCTTGGTTGTGGTTGGCCACAATTGCTGGTTTCATCACTGTCCTCTTTATTGATTTTTGGATTGTAGAGAGGCGACCTCACGCTTTTTCGAGTCGGGAAGCAACTCGCTGGGTCATTTTTTATGTGTTGTTAGCTGTGCTCTATGGCGGTCTGATTGGGACATTGTTTGGTTTTGATTATGCAACAGAGTATTACGCAGCCTTCCTAACGGAATACAGCCTCAGTGTCGACAATCTTTTCGTATTTCTAGTGATTATTGCGGCTTTTGCCGTTCCGAAAGAACTACAGCACAGAGTGCTCCTCATTGGAGTTCTTTTGGCGTTAGTTTTTCGTGCGATTCTCATTGCCATTGGATTAAATGCTGTTCAGTCCTTCCAGCCGATTTTCATTGTCTTTGGTCTCTTCCTTTTTTATACAGCCTATAAAGTGCTCAACGATGATTCGACAGAAGAATTTGATCCAAGAAGCTCACGAGCAATAAGAATGATTGGAAAAATTTGGCCCGTAAGTAGTGACTATGCTGGAACGAAACTTTTTACCAAGATAGATGGAACTCGCCATGTGACCCCACTTATGCTTGTGATGGTTGCAATCGGTGCAACGGATATTATGTTTGCTCTCGACAGTATTCCTGCCGTACTCGGGTTAAGTAATGAACTATTGATCGTGATTACAGCAAATGCTTTCGCTCTTATGGGGCTTCGACAGCTCTATTTTCTCTTGCAAGGACTCGTGAATCGGCTTTCGCAACTTGCAAAAGGGCTTTCAGCTATTCTTTTTTTCATCGGTTTTAAACTGCTATTAATGGGTATCTCTGCGGCGTTCAATGTTGAAACTCCTCACATCTCTACACCAATCTCACTCTCAGTGATTGCGTTGATACTCATTGTTAGCGTGGTCTGGTCACTTGTGTTAGAAAGAAGAAACAAATGAGTGACACTCATCTCGTTATTCGAGGAGCAAGAGAACACAATCTCAAAGACGTGTCACTTGAAATTCCGCGAAATTCGCTATGTGTCTTTACTGGACTATCTGGTTCAGGTAAATCAAGTCTTGCATTCGATACTATCTTTGCTGAAGGTCAACGTCGATACGTCGAAAGTCTTTCTGCGTACGCTCGGCAATTTCTAGGGCAACTCGATAAGCCAGATGTCGATTTTATCGATGGGCTTAGTCCTGCGGTTTCAATTGATCAAAAAGCTACATCAAAGAATCCTCGGTCAACAGTTGGAACTATTACTGAAGTGTATGACTACTTGAGATTGCTTTTCGCTCGAATTGGACAGCCATACTGTCCTGAATGTGATGAGCCGATTCAAAAGCAAACACCGCAAGCAATTGTTGACCAAATTCTCAAGCGGTCAGAGGGAGAGAAATTCCTTGTTCTTGCACCTGTAGTAAAGGCGCGTAAGGGTGAATTTCTAGACATGTTTCGGACTCTTGCTGCGCAGGGTTATTCCCGGGTTCGAGTCAACGGGGAAGTGTATGAAATATCTGAAGTACCGAAACTCAAAAAACAAGAGAAGCACTCGATAGATGTAGTTGTTGACCGACTACAGATAAAACCATCGTCAAGGGCGCGGATAACTGATTCTGTCGAAAGCGCACTGCGTCTTGGAGATGGTGTCGTGCTCATTGAGTATGTAACTGGAACTAAAGAGAAAATTGAGGTCCTCTACAGTGAACACCTCGCGTGTCCACGTGATGGAATTTCATTTGATGCACTCGAGCCTCGATCTTTCTCCTTCAATTCACCATTCGGTGCATGTCCCGTATGCGATGGACTTGGGCATCAACTTGAAGTAGATGAAGAACTTGTGATTGTTGATGCGGATGCAAGCATACGAGATGGCGCAATCGGAATCTGGTCTTCGAATCACCTATCTGAATATTACGGCCGACTACTTGAAGCACTTGGAGAAGACGTTGGATTTTCACTGGACACCCCATGGAGATCTTTACCTGCTAAAGCGAAAAAGGCAGTGCTCTACGGCTATGAATACGAAGTAGTGGTCAAATATAAAAATCGATATGGACGATTGCGAACTTATGAAACCGGATACGAAGGTGTCATTCCATTCATCCAGCGAAAGCATGGCGAAACAGAGTCGGACTATTCACGGGAAAGATACGAGTCCTTTATGCGACTTGTTGATTGTCCAGAATGTGAAGGCAAACGATTAAAACAATTTAGTTTGCATGTGCGGGTTGGGGGACTCAATATTGCCGAGGTATCGAAGAAACCAATCGGGGATTGCCTTAAATTTCTCGAACAACTCAAATTGCCAAAAACTCAAGCCGCTATCGCTAATCGCATTTTGAAAGAAGTCATTGAACGTCTTCGTTTTTTGGTGGATGTTGGTTTGGACTATCTCACATTAGATCGTGCCGCGGCAACTCTTGCAGGTGGAGAAGCACAGAGGATTCGTCTTGCAACCCAGATTGGATCTGGTCTAGTTGGAGTTCTCTATGTGCTAGACGAACCGTCTATTGGTTTACATCAGAGAGATAACCATCGGCTTATTGAGACTCTTGAAAGGCTCAGAAACCTTGGAAACACGCTCATTGTGGTTGAACATGATGAAGACACCATAAGGGCAGCTGATTGGCTGGTTGACATCGGTCCAGGCGCAGGTGAGCACGGAGGGGAAATTGTTGTCAGCGGGACCTATGACGACCTTGTGAAAAGTGAACAATCAATTACAGGTGCATATATTTCAGGTCGCAGAAAAATTGAAATTCCACCTATGCGCAGAGAAGTCGATAAGGCACATGTAATTCGCGTTGAGGGCGCTAGCGAGAATAACCTAAAAAACCTTTCGGTTGATTTCCCACTATCCGTATTCACGGCAATTACTGGGGTGAGTGGAAGTGGTAAATCTACGCTGGTCAATGACATTCTCTATAAAGCGCTCGCACGAAAAATTTATGGTTCGAGTGATTTGCCAGGTAAACATAAAAAGATCAGTGGTATTGATCTCGTCGACAAGATAGTCCACGTTGACCAAAGTCCGATTGGTAGAACGCCGAGATCTAACCCGGCAACGTACACAGGTGTCTTTGACCATGTGAGAAAACTCTTTGCTGAAACTGCAGAGGCAAAGGTGAGGGGATATCAACAGGGGCGATTTTCATTCAACGTCAAAGGTGGACGCTGTGAATCCTGCTCTGGAGACGGCACGCTACGAATTGAAATGAACTTCTTACCTGATGTGTTTGTGCCGTGTGAGGTGTGTCAAGGTGCCCGGTACAACAGAGAAACACTCGAAGTTTTCTATAAAGGAAAAAATATTTCCGATGTGCTCAATATGCCAATTGAAGAAGCACACTCCTTTTTTAGCGCAATTCCGCAAATTGAACGCCACTTGAAGACTTTGGTTCAGGTAGGTCTTGGATATGTGCGTCTTGGCCAATCTGCACCAACTCTTTCTGGTGGTGAAGCCCAGCGAGTAAAACTCGCAAGCGAATTGCAGCGTCGCTCGACAGGGCAAACACTGTATGTACTCGATGAGCCAACAACCGGTTTACATTTTGAAGATATCAATAAATTGTTGCATGTCCTTCAGTCCCTCGTTGATAAAGGTAATTCAGTTGTAGTGATTGAACACAATCTTGACGTCATCAAATGTGCCGATTGGGTAATTGATTTAGGTCCTGAAGGCGGTAGTGGCGGTGGTCAGGTCATTGCAATGGGAACACCTGAAGAGATTGCAGTTCATCCTAAGAGTCACACGGGCCGTTTTCTTGGGCCGTATCTTTCTAAGACATGAGATACGACTGGAAACCACGCAGTGGCGATATTTCAACTCAGCCAGGGGTGTATCGCTTTTTAAATTCGTCCGGCGAAGTTATGTATGTTGGCAAAGCAAAAAATCTTCGAAATCGCCTGAACAGTTATTTCTCGACACAGTCTCTTCATCCCAGGACTGAAGAGATGCTTTCTCATTCCAACTCTGTGGAATGGCTCATTGTTAATTCCGAGGTTGAGGCACTTCAGTTAGAGCATACGTGGATAAATGAATTCAAACCACCGTTTAATGTTCGATTCAGGGATGATAAGTCCTATCCCTGGATTTGCTTCTCTATGAAAGATGAGATTCCACGTATCATGGTTGTTCGTGGAAAGCGACGAAAAGATAATCTCTACTTTGGGCCATATCCAAACGCTCGAGAAGCACGTGATCTTGTCGAGAACCTGTTAAGAGTATTTCCAATGCGCTCCTGTAGTGACACGACGTATTTAAGAGCATCACGAACGAATCGAGCTTGCATTCTTGCAGATGTTGGCAAATGTTCTGCACCTTGTGTTCAAAAAGTTGACCCAACTGAGCACCGAAAAATCACCAATGAGTTTGTCAGTGCGATTAAAGGTAACTTCAAAGAGAAGAAGCGTGAACTTCAATTAAAAATGGAAGAGTCTTCTCGATTACATGAGTTTGAACGTGCAGCTCTTTATCGAGATCAAATTGGATATCTTGAAAATATTTATCAACCTACAAGTGTTGTTCTCAACGAATCAGATAACTTCGACATCTTTGCTGTTTACAAAGATGAATTAGAGCTATCCATACAGGTACTTAGCGTGAGACATGGATTGATTATCTCCGAAAAACAATTTACAATCGAGAACGTTGAGGAATTAAACGATGCCGAGATTGCGGAACGAATTCTGCCTCAATACTACGGTCAGGCATCTACGGATGTAAGCGAGATTCTTGTCAGTCTCGACATCGAAGACTCATCGGCTCTCAGCGAATTTCTTGGTGCTGCCATTTCACGTATCAAGTTGCACAAGCCGGAACGGGGCAGAAAACGAGAAATACTAGATCTGGCAATGGTGAATGCGAAATCTTCGTTAGAAATGAGCCGCAGTGTTCGTGCAAATGATTTGGCAAAACGAACGCATGCGTTAAATGAGCTTTCGTCACTATTGAAACTTAAGTCCGTTCCCATGAGAATCGAATGTATTGACATCTCGCATCTTGCTGGTACAAATACTGTTGGATCACTCGTCGTATTTGTTGATGGAGTGCCACGAAAATCTGAATATCGCTCTTACAACCTTGAAAATACCAATGACGATTTGCAATCCATTACAAATCTTTTGCAGAGGCGCTTAAAACGGTTGGTCGATGGCGACGCTGGCTGGAATCAACAACCAGATTTGATACTTGTCGATGGTGGAGTGCAGCAGGCAGAGACCGCCTTGAGCGTGATGAATAACTTCGAATTGTCGATACCCATATATTCATTAGCAAAACGATTTGAAACTGTGTATGACGCAGACAGCAAGAAAGAAGTTATCATCCCACGAACATCGGAGGCTCTTTTTCTTTTACAGAGGATCAGAGATGAAGCTCATAGGTTTGCAATCACACAGCAAAAGAAATCTCGTAAAAAGGGAATTCGCTCTCAACTTGAAGATATTCCAGGGCTTGGACCAAAGAGAATCAAAGATCTCTTTGCACATTTTGGAAGTTTGAAAAATATGAAGGCAGCGTCGGTGGAGGAGCTAGCGATTGTGCCATCATTTTCATTTGACCTTGCAATGAAGGTGTGGGTTGTTCTTCATGCCACTGAAAGCACAGCCTTAAATGTCACCACTGGCGAGGTAATAGAGGGTGCTTGACATATCTGTGAAGGTATCCCTGTGAGTTTGGATGTCGTTATTGTCACTGGCCTTGCAGGAGCCGGCCGCTCAACTGCGGCACACGCCTTGGAAGATTTAGGGTACTTTGTTATCGATAATCTTCCGCCCGAGCTCATGAATGAAACCGTTGAATTGCTATCGAAGCGGGCCGAAATAAGTAAAGTGGCGCTCGTAGCAGATTCGCGTGGCGGAGCACTTTTTGAGGCACTTGAAAGCGAACTTGAAAAGCTGCGTATCGCGACGCAGGTTTTTGTTTTGTTTCTTGAGGCAAATGACCAAATCCTGATTCGACGATTTGAAGCAGCACGAAGACCACATCCAATACAAAAGAATGACACGTTGGCGCAATCCGTTTCAGATGAACGAAAACTCCTTGATGGTTTGAAGACAAAGGCAGATCTTGTGATTGACACATCAGAAAAGAATGTGCATGAACTAAGAAAAGATATTGAGATTCAATTTGGTCCCCAGAGTCTGAATTTATTGGTGCACGTAATTTCATTCGGCTATAAATATGGTCTACCGCTAGATGCAGATTTTGTTTTCGACGTTCGATGTTTACCAAATCCATTTTGGCGCGAGGACTTACGCGAATTAACGGGTGTCGATAAAGCAGTCCAAGATTTTGTTATGAGTGATCCGCTGGCTCAAAACCTGATGAATTCAATTTCGTCACTACTCGAAAACTTGAAGCCAGGATTCCTAGCAGAGGGAAAGCGATTCCTCACCCTGGCAATAGGCTGTACAGGAGGTCAACACCGGAGTGTGACGTTAGCAGAAAGCATGAGAACTAAATTTCAAGAATCTGATATTCAAATAGAAATACATCACCGAGATAAAGGCAGAGAATAGATGTCGATGACGATGAGTCTTAAAGATGAATTAGCGCACTTAGCTGTAACAAAGGCATGTTGCAAAAAGGCAGAAGCAAGTGCACTTCTAAGGTTTGGTGGGTCCATTCACATCGTGGCTGGATCACTTGTTGTCGAAGCGGAATTTGATAACGCTGCTGTGGCCCGCAGATTGCGAATCTTTATTCAAGAATTATTTGGGCAAGACTCGGATTTAACAATGATCTCGGCTGGTGGTATCAGGAAATCTAGCCGATATCTCGTGCGTATCACTAACGGAGCGGAACGTTTTGCGCAACAAGTTGGGCTTATCGATGCAACTGGTCGCCCCGTCAGAGGTTTGTCTCCAGCGATTGTGAGTGGTGGAGTCTGCGACAGTGAAGCGGCTTGGCGTGGTGCGTTTTTGGCTCATGGCTCGTTGACCGAACCTGGGCGCAATGGCGCTCTAGAAGTTACGTGTCCCGGCGGAGAGTCAGCGCTAGCGCTCGTTGGTGCTGCTCGCAGACTAGGAATACTCGCAAAAGCGCGTGAGGTGCGGGGAGTGGATCGCGTCGTGATACGCGATGGTGATGCGATCGCCACACTTCTCACTCGAATTGGAGCTCACGAACAACTTTTGGCATGGGAAGAGCGACGGATGCGCCGGGAAGTGCGTGCAACAGCAAACAGGCTTGCGAACTTTGACGATGCCAATATGCGCAGAAGTGCCCGAGCGGCTGTTGCAGCAAGTGCCCGTGTCGCTCGAGCTCTCGATATCCTCGGTTCCGATGTGCCAGAACATCTTCGGATAGCTGGACAGTTGCGAATTGAACATGGGCAAGCAAGTCTTGAAGAACTCGGAGCACTGGCACAACCCCCTATGACCAAAGATGCCATTGCTGGACGTATTCGTCGTCTCCTTGCGATGGCAGATAAGCGAGCAAAGGAACTAGGAATACCTGATACTGAGCAAGCGCTCACACCTGATCTGCTTGAATAGGGAAGAAAGTAGAATGGCACTCTGAGGACCTTTCTTAGGAGTTTACGTGAGCGTCAAAGTAGCAATTAATGGTTTTGGTCGAATTGGCAGGAATTTCTTCCGTGCAATTATTAGTCAGAATGCTGATATTGAAGTAGTTGGGGTGAATGATCTCACAGACATCAACACGCTTGCCCACCTCTTGAAATATGACAGTATCTTGGGCAAACTCAATCAATCAGTTACCGTGAGTGGTGACACAATAACCGTCGGATCCGTGAGTTTCAAGGTTTTAGCCGAGCGCGATCCTGCAAATCTTCCTTGGAAATCTCTTGGTGTCGACATTGTCATTGAGTCGACCGGGCACTTCACCGATGCTGAGAAGGCCGCGGCACACATAGCGGCTGGAGCGAAGAAAGTGATTATTTCCGCTCCTGCAAAAGGAGAAGACATCACCATTGTTATGGGCGTAAACGATGACAAATATGATCCTCAATCACACCACATTATTTCCAATGCATCATGTACAACGAATTGTTTAGCACCGTTTGCAAAAGTTCTTGACGATAACTTTGGAATTGTTAAAGGGATGATGACCACAATTCATGCCTACACGAATGATCAAGTAATTTTAGATTTCCCACATAAAGATCTTCGTCGTGCTCGGGCAGCAGCAATCAATATGATTCCAACGACTACTGGTGCGGCAAAAGCTATTGGTTTAGTTCTACCACATCTCAAGGGAAAACTTGATGGCTACGCAATGCGCGTTCCTGTACCTACAGGTTCCGCAACTGATTTAACAGTTCAGTTGTCGCGAGAAGTGACGAAAGATGAAGTAAATCAAGCTATGAAGAGGGCCAGTGAAACTTCTCTAAAGGGAATCTTGGAATATACAGAAGACCCAATTGTTTCAACCGACATAGTGACCTCGCCTGCTTCTAGTATCTTTGACGGTGGACTCACGTATGTAATGGGCGACACTGTCAAAGTTGTTTCATGGTATGACAATGAGTGGGGTTACTCGAATCGATTGGTTGACCTCGTGCAATTCGTCAGCGAATCACTGTGATTCGTAGCATCAAGAACCTTGATGCGCACGGTAAACGAGTTCTACTCCGTGTTGATTTCAATGTCCCGATTGATAAACAAACCGGTGTCATCATGGACGATGGTCGGATAAGGGCCGCATTACCCACTATTGAATTCTTATTAGATCAAAAAGCGACTGTGATACTCGTTGCGCACTTGGGGCGGCCGCAAAGTGCTCAAGATATACAGTTTTCTTTGAAGGTAGTGGCAGACAAATTGTCGGAACTTCTTTTGATGCAGGTTGTGTTCATAGAAGCAGCGTCCGCAGGAGAGCGTAAAAATAAGGTGGATGGATTATCACCTGGTTTCATATGTTTACTTGAAAACATTCGCTTTGATGAACGCGAAACCTCCAAGAGTTCAGATGAGAGAAAAGCATTGGCAAAAGAACTTGCAGAACTTGCAGATATCTTTGTAAGTGACGGTTTTGGAGTTGTTCACCGACGTCAAGCTTCGGTCACTGATGTTGCAGAGTTCTTGCCAAGTTATGCGGGGTTTTTGGTCGATCGTGAATATGAAGTATTTGAAAAAGTAATTTCTTCACCACAACGTCCGTATGTGGTGATTCTTGGTGGGTCTAAAGTTTCCGACAAACTGGGCGTGATTGAGAATCTACTGAAATATGTGGATGTACTTCTCATCGGTGGTGGAATGTGCTTTACTTTTTTGAAGGCACTTGGAGTGGAGATTGGCACATCCCTAGTAGAAGATGACTATCTGGAAACTGTGAAAACCCTCATCAAAAGTGCAAATGATCGTGGGGTAAAGATCCTGTTACCAGTTGATATCATCATCGCAGATGCTTTCTCCAAAGACGCTAATCATCAAATTGTTGACGTGAACCAGATCCCTAAAGATTGGATGGGTCTTGACATAGGACCTTCAACAGTATCCTTATTTTCGCGTGAAATTGAATCGGCAAAAACCGTTGTATGGAATGGTCCGATGGGTGTCTTCGAGTTTCCTTCCTTTGCTGAAGGTACGAAGGGTGTAGCTCAGGCATTGATGAAGTCTGAAGCGTTCACTGTTGTAGGCGGTGGAGACTCAGCGGCAGCTATTCGTAGTTTTGGATTAGATGAGGAGAAGTTTTCGCATATTTCAACCGGCGGCGGTGCGTCATTAGAATTTCTTGAAGGCAAGGAACTTCCTGGTTTACAGGTATTGGAGGTAGATAATGCGTAAACCTTTGATGGCAGGCAATTGGAAAATGCATTTTCATCATCTCGAAGCGATTCATCTGGTACAAAAGCTAGCTTTTACTTTCAATGATGAAGATTACAATGCTGTCGATATCGCAGTGCTTCCACCATTTACGTCAATTCGAAGCGTCGAAACACTTATACATGGTGATGGTTTAAAAATCCAGTTTGGTTCACAGGACATTAGCGCATATGAAAGCGGTGCCTATACTGGTGAAGTAAGTGGGATGATGCTTTCCAAATTGGGATGTGAGTATTCCATCGTCGGCC
Source organism: Candidatus Nanopelagicales bacterium (assembly GCA_049421205.1). Classification (GTDB taxonomy): domain Bacteria; phylum Actinomycetota; class Actinomycetes; order S36-B12; family UBA5976; genus JAFMIT01. The sequence goes on from JBMSMQ010000001.1 coordinate 71,452, forward strand.
ATAGTGAGCGTCGTGCTTACCATCACGAGACCAATGAATTAGTGAGCCAGAAAGCAAAAGTAGCTCTTGCGCATTCCATCACACCGATTATTTGCGTGGGCGAATCACTTGAAATTCGTGAATCTGGAAATCATGTTCAGTTCACGCTTGAACAACTTGAAAAATCTATTGAAGGTATTGCCGTAGAAGACATAGCCAAATGTGTCTTTGCGTATGAACCAGTGTGGGCGATTGGTACTGGAAAAGTTGCAACTGCTGAAGACGCAGAAGAAGTGGCTGCCTCAATACGGAAATGGATTGCAAACAAGTACACAACCAAAATTGCAGATCAAGTGCGCGTGCTGTACGGCGGTTCCGTAAAAGCCAGCAATATTGCTGGCATTATGGCCGGGGCAAATGTCGATGGCGCATTAATTGGTGGGGCAAGCCTCGATTCAGATGAGTTTGTCGCCATTTGTCGGTTCCGATTGCACTAGCGACAGGTCCGCAAGGTACACTTTGCACGTGATTTTAGTTATGCAAATAGCCCTGGTTGTGGTGAGCCTATTGCTAATTTTGACGGTTCTCCTTCACAAAGGTAGGGGCGGAGGACTCTCCGATATGTTCGGTGGAGGTATTTCATCAACAATGGGTGGTTCGAGTGTTGCTGAACGAAACCTTAATCGAATTACTTTGGCCCTGGCAGCAATCTGGGTCGCAATAGTCGTGAGCCTTGGCTTATTGCTGAGCGCTGTTTAAGTTTTGAGGAGTTAGCGTGGCAGGTGGAGCAGCGATTCGTGGAAGTCGAGTTGGTGCAGGTCCGCTTGGAGAATCCGAGCGTGGACAATCTATACCGAAAATCCGAATCTCTTACTGGTGTGTTGAAGGTCATGAGGCCCGTGTTGCTTTCGCTCATGATGTTGAAGAGTATCCAGAGGTCTGGGATTGCCCTCGTTGCGGTCTCCCATCAGGACGCGACAAAGAGAACCCTCCAATTGCCCCGAAGAATGAGCCTTACAAAACTCACTTGGCGTACGTGAAAGAGCGCAGAACCGAAGATGAGGTTGCAATGATTCTTCATCAAGCAATTGACCGCTTGCGTGCCGAGTACGAAGAAGACTAAGGTAAAAATTCCTGTACGCGGTTCATAATATTTTCAACGTTTAATCCGCGATCTTTCATCAATTGGTTTGGTTCAGCAGATTCGCCAAAGTCTTCGACTCCAATGGCAGCATCACAAATACTCAACCACAAGTCAGGGCTTCCCGCTTCGATTGCAATTCGTGGTTTCGAACCGAGAACTTCATTTTGGTAAGCAATAGGCTCAGATCTAAACCATTCAACACACGGCATCGAAACCACTCGCACATGTATTCCAATTTCAAGTAACCGTGACTGTGCATCGAGAGCAAGCGAAACCTCTGAACCAGTAGCTATCAGTGTGACTTGATATCCAGGTTCATCTACAAGAATGTAAGCACCTTTTTCTGCTTGTAGAGCAGCTTCTCTATCAGTGACTACAGGTAAGTCTTGTCGGCTTAGCGAGATACCAATTGGTGAAGATTTTTTGAGTGCAGTTTTCCAAACAACCGCTGTTTCGTTAGCGTCTGCTGGACGCGCGACACTGAAATTCGGAATCAATCTAAGTGCGGATAAATGTTCAACAGGTTGATGCGTGGGCCCGTCTTCTCCAAGACCGATCGAATCATGCGTCCACACATACACCACTGGCAGATTCATCAAACTACTCAATCGCACTGCCGGCCGCATATAGTCTGAGAAGACAAGAAACGTTGCTACATATGGTCGTAGTCCACTTAGTGCAAGACCGTTGGCAATCGCCCCCATTGCGTGTTCACGTATTCCAAAATGGATATTCGCATTCGAAAAATTTTCTTTAGAAACAGCACCGCCACCCTCAATGAATGTGGAGTTACTTTCCGAAAGGTCGGCAGATCCACCCCATAGCCCAAGATTGTTTTTCGCAATGGAATTGAGCGTCTTGCCAGATGCTTTTCGCGTGGAAACCTTCTCACCTTTTTCCCATGCGGGAAATGTGAGCGAATCGACATCGATACTCAACAACGATTTCAAAATTTGTCTGGATTCAGGTTCAGATTGTTCAAATTCGTGAAACTGCTGTTGCCATACATTGTAGAAAGCCGCTCCGCGATCAACAGATTTTTGAGTATGAGCAAGAACTGCAGGTTCAGTATAGAAATCGAGTTCGGGATCTAAACCTAGAAGGGTTTTCGTTTTGGAAATCTCATCTGCACCTATGGCAGAGCCATGTGATTTTGCGGTATTTCTCGCGTTTGGGGCGGGCCATGCAATAGTTGATTGCATTCGAATGAAACTCGGTTTTCCGTTACGATTTTTCGCCTGAAGTAACGCTGTGTGTAACGCTCTGACGTCGATGTCTCCGTCCTCAAGTCGAGGAACATCAAAGACATTGAAACCGTAGGAGGCATATCGAGCTAACACGTCTTCGGTGAATGCCAAGTTGGTGTCACCATCAATAGAGATATTGTTCGAGTCATAGATAACAATTAAATTATCAAGCCCCAAATGCCCAGCAAGAGAGGATGCTTCTGCACTGACCCCTTCCTGCAGACACCCATCTCCCGCAAGAACATAGACGAAAGGGTCATAGAGGCTCGAAAACTTTGGATTGTTCACTGTATCCTGAATTCGTTTGATGGCCATAGCCATCCCAACCGCATTTGCGACTCCTTGACCCAGTGGACCGGTGGTAGTTTCAACTCCAACGGTATGCCCAAATTCAGGATGGCCAGGTGTTTTGCTCCCTTTAGTTCTGAATGCCTTCAAGTCTTCCAGTGAAATGTCATAGCCTGAAAGAAATAACTGGATGTAGAGGGTGAGACTGCTGTGCCCAATAGAAAGAACGAAACGATCTCTAGCAAACCAATCAGGATTTTTGGGATCGTGACGTAAGTGTTTTTGGAATAGCAAATAGGCGCAAGGTGCAAGTGCCATCGCAGTGCCAGGATGTCCATTTCCAACCTTTTGCACCGCATCCATCGCGAGAGCGCGTGAAATGGCTATAGCCTTAATATCGTTATCGTTCCATTGCAATTGTGACATCTCTCACCACCACTTCAAAGCCTACATACCCCAACACGCACAATTGCGAAAGACATCGTATTCTCGGACAAGGATTTGAGGTGAGGCGTGCAGACACAGGTTAGACCAACTTTTCAAGACTATATAGTTTTGACCAAACCACGCATCATCGAACTATTGCTCGTCACCACAGTCCCTACAATGATGTTTGCGGCAGGTGGAATTCCAGAAATAGGTGTCGCTATCGCAACTTTGGTGGGTGGTGCATTAGCAGCAGCCGGGGCTAATGTGTTGAACTGCTTTGTAGATTCTGATATCGATGCCTTGATGCCCAGAACCGCTCATCGAGCAACTGCCTCTGGACGCATATCAAAGCGGAAAACGTTGATCTACGGACTCTCCTTGTCGATGATTTCAATTATTGTCCTGGATGCCTTTGCCAACACTCTCGCCGCTGCGCTTGCGGCAGGCGCAATCGTTTTTTATGTCGGGGTGTATTCGCTGCTGCTAAAGCGTCGCACGAGTCAAAACATCGTATGGGGTGGAATCGCAGGATGTTTCCCAGTCCTCATCGGATGGTCAGCCATTACAGGTTCTTTAAGTTGGGAACCGTTCGCTTTGTTTCTGATCGTATTCTTTTGGACTCCACCACACTATTGGCCACTTTCAATCAAATACAAAGATCAATATGCTGCAGCTGATGTTCCGATGCTGCCTGTGGTTGCCTCTAACAAAGAAGTGTCGCAAGCCATTATTCAATACAGCTGGGTGATGGTTGCAACAAGTCTCACTCTAATTCTCTCACTAGGAATTCTTTATGCAGTTGTCAGCATTTCTGTCGGTGCTTGGTTTCTTCTGCTTACCTATAAACTCGAAAAAGTTATTGATGACGAAGAACATTTTGAGCGTATCGCAATGACAGTATTCCACGCGTCAATAACTTATTTATCTGTTATCTTTTTTGCCGTTGGTGTTGCGAGTTTTGTAGCGTAGTTCATAACTGAGGCGCAAAACAAAATTCCAAACGAGTATCGCCCCAGTCACATGGAGAATTACCAATAACTCTGGAAGTTCGGTGAAAAATTGAATGTAGCCAATCAGACCCTGGATCAGTGTAATTACGCTTATGACTGTAAGCCAACGTTGGGCATCGGTGGTTAATGTGTGGCGGGATGCTCTTGCAACAATCCAAAGTGTGATGAGTAATCCCAGAAAGAGCCACAATATATCTGCATGAAACCAGGCAACAGTTTTTAAATCAAAAGGTAACCGATGGGTGATATCAGCATCGCCAGAGTGTGGACCTGAACCAGTAACCAGAGTGCCAGCTGCGATAAGCAAGAGCGTCACCAACGGGAGAATGTATGAGAAAGTGGTAAGTAATCTATCGTCCGTCCGAATCGGATCGGAAGAAGTGAACCACAGTCTGACACTGAGCCCAACGATGATGATTGAGAGCAAGAAGTGTGCCATCACGGTCAAAGGATGAAGACCTGTGAGCACCGTAACGCCTCCGAGCAACGCTTGAGCGACTGTGCCAAGTAAAGGTGTAGCGGCCAGTAATCGGCGCCGTGGCTGTTTGAAATATTTCAACGCACCGATAACGACGATAAGCGCAACGAGACCTACAACAAAGGTCAGGAGGCGATTTCCGAATTCGACCCATTTGTGCCAATCTTCAGTTTGATCCGCCGTAGGAGCGAGCGAACCTTCTACGCAGTCTGGCCATGTGGGACAGCCCAGTCCACTGCCAGTAACACGAACTATGGCCCCAGTAATGATGATGCCTGATTGCACGAGGATATTGAGCACCAAGGCCCGTCGATACCACAGAGGAAGCACATCCGTAGCCTACGGGAGGCGCGAGATGCGGGAAATTTGGAAATACGCAACAATGTGGTTGTGAAATACGAAGAGAAAGCCGCCCACCGGCTTGCCAAGGTTTTGCTTGAGTCAGGCAGCACCACAGCAACCGTTTTGGCTTCACGGCTTTCGATGACCCCGACAGCTGTGCGAAAGCATTTGGATTGGCTTGAGTCAGAGGGGATAGTTGCAAGTTTCGATCAGCCCCCATTTGGACCATTGTTGAAAACCAAAGGACCTGGCCGTCCGGCCCGCGCATTTGCCGTCACAGAAAAAGGGCGTCAGTTGCTCACACAACTTGATGAAAATTTGCTTGAAAGTGCAGTTGATTTCATCTATCGCGAAAACGGAGAGTCCGGAATTAAAAAGTTCGCTCAAGAGCGAGTAACGTCAATGCTCGGCACTATCAAAACGAAATTCAATTCCGAAACATTGACTGAAACACAACTTGCTGAAGGTTTGACTGAATTCGGTTATATGGCATCTGTCATCTCAGGTCCTTCAGGAAACGACACTCAACTTTGCCAACACAATTGCCCTATCGCTGGTATTGCTAAACGATATCCAGTATTTTGCGAAATTGAACTGCAAGAATTTCAAAAAGCATTACAAAAACGAACTACGCGACTATCAGCACTTTCCTCTGGTTCGTCATTGTGTACTACCCATATCCATCACAACAATCAAGGAGAACGTAATGACGTCAAATCTTGACGAGCTCGAGGGTCTTGGAACCTACGAATACGGCTGGCGCGACAAGGACACGGCCGGAGCGCAAGCTCGGCGTGGACTCAACGAAGATGTCGTTCGCGATATCAGTGCCAAAAAGAATGAACCTGAATGGATGCTTAATTTGCGCTTGAAAGGTCTCGAGCTTTTTTACAAGAAACCATTGCCAAACTGGGGTAGCGATTTAACAACAATCGATTTCGACAACATCAAGTATTTTGTTCGCTCCACTGAAAAGCAGGCAACATCCTGGGAAGAATTGCCAGAGGATATCAAAAATACCTATGACAAATTAGGCATTCCGGAAGCCGAGAAAAATCGATTAGTTGCAGGCGTTGCCGCTCAGTATGAATCTGAAGTTGTGTATCACAAGATTCGTGAAGATCTTGAAGAACAGGGAGTGATATTTCTCGACACGGATACGGCATTGAAAGAATATCCCGAAATGTTTAAAGAATATTTCGCCACCGTGATCCCAGTTGGCGATAATAAGTTTGCAGCACTTAATACTTCTGTTTGGTCGGGTGGTTCGTTTATTTATGTGCCTAAGAATGTGCAGGTAGAGATTCCTCTACAGGCATACTTCAGAATTAACACCGAAAATATGGGACAGTTTGAACGCACATTGATTATTGTTGATGAAGGTGCCTATGTGCATTACGTAGAAGGATGCACTGCTCCTATCTACTCGAGCGATTCACTTCACTCTGCAGTTGTTGAAATTATCGTGAAGAAAAACGCTCGATGCCGATATACAACGATCCAAAACTGGTCAAATAACGTGTATAACCTTGTAACTAAGCGCGCAGTTGCTCATGAAGGCGCAACAATGGAATGGATTGATGGAAACATCGGCTCCAAGGTTACGATGAAGTATCCAGCAGTTTGGATGACCGGAGAATATGCACGAGGAGAGACTCTTTCAATTGCATTTGCAGGAGAAGGGCAACACCAAGATGCAGGTGCAAAAATGGTTCATGCTGCACCGAATACAAGCTCAACTATTATTTCTAAATCGGTTGCACGAAAAGGTGGCAGAACCTCGTATCGTGGGCTTGTTCAGGTGAATGAAGGTGCGTATAACTCGAAGAGCACTGTTAAGTGTGATGCGCTGCTTGTGGATGAGGATTCACGGTCTGACACGTATCCGTATGTCGATGTACGTACTGACGATGTTTCGATGGGACATGAAGCGACAGTCTCCAAAGTAAGTGATGATCAACTGTTCTACCTTATGTCGCGCGGACTATCGGAAGATGAGGCGATGGCGATGATTGTTCGAGGTTTCGTGGAACCAATCGCTCGTGAACTTCCAATGGAATATGCGCTTGAACTGAACCGTCTGATTGAACTTCAAATGGAAGGGTCGGTTGGCTAATGGGAATCGAAGCACCCGCAAAAGATCTATCTCCACGTTTGGAGGGCATTGCACTTGCTGATATTGATATCCCGAAGGGACGTGAAGAAGAGTGGCGGTTTACACCGCTCAAGCGCCTCAAAGGTCTCCATTCACTGACTGAGATTGGTAATCAATCAGACTTTGAAGTCTTGAGTTTAGGAAATTTTCAGCACTCTCAAGTGAAGAATAATGCTACTTTTGCCGCTTCTGATCGATTAGCAGCTGCAGCAGCTCTGCTTCCAGAGAACGTTGAAACATTCACTTTGGCGAAAGAGACTCTGTCTGAAGACGTTCTTAAGATATCGTTTCCTCAGTCATCAGAATCATCGTCTCTCAGAATGAAGTTCCTTCTCGAGAGATATTCAAAGGGAACTATCATTCTTGCGCATCATGGTTCTGGTGCGATGTCATCCGCACTTGAGTTTGTTGTTGAAGAAGGCGCACAAGTGAGTGTAGTTTCAATCTTTGACACTGAACGAACTGCGGTCACCGCCGGCCAACACTCAATCAAACTCGGTAAAGATGCGACATTGAACCATATAGTTCTAACCCTTGGTGGCGATGTAGTCCGACTCACAACATCAGTTCGATTCACTGGCACTGGAGCAACAGCAAACCTGACCGGTGGGTATTTCACCGACAGTGGACAGCATCACGAACATCGACTTTTTGTTGACCACGCAGTGGAACATTGCACGAGTGATGTTATGTATAAAGGTGCGTTGCAAGGCGATGGTGCTCATTCGGTATGGGTTGGCGATGTTCTGATTCGTGGAAACGCGATTGGAACATCAACATATGAACTTAACCGAAATCTACTACTTACTGAAGGTGCGAGAGCCGATTCTGTACCAAATTTAGAAATTGAAACTGGAAACATTCAAGGAGCAGGACACGCTGCTGCAACTGGACGTTTTGATGACGAACAGATTTTCTACCTTATGTCTCGTGGAGTGCCTGAAGTACAGGCAAGACGTTTGGTCGTACGTGGCTTTTTAGCAGAAGTGATTGCTCGAATTCCCGATCAAGATCTTCGTAACAGCATGATTGCTGGGGTTGAAAAGCGTTTGGGGCAAAGCGACCCGAAATTTGATGGGCTTTTCAATGAGTAATTGGGTCGAAGCGTGTGCTATTTCCGATTTAGGTACACGTAATATGAAAAAGGTGTCTGTATCTGAAAACGATATTCTCGTAGTTAAGACAAGTGAAGGCATCTATGCCGTGAGTGATACATGCTCGCATGCAGAAGTATCACTAAGCGAGGGAAGTTTGGATGATTGCACAATTGAATGCTGGGCTCACGGCGCAGTCTTTGATGTGAGAGATGGATCCGTAGTAACTCCACCAGCATCCGAGCCAATTAAAACATTTGAAACACAAGTACAAGGAGATGGCGAGAACGCTGTCATATTAATCAAGGTAGGCGAATAATGAGTACATTAGAAATCAAAAATCTCTCTGTGCAAGTGGTGATGGAGGATGAAACAAAACAGATTCTGAAGGGAATAAACCTCACCGTGAACAGTGGTGAGACTCATGCAATTATGGGTCCAAACGGATCGGGGAAGTCCACGCTCGCCTACAGTATTGCAGGCCATCCTCGATATGAAATTATCGACGGTGAAGTATTACTTGATGGTGAAAACATTCTAGAACTTTCTGTTGACGAACGAGCCAAAGCGGGCCTCTTTCTCGCAATGCAGCACCCTGTAGAGGTGCCAGGTGTATCTGTAACGAACTTTCTTCGCACAGCTGTGACTTCAATTCGCGGCGAGGCTCCGAAATTGCGTGAATGGATATCTGAAATGAAAAGCGCGATGAATGGTCTTTCGATTGATTCATCGTTCTCGGACAGAAATGTCAATGAAGGTTTTTCTGGCGGAGAACGAAAGCGTCATGAGATTCTGCAACTAGAGTTGATTAAACCCAAGTTCGCGGTTCTCGATGAAACTGATTCTGGGCTCGATGTTGATGCTCTCAAAATAGTGTCAGATGGTGTAAATCGAATAAAGTCTGAAACAAATATGGGTGTGGTGTTGATAACCCACACAATTCGTCTCTTGCGTCAAATTCCTGTGGATAAAGTCCATGTCATCATGGATGGAAAAATTGTTCAGGAAGGTGGAGCAGAACTTGCTGAAGCGATCGACAATTCTGGATATGAACAGTTTGCAGTAAAAGCATGATTGATGTTGCCGCGGTAAAACAGGATTTTCCGATACTCAAACGAAGAGTTCGGGCAAATCGTGAACTCATCTACCTTGACTCCGCGGCAACGAGTCAAAAACCGACCTCGGTGATTGAAGCAGTCTCACGTTTTTATGAGCAGTCAAACGCAGCCATACATCGTGGTGCACACGCTCTCGCCGAAGCAGCAACTGAAGAATTTGAAGCAGCTCGTGAAACTATTGCTCATTTTGTTGGTGCAGAGTCTCGTCAAATTCACTTCACAAAGAATGCCACAGAATCCATAAATGCAGTGGCATATATGTTTCTCAATGAGAGCGTCAAATTCCATAGGGGATTAGATGTAGAAAACCCTCGATTTGTACTGCAAGACGGCGATGAAATCATAGTAACCGAGATGGAACATCATGCGAACCTGGTTCCTTGGCAAGAACTGTGTTTGAAAACTGGTGCGGTACTGAAAATTATTCCAATTAACGATGAGGGCAGGCTCGAACTCACTAATCTCACATTATTGATAACTGAAAAAACTAAAGTTGTGTCGTTTGTTCATCAGAGTAATATTTTAGGGACAATCAACCCAATAGATACAATCATTAATCGCGCAAGAAGTGTAGGGGCGTTGACGGTGCTAGATGCTTGCCAATCAGCTCCACATCTTGGTGTGAACCTGGAGCAGATTGGAATTGATTTTGCGGCCTTTAGCGGCCATAAAATGCTTGGACCACTTGGTGTTGGGATTCTCTATATAAAAGATCCAGATCACGCACCTGTATTTCTCACTGGCGGGTCAATGATTGAAAAAGTGACGCTGCAGAAAAGCACGTATGCAAAAGCTCCACAACGATTTGAAGCTGGTACTCAATCGGCCGCAGAAGTGATTGGATTAGCAACGGCTCTCGATTACCTAAAAAATCTTGGAATGGATAATATCCATCAACATGAACTTGCCCTGACGAAGATGGCACTTGAAGGGTTAATGGCAATTCCCCAAGTGAGAATTATTGGACCTACTAACATTGAAAATCGTGGTGGAATCATCTCGTTCACCTTGGCTGATCTTCATCCACATGATGTGGGTCAAGTACTCGATGAGCAGGGAATTGCTGTTCGGGTTGGCCATCATTGCGCATGGCCGGTATGCACCTACTTCAATGTTCCTGCTACCACGCGGGCATCTTTTTACCTTTACAATGATGAACGAGACGTTGAGATGCTTGTTTCGGGTGTAAAGCGCACTCTTGAATATTTCGGGGTGGCATGAGCATTGATAATCTGTATCAAGACATAATTCTTGAACACTATAGGCACCCTCAGGGTAAGGGTCTCAATCCTGAGTATGCAGTTGAAGTTCATCACGTCAATCCAAGTTGTGGTGATGAAATCACTTTACGGACGCGAGTGATAGACGGTAATGTTGAAGTTTCTTACGAGAATTCAGGTTGCTCTATTTCTCAAGCCAGCGCATCAATGATGTGGGAACTCGTGAATAATAAGAGTGTTGAGACTGCTATTTCTCTTGAGTCTGAATTTTTAGAACTTATGCAATCCAAAGGGCAGGGTACGGATGAGGACGAAAGTCTATTAGATGCAATCGCGTTTGTTGGCGTCAGCCAATTTCCTGCACGAGTGAAATGTGCACTGTTGGCGTGGATGGCTTTGAAAGACGCAATTATGCAAAACATGAGGAGCAAGAATGAATGACATGAATCAACTTCGACAGGATGAGATACCATCATCAGAGGATCTCATCGAATTGATGAAAGATGTTGTAGATCCTGAATTGGGTATCAATGTAGTTGATTTAGGGTTGGTGTACGGAGTACATCTTGATGAAAGCAATGTTGCAACAATTGATATGACTTTGACGTCAGCTGCATGTCCGTTAACAGATGTCATTGAAGATCAAACTCGCGCTGCACTCGATGGTCATGTTGCCGACTTTCGCATCAATTGGGTGTGGATGCCACCCTGGGGGCCAGACAAAATTACAGAAGATGGGCGAGAGATGATGCGAGCACTTGGCTTTAACATCTAGCCATTGTGATTGCTGTCCACGACCTAGAAATTCGAATCGGTGCCCGATTACTGATGTCGGGCGTAACGTTCCGTGTCGCCGAGGGTGACAAGGTTGGTTTAGTTGGACGAAATGGCGCTGGTAAAACAACACTTACCAAAGTTCTAACAGAATCCTTACCCGCTACTGCCGGCGATATCCAGGTGACGGGAAGAGTTGGCTATCTACCACAGGATCCACGAACTGGAGATATATCCAACACGGGAATTAATCGAATTCTTTCTGCTCGAAACATCGATAAATACTTTGAACGTATGCAAAGTGCACAAAATCGAATGGCAGATTCGACAACATTTGAACGCGCAAGTCGTGAGTATGAGAAAGCTGAAACTCAATTCTTGCTTGCAGGGGGATATGCCGCACAATCTGAAGCCAATTCAATTGCATTGAGTTTAGGCCTTACTTTGAAGGCTTTAAGTCAACCTTTGCAAACACTTTCAGGAGGGCAACGTCGAAGAGTTGAATTAGCAAGAATTCTTTTTTCCGGGGCCGATACTCTCATCTTAGATGAACCAACAAATCACCTGGATACAGATTCAATCGTCTGGCTCACAAATTTTATAGTGAACTATCCAGGTGCCGTGATTGTTATTACCCACGATATAGCATTGCTTGAAAAAACAGTAAATCGTGTTCTTTTCCTTGATGCGATTCGCTGCACAATTGATGTCTACAATCTTGGCTGGAAACAATATCTAGAGCAGCGAGAACAGGATGAGCGTCGCCGCAAACGAGAGAGGATGAATGCAGAAAATAAAGCACAAACTTTGATTGATCAAGCTAATCGATTTCGGGCAAAAGCGAGCAAGGCGAGAACTGCCCAATCAATGCTAAAGCGTGCAGATATTTTGATGGAGTCGACCGAAGGTGAAGCGCAAAAAGAGAAAAAAGTAAAGATAAAATTTCCAACCCCCGAACCCTGTGGAAAAGTTCCATTGTCGGGTCACGGGCTAACACGTGCCTATGGTTCAGATGAAGTGTTTGCCTCCGTTGACTTAGCTATCGATAGAGGCTCTCGCATAGTTGTACTCGGATTAAATGGGGCTGGCAAAACAACGTTACTTCGGCTTCTTGCCAATATTGATATTCCTGATCGAGGCGAAGTGATGTTGGGGCATGGCGCAAAAGTGGGTTACTATGCTCAGGAACACGAAACGTTAGACCTTAATGCGAGTGTGCTTCAAAATTTACTGAAGCAAAGTCCGCATCTAACTGAACAACAGGGACGTACATTGCTTGGTTCGTTTCTTTTCACAAATGACGACGTTTTCAAACCAGCTGGTGTGCTATCGGGTGGAGAAAAAACTCGGCTTGCACTTGCGATTCTTGTTGTTTCAGGAGCAAATGTTTTACTCCTCGATGAGCCGACCAATAATCTTGATCCTGCCAGTCGTCAAGAAATACTTCGAGCAATTGCTGAATATGAAGGAGCGATTGTTCTAGTTACTCACGATTTTGGTGCAGTAGAGGCGCTTGAACCTGAACGCGTGCTTTTGCTACCAGATGGGGTTGAAGATTTCTGGAATCAAGATTATCAAGATTTAATCTCTCTTGCATAATCAGTTCGAATTCTACGTAGTGCAACTACGTAGATAACAATCGAAGCAATTCCAATCAATATCCATTGCCCCACGTATCCAAGGTGTGGTCCTGATGTTATCTCTGGAAGTGTTAATTTAGACAGATTCTTTGGAGGTACTTGGCTTTGAATATAGAAAGTGAAATCTGTGCTTCTCATCATTTCAGTGACGTAGTTGATTTGCCCTGAAGGCACATCTGATGGGCTCGTTCCATTTGATGTTGCGTATCTCACAAAACCTGTGAGTGGAAACTTTACATCGTCACTCAGTTCGAAAGTTGCATCGTCCGTCCACCCTAAAGCCAGCGTGAGACTTTTTCCGTCTTGGAGTGTCACATTTTGCAGCACGATAAAGCCAGGAATTCCATTCTGAACTTGCTTTCGCCACAGAATCTCTGAACTAGAAAATTCACCATCAATGAGAACTCTCGTGAACTCATCGGGTTCACCATCGTAGAAATTGGCAATAGGTTGAGGTTCGACACCGAGAGCATTTTGAAGAAGCAAATTCTCGGCATCTCGTTGCTGGTGTCTATCAAGTTGCCATTGAGCGGCAAAGTAACTGAGTGGAACCATCAGGACGAGCACTAAGGTAAGTGCGAGAATTCTGGGAACTTGCTTCACACCCACACTCTATGCAAAGTGCCAAGTTTGCTCACATCCTCTAAGGTGAGGCTATGGCTAAAACTCAGGTCTACAAAATCAGTGGTGCGAGTACAAGCCTTTCTGGAGATCAGCAGAGTCGCAGTCGTCGATATATGTGGTCTATGGCAATCAGAATGCTGTGTTTCGGTCTTGCTCTCGTTTCCCAGGGTATCTTGCAATGGGTATTTTTGCTTGGGTCGTTAGTGCTACCTTGGATTGCCGTTGTGGTTGCCAATGCGGGTCGTGAGAATCGACTCCAATCTGAGCCCTACACCTACGAGTCTGGCAAAGAACTAGAAGCCTAAGCCTCGAATCAACCCGAGCAGGGTAGATTTGCCCGTTGGGAGTGGTGATGGCGCAAACAGTATTCATAACCGGTGCCAACCGTGGTATCGGAGCCTCAATCGCTGCAAGATTTCTTGAAGCGGGAGACACAGTAGTGGCATTCAACCGTAGTGCCAACGCCATCAATGGTGTGAATTCTCTTGAGTGCGATATCGCATCATATGAATCAATCCAAAAAGCGACCGCCGAGGCATTAGCACAATTTGGAACACCAGACGTTGTGATTGCCAATGCTGGCATAACTGATGACGGCTTGTTTATGCGAATGTCTGATGAATCCCTTGACACTGTAATCACAACAAATTTGCTCGGTGCACTCCGATTTAGCCAACAGATTATCACACCAATGCTGAAGCAAAAACGAGGTTCCATCATATTTGTTGGAAGTGTTGTGGGTTTACTTGGAAGTGCTGGGCAGGTGAACTATGCTGCAAGTAAAAGTGGCCTGGTGGGTGCGGCAAGAAGCTTGGCACGAGAAGTTGGCTCTCGCGGAATCACAGTAAATGTAGTTGCGCCCGGCTTTGTTGATACCGATATGACAGCAGTTCTTACAGAGGAACAAAAAGGAAAGATATTGAATTCAATACCTCTTGGAAGATATGCAAATCCAGAAGAAGTCGCTGACACAGTATTTTTCTTAAGTTCAAGCAATGCCCGCTATATCACTGGTGCTGTTATTCCAGTGGACGGCGGTTTAGGAATGGGACACTAATGGGAATTGTCGAAGGCAAAACATTTCTTGTCACTGGAGTTTTGACTCAGATGTCGATTGCGTATGAAGTTGCCCGGTTAGCTCAAGAAGAAGGCGCAAAGGTTATTCTCACTGGTTTCGGACGCGGTTTATCGCTGACGAAAAGAGTTGCTGAGAAACTGCCACAGGCTGTTGAAGTGCTGGAATTGGATGTAACCAACCAAGAGCATTTGGATTCGCTTCAGGCCCGTCTCAAGGATCACACGACAACGATTGACGGTGTTCTACATTCCATCGCATTCGCACCGAAAGAAGCACTTGGTGGAAATTTTCTCAATACCCAATGGAATGATGTTGCAACCGCATTACAGGTGAGCGCATATTCATTGAAAGCTTTAACAGTTGCGGTGCAGCCAATGCTTGCAGCATCGTCAAGTGTGGTCGGTTTAACATTTGATGCAAAAGTTGCCTGGCCAATCTATGACTGGATGGGGGTTGCGAAAGCGGCGCTGGAGGCAACTGGGCGTTATCTCGCACGAGATTTAGGTCAATATGGAATCCGAGTCAATATGGTAGCTGCTGGACCTCTGGGCTCCATTGCAGCGAAAGGAATTCCTGACTTTCATAGAATTGAAAGTATCTGGAGTGATCGGGCGCCACTTGGATGGAATTCAACTGACCCAGTACCAACTGCCAAGACATGTATTGCACTGATGAGTGACTGGATGCCGATGACCACCGGCGAGGTCATTCATTGCGACGGCGGCGTGCACGCAGTCATGGGGTAGTAGTGAAAATTTTGTTTCTGAGACACGCAGAAGCAATCTCTCAGTATGAAGATGATTTCAATCGCCCTCTCACTGAATATGGCCAAAAGCAAGTACGAGAAGTGGCGAAGCATCTTTCAATCTTTGATTTATCGAGTTTTGACCTCGCTGTTAGCCCAGCCAGGAGAACCAGGGAAACACTAGACCTACTATGTGACTCTCTCAAAATTGAGTCTAAGTACCAAACACATGATTCTCTTTATAGCAGCGATGTCAACCAATATTTGGATGCAATACGAGAGTCAACGTCTGAAAATCTCTTGATCGTTGGGCATAACCCTGCCATCAGTGAGGCGTTGTCGACACTGAGTTCAATGACAATATCTTTGAAAACAGCGGGCTGGGTGCTGATTGATTTTGATCTGAAAACGAGTCTTGGCGCCGTTATTCTTCAATCTGATTCGGAGGGAAACTATTAATCCCGAGTTCTCGGTTAAGTTGTTCAATTTCTAATCGGGTAATTCCAAGTAAATATAAAATCGAATCGAGATAGGGGACATTGATGCTGGTATCAGCCTTCCTTTGGACCAACGGTTTTGCGTTAAATGCAATGCCCAGACCGGCGAGATTAAGCATATCTATGTCGTTCGCACCATCGCCGATGGCAATTGTTCGCGCCATTGGAATTGTAAACTTCGCTGCGAAGTCATGTAATGCTCTGGCTTTGCCACTTCTATCGATTATGTCACCGACAAGATTTCCTGAAACATACCCGTTGAGAATCTCTAGCTTGTTTGCCACAAATCCATCGGCGCCTAATTCCTCTGCAAGTTGTTGCACCACGAAGTCAAATCCACCTGAAACAAACACCACGTTGTAGTCGAGATATTTCAATACCCGTATCAATGTTCTCGCGCCAGGTGATAACGTTATTGACGAGTAAATTTCTGCTAATTTGGAAGCAGGCATTCCCGTTAACAATTGAACCCGCTCTCTGAGGGCTGATTCAAAGTCCAAGTCTCCTCGCATGGTCTTTTCAGTGATTTCGGCAATTTCACGCTCGCATCCCATAGATTGTCCGAGAAGGTCAATAACTTCCTCTTGAATCAATGTGGAATCGACATCCAAAACAATGAGGTGTCTGCCTCGACGCTGGAGGCTTCCTCTTTGCACTGCTAAATCAAGATGGTGAGTGATTGCGATTTCAGAAAGGGAAAGTCGAAGATTGACGATATCGCCTTGCGATACTCGAAATTCAAGCGCTGTTACTGGATAGGTGGCAATTCTTTCGATGCTGTCAATGTTGCCACCGAGAGAAAGAATTGATTCCGTGACTAATAGGAGACTCTCTGCTTTCAAGTTTGGAGACATTAACGTTACAACAAGTTGGTCTGGTGAATTCTGCAAAACTTCCATGTTTGCTCGATGAACTGAAACGTCGAGTGAAAAAGGTTTCAAGTTTTCAAGCAGTGAACGCTCGATAACATTCATCTCTTCCATTGATCTGACCACGGCATGGAGCGTTAACATACCCTCGCTCAGTATTTGTTGAACATCAATGATGCTATCCAAACTCGGTAGAGTCCTGAGAACTTCACGTGTTATTCCAGGTTGATCGTGTCCACTGATAACGATGAGGTAGGTCCGAAGCACGGGTGAACCTTAGTCACGTGCCGCACTTCAATTCCTCATTAGGCTAGGGGCGTGAGTGCAGTTTTGGAATTCGCGGATGTGACTTTCCATCGGGAATCGAACCAGATTCTTCGCGATATCACTTGGAGCGTTGACGCGGGTCAACATTGGATCATTGTTGGTCCAAACGGAGCAGGCAAAAGCACTTTAATGTCTATCGCTGGTGCCAGGCTGTACCCTTCAAGTGGATACGCAAGTGTTTTAGGAGAAATTCTTGGACTTACCGATGTTTTTGATCTCCGTCAAAGAATTGGCTTGGCAAGTTCAAGTATGGCTCAGCTAATCGATGATGAAGAAACTGTCCTGAATGCCGTTCGCACTGCGGCGTATGCAATGTCTGGTTCCTGGCAAGAAACTTATGAAGATGAGGACAATGAACGAGCATTGAAGTTGCTTTCAGAGTGGAATCTAGATCACGCTGTTAAACGACGCTGGATCACACTCTCTGAAGGTGAAAAGAAGCGACTCCTCATTGCTCGGGCAATGATGAGCGACCCTGAAGTCTTGATGCTTGATGAGCCTGCAGCGGGGCTTGATGTTTCGGGAAGAGAGCAATTAATTGATGCAATACAACGTCTTACATCCTCTCCTTTCTCTCCTGTTGTCGTGATGGTTACCCACCATGTAGATGAAATTCCAAGCAATATGACACATGCCTTACTTCTAAAAAACGGTGAAATGCTCGCAAGTGGAGAAATAGAAACTGTTTTAACATCAAAGAATCTTTCGGACCTCTTTGACTACAAGTTAAACTTGTTCTCTCACGACACAGTATCTGGCAAACGTTGGACACTGATCACTCAATAGGAAAACTATGGCATTTGATCTTGATGAGAACTGGCTTTCTGGAGATGATTTCGAACAGATCCGACGCCGTGTGCCAATTATGTATGTGAATCTTGTACCAATACGTGTTGGTGAATCTGGCCAAGTAACTCAAATTGGACTTTTGTTGACAGCCAGTCCAGAAGGTTTAATTCGCAGAAGTCTCGTAACAGGAAGAATCAAATACAGAGAAACAATCAGAGATGCAATCATTCGGCATCTAGACAAGGATTTGGGCCCTGTCGCATTTGCTCGAATTCCACCAACGTTGCAACCATTTGGTGTGTTTGAGTATTTTCCGGAAGAATCCGAAACAGCGTTACATGATTCTCGTCAACATGCAATTGCTCTTGCTTACACAATCGTTGTTTCGGGCGAATGCCAGCCTTCACAGTCAGCACTGGACTTTGCGTGGCTCGATGTTTCTGCGCTTACGGATTCATTTTTGGAATCAGAAATGTCCAACGGGCAACATCACATCGTCAAATCTGCACTTTCATATCTAGGTGTATTGCGCTAGTGGCATCACGTTTTGACTCGCTTGTTCATGAGTCTTGGATAGAGTCGCTTGAACAAGATGATGGCTTATTGAGCGAAATTGGCCAGAAACTTCGAGACGAAATATCTCACCGTCATCGCTACGCCCCGAGTAATGAAAACATTTTCAGAGCATTTCAGATGCCAATCGATCAAGTAAAAGTGTTGATCGTAGGTCAAGATCCTTATCCAACAGAAGGCAATGCCGTTGGATGGGCGTTCTCGGTGCCAAGGGAGTTGCGTTCACTTCCACCTTCATTGAAGAATATATTTGTTGAGTTGAATGCTGATCTGGCGTGCGACACGCCAACGCATGGTGATTTGAGTTACTGGGTAGAGCAGGGAGTGCTGCTCTTAAATCGCACCCTCACTGTGAGGATTGGTGAAGCGCGGAGTCATTATAAATTTGGTTGGGAAAACATAACGCTCCATGCAATTCAAGGGTTAGCGAGAATGAATAAAAAGTTCATTTCTATATTGTGGGGAAGTGATGCCCACAGGCTCATAGAGAGTCTTGATCCGTCACGGGTAATTTCGAGTGTTCATCCAAGTCCACTCTCTGCGCATCGCGGATTTTTTGGGAGCAAACCATTCAGTAGAGCGAATGCACTCCTAGCCGAGAGTGGAGAAGCACCGATTGACTGGTGTTTATCTCATAAATAGATCTGTAAGTCGCTTTGTCGTAAAAGTTAGACCAATGACGATCATCGTCAAGAAATAGCTAGCGTGAATCAAGTCTCCTACGTGCAACGCACCGAGCATGACATCGCGCATTAGCTCGACAGCGTGCCACAGCGGTAGTAACTTAACCACAAATTGAATGGCCTCTGGATAGATGTCGAGCGGAAAGAAAGTTCCTGAGAATAAGAACATAGGAAGTAGGAAGAAGTTCAACCAATTCATCTGTTGAAACGACGTGAGATAACTCGTGATTGACATACCCAAAGATGCAAATCCAAACGCAATCAATACGGCAGTTGGCACCGCGAGAAGCGACCATAGCGAAACGACAATTCCAAGAGAACTGACGATTGCCATAAATCCAAGTGCATACGCGAAACCACGAAGAAGCGCCCACCCAATTTCGCCAAGTGCAACATCAAGTGGGCCTAATGATGTTGATAACATCCCTTGATAGGTTCTTGCGTAGCGCATCTTGAAAAAAACATTCCAGGTGGAGTCGTAGATTGCGCCATTCATCGCAGAAGTTGCCAATAATGCAGGAGCGATAAATGCAATGTAGGGGATTGCTGATCCATTGAATTCTATTTCTCCGACGAGTTGTCCCACTCCGTAACCAAAGGAGAGTAAGTAGAAAACAGGCTCGAAGAACCCTGACAGAATGATGAGCCATGACGAAGAACGCATTGCAAAGAAAGATCGTTGAAGCAAGACGTGAGCGCGCCCCGAATAAACATCATGATACGGCTTTTGTGAACGCTTCTCAGCAATTGCGACGGCAGAATCTAACAGGCTAGAAATAATCATTTCGCCAATCGCCTTTCAAACTGTTTGCCGGCGATGTACCAGCCGATCAATCCCAGAATTGCGAGATAGCAAAAGTGCCAAATCAATAGAGGTGTCTCAATGGTGTAACTGAAAGTGAGAAATCTACCAATTTCTGCCGAATGCCAAAGTGGGCTAAGCCAACCAAACCATTGGAGGAAATTTGGTAAAAGATCCAAAGGATAAAAAGTGCCAGAAAATAGAAACATCGGCGTGATGAGAAATCGATTGACTATAGCGAAAAATCCATCGTCTTGTTCAACGAAGGATGTCATTGCCAAGATAACGGATCCCCAAGCTATCCCTGCGAAAAGGGCAGCGGGAATCACAATCCAATCGCTACGGAAATCTAATACTCCAAAACCAACAAGCACAATCCAGTAGGTGCTGACGATGAAGGTAGTTCTGATCATTGATGAAAACAAAATACCCGTGGCAATTTGCCTACCGGTAAGTGCTGTGGCATTCATTGCATAAAAGATTTTTTCCCAAACAAATCCATGAAGCGTGGGGAATGCTGTTTCATCCATCGCCGACTGGATTGCCGCAGTGGCGAGAAGTGCTGGTGCAATAAATACTAAGTATCTCACCCCTTCAATACCGGCTTCACCAAGATTTGCATCTACGAGGGTACCGATTCCAAGCCCAATCGAAGCTACATACAACAATGGATTTCCAAGCCCAAATGCAAGAATTGAAGTCCACCATTTCAGCATATTTTTCACACGATATTCCACAACGTAAAGAAAACCCCAATGAGAGATCTTGTCGTATGAGATATGCGAGGAACGAAGTGGAGCGGACATTACTCGACCAAACTTCTTCCAGTGAGTCGTAAAAACACATCTTCAAGTGACGAGCGTCTGACAAGAGACGTGACTGGATGGAGATTTGCTGAAATCAGTTTTTCTAAAACTGACTCACCATCCTCCGCATACAACAAGATTCGATCAGGCAGAATTTCTATGCGTTCTGCATATTGTTCGAGCTGCTGTCCAATAGCAATGTTTCTCTCAGAACCGAATCGCACCTCTAGAACTTCACGACTTGAATAGGTTCGAATCAAATCAGCAGGCGATCCTTCGGCTTTAATTTCACCTTTATCCATCACAATGAGACGGTCACAAAGTTGTTCTGCTTCATCCATATAGTGTGTGGTTAGTACAAGAGTTGCACCTTCTTCTTTTAATCGAAACAATCGGTCCCACAGAATATGCCGCGCTTGCGGGTCAAGTCCTGTGGTCGGTTCATCTAGTAACACAATATCTGGATCGTTCATGAGTCCACGCGCAATAGTTAGACGTCGCTTCATCCCTCCGCTGAGCTGTTCGACTTTACTACTTCGTTTATCTTGTAATTGTGCAAAGTTAAGTAGTTCTTCAACTTTTGTTTTGATGTGTTGACGACTTAATCCAAAATAACGGCCGTAGATATAAAGGTTCTCATAGACTTTTAACTCACTATCGAGATTGTCTTGCTGTGGAACCACACCAAGGTGAGCTCGTATCTGTGGTCCATCGGTATTCGGGTCCATCCCGAGAATTGAAAGATTTCCACTAGACCTCAAAAGGGTTGATGCAATCATTCGCATTGTGGTGGATTTCCCGGCGCCATTTGGACCAAGTAGCCCAAATGATTCTCCCCGCTCTACCGTAAATGACACATCATTAACTGCGACAAAGTCTCCATAGGTTTTTGATAAGTTTTCGGCTTTGATTAGATAATCGGATTGCGTAGTTCTTTCTTCAGGCATAATGAGAGAATCGTAGTAAATGCGGAAAATGGAAGTGCACTTGGCTCTAGGGCCAGTTAAATGACAATCCGCAGTCTTTGCATTTGTAGTACATAACCGCAATATTCCACATCTGCTTGACTTCAAAACTACGGCAGATAGGGCAACGCGGCATCAAGTCTTTGTTCGGCATAACCCAAAAATAGGCAATTAATCTGACATTGTGTCCGAGGGGGGACTTGAACCCCCATCCCCTTGCGAGGACTAGCACCTCAAGCTAGCGCGTCTGCCTATTCCGCCACCCGGACAAGTTTGGAGGGTCGAAGCGTACCAAGTGTGGACATTCAACTAGAAATTGGCAGACTTACCTAATGACCTATAGCCCAATTTCAAACATTGATGAAGAAGTTACTCAACTCGTTTCGAATCTCATACAAATTGATTCCACCAATTTTGGTGATGACTCAGGACCAGGTGAGGCAGCAGTTGCTGAGTACGTGGAAGAACTTCTGAAGGAAGTTGGCTACCAACCAGAAAGATTCCAAACGTCCTCTTCAAAACGACAAGGTGTGTATTTGAGAATACCTGGAGAAGATCCATCTTTGCCAGCCTTGTTGGCTCATGGTCATCTTGACGTCGTGCCTGCGGTTGGGGATTGGACACGTGCTCCTTTTAGTGGCGAAATACACGACGGGATGGTTTGGGGTCGAGGCGCTGTCGATATGAAGGATGGAAACGGCATACTGTTGAGTGTCGTGCGTGCTTGGAAAAAACATGGCATAAAACCTCGACGCGACCTTGTGATGCTGTTTTTGCCCGATGAAGAGGCAGGAGGGCGCCATGGTGCGCATTGGCTGGTCGACAATCGCCCTGAATTCTTTCAAGGAGTTTCTGAAGCTGTTGGAGAAGTTGGCGGTTTTTCTTTTCAGGTGAATCGGGACCTGAATCTTTACTTCATTCAGACTGCAGAAAAAGGCATTCGTTGGATGCAATTGATTGCAGAAGGCAAAGCAGGTCACGGCGCAATGCATAATGACGTCAATGCTGTCACTGAGTTAGCTGAAACGGTAAGTCGAATCGGTAAGCATAGATTTGAGCGACGATTGACTAAAACGAATATTGCGTTAGTGAAAGCCATTTCTGAAGCATTCAATCTAGATATTGATCCTGAAGATGTTGAAAGTCTCGTAAAAGTTCTTGGTCCCACCGCACGCACAATCGGAGCATCATTTTCGAATACAGCAAAACCAACGATGTTGAATGCAGGTTACAAAGTAAACGTGGTTCCAGGTGATGCCAGCGCCATGATTGACGCTCGAGTACTTCCAGGTTTTGAAGCAGAGTTTGATAAAGAATTCAATCAGTTGCTTGGTGAAAACGTGAAGCGCAGAGATGTCATTTCTGATATTGCCCTTGAAACAGAATTTGAGGGTCCAATTGTTGACCTAATGGCGGCTTCATTGACAGCGGAAGATAAAAATGCAAGAACAGTGCCATATCTTTTGAGTGGCGGAACCGATGCCAAAGCATTCGCACGATTGGGTATTCGCTGTTACGGATTTATCCCGCTTCAACTCCCGCCTGATCTTGATTTCGCAGCGTTATTCCACGGCGTTGATGAACGTGTGCCGATATCATCGTTGAAGTTTGGCACCAGAGTAATGGAGAGATTTTTGCGTCAGGCTTGACGTTGAATGTGCAAATCATTGAGTGCTTCAGTAATCGCAGAAGGTAACTCGAAGTTAGACTCACTTAAAAGTGTACGTAATTGGGCAACAGTTCGAGGGCCAATGATTGCAGAACCTATCGATTCCTGTTGTCGTAACCAAGAAAGTGCAATCGTTGCAGTTGATACCCCTAGAGCTAATGCTGCTTTTTCAACGGCTTCTACAATAACCAGATTTTGAGAGGTTAAGTAACGCTCGGTTCGTTCCTTCAAGTGAGGGGATGCAGCCCTTGAATCCGCAGGAATTGTGGCGCGATATTTCCCCGTCAACACTCCGCTTGCCAAACTTGTGGAGGCGAGAATTTTTTTATCAACACTCTTCACCTGATCGAGTCGGTCTACTTTTTGTGATTCAAGTATCGAATAATCGAAGTGCTCACCTATGTATAAGTGAGCAGGTAGTTGTGATTGCAATCGTACAGACTGCCAGGCGGCAACATTTCTAAAAAGTATGCCATCAATTTCACTACTGTCATACAATCGGATTAATTCTTCGGCGATTTTCGACCAATGTTGGAATTCCATACGCGGCTCAACAACCAGATAGTCAATTCGTTCTAAATCCAAAACAGTTGTTACTTGACGAAAATTATCAATGAAATGTCGTCGATTTTCATAGGCATTGATGTGCAATGAGATTTGAAATGAGTGACGAGGTCTTGATTTCAGTGCCGAATTCAGAATGGAGAGGCTAGCGGGATGAAATGTTTCTGACGTGTCAAAGAGCGTTCCACCTGACTCAATAAACAGTTCAATTTGTTCACGTGCTTCGAAATCATCAGTGTCTTGCCCCCACGTTAATGTTCCAAGCCCTAGAGAGCTGATTGCTAAACCGTGAAACTTTTTATACAGCACCGTCTAAGGGTAATCGCAGAATGCTTTTAGGATAGATTTCGCACGTGTTGGATTGGTTTCAGGCTCTAGTGCTCGGAATAGTACAAGGCTTAACGGAATTCCTTCCCATATCTTCAACAGCGCACGTATTTCTCGTATCAACAATGTTCGGCTGGGGAGACCCAGGTGCCGCGTTTTCGGCAATTATCCAGATTGGTACTGAGTTAGCGGTTGTCATATATTTTAGAAAAGATCTAGCGCACATCTTTAGAAATCTGAAGAAGTCTTGCCAAGATGCAGGTTTTCGAAGAACATCTGAGGCGAAAACCTCAATCTCACTGGTAGTGGGTAGTTTGCCGATTCTGTTTATCGGGTTCCTCTTTCGCGATGTCATTGAAACAGATGTGAGAAATCTCTACCTCGTGGCATCGATGCTGATACTTTTTGGAGTGGTGCTGCTTATAGTTGATAGATTTCCTCTTCGCCGGGACAATGATTCGCTAACAATTAAGTTTGGAATAATCATCGGACTATCTCAAGCACTTGCTCTCATTCCAGGTGTTTCACGTTCAGGAGCCACTATTAGTGCTGGACTTGCACTCGGTTACAGCCGAGCGCAAAGTGCACGCTTCGCGTTTTTATTGGCTATTCCCGCAGTGTTTGCATCTGGCTTATTTGAACTGCGCTATGGACTTTCTGGTGATATCCAATGGGGAAGCACTGTATTTGCAACTCTGATTTCATTTATTATCGGTATTATTGTCATTCATTGGTTCTTGAAGTTCATTTCTCGCTACAGTTTTAAGTTGTTTGGCTGGTACAGAATACTTGTGGGCACTGCAATCTTAATGGCACTCTTTTCTGGGTTAGTTGCGTAACTTTTCAATTCAATTACGCTCTGCTCGTGCCCTTTCTTTACCTCGTTCGTCATGCTCAAAGCACTGCAAATTCAGATGGTGTTCTGGCGGGAAGGATGCCTGGAATTTCACTTGACAAAAGAGGAAAGAAACAGGCGGAAAAGCTCAGCAAATTCTTGGCTACTGTTGAATTTGAAAAAATTATTGCAAGTCCGCTTGAACGCACACAAGAAACTGCAGCAATCCTAAGAGCGGATGCCGAAATAAAACTGGATTACCGCATTTCAGAGTGTGATTATGGTCAATGGAGTGGGCAAAAGATTGAAGATTTGCAAAAACTAGAATTGTGGAGAGAGATTCAAAAGAAACCTTCTTCAGTGACCTTTCCCGAAGGTGAATCAATGCAAGAGATGTTCGAACGCGCTTGGAGTTCTGTTGAATTTTGGAACCAGGAAGTTACAGGAAACTATTTGATGGTCAGTCACGCTGATGTGATTAAGGCGATTGTCGCTCGTGCGCTTGGAATGCATTTAGATAATTTTCAACGTATTGCAATTAGACCTGCAAGTTTGACGGTTATCTCGTTTAATCCAGAACCGATGGTAATGCTGATGAATTTCAGTCTTGACAATGTGAGGAAATCCTCATCCAAGCCAACTATTGGAGGAGGTAAGTAGTTGAGAATTTTGTATGAGTTTACTCAGCCAGAGCGCTTTATTGTCGGAACGGTAGGGATGCCAGGGGAACGCTCCTTTTATTTGCAAGTTACGAATAACAAATCTGTTGTGAGCGTCGCAATTGAAAAAGGACAGGCGAGTGTGCTGGCCAACGGTCTTGAGAAATTACTCGACGATCTCTACAAGATGGGTCATCAAGTGCCTATGGCGGAACCGGGTGATCTAGATTTGGAGCCACTTTCTTTACCAATTGACATTGAATTTGTTGCGTATTCAATGGGTTTAGCTTGGAATGCAGAAACGGAACTCTTAACGCTTGAAATTCATGCTGAGTCCGAGGATATTCCTGATGTTGAAGAAAACCCCGAAAATGGTCCTGATTGTTTACGGGTCCGAATCAACCTTCAGCAAGCACGAGGTTTCATTGCCCGTACTCAAAAAGTAGTTGCAGCTGGTAGACCCATCTGCACATTTTGCCAATACCCGATCGATCCTCAAGGTCATATCTGTCCTAGGTCCAATGGTTTCCGACGAGGAGTTTGAACAGCTTCCACCAGAAAGTTGGCGGATTATTGGGAGAATAGTTCAATCGAGCAACAGTGCACTATTAGTTGAGAGTCACTCCATTCGTGGCGTCTACAAATCAGTTAATCGAGAACGTCCTCTTTGGGATTTTCCTTTAGAGACACTATGTCTGCGTGAATTACAGGCTTACAAAATAGATCGACTTTTAGGATTTAATCTAATTCCGTCAACAGTGTGGATTGAAAGTGATGAAATGGCACCTGGAATTGTTCAACAGTATGTTGAAGATGCAGACACGAAAGATGTTCGGCTCATCAATTCCAATGTTGATTCGGGCGAGTGGGTGACAATCCTTAAAGGCAATGTAGATGACGAAGACATATATCTTCAGCACGCCTTGGGCGACGACGTTTTACGAGCAGCGGTACTAGACGTTCTTATCAATAATTCAGATAGGAAAGCTGGTCATATGCTCAGAGACCCACAGCAAAAACTATGGCTTATTGATCACGGGGTCTGTTTTCACGTTGAGGACAAATTAAGAACAGTTTTATGGGGCTGGATTGGGCAAACGATACCGACAGACCTACGCGGCATACTTGAACGTATGCAAAGTAACCAGGAGTGGAGAAAAGTCTGGATATTGAGCGAAGAGGAGCGTATTGCCTTTGAAAATAGATTAGAGATCTTATTGACCGATGGTATGCCTGAGCCAAATGAATCATGGCCCTCGCTTCCAAGCCCTCTTTTTTGACCTTCGGTAGGCTAACGACGTGAAGTCGTGGCCAGAAGTTTCAAGACCTTCAATTCCTATATCAATTGACGCTGTTACCTTAGAAGATGCAATGTCTGGTACGCAAAAGGTGCTTCGTTTACCTGATACAACGAGCTACATATACGTATGCGGAATAACACCATACGATTCAACGCATATTGGTCATGCGGCTACGTATGTATTTTTCGATGTATTACATCGAGTTTTACTTGCCACAAATAAACCTGTGAGAATGATTGAAAATGTCACAGATATTGACGAGCCACTCTTCAAGAAAGCCGATGAGATAAAAGAAGCCTGGAACGTTCTTGCGGAGAAACAAGTGACGAAGTTCGCGCAAGATATGACAGTACTTCGCGTCATACCTCCTTTCGAATTTGTTTCGGTCTCTGAAAACCTTACAAGTCTAATATCACATATTGGGAAGCTCATTGAAAATGGCACTGCTTATTTCATCGACGGTGATGTGTATTTTGCCTATCAAGGTGGCGAGGCAACTGAATTAGATTTACAAATCTTTAAAGAACGAGGAGGGGATCCTGACCGAGCGGGAAAGAAACACCCGCTCGACGCAGTTCTCTGGCGTTTAACAGCAGATCAACCCAATTTCGATTCACCTTGGGGACTCGGTCGTCCTGGATGGCACATTGAGTGTGTAAGTATTATCGAAGACTGTGTATCTCAACCTCTCCTCATTCAAGGGGGTGGGAGTGACCTACGTTTCCCTCATCATGTGATGAGTGACCAGCAATATCGAGCACTAACCGGCCAATTGCATCTTGCCGAAGTTTTCTTTCACATCGGAATGGTGAAATACCAAGGCGAGAAAATGAGCAAATCTCTTGGTAACCTTGTTTTTGTCAGTGACTTGATTGAAAGTGGTGTTTCATCCATGGTCATTCGATATGCCATTTTGATGCAAAACTTCGCAAAAGAATGGGAATGGAGCGACGAAGTTCTACGTGAAGCCGAAAAGCGTTATCATCGAGTGGTTGATGCTCTATCGTGTGAATCAACAGCAGATGCAAATCACCTGATTGAAACAATCAAAGGTAGTCTGAGTAATAACCTTAATACACGAATGGCACTTGATGCACTCGATGACTGGGCTACTGAAACCCTTCAGGTACAGGGGAATCGCTCTCATGCAGGTGTGGTCTCTCGAACTATTGATGCACTATTAGGCATAGGTGTTTGATGTTTATCTCTGAAAATCTTCACAACAAGTTATTACAACATACTCACGATATCAAAGGTACGCATTTGAAAGCACTTTTTGATAATGATGAAAATAGATCAAAACGCTACTTGCGAGCAGCCGGAAAGCTTCACATTGACTTTTCGAAAAGTCTCGTAACTGATGAAATTATTTCTACTTTGCTTGAGATGACAACAGAGTGTGGTTTACATCTGCAGATTGAACGAATGTTTCAGGGTGATCAAATCAACCTAACTGAGAATCGTTCTGTACTTCATACTGCACTTAGAGCCGAGGCCAGTAATGAGATTTACGTTGAAGGCAGAAATGTAGTTGAGGATATTCACTCAATATTGACTACTATGGGTGGAATCTCAGACTCTGTTAGCTCTGGGATGTGGAAGGGTTCAACTGGTAAATCTATTGAAACTGTTGTCAATATTGGAATTGGAGGTTCTGATTTAGGGCCCGCAATGTCAGTTTTGGCTCTATCTCACCACAAAGTCTCTCAAATCAATCAGTATTTTGTTTCTAACGTTGACCCGAGTGAAATTTCTGATGTTTTAGAAAAGTGCAATCCTGAAACAACTTTGTTTATCATCGCGAGCAAAACTTTCACGACCACTGAGACCATTCTGAATGCGGAGATTGCTAAGAAATGGCTAGAGAGTAATCTTGGAAACCAAGCAAAAATTTCAAATCACTTCATCGCCTTAAGCACTAACATTCAAGCCGCTGAAGATTTTGGTGTCAATACAGAGAACGTTCTTGGTTTTTGGGATTGGGTTGGAGGACGGTTTTCTCTCCCAAGCGCCATTGGATTGTCACTCATGATCCGAATTGGTAAAGATCAATTTACCGAATTTCTGCAAGGGATGAGTGACATTGATGAATATTTTCGCCGAACATCATTCAAGGAAAATGCTATTGTTCTTTATGCGCTAATCGGAATCTGGTATCGAAACTACCTGAACTTTACTTCATATGCAGTTCTTCCATACGATTCACATCTTTCACGTTTGCCCGCGTACCTGCAACAACTTATTATGGAAAGTAACGGGAAAAGCGTTAATCTTGAAGGTGAAGTTTTGGACTACGACACAAGCTTCGTAATCTGGGGTGAACCTGGAACGAATGGGCAACACTCTTTTCATCAATTACTTCACCAAGGAACAGATATTGTTCCCACCGATTTTCTATTTGCCGCATCAGGTTTAACCAAGTTTTCCGATTCCCACGATGTGTTGATTTCAAATGCTATAGCTCAAGCCGAAGTACTAGCTTTCGGGTCTCAAGAGAATTTGCCTCGATATAAGGAGATGGGAGGCAATCGACCTTCTATTACTTTTGTGTATCCAGAACTCAACCCATACATTTTGGGACAAATTATTGCTTTCTACGAACATGTAGTTTTCACTCAGGGTGTGATCTGGAAGATAAATTCATTTGATCAATGGGGAGTTGAACTGGGCAAGAAGGTAGCCAAGTCACTACTTCCACTTTTACAAGGAGATAATGCAGAGGTACCAAAGCGTTATGAGACGATAATTGCACTTATTCGTAAAATGCGGGGAGAAAATAAGTGAAGATTCGAGGAATTCCGATTCTCTTTCCAACAAGTGCTTGGCTTGGTTTGTTCTTAATTAGTTGGCTAGTGATTCCTCGCGTAACGGCGAATTTTCCATCATATTCAAGTTCACTCATTCTCGTCATTGCCTTACTTCACGCCTTAGCGATTTATGTCAGCGTATTTGTTCATGAACTGGGCCATGCTTTTACTGCCCAGAAATATGGGTATCAACCAAAAGAAATAGTTTTGAACCTTATCGGCGGCCATACGGCTTTCGCTCGTGACTTCGACACCTCAAAGCATCAGATATTAATTGCGCTGTTTGGGCCCCTCGCCAATTCTCTGGTTATCTTTTTTGGGTTTGTGCTATACCTGCTCAATCTTCATCCGATTGTTGAGAGCATTGCAGTCTGGCTGATGTGGGCTAGCGTAATCACCACAATAGTGAATCTCTTGCCAGGATTTCCTCTCGACGGCGGAGCAATCCTCGGTGGAATAGTTTGGGCGATTTCTGGAGATCGGAATGCAGGTTTAAGAGCAAACGCAATTGGTGGAGTAATCCTTGCAGGGATTTGGTTTCTTTCGCCATGGATTTTGGAGGTAGCACTCGGGTGGGAAGTGGCAATTACAGACATTGTTATCAGTAGCCTGATCGGAAGTTGGTTAATGTTGAGTTCTCTTCGGTTACTCGCTTTCACCAATAATCCGCAAAAGTCTGAAATAGAAACAGAAATAAATTCAGCGGGTGCCCTCGTCGAAAAATTTACTCGAAGAGCAATACTCATCAATGTTGACACAGATATTCAGACAGCGTTAACAGAAATGAAAAATAGGGGTGCCGGATCTGTAATAGTGGTTGACACTATTCCTGTAGGAATCTTAAGAGAAGACGCCTACGATTCGTCGTTGGTGGGGAAGGTGCAATCATTCGCGCGACGAGTGGATGAGAGCGACATAATTCTCAAAGATCGAACCCTCGAAGAATTAGCCGACATTTTGGCAAACCCCGCCATAAATGAGTGGATTGTTATAGATGAACAAAATCGGATGTTTGGTGTTCTCATGCGAAGTGATCTCGTTGGACACCTATGAGTAATTTTGCATACGGGGATATTGTTCAATTGACTGACACCAAGGGCCGAATGTATCGGGTGCAACTAAGAGAGAATCATGAGTTTCACACACATCGCGGGCACATACAACATAACGACATCGTGGGAAAGCCTGATGGAAGTGTTATCACTTCATCAAACAACAACAAGTATCTGGCATTTAAACCACTCTTACTCGATCAAGTACTTTCAATGAAGCGTGGAGCCGCTGTTATCTATCCGAAGGATAGTGCAACGATACTAATTGAAGCAGATGTTTTCCCTGGTGCAACGGTAGTCGAAGCTGGGGCTGGAAGTGGTGGGTTAACGCTCTACCTTCTTCGCGCAGTTGGAGAAAACGGCAAGTTAATCTCCTGTGAAGTACGTGAAGATTTTGCCTCTATTGCCCGTTTGAATGTTGAACAAGTTTACGGGGAGCACTTACCGAATTGGGATTTACGAAACACAGACTTTATCTCCGCTATGGAAGATATTGAAAATGCAAGTATTGACCGAGTCGTTCTCGATATGTTAGCGCCCTGGGAATGTTTGCGTACGGCAACACGAATTATGAAACCTGGCGGCGTTTTAGCAGTCTATGTTGCAACTACAACTCAGCTCTCAAGAACTGTAGAGACATTAAGGCTTCTTCAAAACTGGGCAGAGCCGCGTAGTCAAGAAACTTTGGTTCGTCTTTGGCATGTTGAGGGGCTCTCCGTACGACCTGAACACAGGATGTCTGGACATACAGGATTCGTAGTAACGGCTCGCCGTCTTGCAGGTGATGCTGAAGGGTTTCAACTGAAAAGAAAGCCTGCTCCGGGAGCGTATGGAGAAGATTGGCTACCACCTGAAATGGGTCAAGACGCATAGACTTTCTGTATGAAACCAGAAATCGATTTTCACGACGGCCCTGCTCCCACAACTCTCATTATTGAGGATATAGTCGAGGGAGATGGTAAGGAAGCTTTGCCGTCTAGCAATGTTCTCGTACATTACGTAGGCGTTGAATATGACACAGGAGAAGAATTTGATGCTTCCTGGAATCGTGGAGAGGCGATAGATTTTCCACTCACAAACCTCATTAAAGGTTGGCAAGAAGGAATTCCTGGGATGAAAGTTGGGGGACGAAGAAAATTGATTTGCCCGCCAGATTACGCCTACGGCAGTGGAGCGCATCGTCTGAGCAATAAAACTTTGATATTTGTCATTGATTTGTTGGATGTAACCGCATGAGCGAGGAAGAAGATTATCTCCCTCTTGCACCGAATGATCCAAGCACAGAAAGATTGGTCAATCTTTTCATGCTACTTCAATCAACCGTCATCGGATTCACTAGAGATCAAATTTTTGAAATAGTTCCGGGTTACCTTGAATCATCGGACGCGGCATCCCAAAGAATGTTTGAGAGAGACAAAGACATTTTGCTTTCTGCTGGCATTTATGTGGAAATGAAATCTGACCTATTTGCAAATGAGCATCGGTACCTTATTTCGAAGGATCGGGTGTTACTTCCAGAACTTAAACTTGAAAAGGATGAATTGAAAGCACTCTATTATGCATCGTTAGTCTGGAACAATTCAGATTTGCGAGAAAGTGCTCGTGAACTTGGCATAAAACTACAAACTTTTGGACTTGAAATCGACACAACGACGTTAGATTGGTCATACGGTATTAGTCATCACCTCCCAGCGCTCTTGCAGGCTCTCCAAGATAATCGAGTTGCAGAATTTGATTACCGAAAGCCTCAACAGGTATCCACGGATAGACGCACACTCGAGGTATGGGGCGTTACGTACCGTCCAACGAACTGGTATGTCTTCGGCCTTGATCGTTTGCGCAATGAACCACGAGCTTTCAATTTGCGCCGAATCGTTGGGGAGTGTGTGGTCACGGGTCCGCGTGGTGCGTACGAGATACCAGATTCCATTGATGTAGAAGCGTTGTTGAACCCCATGTTGTATGCGGAATCTTTTCAGAAAGTGACGCTCAGGGTGATGGAAGGCAAAGGTTTGTATTGGAGGAAGCTTGCAAAGCGCGACCTTTCCAACTTAGGTGAAGATGAGTTTGATGTAGAACTTGTAAATCCATTCATCAACTTACCCCGCCTTGCCGCAGATGCTCCAGGAGTTGTTGTCGTTGGTCCGAATGAGATTCGAAATGAGGTTCTTATGCTGCTACAAAACGCGGTTGGTGCGAAGTGAAGCGATTCGAACGGCTTTTAAATCTTGTTGCGTGGCTCCAACGCCATCCGTTTTCGACAGCTGCTGAGGTAGCACAGGCGTTCGGTATGAGCGTAAAAGAGGTTGAAGAAGATATTGCGCAACTGACATTAACTGGAAAAGGTCAAGGCTATAGTGATCTGTTCGATATTCATTATGATAAATCTGGAATATCCGTTCGAGATTCTCTTGGAATTGATCGTCCCATTCAATTTGATACGGCAGAAATTGGATGTCTACTCGTGGGCATTGAAACGCTACTCGCAAGTGGAGTCGCTCTCGATGTTGCTCGAGAATCAATCGAATCTGCTCGAGAGAAAATTTCTGGAGTTATTAATGCACAAGGTGTTATTCGCTATTTATCAGGTGCACTTGTCGAAAATTCAGATGCCATCACTACGATTCAAACTGCAATACTTGAAAAGCGCCAAATCGATATTGCCTATTGGAATTCCGTGAGAGACGATGCAACTCAAAGACGAATTTCGCCATTTAGGATCCGGGGAACAGATGCATACACAATTGTCGATGCGTACTGTCATACGTCAAATGGCTGGAGATCGTTTCGGCTAGATCATATGCTCAGCGTGGAAGCAACAGGGGAGCAAACAAGAATCAACGAGCAAGAATTTGAAGATATGCAGTACACAATTGTGGAGATTGAAATTCCAACTGCACGATCTGAGCTGCTTGAAGACTTAGTTGTACTGAAAAAGATTCCAAACGAGAAGTCCACCCGTGCCTACATACAAATTGTTACGCCAGCAACACTGGCAAGGTCAGTCCGAGCATCAGGCGGGGAACTCAGAATCTTGGGCCCTGAGGAAATCAAGGAATCTGTTGACGAGCTGAATCGCGCGGCTCTACGGGCCTATCAATAGTAGACTTCACCAACACGAAAGGGGCGCTATGCCGAATCTCAATGGCTGGGAACTGCCTATCCTCATCATCTTGGCAATTCTTCTATTTGGTGCCAAACGCCTGCCTGACTTAGCCCGTGGACTTGGAAGGTCATTACGTATCTTCAAGGCAGAAGTTAAGGCCAAAGATGACGTGGATGACACCAAAGACTCAGACGACAAGCAGTAGAGCCACAGATGGCCTCTCAAGCGATGCCACTAGCGGAACACCTCAGGGAGTTGCGGAAACGGCTTGTCATCTCCATTGTCTCAATTGGCTTGGGATTCATCCCAGCCTGGATTTATTACCCCCAAATATTCAACATTCTTGAGGGTCCATTTTCATCAATTGAGAGTTCAAACATATCGCTGGTTCTTGGTGGCGTTGCCGATCCCTTTACGTTGCAGATTCAGGTTTCCTCAGTTGCCGCCATCGTGCTCAGTAGCCCTATCTGGTTATCCCAATTGTGGTTGTTTATCACACCAGGTTTATACCGAAATGAAAAGAAGTGGACATTACTTTTCGTTTTTTCCGCAGTTCCGATGATTGTGCTTGGTGTGATTAGCGCATACCTAGTAATGCCAATCGGCTTACAAGTTCTACTTGGATTCACTCCAAGCGATGTTCAAAATCTCATCGCAGTTGATCGTTACTTTGATTTCTTTTTTCGCATAACTGCAGTCTTCGCTGTTGGTTATCTCATTCCACTTGTGTTTGTCATGTTGAATTTTGCAGGACTACTTCGTGCAAGCACCATTAGATCTTGGTGGCGTGGAATATTGATGTCTGTCATGCTGTTTGGTGCAATCGCAACGCCAACCGGAGATCCGGTAAATATGCTTCTAGTAAGTATGCCAATTACTTTTTTGATTGTCATTGCGTGGGTGGTTTGTGCAATGAATGATTTGAGACGTAGGAAACGTAACCCAGTTTCTGATCTTGCTGATGATGAACCGACTCCATTTGAGGATTTATGAAAACTGTCCTTTATGTGAACCCAAAAGCGGGTCAAGGTAAACCTCTAAAGTACCTCAAAGGCGTTTTGGCAGGTATTGAAGACAATGATCCAAACTTCGAGGTAGTACTTGCCGAGAACAAAACCGCAGGTCTTGGCAAACTCCAGGAGCTTGCTCCAACTGTGGGTCGAATATTGTGTCTTGGGGGAGATGGCACGGTACATGATGTGGCGAAGATATGCATTGAGAATGACCTATCTCTAGGAATTATTCCTGCTGGTTCCGGAGATGACATTGCCCATTCGATAGGCATAGACACCCCTAAAACCCAGAATGGTTACAGGTCCCTTTTGAAAGCATTTCTACGTCCCACGGTAGATGAGCGCTATATTTCAACTGGAAAAATAATCTTTCCAAAAAGTACCCACTATGTATTAGGTGTCATGAGCAGTGGATTTGATGCTCACTGTAATTCAATAGCTAATACTTTGAAAGTTCGCGGTGCAATCAGATATGTCCTAGCAATGCTCATAGGACTTAGAAGCTTTGTCCCGATTTCGATGAAGATTACTGTCGACGGAGTTGAATCTTCAAGAGACATTATGATGATGGCGATTGGAAATGGACCATCGTATGGAAGTGGGATGAAAGTTGTTCCGCATGCTGATCCTTTCGATGATTCACTCGGAGCAATCATCGTTAATAAATGTACAAAGCCAACTTTTTTGAAGATTTTCCCAAGGGTCTTCAAGGGAACTCATGTAGAGCATGAACTTGTCGAATCCCTCACCTTTTCAATTTTACGTGTTGAGATTGACCAATCGCAACCTATCTACGGAGATGGTGAATATTTCGACAATGGAACATTCGAGATCACCAGTATGCCTCGCTCACTTCGGGTGATTATTCCGTGAGTTATGCCGATAAATATTTCGCCCATAAGCGTAAACAATCATTGAGGGGCAAGCACCTGTCTGAATATGAATTAACGAAGGATTTCAATCTTGACGAATTTCAATTATCTGCGTGTGCAAAGGTGGAATCAGGTGATGGTGTTTTAGTAGCTGCACCTACTGGAGCAGGCAAAACCATTGTTGGTGAGTTTGCGGTGTATCTGGCACTGCAAACAAACACTCGTGCTTACTACACGACACCAATTAAGGCACTTTCTAATCAAAAATATCAAGAACTTGTAGATTCTTACGGCGAATCTAAAATTGGTTTGCTTACTGGTGATGTGAGTATCAACCCAAATGCCGAAATTATCGTGATGACGACAGAAGTTCTCAGAAATATGATTTATGCATCATCGTCGGCTCTTGAACGCCTTGCCTATGTAGTGCTTGATGAAGTCCATTATCTGGCGGATAGGTCACGTGGCGCAGTTTGGGAAGAAGTTATTCTCCATCTACCTCTTTCTATCCAAATAATCGCTCTGAGTGCTACTGTGAGCAATGCCGAGGAGTTTGGTGACTGGCTCGGCACGGTGAGAGGTAATTTTTCTGTCATTGTGGAGGAAAGTCGTCCGGTACCACTTTGGCAGTTTGTGGCGTCAAGGCAAGGACTTTTTGACTTGTTCGTCGACGAAGACAATAAGACGGTAAATCCAAGATTGCTTGGATTTGCACACGATGACGCTCGGTCGAATAGATCCAATCATAGATTCGGCTATTCACGTCACACTCCGAATCTCTATTCTCTGATCGACACTCTTGATGATGAAGGCTTGTTACCGGGGATTTACTTCATCTTTTCACGTGCGGGATGTGATTCCGCCGTTGAAGACTGTATTTCAAATGGAATTCGCTTAACGTCCGAGGAAGAAGTTCAGTTCATTCGCAATTTTGTTCAGGGGTACATTGACGATTTGTCGTCAGATGACTTGGTTGCACTTAAAGCACATCGTTGGCAACAAGCACTCGAATCAGGCATAGCCGCACACCACGCTGGCTTACTTCCACGCTTTAAAGAAGTCGTTGAAAAACTCTTTCAGCTTGGCTACTTGAAATTGGTTTTCGCCACAGAAACTTTGTCGCTCGGTATCAATATGCCTGCAAAGAGCGTCCTCATCGACAAGCTCACAAAGTGGAATGGAGAACAGCATGTGCAACTTTCGCCAGGTGAATACACTCAACTTACCGGTCGTGCTGGTCGACGTGGAATCGATATAGAGGGAAATTCCATTGTTATCTGGCATAAGGATCTCGACCCAATCGCTCTAGGTAATCTCGCCTCAACCCGAACATATCCACTTAGATCTTCTTTTAAACCGGGATATTCAATGGCAGTGAATGTATTGACGTCTCTTGGATTCGAACATTCACGTGCATTGCTTGAACGTTCCTTCGCCCAATACCAAGCGGATAAGTCCGTGGCTAAATTGCTGATAGAACGAAAGAAATTCGATGAGGGAATTGATGGCTTCTTTGAGGCGATGTCTTGCGATCAGGGCGATTTTGAAGAATATATGGAGTTACGGCGAAAAAT
Organism: Candidatus Nanopelagicales bacterium; assembly: GCA_049421205.1. Taxonomy (GTDB): domain Bacteria; phylum Actinomycetota; class Actinomycetes; order S36-B12; family UBA5976; genus JAFMIT01. The sequence continues at coordinate 108,907 of JBMSMQ010000001.1, forward strand.
ATCGGATTTAGAAAAAGGGCGAAATGTATATGAAGTCAACTATCAACGTGGAGATGTTGTAGAGCTATCTAAAGGTAGACACTCACTTCCCGCAGTGATTACGAGTTCAAAGAAGGATGCACGAGGTAAAACAACGCATTATCTGCTTGATGCAAAAGGAAAAATTGCAGTATTACAGGGGGGTCCAGTAGTGATAGGTCGGATTCGCCTAAAAGAGTCTTTCAATCCAAAACTCGCAGGAAATGTCTTGAATCAATTGTGGGAATTTGATTCAAAAAGCAAATTGCAAAGCACTGATATTGATTCGCTCAGAATTGAACTTAAGAATCACCCTTGCCACCACTGTAAAGATAGAGACCAGCATGCCCGGTGGGGAGAGCGTTGGGTGCAAGCGAAACGTGAGAAACAGCGTTTGGACACTTCTATTCAAAGACGAACAAACGTGCTACGTCAAGATTTTGAACGGATAATCAAGATTCTCGTCGAGCTGGGGTATTTACAAACATCAGGAAATGGTTATGACATCAATCAGCCTGCTCGTTTATTAAAGAGAATCCATACTGAATCTGATCTTTTATTAGCTCAAGTTTTGCAGCATGTCGACTTTTCTGAACTTGATATTCCCACTTTTTCTGCCTTGATGAGTGTTCTTGTGTACGAGTCGCGTTCCGATCGGGATCAAAGGGGAATGAGGCTACATAAGCCTGAATTTAAGTATTTTTATACCGAATTTCAACATTTATCTGAGCAAATCCAAGGCGTGGAAGCTTCGAACAATTATTCATCTGGACAACGATTGGACCAAGGTTTTGCATGGACTGTCTACCAGTGGGCTAACGGAGTAAGACTTACTGAATTGCTCTCAAAATCCGAAATTTCTGCGGGAGATTTTGTCCGATCTATGCGACGATTACTTGACCTGCTTGAGCAGATTTCGAGACTGAATCTTCCACATGTGTCGAAAATGTCACAGGATGCAATTCTGATTTTGAAACGAGGAATTTTGGTCGTTTCAGATTTCGAAGAATAGCCCTTGGAGTTGTTGCCAACGCTTCAATTGTCTTTCTAATCCAAGTTCTTCGATGAGTGCTGTGTTTTCCACCTGAGTTACTTTTGGAATTTCAAGATCCAGTTCTTTGTTTAATAATACAACTTCTTTCGCCCGTTCGATGTAGTCGGCGTGTTCCAAGAGTGTAGAAAGAATTTTAGGTTTTAAACGAGAATCCGCGTTGTCGGCAGCCGTTAACAAGTTGTCAAGATTTCCAAATTCTTTGATGAGGCTACTTGCGGTTTTTTCACCTATTCCTTTCACGCCAGGTAGTCCATCCGATGCGTCACCACGAAGAACTGCGAAATCACCATATTGACTTCCTTTGATGCCAAATCGATCAAGCAGGTATTTATCATCAACCTGGGTGTGCTTTGAGAAACCTGTGCCGATATAGAGAACACGATTTTGAAGCGAATCATCAATCAACTGGAAGAGATCTTTATCGCCTGAAATGATATCTACTGGACCATCCAGCGCACGTGTGTAGTGACTGACGATGTCATCTGACTCGAATCCTTCAATCCCGATCACTGGCATGCCTATCTCAATCAATAGATCGTGTAAAACATCTACTTGATCGCTTAAGGAATCTGGAATTGTGCTACCACCGTCCTCTTCCGTTCTGGCAGTCTTGTACGTATCAATGAGTTCCACACGCCAATCGGGTCTCCAGTCGTAGTCCCAGCATGTGATGATGTTGCTAGGCTGATAGCGCTCAATGAACATGAAGAGGGCATCGAGTGAGCCTCTAATTGCATTGATTGGTTCACCTTTGGGTGAAACTATAGAGTCGGGCAAAGAGTAGAAACTTCGGTAGTACATTGTTGCGATGTCTACCAGCAAGGTTCTTGCCATGGTCCTCTTTTTCTCTAGTACCTTAAGCCTATGACAAACACAGTGGACGCGCTGCAACGAAAGATGCAATCCCAGAAAGTGGATTGGATGTTTGTGACTCCAAGTCCAAATTTCAGGTATCTCACAGGATACAAGGCACTTCCTTTAGAACGCTTAACAATGTTGATGATTCCAGCAGTAGGTGTGCCAACGCTGATTGTTCCTCGTCTTGAGTTTGTATCGGCCAAAGAGCATGTAAAGATTGATTGCGAGATTATAAGTTTCACCGAAACTGAAAACCCAATCGAGCGCGTGGCAAACATTGCCTCAGGCGTGGTCGCGGTTGACCCCTATATGTGGAGTGAAAAATTACTCAAATTTATAGATCACATGAAAGGCGCATCGTTTATTGATGCAACATCAATCATTAATGTTGTCCGAACGGTGAAATCAGAATCTGAACAGAAATCCATCATGGAGGCCGGTAAAGCTATTGACTGGGTTCACGAAAAAGTTACAGCACTTAAATTTGAGGGTAGAACCGAAAAGGAAATCGGCGAAGACATAAAGTCATTAATTTTCGAATCCGGTCATGAAACTGTTGATTTCATCATCGTCGCAAGTGGCCCAAATTCCGCATCGCCGCACCATGAAGTTTCTGATCGAGTAGTGCAGCCAGGTGACGTTGTCGTTGTTGATATTGGTGGAACTATGCCAAGCGGTTACTGCAGTGACTGTACTCGAACCTATGCCGTATCTACTGTTGATGCAGAATTTGAAGTGCACTATCAGGCTCTCTTACGTGCACAAACGGAGGCAGTCAATGGGGCACTGGTTGGGACTAGTTGTGAGGATGTTGACTCTATAGCGCGGAATATTCTGGAAGAAGCAAATCTTGGCGCATACTTTATTCATCGAACCGGGCATGGAATCGGACTTCAAACTCATGAAGATCCCTATATTGTTCAAGGAAACACACATCGTCTTGTCGAGGGTAACGCTTTCAGCATCGAGCCAGGATTTTATATAGAAGGAAAATTCGGTGCACGTATTGAAGATATCGTGATTAGCACCAATGGTGGGCCAATAAATTGTAATAATCGTCCCCGAGAAATCATTATCGTCAACTAGCATGAAATATTTAGGTGCTCTATTCCTTGGAGTAGTGGCGGGCTTTGCATTTCAACTAGAAATTCCACTGGTAGTGCTGGTCCTTGTGCTTGCAGGTATGTTCGCTCTCACATTTAGATCGACCGGTAAGCAATGGGTATTTCAATGGTCATTGTTCGGATTCTCACAATTCTTTGTTGGCTTAAATTGGCTAAATGTTGTTGGGGTAGACATCGTGATTTTGGTCAGTATGTTTTGTTCACTTTCATTCATTTCAGCATCATTGGTAGCAAATGTTTTGAAATTATCGCTCGATAGAACTCTCGTATTCGTTATAACTTTGACACTTTTTGAAAATATTCGTGATAGTTTCCCATTTGGAGGTTTTGGATGGCTTCAGTATGGAATGGCATTGATTGACACACCATTAATGATTTTTCACCGCGCACTACCACAACTATTGATGACGCTACTAGTCCTTGGTACGAGTGCACTTATCGGACTTAGTTTGTTTAATGTTTTATCGAAGCGACACTATGTGTATTTCGCTGTTAGTTCTGTTCTTTTGAGCGGTGTAAGTCTCATTAATCTCGTTGAAATTGATGAAAGCCAAATCTTTACTGTCGTCGCTGTACAAGGGGGAGTGGAGAGATATGGCTTAGGGGTGTTGGGGGACCGCACTGAGGTGCTCAAAAATCATATTGAGATAACACGAGAAAATGCAAACGCGATAAATTCAGCAGATCTTGTGGTTTGGCCCGAAAACTCACTTGATGTTGACCCGAAAATTGATCTGGTGGCTAAAAATCTTTTGAGTCAGATTGACGAGATAATAACTCCACCTATATTGCTCGGATCAGTTCTGAGCCCAACAAATGCAAGCAGGAGTAACACATCGTTGGAACTTGATGGGGGAATTACAGAGATATATACGAAGCAACGTCTCGTTCCTTTTGGGGAGTTTCTGCCGTATAGAGATTTTGCCACATCTATTACTGAAAGAGCAGCACTACTTCCATATGACTTCGTAGCCGGCAATACACCAGGTGTTTGGAAACGTGATGGATTGCAAGTGTCTATAGGCATCTGCTTTGAAGTTGCAGATTCACAAATAGTTCATGAAGATGTCGAACATTCTGATTTCATACTCATTCAAACTAATAATGCGACGTATCAATTTTCAAACCAATCAGAGCAACAGCTGCTGTATGCGAAAATTCGATCCATTGAAACGGGAAGACCATTGATTTCCGCAAGCACCAGCGGAATTTCAGCCCTTATATCTGACAATGTCGTGTTGCAGACAATCGGGAAAGGGGAGAAAGGGGTAATTGCCTTTGAGGTCAATAACTATTCAGGTAAAACCATTACATCAACCCTGGTTGGCTATGCTGGGTGGATTGTGTTTGTGCTGTGGCTGATGTCTTGTGGTGTAGCTCTACGTAGGCGATCAAAGTGAAGCTTCTCATTATCATTCCGACGTTTAATGAAGTCGAAAATATTGAGAGAATTATCGAATCAATAGCCGAAAAAACTCGAAATGTTGATATTTTGGTTGTCGATGATGGTTCAGTCGATGGAACGGTATCCGTTGTTTCAAATCTAGCAAAAAGTTACGACCATATTCATGCTTTGCTGAGAACCGAAAAAACAGGGCTCGGTGACGCATATCGAGCGGGATTCAGTTGGGCAATTTCAAATAATTATTACGCCGTCGCACAAATGGACGCAGATGGATCGCATCGAGTAGAAGATTTGATTTCACTTATCGCCGCTTCTGAAAATTACGATGTAGTCATCGGTTCGCGTTGGGTGAGCGGCGGCAGTATCCGTAATTGGCCGTGGTCGCGTTTTGCTTTATCAAAACTAGGGAATTTGTACGGAAGAATTATGTTACGAATTCCAATTCGAGATGCTACGGCCGGATTTCGGATTTATTCAAAAAAAGCATTGATTCTTTCTAAAATGCTAGAGTCTCATTCTCAAGGATACGTGTTTCAGATAGAGAACTCGCTTCGCATCACCGAGGCTAAATTAAGGGTTATAGAAGTTCCAATCACATTTATTGAACGTAAATTTGGGGAGTCAAAAATGAGCGGAAGTATTGTGAAAGAGGCGATGCTCAAAGTGACCTTGTGGGGGTTAAAAGGCAGACTTCTCAAGAGAAAAATCTTTATTAAATAACCAGCGGTACTTTGTTGCCTGCAGTTTCAATCCCTTCTTTGAAATTGACACGTTTCAGCAGGAGTCCACCAATAAGAAAAAATACAACTAGGAACAAGATTGCTGGTCGATACGAATTGAATATTTGAAACATTAAGCCGAACGCAAGAGTGCCAAGCCATGAGGTACCACGTTCACACGCTTGATAAAGAGCAAAATATTCGGCCTCTCGATTTTTGGGTACCAGTTGGCTAAACAAACTTCGAGATAACGCTTGCGTGCCGCCCAAAACAAATCCGATCGCTGCTGCCAGAATAAAAAATAGAACCGCCTGACCTGCAGGTAAAAAATAACCAGCAGCGATTACAAATGTCCAAATGACCAAACTTGTCAACACTGTGCGCTTCGCTCCATTTTTCTCGGCAAGTTTGCCGGTCACAAGGGAACCTGCAATAGCTACGATTTGCACGATAATGATTGCTCCCACCAAAGCTGTTGCTTCTAATCCAAGTTCCTCGGAACCATAAATACTTGCAGATGCAATTACAGTTTGAACACCATCATTGAAAAATAGATAAGCGAGGAGGAAGAGACGCGTCTGGGGATATAGCGCAAGTTCCTTGAGGGTTTTATACAGCTGACCAAAAGAATTTTTGCTCAATGAGCCGAAACTCACAGTATTCGCCACTTCTGTTTCAACATAACGTATTTTGTAGTAGGGGATGAGCGTCCATAATCCCCACCAGAGTCCAGCGCTGAGTAGCGAAATTCGAACTGCCATTGATGCAAAGTCTTCTGTGGCGGTGAGGTAAAGACCTAAATTGACTATAAGTAAAAGCCCACCGCCTACATATCCAAATGCCCAGCCGCGACTACTAACACGATCACGTTCGTCAGCAGTTGCGATATCGCAAAGAATTGCGTCGTACACTACAAGTGAAGCACCCAAGGCAAGATTTCCGATAATCAACAAAAGTGCGCCGAGTATCCAGTTCGTGCCACTGACAAAAAACATTAACGATGCCGCTGTTGCACCTATGAATGCAAGCCGACCCATCAGTTTGGGCTTGTTAGGCCTTAAATCTGCATAGGCTCCAAGGACTGGTAGCAGGAGCGCGGAAAGTATTGTTGTGAAAGTAATGAGATAGAGAAAGAGCGAACCAGGTGCGATCGACAAGCCAAGAACGCTGAGATCTCGACAAACTTCATTCTCACCACACGATACTGAATCTTTCGCAATCTGTGTGAGATAAGGTCCAAAGAGCACCGTCGTCGTGGTCGTAACATATGCACTATTTGCCCAATCATAGAAATACCAAGCTCTCTGGTTCGGGGTGCTCTTTCTTACGTTCAATAGTGCCATTTCAAAGTCCTTGTCTAGAATCGAAATATTTTTGTGCAAGTGAAGGTTTATCTGTCATAACGGCATCAAAACCTCGAGCGTAAAGCATTTGCATATCCTCAAGATGGTTGACCGTCCAAACATGCACCTGTAATCCTTGCTCGTGTAAATACTCGGCGAATTCTGCCCTGAGATGAGGTCGAAAGTAAGGGGTTAGGGGAATTTGGAGGGCATTTGCTTTCGTGTTGAGGGAAATTCCCGACAAAAACCTAATTAAGGCCCCAATTACCTCATTTCGGCTTGCAACTGTGACAAGGTTTGGGAACTCTTTGCGAAATAATTGGACGCGGCGTGTTGAAAAAGTTCCAATCGAGACCCGTTCCTGCAATGCTGCATTCATCTTCAGAAATGAAGAAAGTAAGTGGGCCGCTTGATCAGATTTTGGGTCAATATTGAAATTAGCGTCTTCCGGAAGGGCTTTTACGAGTTCTTCAAATACAAGAATCTCTTCACCATGTGGGTACTTGATGTTTCTGACTGTTTGATAGTCTGAATGTGAAATATCGACATTTGATCCCGTAACTCTTTGAAGATTAGGGTCATGAAAAACGAGTAATCGATTGTCCTTCGTACTTTGCAAGTCGAGTTCCAGATACCGACAGCCGAGGCTATATGCGGTCAAAAACGAACATAAGGAGTTTTCAGAGGCGGTTTCATTGCCGCCGCGATGGGCGAAGTAAAAAGGATGCTCAGGGTACATAATTAGCCGATAATGATTATTATGTCATTTACTCTGGATACGGTGAAAGTCATCTCTTGCCACTAACTGAACTCATAATCCGAGCCTAGCCCTCTCCTAAAGTGCGCCTATGAGAATTGCAGTGATTGGCGAAGGAGTTATTGATCGTTTTTTGCTGCCAAACTCTGAATCAGATGTTATCGGCGGTTCTGGGCTGAATACAGCAATCGCTGCAAAGCTTGCAGGTCTCGATACCTATTGGCTTTCTTTGCATTCTAACGATCGGTTTGGGCAAGATATTTTGGATTATGCATCAAAAGCTGGAGTACTTCCCGAATCCCCGATGAGGTCTACCTTTGCTACTCCCCTCGTGGAGATTCGGTTAAGGGCAGATGGTTCTCCCTCATACGAATTTCACATGAAAAACGCCGCTGATTGGCAATGGACTGACAGTGATCTGAAAAAGCTATCAGAGTACGATATCTTTCACTTAACCAGCTTGTCGGCAGTGCTTCGACCAGGCTCGGAGGCAATTTTCAAATATCTGCAAACGCGACCCGCGTCGCAGATTATTTCCTATGACCCTAATGCACGACCTTCTGCCATCTCCTCCGAAGAGCAAGATTTCGTAAAACAACGAATTGAAGAAATTGTTCAGATTGTGAACATCGTAAAGGTGTCTGATGAAGATCTTCGATGGCTATCTAGTGATGATATCTATGAAACTGCTCTTCGATGGTCCACTTTAGGGCCGGTATTTGTGATTATGACATCAGGAGAAAACGGTGCAACATTGTTTGCAAATGGCGAAAAAATCAGCGACATTCCAGGTGTATCAATTGATGTACTAGACACTGTGGGTGCAGGAGACACACTCATGGGATGGATTTTGCGATGTATATCGATGTCTGGAGGGCTTCCCACGTCAGAACAGCTGATTGATGGCCTTCAGATTGCAGTTAAAGCTGCTGCAATTACCTGTTCTCGCCAGGGATGTAGACCGCCGACAGAATCAGAAGTTCTCGAGCGCTAATTCCTCGATTGGTGGACAAGCGCAGGTTAAATTGCGATCTCCATATGCTCCATCAATGCGACCAACCGGAGGCCAATATTTACTTACGGCGCCATTTGGAAAACCAGCCATCAGACGTGCTTCTTTACTTCGATCAGACGCTAAAAGCGATAATGCAGTATGAGGAGCCGAGGTCAATGGTGAATCCTCAAGTGAAACTCGACCCTCTTCCACATCGCGAATTTCATTTCTTATTGAAACCATTGCTTCAACAAATCGATTGATTTCCGTAAGCGATTCCGATTCCGTTGGTTCAATCATCAATGTGCCGGCCACTGGGAATGACATTGTGGGCGCATGAAACCCAAAATCGATGAGCCGCTTTGCGATGTCATCAACAGTGACGCCACTCGATTTTGTCAAAGGTCGAACATCAACAATACATTCATGGGCAACGAGTCCTGCTTTGTTTGAGTAAAGAATTGGAAAATGGTCTTCCAACTTTTTAGCGATGTAGTTGGCGCTCAAAATTGCAACCTCAGTTGCCGTTCTTAATCCAGTAGACGACATCATACGAATATAGGCGTATGGAATTGGAAGAATTCCTGCGGATCCAAATGGCGCACCTGAAATCGCACCAATCTCTGCGTCCACAGAATGTGTAGGTAGAAACGGCGCTAGATGGCTTCTCACTGCAACCGGACCAACACCAGGACCTCCCCCACCATGAGGGATGCAGAATGTTTTATGAAGATTGAGATGAGAAACATCGGCACCAAACTTTCCTGGTTTGGCAATTCCAACGAGTGCATTGAGATTTGCACCATCAACATACACTTGCGCTCCGATTTCATGCATCTTTTGACATATCATGGTGATACCGTCTTCAAACACACCGTGTGTAGATGGATATGTAACCATAATTGCTGCAATTCGTTTTCCGAATTGTTGGATTTTGGCTTCGATATCTTCTAACTCGACGTTGCCTTCAGCGTCACAATTAATGACCACAACTTGCATTCCCGCCATAACTGCTGAAGCGGCATTGGTTCCATGGGCGCTGGATGGTATCAAACAAATCGTTCGATCATTCTCACCGTTCGATTTGTGGAATTTAGAAATAGCCAGTAACCCAGCAAATTCACCTTGAGAACCTGCATTCGGCTGCAAGCTCACACGATCATATCCAGTCACTTCGCAGAGATAGTCCTCAAGGCTTTGTATCAAGGTTCTCCAGCCAATATTCTGATTCTCTGGGGCGAATGGATGAGCGTTTGCGAACTCTGGCCAAGTAATTGCTGCCATCTCGGTCGCAGCATTAAGTTTCATAGTGCAAGAGCCAAGCGGAATCATGGTTCTATCAAGTGCCAAATCTTTGTCAGAGAGTTTTCGCAGATATCGCATCATTTCGGTTTCACTTTGGTATTGCGTGAACACAGGATGGTCAAGCGCTTGAGTTGATCGTTTGTTTTCTAACTCAATCTTTCGATCAACAAAAGGAACTCCCCACGCTTCGAGTAACACCTTTGCCGTTTCTAGGGTTGAGGTTTCATCAAACGAAACAGAGACAACGTCACTAGATATTTTTCTGATATTGATATTGACGCTCAGCGCTTTTCTTACGTACTCATCTGCATTGAAGACCTTGAAAGCAACTGTATCGAAAAATTCTTTATGAATCGGAATGATATGTGATTCAATAAGTGAAAATTCAAACTTGCGGGCAATTTCATGGACTCTGAACGCTATATTCTGCAAACCTTCGAATCCGTGATACGACGCATACATTGCGGAGATAATTGCAAGTAACGCCTGTGCGGTGCAAATATTGCTCGTTGCCTTATCTCTGCGGATATGTTGCTCACGCGTTTGTAGGGCTAGTCGATAGGCAGTATTCCCATGAGCATCGACTGACACACCAACAAGACGTCCAGGTAACGAACGCTCAAAACCTTTTTTCACGGCAATAAAACCAGCATGGGGTCCACCGAATCCCATTGGAACACCGAATCGTTGAGCAGAACCAGTTACAACGTCAGCACCTAACTGACCTGGAGATTCAAGCACTGTCAGCGATAACAGATCAGCTGTAACGGCAACCATACAATCGTTTTGGTGCGCCGTCTCGATAATCGGACCAATATTTCGAATCAAACCAGAACTCGTTGGATAGGACAGAACAACTGCGTAAGCATCCTTGAACTTCATTTGTTCAACATCTTCTACTCGAACGTCTATTCCGAGAGGAAGTGCTCGTGTTTTAACAACATTAAGAATCTGAGGATGGGTGTCTTGATCAATCAAAATTACATTTGAATCTTTTGAACTGACTCGTTTGAGCAACGTCATCGCCTCTGCAACTGCCGTTGGCTCATCCAAAAGTGATGCACCAGCGATATCCATTCCCGTTAATTCTGAAATCATCGTTTGAAAATTCAGCAAAGCTTCAAGACGACCTTGAGAAATCTCTGGTTGATATGGCGTATACGACGTGTACCAAGCTGGATTTTCAAGCACATTTCTTTGAATCACGCTTGGAGTGATTGTGTTGTAGTAGCCCTGACCTATGAGCGAAATTGCGTTTACGTTCTTGTTAGCGAGTTCGCGCAAATGCTGCAGCACTTCAATTTCTGACATCGCCTCTGGTAGTTCAAGCGGGTCCTCAATGAGAATTGAGCGAGGAACGGCATTCTCAATTAATCGATCAAGCGACTCATAACCAACGGAATCAAGCATCAGTTGGATTTCTGTTGATGATGGGCCAATGTGGCGATGAGAAAAATCAGACATACAGCACGCCTCTCTACGAGGCCCCTCTGTCATTCGCTGGTGCGACCTGAGAGTTTCGAGCGTTCGCTCTTTCCCCTTCGGTGAATGCCTTTGCATTTCTTTTCAGATGTTCTCAAAATCAGCGGTTCGGTTGCCTGAGAGTTTCTGGGGCGTTGCTCCTTCGGCGGGTTTTACCACTCTCCCGCTGACTGATTCTGAACGGCATCAGTCTAGAGGCTACATTGCCTGCTTGCGAGCACGACGCAGAGAAAGTTCATCATTTGAAGTAATAAGTGGTTCCTCAGATATTGGCAATTGGTTAAGCGTGGCTTCAACTTCTGTCACGATTGAACCTAAGGCGATCCCGAAAACCCCTTGACCGCCGCGAAGTAAGTCAATGACCTCATCGTCAGATCGACACTCATAAATTGATGCCCCATCTGACATAAGGGTAATACTTGAAAGATCTTCAATGCCCTGCTGGCGCACATAATCAATAGCCGCCCGGATATTTTGCAAGGACACACCAGTATCGAGCAGCCGCTTCACTACTTTGAGAACGAGAATGTCGTAAAAGCTGTAGAGTCGTATGGAGCCTGAACCCTGTGCGCTTTGCATTGATGGCTCAATCAGGCCAGTTCTGGCCCAATAATCAAGTTGGCGATAGGTAATCCCTGCTACTGAGCAGGCAGTTGTGCCTTTGAATCCGAGTGATTTCAAATCCTGCACACTAACTCCTTGGGGAAGAGTGAGAACTCTAGCCTTCTAAACTTCACGAATGTCAAGGACACGCCGATTGAACCTCAAGTTAAGGTTGAGTGTCGAAATCATCTGGATTGAGATCCTCAAGGAAATTTATGAAAGCCTCAATCTCTTCCTCGGGACTTTCCCCGTCGGATTCATCTCTTTGAATCAATTTTGACGCCACTTCGTACACCTCAGCTGTTGCCAAAACCGGCACATCGGCGCGGATGGCTAATGCAACAGCATCACTCGGACGTGCGGAGACTCGCTTCCCACTGCTGAATACGAGTTCTGCGAAGAATGTATTGTTTTGAATATTATTGATATGCACGGCCTCTATCTGAACATCAAAAGTTTCAAGGATATCCATTATGAGATTATGCGTGAGAGGTCGCGGTGGAGTTATCCCTTGTTGCGCTAGCGAAATAGCCTCTGCTTCGATCGGTCCAATAACTATTTCGAGGATTCGTGAATCATCATCGATTTTTTGAAGCCACAACAAAGCGACATTCGATGATTCTTCAACGTGGACACCTATGACTTCAAGGTGAATCACAAGATTTTCCCTAACCCTGTGCGCACAAGGGCTATGTGTAACGCTGTGCAGAGCGCTGCGATTTCCCGCGCCTTCTCTTGTGCCACCTGATCAGCCGAGGGCTCTTTCGAGCGCCTAATCGGATTTGTCACCTGCTCTACCAAGCTGATCTCTCTGTCTGCTGCTATTCTGAATTGTCGAAGGTGACGGGGTTCGATACCAAAGTCTGAGAGTGAAAGACATGCTTTTACTATTTCGACATCTTCAATTGAGTAAAACTGCTTGTTGTTTTCAATCAAGCCAAATTCCAAAACAGACTGGAAAAATTCAGCATCAGCGCCTGCATTTTCAAGTAGTTCAGACTTATTCAATCTGATAACCGAAGACGTAATGAATTGTTCAGGATCTGGTAAATCATTGACAAGGCTCAATGGGCGAACTGTGCCGTCAGTGATGTTCAATCCCCTATCGAGCGCTTCAAGATGTTCCTTAATGACACGCAATGGCAGATATTGATCACGTTGCATTGCTAGGACATAACGCAGACGCTGAATATCAGCATGCGAATATTTACGATAACCAGACCCAGTTCGTTGAGGTTCAACTAAACCTTCGTTTTCTAAAAACCTCAGTTTCGATATGGTCAAATCGGGAAATTCCGGCTTGAGAAGTTCGAGAGCATCACCAATGCTCATGAGATGCCGTTCGGCTAATGACATCAGTTACCTCCAGGAAGAAGAAACGTAAATTTAAACTTTCCAAACTGAAGTTCGTCACCAGAAACCAAAAATGCTTTCTGAGAAATTAACTCACGATTGAGATATGTGCCATTCAAACTGCCCGTATCGAGGACAGTCCACACGATTCCCTCTGAAGTGCGGGTGCTTTGAATCTCTGCATGCTTTCGGCTCACGGTGATGTCGTCAAGGAATAAATCGCATCCAGCATCTCGCCCGACCGTAATGATCTCACCTTCTAGAATGAGTGTTTCACCGACTGTTGCTCCGCGAAGTACAACAAGTGCAGCTTGATTCTGTTGTAATTCGACGGCATCTATTGCAACAGAGTTTTCATCTGCATTAATCTGATCAAGAGAGAGTGAGCCTGTGTCTTCGATATGACCACACTCTGGGCATTGACTACCAACATAAAGTTTTTTGCAAGTTGTGCAGGTGATGCTGTCACTCATCATTTCAACCTCAAGTAGAACTTCATATCAGTAGCCTACTTTGTCATAAGATTTTTGCCTACTGGGTTAAAGTTTGATACTCCGCTGCAGTCAGCAAATCGAATTGAGATAAATCGCCAGTAATTTCAACTTCGATTAACCAGCCGGCGCTGTAGCTATCTTGGTTGATTAATTCAGGTGTTGTCTCAACTTTCTCATTTACACCAATAACAACACCAGTCACAGGTGAGTAAATTTCAGAAACACTTTTTGTACTCTCTACTTCACCACACGACTGGCCGGTTGTAAGTGAATCACCAACAGACGGAAGGGCAACAAAAACTATGTCTCCAAGTGAACCTTGAGCGTAGTCTGTGATCCCAAAACGTATTTTTTGTTCTCCAAGATCTTCTACCCACTCGTGCTCTTTGGTGTAGTACAGGTTCTCCGGTGTGTTTGACATTTAATTTCCTTTCAACGCCTGTATGCCTTGCCTGAGGTAAAGATACCCTGCATACCAGTAGGTAACAATGGCCCAGGCTAGGAAAGAAATTCCTATGAACTTGAAAGTTTCACTCGCTTCTAATTCGAAATCGCTGAGTATGAGAATCGGGAATGCGTACATCAACATTAACGTGCCAGCCTTTCCAATGTAGTGGACAGGGGGAATTTCAAATCTGCGATATCGAAGCAAGAGATAAAAAAGTCCGAGCCCAACCTCCCGTAATATCAAAGTGAAAACGACCCAGACGGGAATCAATTCGTTGTTGAGCACTATGAACAACGCAGTAACTATGTAGAGCCGGTCGGCTAAAGGATCAAGTTTGGCACCGAGGTCAGAAAACTGTTGCAGTTTTCGTGCGAGATAACCATCCAACCAATCAGAAATACCAGCGTAGGCAAAAAGAATAAGTACAACTACATAATTGATATCTATGAATCCAAAATAGATAAGGAATAGCACGCCAACAAGTCTCGTAAACGAGATAATGTTTGGTATCGTCATATTGCAACCTTTCGTCGGACTGGCGGGATTTGAACCCACGACCCCTTGACCCCCAGTCAAGTGCGCTACCAAGCTGCGCTACAGCCCGTGTGGAAAATGAATCAGACTTATTTTCGCTTTCGCATCCTTACTCCTATTTGGATTGGAGTACCTGTGAAGCCAAACTTTTCTCTGAGACGACGCTCAATGAACCGTCTGTATCCTGCTTCTATGAACCCTGTGGCAAAGAGTATGAAACGCGGCGGACACGTGGATGCTTGAGTTGCAAACAAGATTCGTGGCTGTTTACCGCTTCTGACAGGGTGCGGATGGGCAGACTCAATTTCCTTTATGAATTGGTTTAGTTGTCCTGTTGAAATTCGTTTATTCCACTCTTCCAAAACAGTTTCAAGAATCGGTGCGAGTTTTCCAACATTCCTTCCAGTCAGAGCCGAAAGGTTAATTCGTGGTGCCCAAGAGACATGGGCTAAGTCCAATTCAATCTCTCTTTCGAGATATGGCCTTCGTTCCTCATCAACTAAATCCCATTTATTGATAACGAGAATGAGTGATCGACCAGATTCTTCTACAAAGGAGAGAATTCTTTGGTCTTGCTCGGAGATCGGTTCGCTACCATCGATCAGCATAAGCACAATGTCGCTACGTTCAATTGCAGCATTTGTGCGTAGCACTGCATAATATTCTTGACCTTCGGCTTGGGTGTATCGTTTTCGAATACCTGCGGTATCCACAAGCATCCAGTCACGATCACCAAGTGTTACTTTTTCATCAATTGGATCAACCGTTGTACCAGCAACGTGATGAACAACCGCTCTTTGCATCCCAGTAAGTTGATTGAGTAATGAGGATTTACCTACATTAGGTTTCCCAACCAAACTGATTCTTGGCAAATTTGAATGTACAAGAGTTTTTGCATCAATTGTTGCAATCGAATCAACTACTTTGTCGAGAAGTTCACCACTACCTCGGCCATGTAATGCACTTACTGGGTACGGCTCACCAAGACCAAGATTCCAAAGTGTTCCGACAAGAAGTTCTTTGGTCTCATCATCTACCTTATTCGCAACCAAAATCGTAGGTTTATGTGAACGTCGGGCTAAGTCAATGAGTACTTCGTCATCTCGCTGTGATCCCACTGAGATGTCGATTACTAATACAACAATATCGGCAAGAGATATAGTAAATTCCACTTGTTCGCGAATGCTCTTCGAAAGACCTTCGGATTTTGACTCGTAACCTCCGGTGTCAATAACCAGAAATTCACAACCGTTCCATTCCGTTGGATAAAAAATCCTATCTCTCGTGACACCTGGCCTATCTTCAACGACAGCTTCCCTATGTCCAAGAATTCGATTCACTAACGTTGATTTTCCCACGTTAGGCCGTCCAATAATTGCAACGGTTGCCAATCGTTTTTCTTCAAACGGAATAACACCATCAGTCTGAGAGTTAACAAGTAATTCGTTAATCACATCTTCGTCTGACAGTGACTCGTCGACAAAATCATCAAACCGTTCGTCTATAGTCATCTTTTACCAGATTCGAAGAGTGATTTAATGAGATCCACAACTTCTTCAAGCGTTTTATCAGAAGCATCAACTTCAAGAGCATCATCAGATTTCGTCAATGGAGACATTTCTCGCATTGTGTCTAGATGGTCCCTTAAATTAATACTTTCCAATGTCTCATCTATATTTAATGAAAGTTCCTGACTTCTGCGCTGTGCCCTGACTTCTGCCGACGCAGTGAGAAAAATCTTTACATCTGCATTTGGTGCAACAACAGTCGCTATATCTCTTCCTTCAATGACTACATCAAGGTCTTTCTCGACACAGGCATCTATATAGTTTTGTTGTAACGCAACTGCAAACTTCCTGATTACACTTGAAGCAGCATACGTTGAAACTTGCTTCGAAATATGTTCTGATCGAATTTCTTCACTGACATCTTCACCATTTAAAAACATAAAAGTTTTGTCATCATTAAATTCTTGTCGGATTTCATAGGACTTCAAAATTTCCTCGGTAACTTCCGCTACGGAAATATCCGCTCGCACGAGGGCGAGCGTTACGGTCCTGTAGAACGCGCCTGTATCCAAGAGACAACCATTTAGTTCTTTGGCAAGCATTTTGCTGACACTTGATTTTCCGGCTCCCGCAGGACCATCAATTGCTATTATTTTTGCTCGCACAGACATAATCGTAGCGAATGCTAAGTTTCAGTACTGTTTTGAATACTTCGAACTTGCCAGCCATCTTTCAGTAGCACATCCGTGAATCGAGAAACATCATTCTTCGAAATGAATACTTCAAGAATTGCAAGATTCCTGCCAAGTGCGTGATTAATCCGAAGATCTTCAATATTAATTTCTTCCACAAAAGCAGTGTGAAAAAGTTTCGCTAATTCGCCTGGTTGATCAAGAATTTGCACTTCAACTTTTGCAAAATCCTGAAATACTTCACCATGTTTGCCAGGCAGTCTTTTCTTCTGATCTTTGCCCAATACAAATTGATGGTGGATGTGTTCAATATTCTCTTCGCTCAAAGCTACTTGGAAATCTTCAATTGATTTTTTCATTTGATCCAAAATCGAGTGCAGATTTGCTGCGTTACTCGTAACAATTTCCGTCCAGAGTTGTGGTGACGAAAACGCTAACCTCGTCATATCTGAAAGTCCATTTCCACTTAACCGCAAAAGATCTTCAGGAAGGTGCTCCATTTGAGAGCTAAGTAGAGTTGCAATAATTTGTGGTAAGTGCGAAGTGTATGCAACCACTTTGTCGTGATCCTGCATTTCAATTTCAACTGGAATCGCACCACAATCTTGAAGAACTCTGAGTGCCACCGCTTTCGAACTCTCTGTCAGGTATGAACCACGACAGATTGCCCAAACTCGATCTTGAAATAACGCAACATTTGCATTGCTTGCTCCGTGAGTTTCTTTCCCAGCAAAAGGATGGGACGAAACGAAGCGAGAATATGCGAACGCATTTGTATCGACATCAGGTAAAGATTTAGTCTTAACACTAGAAATTTCTATAACTATCGCATTTGGATAACATTCTAAAGCCCGCTTAATCGTGGCAGCATTCGCAGAAATTGGCACGGAAACAATCACCACGTCGATTTGGTGGTCTTCAAGTTGTAAATTTGCAAGCGCTAATTTTTCAACAGATTCTGCGGTGGATTCTGCTGTTGCATCCTCTACCGAAACTCGCCAGCCAGCTTCGGTTAAAGCCAGAGCAATAGATCCCCCTAAAAGCCCTGCACCAATAATGTGGACGTTTTTATTCACTGGGCAATGTCTTTCCTCAATGCCTCTGCCCCATCCAGATACACGTGCTTTATGTCGGATTTACTTCTTGCGGTATGAACCCAAAGTAGAACCCGCACAACCCGGGGTAATGATCCTGGCACAGCAATCTCCTGGGCGCAGATCAGTGGGGTGTCGGAAAAACCCAAGGATCGGGCAGCTTCGGCCGGAAAGCAAGATTTCAAATCTGGCGTAGTTGTAAAAATCGCGGAAATAGCGTCTTCCGTAGCAACCTCGTTGAGTCCTAGCATTGCTTCTAGAAGCCTACGAGTTGCGCCTAAGACAGAGTCGATGGAATCTTCAGAGACCTGAATTGCCCCTCGAATTCCTCGCACTTTCGTTTCCATAACCACAGCCTACTAGAGGTAAATTCAAAATATGTGTTTAACCTTTTGTATAAAAGTATAAATACTTGTTTAACCATAAATGAATATTTCGTCGCGGAGATGTAGAATCTATCTAACCATTTATCTATAATTTTGTGCGTAAAAAAGACATAGATAAATCGATTTAACATCTATTGAAAACCCCATCCGAAATTGTCGATAAATACGATTGTATATAAATATTATGAAAAGATTCTTTCAATCTCTTTGAAGGATAATGTTTTCATCTCGCCGGGCTTCAATTGATCCAATCCCAGGTGCCCAATGTGGGTGCGAATTAGTCGCCTAACAGGATGGCCAATCTCGTCAAAAACCCTTCTCAAAATGCGGTTCTTGCCACTGTGAATTCGTACCTCGATTAAGGATGTTTGTGGGTTAACGGCCTTGGTCTTAACCGAGTCGAGTTTGGTGATTCCATCACTGAGTTCGACTCCATTCAGGAGGTGCTTACGCTCACTCTCCGATATTAGACCGACAATTTCCAGCTGGTAAGTCTTCGATATTTCGAACCTTGGGTGACTGATTTTCTCCGATAAATCACCGTCGTTGGTAAGCAGAAGTAAACCCTCCGAATCTGCGTCCAAGCGTCCCACGTGGAACACCCGGTGGGCAACTGTGTCGAAGTAGTTCCCCAGATGCGGCTGCTTTGCATCAAACATTGCAGACACGACGCCGAGTGGTTTATTGAAAGCGTATACAACCTTGTCTTCTGCTAACACCGGAACGCCATCGACTTCTATGACGTCGCCCCAAAAGGCACGAGAACCTAACTCGTCAACGATTTTCCCATTCACGGAAACTCGTCCCGATGCGATCAATTCCTCGCATTTTCTACGACTGCCAACTCCAGCTTGGGCAAGTATTTTTTGGAGCCTAATCCCCTCACTTCGATTAAACATAAAGTTGAACTTTAATCTAAATTCAAAGAATCTGATTGAATATCCGGCAAAAACTCTACTATTGGTGGCAAATCTTGGAGAGATTTTAGTCCGAAACGCTCCAGAAATAGATCAGTAGTCCCCAACAAGTGGTTTCCATCCTGAATCTCCTTTACCTCGATTAGTTCACGCACCTCCAAGGTGCGTATGACACTTTCAACATTCACGCCTCGTATTGCAGAAATCTGTCCACGTGATACCGGCTGCTTATAAGCAATAACAGCGAGTGTTTCTAAAGCTGCCGGTGTTAGTTTGGCGAGATTGCCAGCATTCACAAATCGCTCGAGAGCCTCGAAAAGGTCGTCTGCCGTTTGAAATTGCCACCCCCCTGCAATCTCCCGGAGTTGGATTCCTCTGGGCCCAAAATGGCTTTGAAGTGCCTTCAAGGCTGCTTCAACTTCGCTGGAAGAATACCCTGTACCGAAACTGATTTCTTCCACCTTGAGTGGACCATCCGCCAGGAAGAGAATTCCCTCCAGTACCCGTTCAATCTCATTCATTTGGAACTTCCTCTTCGTACTCCATCGAAGTAAAGTCTAGGTTCCGTTCTCCCCCAGCCCAACGTATGGTTAGATCACTGAGGGGTTGGGACTGCTCAAAACCGATCAGTTTCTCTTTGTAGAGCTCTAAGATGGCCAGAAAGCGAGCTACCACGGTCATGATATTCGGCGCATCGTGGACTAATGACCGAAAACTCAACACTTGTTTTTCTCGTAACCGGGAAATCAAGATGGCAGCCTGCTCAGCCACAGAGACGGACGGGTTATGCAGGTGCGAAATCGAAACAAGAGGCTTAATGGTTGGGAAAAAGAGACGCTGAGCAATGGCTGAAAGCCTATTTATCGATATATCAATAACTAGATTAGGCAATATTTCTTTGAATTCATGGGGTAGTGTGGCCTGACGCGCTCTTGAACGGAAAGCCCGCTCATAGTGCTGCCCTAGCACCAATGAAGCGTCTTTGAAAGCCTTGTATTGCAATAGCCGCGCAAAGAGTAGGTCTCTCGCTTCCAGAATTGCCAAATCTTCCTCGTCCTCGACCTCCCCAGAAGGCAAGAGTCGGGCTGCTTTCAAATCCAAGAGCGTTGCAGCAATCACTAGGAATTGGGTAGCCTCATCAAGGCTCCAGCTATCCCCCTGATCCCTGATATGTGCGATGAAATCATCGGTAACCGAATGAAGGGCGATGGCTGTTACCTCTAATTTGTGCTTCGAAATAAGGTTTAAAAGCAGATCAAATGGACCCTGAAATTGCTCTAGAGAGACACTGAACCCAGCGTTATGATCGTCTACAGTTAATTCAAGCACGTGCGAACACTAGTCACTCTCGAAAGGGACTTGCCAGAATTGCTATTTTGCTCCTAATGTCTGCACAGAGATTCATCAAGTTACCAACTTAACGAGATAAGGTTTTATCGACAAATGACAGTTGATATGGATATGTGGTTGAGTTACGAACCTCAACCTGTACAAAGCAAAAAGACACTTGGTCCGGCTGTAGTGATTTCTATCTTTAATCAAAAAGGTGGTGTTGGCAAAACCACATCAACGATTTCGCTTGGCGCAGCGCTAGCGGAAACTGGTAGAAAGGTTTTGGTTGTTGACTTTGATCCTCAAGGATCGCTCACCGTTGGACTTACAGGTAACCACGACATCACTCCGTCTATGTACGAAGTAATTCTTGGTCAAAATCCAGCCAGCGACGTGATTCTTAAAACTCGAACTTCCGGATTAGATTTGTTACCAGCAAACATTCAACTCTCGGCCGCAGAGAATCTACTTTTTCAAGATATGGGTCGCGAATTTTCATTACAGCGGGCTCTTACACCGCTACTTGATCAATACGATTACATTCTCATTGACTGTTTGCCATCACTTGGCCTCTTGGCCATCAACGCTCTGGCTACTAGCCAATTTTTGATTATCCCAGTTCAGTGCGAGTACTACGCTTTGAAAGGTTTAGGTCTACTTTTAGAAACTTTAGAAAAGACCCAGCAAAGAATTAATCCTGGCATTTCAATACTCGGACTTCTTGCGACTCGTGTCGGCAGATCATTACACCATCGTGAAACTTTTGAATTGATAATTGATGGATTTGGAGACAAGGTATTTCATACTTTAATCCCAGATACAGTAAAAGTGAGCGACTCAACTATTGAAGCCCAACCAATTACTGAATACGCTAAAACAAGTAATGCGGCCATTGCATATCGCAAAGCTGCGGCTGAAATTATTGAACGAGTGGAAGGTAAATAATTATGAGTAGACGACCAGCGCTGCCAGGTGCGGAAGAATTGTTCCGCCGGACAGCAACACCTATACGCCCTGAACCAGTGCCTGCCGCTCCCGTGAGTGAAGATTCAGACGCAATAGAAATCGAAGATGTTCAAACTCCTGGAGTACGTCCAGTTCCAATATCACAAAAACGGCGACGTTCAGGTAAAGGGCCGTCGGGTCGAATTCGACACGATGAAAAAATCACTGTCTACGTCTCGCCTGACGAGCTTCTTGAACTCGAACAAGCACGTTTAACTCTTCGAGCAACTCACGGTATGGCTGTTGATCGCGGACGCATTGTTCGAGAAGCAATCGCTGTCATCGTTGCAGATTTAGAGTCGAGAGGTACAGATTCAATTCTGGTACGACGACTAAAAGGTCTTTAGTTAACGCGCCCGGGGGTGCGTTAAGGCATACGTTTCGCGTACTTTATCCAATGAGACCTTTGTATAAATTTGTGTGGTAGCGACACTTTTATGGCCAAGTAATTCTTGCACTACCCGTAAATCCGCACCTCCATCCAAAAGATGCGTTGCAAAGCAATGACGAAGGGTGTGCGGAGAGATTGACTCTGTAATGCCTGCACGCAGTGCTACATTCTGGATGATATTGAACGCACTATTTCTAGACAAGTGTCCACCTCTCACATTGAGAAACACGTGTGACGTCGGATATTTCATAAGTGAGGGGCGTACACGAATCATATATTTCTCTAATGCACTTTTTGCCTTGCTACCAAGTGGTACGAGCCGACTCTTATCCCCTTTTCCCGTGAGTATAACTACACTCTCATCAAAATTGATGTGGTTCAATTCCAAGTTGACAGCCTCGGAAACTCGCGCACCCGTCGAGTAGAGAAATTCAATGAGAGCGTAGTCACGAATATCCAAAACTTCTTCCGATGTCATCAGCAGTTCCACAATTTTTAAAGTCTGGCTGACACTGAGTGCTTTCGGTAGCTTGAAACCTAATTTGGTTGGCGCGAATGAAATCTCTAGGTCAGGAGCGACAAGACGCTCGTCAACTACATAATGTAAAAATCCTCGAACACTCGCAATTATTCGAGCGACACTTGACGCACTCAGTGCTGTTGTTCCGAGCCACTGTTGGAATTCGTGTAGGTGAGAAGTGGAAAGACTTTCCAAATTGAAAATCTGTCTATCTTCTAAAAAGAGTCGAAATTTATCGAGATCACGTTCATATGCCGAAACTGTATTCGGGCTTAGTCGTCGTTCAATCTTTAGATATTGCAAATATCTACGAAATGTGGTGTCAATCAACCGCTATGACACTCTCAGTCGAAACATGGGAAAGATTAAATGCTTCCGCTACTGCCTGATAAGTCAGCTGACCATTAAAGGTATTGAGTCCCCGAGCAAGAGCATCATCATCCTTCAACGCTTGTTTCCAGCCCTTGTCAGCGATTGCGATTGCATATGGCAGCGTCACATTGGTTAAGGCATATGTTGAAGTGTGTGGGACTGCCCCTGGCATATTTGCGACGCAGTAGAAAATGGAATTGTGGACATTGTACGTGGGGTCAGCGTGCGTTGTAGGTCTCGAATCTTCAAAACATCCACCCTGATCTATTGAAATGTCGACTAATACGGATCCAGGCTTCATTCGCTTTACCAATTCGTTCGAAATGAGTTTCGGCGCTTTAGCACCCGGGACAAGAACAGCACCCACCACTAAATCAGCATCAAGAACTGCTTTTTCGATTTCATACATGTTGGAGGTAACCGTTTGTAGATGCCCTTGGTAAATCGCATCTAGTTGCCGAAGTCGACCCACACTTTTATCAAGTAATGTCACCTGCGCTTGCATACCTAGAGCAATCGCTGCCGCGTTGGCACCAGCAACTCCTCCACCAATCACCACAACTTTTCCAGCTTGAACCCCACTGACACCGCCAATGAGTGTTCCTCTGCCACCGTGAGCCTTCATCAGTGCATTTGCTCCAACTTGGGTTGCTAACCTGCCAGCTACTTCACTCATTGGCGCTAGTAAAGGAAGGCTTCGATCCTCCAATTCAACGGTTTCATATGCAATCGCAGTAACTTTCTGATTCAAAAGTGCCATCGTGCAGGGCTCTGAAGCAGCGAGATGTAAAAAGGTGAAGAGAATCTGATCTTCTTGCATAAGGTTGTATTCAGGCTCGATGGGTTCCTTGACTTTGAGAATCATCTCTGAGTCTTTCCAAACTGCCTCGCGAGTTGATATTTTCGCTCCAGCGGATTCAAATTCAGGATCAGCGATGGATGAACCTACTCCAGCACCTTGTTCAATAACGACTGTGTGACCATGCTGAGTTAATTCGTGCACTCCACTTGGCGTAATTGCAACTCGATATTCGTGATTCTTGATTTCTTTGGGCACACCTACGCGCATGTATCGCTCCTAGCCATCTAGTGGTAAAAGTCTATGCTTTATCGAATCTATGCACCCTGTCGGTGTCTAAGAGGTGCGTTCTCGCGGGCCATTCAGTTTGTGAATCCCGGCCATTTTTCAATGCAATGAAAGCCAAAATCCCTAAAACGAGAGTGGGACTTTGCCAATGCCCATTTTTGATGCTGGATATTGCTGATTCACTCGTAACCCATCTAGTTTCGATCTCAGATTCTTCATCAACCCGCTCTGAATCTTCAGTTTCAATTGCTAAAACCTCTTCAGCAAGGTAAATGCGAACAGCCTCGGTCGTACTTCCTGGAGAAGTGAAAAAATCAACAAGCACACTCCAATTCTTGGCGACATATCCTGCTTCCTCAACTAATTCACGTTTCGCGGCAAGTAAGGGATCTTCATTTGGTGAATCCAATAGTCCAGCCGGAATCTCAACTAGGTAAGCACCAACAGGTTGACGGTATTGCCGTATGGTGAGGATTTCTCTCTGCTGATTTATTGCCACAATCGCCACAGCACCTGTGTGCCGAATGTAATCGCGCGAAATCTGAAAATCACCGATGTCAAAAGTGTCGTGAACGACATCCCATATGCGGCCGCGATGAGTTATCTCACGATTGAGTAGTGGTTTATCAACATATTCATCTACCCAAGAGTCGCTCACTTGTTAAGAGCCGCCTGAATAAGTCCCGCAAAGAGAGGATGTGGCGAGGTTGGGCGGGATTTGAATTCGGGATGGGCCTGAGTTCCTACGTAATACGGGTGTACATCCTTTGGTAACTCCACAAACTCCACGAGGGCACCATCAGGGCTTAAACCAGAAAATCTAATTCCATCTTTTTCTAACTGTGCTCGATAGGAGTTGTTCACTTCGTATCGATGCCGATGTCGTTCAGTTATGCTCGTTTTACCGTAAACACTTTGAACTATTGATCCTTCAGTTAAATCTGCTGGATACGAACCTAAACGCATCGTTCCACCCATATCTTTTGCTCCTGCAATTACCTCTGTTTGTGATGCCATAGTAGATATAACTGGATGGGAAGTTTCTACGTCAAATTCGGCAGAATTTGCACCATCTAATTTAGAAACATTGCGGGCGTATTCAATCACCATACATTGAAGGCCAAGGCATAATCCAAGTGTTGGAATTTTCTGAACTCTTGCGTACTGAAGTGCACCGAGTTTTCCTTCGATACCCCGGATTCCAAATCCGCCAGGAACAACAATTGCATCAAGTCCACCGAGTGAGCGGGTGGCACCTTCTTGGTTTGCGCATTCATCGGATTCCACCCAAACGATTTCCACTCGAGCGTCATGAGCAAATCCACCTGCTCGTAGGGCTTCAGTCACCGATAGGTAGGCATCGGGCAGATCGATGTATTTCCCAACCAATCCAACTTTGACACTGTGACTTGGATGGTGGACGACTTGTAGCAGTTCATCCCACTGTTTCCACTCAACATCTTTAAAAGGTAGACCGAGCGAACGGATGATGTAACTGTCCAATCCTTCTTTATGCAGCACTCTGGGGATGTCATAAATGCTTGGCGCATCAGCTGCCGCTACAACAGCTTCCACATCCACGTCACACATCAAACTAATCTTGCGCTTGATGCTCTCTGGAACAGCGCGATCGCATCGAAGTACCAATGCATCGGGTTGTATACCAATACTTCGAAGTGCTGCAACAGAATGCTGCGTGGGTTTGGTTTTCAATTCACCCGACGGGCCTATGTATGGAAGAAGTGAAACGTGAATAAAAAATACGTTTTCTCGTCCAACATCCTGGCGCACCTGGCGAACAGCTTCGATAAATGGCAGAGATTCAATATCGCCTACGGTGCCACCAATTTCTGTGATAACGACATCAACATCGTTTGAAGCCATTGCTCGTATACGTAATTTAATCTCATTTGTTATGTGCGGGATAACTTGAACAGTGTCTCCGAGAAATTCACCTCGACGTTCCTTCGCGATAACCTCCGAATACACCTGACCAGTTGTAACGTTAGCTTTTCGTGAGAGGTTGACGTCAAGAAATCGTTCATAATGGCCAATATCAAGGTCCGTTTCCGCACCATCTTCAGTAACAAACACTTCGCCATGTTGAAATGGATTCATCGTTCCAGGATCTACGTTGAGATATGGATCAAGCTTTTGCATCGTCACCCGTAACCCACGCGCGGTGAGAAGATTTCCTAAACTCGAAGCTGTCAGCCCCTTCCCTAAGGATGAAGCAACTCCCCCAGTTACAAAGATATGTTTCACACTGTGATGTTTATTCACTGATTCTCCCGCGAACGATTCTGGCCACGGGGGTTCACAGTATCACCTGAAGCTCCTACTTCGCTAAACTGACCTTCGCGGCACGAGCCTTTTCTAGTAATTCTTCGGCGTGTTCACGCGCCGACTCCGATCCCTCTAAGCCTGCAAGCATCCTGGCAAGTTCAGAGACACGCTCAGTTTCATTCATCTCGACAACTTGCGTCATTGTGCTCTCAGTACTCATTGTTTTTCGTACCACAAAATGCTGATCAGCAAATGCCGCGATTTGAGGTAAATGCGAAACGACAAAAACTTGTGATTTCTGGCTGACAAGTACTAACTTTCTTGCAATAGAAAGCGCAGTTGCTCCTGCCACGCCCGTATCGATTTCATCAAATATCAGCACGGGAATGCTGCTGTCTTTCAAAAGACTTACTTCTAAAGCGAGCATAAGCCTCGATAATTCTCCACCACTTGCGCTGTCTTGAAGCGGAGATAATCTCATTCCAGGATTTGCTGAGAACATGAATTCGACACTGTCGAATCCATTTTCAGTGGTATCGGTTCTTTCGATTACGATTTCAAATCGCGCAGCGGCAAGCGCTAAATCCTCAAGTTCCTTTGTGATGGCAAGTTGAAGTTCGTTCGCTACGGAGATACGTTGCTGATGTAAAGATTCACACCAGGACTGCAATTCAGCACTTTTATCACGAAGGTCGCGTTCAACTTTTGATATCTCTTCGTCTCCAATATCAACAAGCCGTAATTGCTCTTTCGCAACTTCAAGCCATGTAAAAAGATCGTCAGTTTTTGGGCCATATTTCTGTAACAGCCGCTTAATGTGGTTTTGTCGCTGCATCAGAGAATCAATATCAGACTCGTAAGTTGTGATCTTTTCGGCAAGGTACAAGATCTTCGATTGACTTTCAGCAATCCTGTTACCCGCATCCTTTAACTCATCTAGAATAGTCAAAACTTCTGGATTCGAGCGTGCTACCTTTTCTAAGGCAGAAGTAGCTCTAGAGATTGCCAGAGAAATAGAAACATCATCATTCTCAAGCGACTGAAGCGCTGCACTCAGCGATTCATGAACGGATTCCGAATCTTGAATCATCCGAATAGTGTCGACAATCGTCAGATCCTCATCTGGTTCGATAGCGAGGTTTTCACAGAGTGCTACATCTTCGCGGAGGCTCTCTGCTATGCGCAAGGCCTCGTCTCTCTTTGCCTGCAGCGATTTCAAATGTTTCGAAAGTGTTTGGTGTGATCGGTATGCATCTGCAACTTCTGTACGAAGTTTCACAATTGTCTCTCCACCAAAATCATCAAGCATCCCAAGATGCGTTTTTGGGTTGAGCAGTCGATAGGTGTCATGCTGACCATGGATTGCAATCCAGATTTCAGACAAGTCTCGCAATAGTGAACTTGGAGCAGACTTGGCCTGCAAACTTGCTTTACTTTTGCCTTCCTTTGGGAATTGTCGTGCAATGTATAAGAGACCATCGTCAAGTTCCACACCAAGCGCTTCAACATCATTTTTGCGCGCTGACAAGTCGATGACACCTTCGATAAATGTGTCGTCCTCCACCATATCGGCACTTGCTGGTTTGTATCCAGTCAAGGCAACAAGCCCATCGAGCAGGAGTGTTTTGCCGGCGCCAGTTTCACCACTAATAACGATCAACCCGCTTGAAAACTGAAGCTCTGCAGAGTCAATGAGCCCCAGTTTCTTAATTCGTAACTGTTCAAGCATCGTGGGTTTCGCGCCACCCTATCGTCGGTAAACGAAACTTCTGCACTAAGCGTTCTGTGAAATCGGTGTCATCAAACCGTATAAAACGAATTTTCTCATCGCTTCCTGTAACTATCACATCGTCGAGATACTCCAAGTGGAATGTTCGTCTTCCATCAAGATTCAAGATTCCGGCATCCGAGTGAACTTGCACTCGATATTTTGAATCCATCGAAAAAACGATTGGTTTTGCAAATAGCGCGTGTGCACAGATCGGCACCATTACGAGACAGGAAACGTTTGGAAAGACAATTGGCCCTCCTGCCGAAAAGGCATACGCCGTTGAACCAGAAGGTGTTGCAACAATAACCCCATCTCCTGCCCAGGCAGTAAGTACCGTGTCATTAATGAAGTGTTTTAGCTCGATCATTATGTCGCTGTGATCTTTTTCAACAGACACTTCATTCAGTGCAAACGAGTTATAAACTGATGATCTATCTCTCAGAACGATTACTTCAGCCAAACTACGTTCCTCAATATTGAATTGATTGAGCTTCAAACGATTAATTGTCTGGCTAATCGAAGTTGGATGGGCTTGAGCGAGAAAGCCCACTCTGCCTAAATTGAATCCAAGAATTGGAATATCTGTTCCGATGACAAGTTCACAAGTGCGCAGAATCGTTCCGTCACCACCTAAGACGATGACAACATCAGGTGCATCACTTGAATCTGTATACTCAAAAGATTCGATGCCTTGATCCGTGCATACTCTTTGGAATTCTTCCAATACCTCTGAAATCACAGAGCGTTCAGAATGGAGCACAAACCCAATCCTTTTCATTCGGGCAGCCCTTTCGTCACTCGGGAAATCTCACGTTGGATTACAAGTCTATCCTTGATTGGCGCATGACCCTCGAGCCAAATGAAAAACTCTTGGTTTCCCTTTGGCCCTTTGAGACCACTTGCTGCCACACCTTTCAAGCCCCATCCAATATCTTGGCAAGCAAGAACAACTTTTTCAACACTGTTGAAGTGGAGAGACGGGTTTGTCACTACCCCTTTACCGATGTCTTGTTTGCCAACCTCGAATTGTGGTTTCACCATCAGTATCCAGGTTGAATCTTCTTTACTGAGCCTCTTCAAAGATACAATGACGGATAAGAGCGAGATGAAGGAAACATCGGCAAGCACAATATCTACTGGTGATTCGATGTCATCCAAATGCAAGTCGTTGATATGTGTTCGTTCTATCACCTGAATCTTCGGATCTTGTCGTAATGTCCAGGCAAGTTGACCATACCCAACATCAACAGCAATCACTTTCTGTGCCCATTGAAGTGCAACCTGACTAAACCCGCCAGTACTAGCCCCGACATCGAGAACTATCGCATCTTGAAACTTTGCTTCAAGTTCAGGGTACGCCTCAAGAAAACTTAATAATTTAAGAGAACCTCGTGAAACCCAATTTTTTTCTGCAGAACTGAGAGTTATGCTGTCATTTTCATTCACTTGTCGAGTCGGTTTTGAACAAACAATCCCGTTGACCAGAACTATATTCTTTTCAATTAATTGCCTCGCACCTTGCCGAGAGTGCGCAAGTTGTCGATGCACGAGTTCTGCATCAAGGCGACGCAACTTCACGTTACGATGAAGATTCTTCGGAAAGAATTGCGCTCAGCGTCCTGTGAAGTTCTTCAAAATTTACGATTTGGGTTTTTGCATCTAGTTCGGTAATGCCTTTGAGAAGTTCAAGTGCTGCATCTACGCGTAAATCGCCTGTTGGCTCATTCATACCTTCTCCTTAAGGTCTTTCAACTTCTTCTTGAGCTTTTTTGTCTCTTGCTCCAATTCATTAACTTGAGTTTTCAATTCTTGGATGTGCCCTCTTAGGCGGACTAACTCGTCCTGCCGAACAAGGCCTTCACGTTCAATGAGTTCTTCAATGTCAAAATCTGGTGCCTCGGCATTCACATTCTCGTTTGAAACGTCCCGGAGTTGATTTGTCGCACTTTGTATGATTGATGTTGTCACCGCAAAAACAGCGTCGAGTACTTGCAGTACAGGATCTTTCGACTTTTCCATACACTCAGCCTAGTTCTTCAGGTGGCTTTTGATTCAGCAAGATACGTAGGTCTTCGGCAATGTAAGTTGGCTTTAGTGCGCTTTCATTGACCATTGTGCGAGTAGTGACACCCGTAAGCACGAGGAGCGAATCTATCTTGCAATTGTGTGCGCCGGCGATATCGGTCTGAAAACTATCCCCCACGACAAGTGGCGAGGAAAGACCCAATCTATCTATGAGAGTATCGAAAATTCTTCTTTCTGGTTTACCTGTAGTAACTGGGCTAACATTCGTAAATGTTTCAATCAAGGAAATGAAGCCACCATTACCAATTGAGTTCCCATTTGGCAGTGGCACAGTCAAATCACGATTTGTTGCAACCCAAGGTTTACCTAAACCAATAGCCCAAATGACAGCAGTAACGTCCCACCAGGATGTATCGGTACCGTGTCCTTCTACAATGAGATCACACATTCGCGCTTGCTCAAAAACTTCTTCGTAGGTTCGTCCAGCTCGAATCACATGGAATCCATGTTCCTCAAAGGTTTTGGACAAACCATCACCACCAACCGCTAACACGTTCTTAGCGTCTGGAAATTCTGTTTTCACATACTCTGCAGCTGCATCAGATGATGTGACCACATCTTCAGGTTGAATTCGAAGACCTAAGTCAGTCAAATGCTGTGCGACTTCACTTCGATGTCTACTTGCGTTATTTGTTACAGCTGTTATTCGAACCTTATCTGCTATCGCATTAAGTGATTCGATTGCGTGGGGAACTTTTTGATCACCGATATAAATGACTCCATCGAGATCAAGGATTAGGGAATCGTATTTCTCCCACAGCATTTTTACACTTCTCCGAGTTTGAGTGCACGGTCACTCGCATCAGTTTCTTCATCAACATCTGCAAGCGAGGCTTTCACAAACCAATCTCGAGCTTCGGTCTTACGACCCATTTGAAGCAACACTTCCGCATATGCATAACGAAGTCGTGCAACCTCTGTTGAGCGTTTACCTGAACGGAGCTCCGGAATTTCTAGAATAGCTAACGCTGTATCGAATTGCCGTAAATCACGTCTGGCTCCAGATACGACAATCCGCATTTCAATTTTTCCAGATACATCAAGGTCCTGAACATTACGGCTCTTTGAGAGGGAAATTGCGCGTTCCGGACGATTCAATCCACGTTCACAATCAGCCATAATTGGTAAGAAATGTGGATCTCCAGTGAGACGCATATAGGTCTTTAGTTCACTTAATGCTTCAGACCATCTACCAGCGTAGTAGGCAGATAATCCTGCTATTTCTCGAACGGTTGCAAGTCTGGCAGCAAGATTCCTCGCTTCTTTCGCGTATTCATAGGCTCGCTCGAAATCAGCAGATTCAATCGCTGCAATTGCAACTGCGAGATATTGTTTAACTAAATCTTGAGTGTGTGGAGCAATCAATCGGATTTCTGCTAAAACAGATTTTGGAACAATACTTACGTCAATATCTTTTGGAATATCTAAAACAGGTGTAGGGGAAACAACTTTTCGTTCAGTTCGATAAGGCTTTGAATCTCTCTGGTTTCGACGTTCCGGACTTCTCTGTGGGCGATTTGTGCGACTGCGATCCCCGCGTTCCGATCGTGGCCGCGAGGATCGATTGTCACGGGGGGCACTAGAAGCCGAATTTCGCGAAGAAGTTGTGCGAGAAGTTCGCGCACCATTTGCATTAGATGAACGAGGACGAGATGTTCGAGAATCTGATGAACGCGTTGAGTCATCCCGACGCGGACGAGATGTTCGACGATCGCGCGATTGGGTAGAAAGTGAACTTCGTGAACTAGACGAGCGAGATGTAGTTGTTCTGCTACCTCGATTAGAACTGGAACGATCTGAACGTGTGTCTCGTCTCCCTGTAGTTTGGTTTGATTCATTTCGACGGGTTCGAGAAGTGCTTGACGCACTTCCTCGATCTGGTTTTTTGCCTACTGAAGTTCGAGATTTACCATTCGATGGCACACCTGATTTTGAACTACGATTTTGTGGCCGCGATGATCGAGTAGTTCTGGCAGTGTTAGTACTGCTTGTTCGACGTGGACGCGATGTGTTACCAGGCATTGTTCTCCTAAAAATGAAAAAGGGGCCGACTAGCGACCCCTCTTTCGAATAATTGCCCG
>JBMSMQ010000002.1:0-133500 GCA_049421205.1 Candidatus Nanopelagicales bacterium
GATGAACCAGGATCAGGACCTGGAGAGAAATTCACAGGATTTGTGAGTTAAGCGTTTGCGATTGATGCAATGTCACTGAGCGTCAATGCGATCTTATGTTCATCATTGATATCAATGATTATTCCATCGTAATTTTGCTCTAGTGCTTCTAATGCCAGATCTTTAGAAGTTTTTATAAAAGGTCTTGCTATTGGGTCAAACTTTGAAAGACTTTCTATCGACGTGAAGGCAAGTAATGCCTTACGTCCATCCTTTGAGGTAAACGTGACTTGTACCATGTCGTTTCCAGTATGTGTTTTATGTTCTCTAAGTGGAAGAAGCAAACGAGATTGCGAGAGAGCTGACAGAAGCCCTTGTCGGGTGAGTTCATTTGGATGTTCTAACCAGAGGGCAAATGCGGATTGAATAGATTCTGGAATCTGTCCGAAATCTTCAACGGCCAATGCGTCCTACTTTGGAGTCTGTGGCAGTCCACATGATGGAGTTGAGCCAGGTAAACGGCCTCGATTCTTTGCAATGATTTGATACATCGCCCACGCAATCCAAGAAAACGGAGGAATAAAAGTAAGCAGACCTATCGGTAACTGCCATCCCCCATTTCGAATAAGTAGTGCGCCAAAATTTTGAGCACCTGGATAGACACGAATATTGTTATCGACTACCTCCACCCACCATGCTGCACGCTCTATATCGCTTTGGGTGAGCCCAAATTGAGTGACATCCATCGTGTTGTTTCGAACATTCTGCCAATCACCTGGGAAAAATCGTTCGAACTGTCCGATACTTTTTTGGCAGAACCCACAGTCGGCTTCAGTCAACACAATTGGACTTGAAAATCCCTTTGGTGCATCCCCTCGACCTGGTAACTTCATGACTCTCACTTACGTTTTAATAAATATGACAGGCTCAAGAGTACCGCTTCAGCGCTTTCTTTGCCTTTGTTATTGTTTTTCAGGCATCGATCCCAGGCTTGCTGTTCATTCTCTACCATCAACACGCCAAATCCAACTGGCTTCTCTGCTTCAATTGAAACTTGTGTAAGACCTTGAGTTACTGACTGACATATATAGTCAAAATGTGCCGTATCTCCGCGAATAACAACTCCAAGTGCGATCGCGGCATCAAAATCCTTCAAGCAGTTTTTAATTATTAACGACAATTCAAATGCTCCAGCGACGCGAACTACTTCGTACGATGCAGAAGCATCCGTGAGTGCTTCGGATGCACCTACGATGAGTTCGTCAACAATTTCTTTGTTCCAAATGGACGCAACAATCGCTATTCGCGCGTTTGGCATCTGTACTTGGATGCGAGGACCATCGCTACTCATAGTTTTCCATTTTCCACTTCAGTAAGTTCATGTCCAAGCTTGTCGCGCTTTGTTCTCAAGTATGAAATATTGTCTTTACCTGGCGTAATCTCGAGAGGCACTCGCTCAAATATTGAAAGCCCATATCCTTCTAAGCCCGCACGTTTTGCTGGGTTATTTGTTAAAAGCCTCATCGATTTCACGCCCAAATCAACCAAAATTTGCGCACCAATTCCATAATCTCGACTATCTGCGGGCATTCCTAATTTCAGATTTGCTTCAACAGTGTCAAGACCCTGTTCCTGAAGCTCATATGCCTGTAATTTCCGAAGTAATCCGATACCTCTGCCCTCATGTCCTCGCATGTAGAGCACGACACCTCGCCCTTCATCGGCAACTTTTTTCATTGCTGCTTCAAGTTGTGGGCCACAATCGCATCGGAGTGATCCAAGCGCATCCCCCGTTAAGCACTCGGAGTGAACTCGAACAAGTACTTTTTCGCCATTCCCAATCTCGCCCATCACAAGTGCAATGTGTTCAACTCCATCCACAAGGCTCTTGAATCCAATTGCAGTGAACTCCCCAAACTTTGTTGGCATTTTGGACTGTGCAACACGTTTTACTTGCTTTTCAGTTTTTCGTATGTACTGAATAAGTTCAGTGATTGAAATCATTTTCAATTCGTTATCATTTGCGAACTTTCGACAATCATCTGCTCGCATCACAGACCCGTCATCGTGCACGAGTTCACAAATCACGCCGACTGGATGGAGGCCAGCCAATCGCGCTAAATCAACAGCGGCCTCAGTGTGTCCGGCTCTTCTCAAAACACCACCATCAACTGCTCGCAGAGGGAAAATGTGTCCTGGACGCTTCAAGTCAGACGCTTCCGTCAAGGGATCCGCAAGTGCTCGAACTGTTTGCGCACGATCTGCTGCTGAAATTCCCGTTGTTACTCCATGAGCACTATCCACTGAAACCGTATATGCAGTCTTATGTGTTTCCTCATTGGTATGCGTCATCATAGGGATGTTAAGCCTGTCGAGCCAATCACCCATCATCGGCACACAAATCACACCACTCGTGTGACGGACCATGAATCCCATTAACTCATTTGTGGCAAGTTGCGCTGCAAATATTAAATCGCCTTCATTTTCTCGCTCTTCATCATCAACAACGACAACAGCTTTACCAAGGCGAATGTCATGAATAGCATCCTGAATCGAATCTAGTTTGATACTTTCCATTTTATGAATTCACCAATTTCTCTAAATGACGAGCAACAATGTCAGATTCTAGGTTTACTTTATTTCCGACCTGCTTTGAACCAAGGATGGTGTGTTCAAGGGTCGAGGGAATGAGCGAGACCTCAAACCACAAATCTCCAAGATCTGAGACCGTCAGCGAAACCCCATCTACGGCGATCGAACCTCGTTTCACGACATACTTTTGCAATTGGGGTGAGACAGCAATTCTCACCCGCCTCCAATTAGTCAGTTCTTCAATCTCAAGGATAGTTCCCACTTCATCAATGTGTCCCTGAACGAGGTGACCTCCAACAAAATCTGTAAGTGTCATAGGAAATTCAATGTTTACCAAGCTCTTCATATTCAAATCACCGAGATTTGTTTTACTGAGAGTAATTCCCATAACATCAAAACTAACAACATTTTCGTGAAGAGAAGTAGCCGTTAGACAAACCCCATTGACACTGATGCTGTCGCCTAATTTGACACTCTTTGGCAGACTTGTAAGTTCAATTTCTAAGACACCAAAATCACCAGTCGCTTGAATCCTTGATACAACGCCGATTTGTTGAATGATGCCAGTAAACACACCCAAAGGTTAGTGTGAACAGCGATTCATCCGCAGAACGGTAATGGTGTCCCCGCCCAGCACAAATTGTTCGGCAATTTGCCCCTTCAGCGCGTCCTTCAGCGTTGAGACTCCAAGACCTTGTACGGCTG
Organism: Candidatus Nanopelagicales bacterium; assembly: GCA_049421205.1. Classification (GTDB taxonomy): domain Bacteria; phylum Actinomycetota; class Actinomycetes; order S36-B12; family UBA5976; genus JAFMIT01. Next base: position 3,277 of record JBMSMQ010000002.1, read on the forward strand.
ACACTCCATCTCCGAGCACAATCGGAGCACTCATCCAAATTATTCGATTCACAAGATTCGCTTTCAAGAATGCGCCGGCAACTTTTCCTCCTGCCTCAATCAGAAGATGCTCTTTCCCGTCAGCAGTTGCTCTATCAAGTAAATCTCCGGGATTGTGGGAATTTATTGAAGTGTATCGCCCTTCTATACGTGAGAAATTCTCTAGAGCACTTTTACCTAATACATACACGTGTGGTTGAAAATTCACTTCAAAATCGCGCACCGTGTACTGAGGGTTATCGAGCTTTACAGTGTTTGTTGATGTGACAATACCATCAACCTCTAATCGGATTTTCTGAACATAGTGCCGTGATTCTTCTGACGTGATCCATTGGCTCGTCCCATCGACCGCAGCAATGAAACCGTCCAGAGTGCTCGCAATTTTCAAAGTGACATACGGGGTTTGACATTCAGTAGCGTGTAACCATGGTGCAAGAGTTTCACTTGCTTCTTTTTCTAAAACGCCGCCCACTACTTCGATCTGTTTTTGGCGAAGCACCGCTTCGCCGCCATTCATCTTGTCCTTTGTAGCGAAAACCACTCGCTTAATTCCTGCTGAATGAAGTGCATCAACACAAGGACCGGTTCTTCCTATATGAGCACATGGTTCTAATGTCACGTACACGGTTGCACCTACTGCACTACTTCCAGCACGATCAAGTGCAATCACTTCTGCATGGTCCTTACCCAACTCACCATGGACACCTTCAGAAATTATTTCTCCTGCTGGACTAACAATGACGCACGCAACCTTAGGGTTCGGGAGTGTTTGGACACATGTCTGTTTTGCAAGATCGATGGCGTGGGCCATGAATTTTGAATCTATGTCCACCAGGCACCATTTTGAGCATTGAGCGCTAACGTTCGAAGGTTGATGCAGGCGGTGCGTGGATCTTGCGCACGAAACACCCCATGACCACAAACGAATACATCTGCCCCATTTTCAGCACATTCTTCAATCGTGCTTATTGAAACTCCACCATCCACTTGGATCGTCATCGGCAATGCTCTTTCGCGAATTAATTCCCGAGCACGCCTAACTTTCGGCATCATATCTGCCATAAAACTTTGACCACTAAATCCAGGTTCAACAGTCATTACCAGCAACATATCAATGTGATCGAAATACTCAATGACGTCATCAAGACTGGTTGCAGGCTTTATCGCTAGCCCGACTTTTGATCCGTGTTGCTTTATGTTGGATATCACATGCATTGGCGATGATGAAGCTTCAAAGTGGAATGTCACACTTTGTGCACCTATTTCAGCATAGGCACTCGCCCAGCGCTCTGGATTTTCGATCATCAGATGACAATCAAGTGGCTTTTCAACAACCTTCAGAAGCTGTTCAACAACTGGCAAACCAAAGGTTAAATTTGGTACGAAGTGATAATCCATTACATCAACATGAAAGTAATCACAGTAATCTTGAATCGCCACACACTCTTCGGTGAGATTGGCGAGGTTCGCTGACAGGATTGATGGATTAATACTTACCGCCATAGTCAAACCCTAGTGGCGCTTGAGTACCGCCATGAACATTCCATCGGTATCGTGTTTGTGAGGCCAGAGTCGCAGAAATTTATCGTCAGCAATCAAATCATCAGCGCGCTTAAGATGAGGTACCGCCATTATTCCTTGATTGATATCTTGGATTTCAACATCTGGGTGCGCCTTCACAATATCCGCTACAAGATAATCTGATTCCGCAAGGTGCCATGAACAGGTGACGTATCCGACCACTCCACCGGGCCGAACTGCCTTTAGTGCATTCTCGAGTAAAGCTTTCTGAAGTGGCACTAAATCAGTGAGATCACTTGCTTTCTTTCGCCAACGACTTTCTGCGCGCCTTCGTAGTGCACCTAAACCTAGACATGGTGCATCTACGAGTACTCGATCGAATTTGCCTGTGGCAAAGGCTGAATCTCTACCATCAGCGATTTCGACCACGGAATTACCATCGATGCCTCTCAACGCCTCTTCTACAAGTTCAGCACGATGTGAATGAACCTCAATTGCGGTAAGTTTCGCATTTCGACCTGCAGCAATCTGTTTCAATAACATAGCTTTTCCACCTGGCCCGCTGCAAAGATCTAGCCATGCAGAATCTGTACCTTCGATCGGGAAATGACCAAGAATCTGGGCAACCACTTGACTACCTTCATCTTGAACTTGTGCCTTTCTTTCGAGGACGAGCGGATGGCGGTATGGATTCTCTTGAACTCTCATTGCATAAGGTGAAAAATGTGACTCGCTACCCGTCAATATTCCATCGCGACTGACGAGTGTGACCGAGGGCACTTCGTTATTACGTTGCAATAATGCTTCGACATCCGATTGGTTCGAGAAAAGTGCTTCAGCCGCAGATTTAACAATCCAGAGTGGATGTGAATAAAGCAAAGAGAGCCTTTCCCAAGTGTTGGGTGTACTTCCTTCAATTATCTCCTGGTAATAACGCAAATCGTGTTCACTCAACTTACGTAATGTGGCATTGACAAACCCGCGTGCACTTGCAAGACGAGTTAGCGAAACGAGATTTACAGTTTCTGACACCGCTGCGTAATTCTCTGTTCTCATGAAAAGAACTTGATATGCTCCTATTCGCAAGATATCTCTCAGCGGTGGATCAACTTTATCCAAATCTCGCTTTGCTTCAGACGCAATCGCAAAATCGAGAAAACTTCGGTTGCGATACACACCTGAGACTAATTCAGTGATAAATCGTGCATCTTGCTCACTAAATTGATTGAGGTACCGAGGAAGTATGAGATTCAGATATGCATCGTGAACTTCTACCTCTTCAATTATTTGATACGCGGCTTCACGAGAATTCACTCAAAGACCATACTCTCTCGATTATGAATTCCACGTAACCAGGAAGCGGCATCCATCCAATGCTTTCCTTCAGGTTTTACCAATGTGAGGCGCAATGGGATGCTTCCTGTAGCAACGAAAACTTCTTTGTTCACTTCGAAAATTGTTCCAGGTTCGTATGTATCATCAGCGTTTTCAAAATCTACTGGACCTAGGTGAATTCTTTTTGACCGGAAAATCGCAAAAGCGCCAGGTTTTTCGAAAAAGGCTCGAATTTTTCGGTCAATTTCAATGGCACTATGTGACCAATTAATGCGCAGATCATCATTTGTGATTTTTGGAGCGTAGGTGATCTCCCCAACTTGTGCCCGTGGTTCAGCAATACCCTCTTCAATGATGCTCAGTGATTTCAAAGCAAGCGTTGCCCCAACTTCAGATAATACGTCCATCAGGGAACTACCGGTTTCATTCTTACCTGGCACAAACGTTGCTTGAGCGATTATTGGACCCGAATCCAAGTCTGGCTCTAAAAAGAATGTGGTTACACCCGTGACGTCATCTCCATACAAGAGTGAATGCTGAACAGGTGACGCACCACGCCACCTCGGTAGCAATGAGTAATGCACATTCAACCAGGGCCTTCGTTCTAATAGTTCACCACGAATGAGTTGACCAAAAGCGACAACAACGCCAAGATCAAAATCTAAGTTCCGTAACGTCTCTTCAGTATTGATGTTGTGTGTTTCAATTAATGGGAGCGAGTTTTCAATTGCATACTTTGCAACTGGTGATTTATGTTCTTTCTGTCCACGTCCTTGCGGTTTTTCTGGGGATGTAATCACGGCAACGATGTCGTGTGCCGTATGCAGAGTTGCAAGGGTTTCAACTGCAGGCTGCGGATTTCCCGCAAAAACTATTCGCACTATCCGAGGCCTGGACGAATTGCGTGAGGGCTCAGTTTCACCTGCGGCACTGATTCTCCGGCCCACACTGCTTCACGAATTGCTTTCATAGCAGCTTTTCTCGTTTCTTTATCGAGTCGGTCAATGAATACAATGCCATCCAGGTGATCAGTCTCATGCTGTATTGCACGGGATAGCAATGCTGTTCCTTCAATGACTACAGGTTCGCCGAACATATTCATACCCTTTGCGATTACTCGCTCAGAACGAGTGCAGTCAAAGGTAAGCCCAGGCACGGAAAGGCAACCCTCTGGTCCAAATTGTTCTTCGTCCGATAAATCTAAAGATGGGTTAATCAAGTGTCCGACAACATCGTCTACCCAATATGTGAAAACACGAAGACTTACACCAATTTGAGGTGCGGCAAGACCAGAACCCGGTGCATCCAACATAGTTTCAGTTAAATCGGCAACTAATTGGCGAAGCTCTTTATCAAAGTCAATAACTGGCAAAGCTTTCGTTGTGAGAACAGGGTCACCAAAGATGCGAATTGGTTGAATACTCATATCGAAAGTTTACCACTTTATTATGGGATGACCTGTGGCGAATAACGAATTCGAAGCACACCTTTAGCTTTAGAACTTGAACGTTTGGCAAGTATTGCACGTAGTGCACTATTTAGTCCATCGAGGTTTTCTGATGTCTTCACGAGGGCATATGTTCCACGTTTATGTTGGGCTGGGCCGAGCACTTGGATACCATCGAGCGCGCTTAATGAAGCTATAGCCTCACTAACATTGCCATAGTCACCTTCAAGTAAGTAGCACTCGCTCATCGGAGGAAGTTCGGCTGCCTTGCGTTCTCTTAATTGCAGTTCAGCAAATCCAACGGGATCATCATTGATGATGTAACGAACGAGTGGATATGGTTCTTCTGTAGCGATAAGTTGAACACCATTTTTATCTCCAAGCGACTTTATGTTGTACCAACGTCGAAAGGCCTCTTCGTGTGCTCGTAAATCGATTCGATTCAAAGTGATTTCTGGATCAAGAATCACAATTGCTTGATATGCGCCACTCTGCACCCTTGGTTCCGCTCCAGGTGTCGAAATCACAAGAGCAGGTGAATTTTCTACCTCATGAAGCACATTATTTTTTCCTGATGTGAAAATTGGTGTATTTGGAAAAGCTTTTGCTATTTCTTCAGCAGTACGAACAGCCCCGACTGTGATAGATCGAACCTGCGTTGAAGAACACCATTGGCATCGGAATTGACCGAAATTTCTTCCACACCTCGTGCAATGAATCATTTCGTTGGCAGATCGTTCAAGCGCTCCCCCACATTCATCACATGCGGCTTTTTCTCGACAGCGAGCGCACTGAATGTTTAATTGATACCCGCGAATCGGAACTTGCAACAGCACGGGGCCAGCGGCGAGGCCTTGCCGAATGACATTGAAAGCGACACTTGGTAGGCGCAATTTATGTGTGCTACTGGCATCATCTTTTGGAACCTGTATTGTTTTCATGCCACGAGGACCACTTGCCAGATGGCTCGACATTTTTCCTTGTTGGATGAGCATTTCAATTTCTACACTTCTACAGTAACCAACACAATAAAACGGAACTCCAAGTTGTGCACATCGAATAATTGCAACATCCCGGCAATGCCAATTACCTGATTGTTGTTCAACAAAGGAATCATCATTTTCGTGAAGCATAAAGATGAAGTTGGTTGGGGTAAGAGGCGCGAAGACAGCGGACCTCGTTCCAATTACTAGATGAACTTCACCTCGCCAAATCTTCATAAATTGTTCATAGCGCTGGCTCGGTGTCATATCCGCTGCCAAAACACCAATCTGAATACTTGAATCCTTTACTCGTAAGTTAGATTCGAATTCGCGCATCAACGCATAGTTTGGAAGAAGCACGATGCCGCGCTTCTTTAGTTTCAATAAATTAACGACCTTAAGAGCGCTCCATTCAATGAGAGGCACCGAAGTTGGCATTAGAAAACTCGTCGATGCAATCTCACTTTCTGGAACTGAATCGTTTTCGAGTTCACGAAGTGCCTCGGGAATTTCGGATTGTAGTTTTTGATTCACACGTTGGGTTGCTGTTGGAAGGGCGAAACTGAGAACCTGACTTTGTGCAGTGAGGTATCGTCGCCCCAGTTCTTGACAGAAATCGGCGATATCAGGTTTCAGTACTGGGAATACATCTAGAATTTCAAGAATTTCTCCAGCAGCTTTATGTTCAGTTTCATTTTTTAGTCCGACAACAAACCCGATAGTTTTTCTTCCACCAAATTTGATGCTGACTCGCATCCCGACCTCAAGATCAGATTGAAATCGTTCAGGAATGATGTAGTCGTAAGGATGGTCTGTGTGGAGAAAAGCAACATCCGCCAATACAGCCGCAAATTTCATTGGCTGATTGTCCATATGCCGCTGACGTTACCCTCGCACTGAAGCGGCGAGTGCGTCTTTACGATCAGTTCGCTCCCACGGTATCTCAACTGTTACTCGTTCGGTCTCCCAGGGAATTCCTGGAACAAGCCGCTGATATGAGATTTCCTTACGCCCGAAGTGTCCATATGTTGCAGTCGGGCGGTAATGAACCACATCTGTGTCAAGCAATTGCAAATCTCTCACGATTGCGGCAGGTCGTAAATCAAAAACCCGAAGAATTGCCTCTCCGATTTGCTCTTCAGGGACTGACGCTGTGCCATACGTCTCAACAAATATACCTACGGGTTGTGCTTTACCAATCGCGTAAGCGATTTGCACTTCACAACGCTTTGCGAGGCCAGAAGCGACCACGTTTTTCGCAACCCAGCGCATCGCATAGGCAGCTGATCTATCAACTTTCGAAGGATCTTTACCTGAGAATGCGCCACCTCCATGGCGCGCCATTCCACCATACGTATCAACGATGATTTTTCTTCCTGTCAGCCCAGCATCGCCCATTGGTCCACCAGTGACAAATCTGCCAGTTGGATTAACAAGCACTTGTGGGCTCGAAACATCAAGTTCTTGCCAATCACTTTGGGCAAGAACTGGCCGTACAACTTCAGCAATGATTCCTTGACTGAGGGCTTCTTGAGAAACAGCGTCATTATGCTGTGATGAGACAACGACAGTATCAAGTCGAATTGCAGAATTTCCGTCATACTCAATAGTGACTTGTGTTTTCCCATCTGGACGTAGGTAATCAAGTACTCCATTTTTGCGAACGTCCGCTAAACGCTTTGCCAACTGGTGTGCCATGTCTATCGGAAGCGGCATTAAATCTTCGGTATCGATCGCTGCATAACCAAACATCAAGCCTTGATCGCCCGCGCCTTGAGCATCTAATGGATCCACTGAAGCATTTATCCGTGTTTCAAATGCCGTTGTCACACCTTGAGAAATATCTGGAGATTGTTTACCAATTGATACTGAAATTCCGCAAGAATTTCCGTCAAATCCTTTGCTTGAGTCGTCATAGCCGATGTCCAACACAACACTACGAACAATCTGCATCACGTCGGCAAACCCTCTCGTGGTCACTTCCCCAGCAACATGCACCTGACCTGTCGTGAGCAAGGTTTCGATCGCTACTCTGCTCTGTGAATCTTGACCTAGCAAATCATCCAGAATTGCATCTGAAATTTGGTCGGCCATTTTGTCAGGATGACCTTCGGTCACTGACTCAGACGAAAATAAACGTTTCACAAATTTTTCACTTTCTCATCATTCGATAATCTCGCACTGCGTCGAGAACTTTATGGGCGACGACCAACTTTGGTATCTCAGCAGTAGTTTCAAACTCTCCTCTATTTGATTGAATCATAACCCGATTACTGTCATCTCCAAATACATTTCTATCCGAGACATCATTAGAAACGGCAATATCGCAACCTTTTTGCAGTAGTTTCGATACACCTCGCTCCAACGCCTCGTCGCCAGTTTCGGCAGCGAAACCAACGATGATTTGGTCTGTTGTTCGTGTCATTATCAACTCAGAAAGTATGTCTCGTGTAATTTCAAGATGTAGTGTGAGAGTGTCTTGTCCTGACTTCTTGATTTTCTCCTTGCTCACTTCACTCGGAGCATAATCACTCACGGCAGCACACATTATTACAGCATTCATGCCAACTCGTAGTGATTCAACTTCTTTCTGTAATTCTGCAGACGTTCTCACCGGAACGTAGGTAATACCTGATGGCAATGGGAGTGAAGTATTTGCTCCAATGAGAGTCACGTCGGCACCACGGGAAGCCGCAGCAAGGGCAAGAGCGAATCCTTGCTTTCCGCTTGAACTATTGGAAATGAAACGAACTGGATCAATATCCTCTCGGGTTGCACCTGCAGTGATGAGCACCTTGAGACCTCGAAGATCAAATGGTGTTGGGGTGTCACAGGCGTGGCGAATGATTGCGACTGCTGATTCTGCAGCACTCAGTCGACCTACACCCGTATCTCCAGATGTCAGTTTCCCAGACTCAGGCGTGAGAACAATATAGCCCTGATCTCGCAACGTTTGGACGTTTCGTTGGGTTGATTCATTCAGCCACATTTGAGTGTGCATTGCTGGGAAAAGAATTTTTGGAGCAGTTGAACTCAGAATTGTTGCGGTAAGCAAATCATTCGCTCTACCTTCAACCAAACGTGCTAGAAAGTCAGCAGTTGCTGGATACACGGCAATGACAGAGGCAGACTTCGCAAGTGATACGTGATGAACATCTTGCGCTTCTTGCCACACATCGGTCAGGACTTTGTTTCCACTGAGTCCACTGAGGGTAGCTTCACCGATAAATCGAAGTGCATTCAACGTTGGAATAACATGAACATCTAAATTTTGTTGAACGAGCCCACGTATCAGCTCGCATGATTTATAGGCAGCGATACCTCCACAAACTCCCACCACCACGGTGGTAGAAGCTGTTGACATTTAGGCTTCTTCGCTACGCTTGAAATCTAGTAATCCCTCTTGCATCTCCCGAAGCGCTATCGACATTGGTTTTTCATTGCGCTCGGAGTCAACAAGTGGTCCAGTATTTTCGAAGGATCCTGAATCAAGCTGTCCGTAATAGGCGTTGATTTCACGTGCACGTTTTGCAGCATAAATCACCAACTGATACTTGGTCCCTGCAATTTCAATTAACTCGTCAATTGGTGGGTTCGTAATGCCACCTGTTCGTGCGGTATTTCCTGACATTTTCCCTCTTATCTAGCTACGGGCGAATTCTACCAACTCTGCTGCAGTCCGCTCTACGCTATGGTTTGTGAGCACAATATCGAACTCATTTGCGCTCAAAATTTCTGATTGAGCCACCAAAAGTCTCGCTTGTATGCTCTTTTCATCTTCAGAACCTCTCCCCTCAAGACGTCGCACAAGGTCGTCCCAGGTTGGAGGCTGAATAAAGGCAAGTTGTGCCTCCGGATAATTGTCCCTCACTTGCCGGGCCCCTTGAAGTTCAATTTCTAGCAAAACTGGAATTCCTTGCTCCAGTCGATCCAGCACAGGCTGTTGCGGGGTCCCATACAAATTCCCTGCAAATTCTGCCCACTCAAGCATTTCCCCGCGTTGAATAGTCACTTCAAATGATTCACGAGAAACGAAGAAATATTCCCGGCCGTCAATTTCCCCCTGCCTCTGCTGACGGGTAGTCATAGAGACAGAAATCCAGATATCCGGAGCAATGTCTTGAATGTGCTTCACTATAGTTGACTTTCCGACACCACTTGGTCCCGAAACCACAACTAATTTACTTTTCATAATTAGACCAATATTCATTCGCAAATTGCATTGCAGCTGTTCGAGGATCGTCTGCGGCTGTGATGGGGCGACCGATCACAACTATATCTGAACCCCGTTGTATTGCTTCACTGAGTGACATCGTTCGCTCTTGGTCGTCTAATTTTTCACTTTGATTTCGAATACCAGGAACGATAATTTCAACGGTATCCCCAACGATCGCACGAATACTTTCAACTTCATGCCCAGAACACACAATAGCACCTACTCCTGCCGTAAGTGCAGATTCAGCTAGTTTGCTTGCATACTCTTCAATTGAACTACCTGACCATTGAGCAAGGTCATTCTTTGATAATGAAGTCAAGACTGTAACGGCCGTGATTTTAGTGTGAGGTAATTCAGAAACGGCTCTTTTCATCATTTCAATTCCACCAGATGCATGTACTGTCAAATAATCCGGTTCAAACTTTGAGAGACTTTTGCATGCCCCAGCAACAGTGTTCGGAATGTCATGAAGTTTTACATCTAGGAATAATTCGCAACCAGTTTCCTTGGCGAGGTCCAGAGCCATACGTCCATCTCTATAAAATGTTTGCAGACCGATTTTCAGGATTCTGACATAGGGGCTTACATGCTCAGCAATTCGCTTCACATCCTCGAGGTGAGGTAGGTCAAGTGCAACAGCAATAGGTGCTTTGGGATTATTCATGTGCAATGCCAACTGCTTCACTGACGGAAGAAATACCATGACGTGAAAGTTCTTCGGTTAACTCTCTCTGAATTCGAATGGGAGCAAGTGGATCGCCAAATGTTGCGGTACCAATACTGACTGCAGATGCACCGGCAGCGATGAATTCCAATGCATCCTTTCCGCTTCGAATACCTCCCATACCAAGTATCGGAAGACTCGGTAGTGCTTGATGGATTTGATATACACACCGAACTGCAACCGGTCGAATCGCGGGCCCTGACAATCCCCCAGTGATTCCACCTAGTGTTGGTTTCAGTGTTTCAGATGAGATTGACATTGCCAAAAGTGTATTAATTACTGAAACACCATCGGCTCCTGAAATTTGAACTGCACGAGCAATTTCAGTGATGTCGGTAACATCAGGTGTGAGTTTGGCGAGTAGCACAACATCATTTCCAACTGCACGTCTCACTTGCCCAACAACCTCACTTGCTGACTGCGGAGCACAAGCGAACACCAATCCCCTATTCGACACATTCGGACAAGAAATGTTGATTTCAATTGCGCTCACTGCGGGATGATTTTGTAAACGCCGAGCGATTCGCACAAACTCTTCAGCAGTATTACCTGCAATTGAAACAACTGTAGTAACTCCACGTTCGTAAAGCCATGCCAAATCTTTTTCGATGAATTCATCAATACCAGGACCCTGCAAGCCAATCGAGTTAATCATTCCCGATGGTGTTTCCACCATTCGTGGCGTTGGGCGGCCCGATCGTGCATTCTGCATAATGCTTTTGGTGACAATTCCACCAATCGAAGTGATGTCGAAGAATGAATCTAATTCTTTTCCCGATGCAGCGCAACCACTGGCCGTGAGTACTGGCGTATTTAAAGTGAGGGAACCTAGAGCCGTTGTTAAGTCAAGAGTCATACAGAACCACCTGGCGCACCAACACAGTCCTCAGGGATGGTTCCGATAGCATCAAATCGCACGAAATCTCCACGGAAAACAGGGCCATCAACGCAGGAACGAAGCATTCGAGTGACACCAGTTTGATCTTGAATAGGCAGAACACACGTCATACAAACACCAATTCCGCATGCCATACTTTCTTCAACTGCACACTGAGTGACTACACCGTAACGCGTAGCAATTGTGGTGACTGCTTCCAACATTGGCATTGGGCCACATGCATAAATCACATTCGTTTCTGCCTTTTGAATCATGTCCTCTAACGAATCTGTCACCAATCCTTGGTGTCCATGCGTTCCGTCTTGAGTAAAAACTTCAAAAAATCTTGATTCCCGTTTAGCATTCATTGTGTCGAATAATTTCTCACTTGTGCTTGCACCGAGAATGAAATCAACTGAACATTGTCGCTTCTTCAGTTCTTTTGCAAGGAACACTAATGGGGCACTGCCATATCCACCGCCGATGAGAAGACAATTCACTGGTGTTTTAGGTAAGGGGAAGCCTTTTCCTAGCGGTGAAACAACATCGAGAGATTTTCCTGGCTCTTGTTCTGTAATCCATCGTGTGCCAGGACCATGCCCACTTACAATGATTTCTAACGTTTGTCCCTGCGCAGAATCAGTATTGATATTATGGATGCTAAATGCTCGACGCAAAATCATCCCAGTGTTATCGCCGCCAACTGACAGCGATGCAAATTGTCCAACCCTCACATTAGTTGCAATTGTCGGTGCAGCAAGAATCAGACGGTGATATGCGCCTTCCCGCTTATTTGCGAGAATCGTTGCCAAGTGTTGTTCCGGCATTTAAATTCCAGTCTGCGATAGTTCGGCTGCGTATTCCTGAAGCGATTGTACGGAAAGGTCAGTGCTGAGTAGCACTTCAAGTGCCTGCACCGTGGCGGCTAAACCTTGAATCGTGGTGATCGAAGGAATCGACCGAAGGCTCGCTGCGGTCCGAATTGCATACCCATCTTCCCGTGAGCCCCTGCCATGTGGCGTATTGATTATGATATCAATCTCTTGATCCATAATCTGCTGCACGATGGTCGGCTCACCAAATGGTCCAACTCCCTCCGAGTGTTTTCTCACCTCCGTAACTTTCACTCCGTTTCTTCGTAGCACATCAGCAGTTCCAGCCGTTGCGTAGAGTCCGAAACCAAGATCATATAAACGCTTTATTGGAAAAATCATTGCTCGCTTATCCCGATCCGCAACACTTACGAATGCTTTGCCAGATCGCGGTAAACCTTTCGAACTTGCCGCTAACTGCGCTTTGAGAAATGCTGCACCAAACGAATGATCAATCCCCATGACCTCGCCAGTTGATTTCATTTCTGGTCCCAAGACCGTGTCAACTCCATGAAACTTTGAAAACGGTAGCACTGCTTCTTTGACAGCAATATGTTTCAAATTAGTTCGAGACACTGCATCATAAGACGGGAGCACTTTGACATTTCTCAATTCAGCAATGGTTGCTCCTAGTGCGATACGTGCAGCAGCTTTTGCAAGAGCAACATTCGTGGCTTTCGAGACGAATGGGACTGTTCTGCTAGCGCGCGGATTTGCCTCCAACACATAAAGAACATCTCCAGATAAAGCAAATTGAATATTGATGAGACCTCGAACATCAATTGCTTTTGCAATCTTGAAGGTAGCAGACTGAATGCGATTAATTTCATTTGGACCTAAAGTGATAGGCGGGAGTGTGCAGGCACTATCGCCAGAGTGAACACCAGCTTCTTCAATGTGCTCCATGATGCCAGCAAGAAATAGATCATTGCCATCGAATAATGCATCGACATCTATTTCAATTGCGTCATCAAGGAATCTGTCAATCATCACTGGATGATTTGGTTCAATCTCAGTTGCATTCTTGAGGTAACCTTCAAGAGTTTCCTCATCATAAACAATAGCCATTCCACGCCCACCTAGTACATAGGATGGGCGAACCAAAACTGGATATCCGATAGTCAGAGCGTGTTCTTTAGCGTCAATGAACGATGAGGCCATCGCATACGGTGGCGCTTGTAGTTCATTCTCGATGAGAATTTTGCCGAAAGAACCTCTTTCTTCTGCTCGATGAATTGCAGAAGGACTCGTTCCCAATATCTTCACACCTGCGGCTTCCAAGCTAGCCGCTAGTCCTAGCGGTGTCTGTCCCCCTAATTGGCAAATTACTCCAGCAACAGGTCCAAGTGCCGATTCGGCATCTATTACCTCCAAGACATCTTCGAGCGTTAAAGGTTCAAAATACAGCCGACTTGAAGTGTCATAATCAGTTGAAACAGTTTCAGGATTACAGTTCACCATAATAGTGTCGTAACCAAGTTCACGTAACGTCATCGATGCGTGAACACAGCTGTAATCAAATTCGATTCCTTGACCAATTCGATTCGGTCCACTTCCTAAAATAAAAACGGCCTCTTTTGTTCTCGGAGCAATTTCACTTTCAAGATCGTAACTCGAATAGTGGTATGGAGTGAAGGCTTCGAATTCAGCAGAGCAAGTATCTACAGTTTTGTAGACGGGTCGAATCCCGAGCTTGTGTCTTAACGAGCGAATATCTTTTACAGCAACATGAAGTAATGTTGCAAGTTGCGAATCCGAAAATCCGTGACGTTTTGCCTTGAAGAGCAATTCCCTATCAAGTTCCAAGGTCAGTATTTCTCGAGCAATTGAATTAATAATTTCAATTTGCGACAAAAACCACGGATCAATTTTTGAAGCCGAATGAACCTCATCAATGCTGAGACCTGCCCACAAGGCTTGTTGCACGACATTTATCCGGTTTTCATGTCCATAAGAGCCTTCACTTAGCAATTGCTCTTTCGTTAACTCTGTATCGGTGAATTTGAACTCTGCATCCTTTTTCTCTATCGAACGAAGCGCCTTTTGTAATGCCTCGGTGAAGTTTCGACCGATAGCCATAGCCTCGCCGACAGATTTCATATGAGTCGTTAATTTTGGGTTTACTCCAGGGAATTTTTCAAATGCAAACCGTGGAACCTTTACAACCACATAGTCCAATGTTGGCTCGAAACTAGCAGGAGTTTTCTTCGTAATATCGTTTGCAATTTCATCTAAGGTGTAACCGATTGCAAGTTTTGCTGCAATTTTGGCAATAGGAAAGCCCGTTGCCTTGGACGCTAATGCTGATGATCGTGAGACTCGGGGGTTCATTTCGATGACTATCATCCGACCATCCACTGGATTGATGGCGAATTGAATATTACATCCGCCCGTATCAACACCAACTTTTCGAATAATATCGATTCCAACATCTCTCATGTGTTGAAATTCTCTGTCCGTAAGTGTCATGGCAGGCGCTACAGTGATGGAATCGCCGGTATGCACACCCATCGGATCGAAATTTTCAATCGAGCAAATAATGACGACGTTGTCGTTTCTATCCCGCATCAATTCAAGCTCAAATTCTTTCCACCCAAAGATTGATTCTTCGATGAGCACCTCTGTCGTCGGGCTTGCAAGTAAACCTGCTGTCGCAATTTCCCGAAGCTCTGATTCACTATGCGCAAAGCCGCTTCCAGATCCCCCCATCGTGAAGGATGGTCTGACAACGAGTGGGTATCCAAGTTCTGCTGCCGCTTGGATGACTTCATCCAGTGTGTGACACACATGAGATCGAGCACTTTCTGCACCTATTTCCTCGACAATGGAACGAAATTGTTCGCGATTTTCTCCACGTTTAATTGCGTCAACATTCGCTCCAATGAGTTCAACTCCGTAGCGTTCTAACACACCGCTTTCATGGAGTTCCATAGCGACATTGAGAGCAGTTTGCCCTCCTAGTGTTGGCAATAAAGCTTGTGGCCGCTCTTTGGCAATAACTTTCGCAACAAATTCTTTCGTAATCGGTTCAATGTATGTGGCATCTGCAAACTCAGGGTCAGTCATGATTGTTGCTGGATTGCTATTTACGAGTATCACTCGAATACCTTCAGATTTCAGGACTCGACAGGCTTGCGTACCTGAATAATCAAACTCGCATGCTTGCCCGATAATGATTGGCCCAGATCCGATGACAAGGACACTGTCGATATCACTTCGTTTTGGCATATAGCTCCAATGCGCTAACAAATCTATCGAAAAGGTATGCTGAATCGTGCGGTCCGGCTGCGGCTTCAGGGTGATACTGCACAGAGAATGCTGGAACATCGAGGCATTGCAATCCCTCAACTACATTGTCATTGAGACATATGTGGCTTACCTGCACTCGCCCAAACTCGCTCGAACTGATCTTGTCAATGGGTGCAGCTACAGCGAATCCATGGTTATGTGAAGTTATTTCAACTTTTCCAGTGGCTAAGTCTTTGACTGGCTGATTGATTCCTCTATGACCAAATTTCAATTTGTATGTTTCGAATCCAAGTGCTCGTCCAAGAATTTGATTACCAAAACAAATTCCAAAAAATGGAATCTTTTCTTTCAGCACATGTTGAACTAGTGAAATCGCATGGTCCGCAGTTTGTGGATCACCTGGTCCATTGCTGACAAAGAAGCCATCCATATATAAGTCATCAAGTTCAGACACAGAAATTGAACTTGGTACAACGTGAACTTCAATTCCGCGCTTTGACATGAGTTCTGGGGTCATCGATTTGATTCCCAGATCAAGTGCAACCACCTTGAATCGAGTTTCGCCAACTGCAGGTATTACATAGCGTTCACGCGTGGTGACCTCAGCGGAGAGGTCAAGGCCCTCCATAGTTTTAATGCTGAGCACTTCGGCAATGAGATCTTCAACGTCGGATTCCGCAAATTTCCCACTGAAAATTCCTGCACGCATTGCACCTTTGTCTCTAAGATGACGAGTGATTGCTCTTGTGTCAACTTCTGAAATCCCGACAATAGATTGACGTTGGAGTTCTGATTCCAAACTCGTTTCTGCTCGCCAATTTGAAACAATTGGAGAACATTCACGAACAACAAATCCCGATACCCAAATTCGATCACTTTCTTCATCAACTCGGTTCATCCCGGTATTTCCAATATGTGGTGCAGTCATCACGACAATCTGTCGATGATAACTCGGATCAGTGAGCGTCTCTTGATATCCAGACATTCCTGTTTGAAATACTGCTTCTCCAGTGGTTCGACCAATATGACCAAAAGCACGGCCTTCAAAAACTCGACCGTCCTCAAACACAAGTACTGCTTTAGTCACGCTTTACTCCCAATTCAAGGATAGAGATATGATCGCGTGCATTGAGTGTACGAAATCCAGTGACAACCGCAGTCGAACCAAGTTCCCATGTAATACCTATAAGACCTTCGGCTTCAAAAACTTTCCCAGCAAGCGCATTGATTGATTCGATGGAACGCATTTGATCGAATGAAATGAATAAATCTTCTGACTTCAGGATGATGCCTACACCGTCATCGAAAATTTGCAACGTAGCTTGACTTGGAAAGGCAAGGCTGTTGATATGAACACGCTTCAGCCAATCGTCGGCGTAGGTGGTTGCGATATATTTCCCCTCGTACACATATAGTGGGGTTCGCCCTTCAATTCCTAAAGGTTGTTCAAGTTCTTGATCCCTCATAGCTTTTGATTTCCAGTTTTTGTACATTGCGAAATAAATCAATGACACAATTCCTACGAATAACAAAGTTAGCCCAATTCTTTCCGGCCAGGCAGTTATCTCGGCTGAGCTTTGGAAAATCATACGTTTGCCTCTTCGTCGCGATAGGTGATTCTTCCGCGCAGCATTGTCATCATCACTGTACCCTGCAAAGTCATAGCATCATATGGATTGTTAGTTGACTTACTGAAAGTATCATTCTTATCTACACGATAGCTCTTATCAATATCAAAAAGCACCAAGTTGGCAGGCTCTCCAATTGCAACTGGGCGTCCATGTTGTGGTACTTGCCCGATGACAGCTGGTCTTGCAGATAAAACGTCTGCGAGTTTTTCAATTGACATCGTTCCTTCTTTCACCAGGACGGTATATGCAACTGATAGTGCAGTCTCGAGTCCTAGCATTCCAAACGCTGCTACCTGCCACTCGCAATCCTTACTTTCGAGTGGATGTGGCGCATGATCAGTAGCGATGATGTCGATGACACCATTCTGAACACCTTCACGCAATGCCAGAACATCGTCTCGTGATCGTAATGGAGGATTCACTTTGTACATCGGATCATAATTCTCGACAAGGTCTTCTGTGAGCAGTAGATGGTGTGGCGTAACTTCAGCAGTGACTTCTATCCCATTTTCTTTTGCACGTTGAATAATCTCAACACTACCGCGAGTGCTAACGTGACAAATATGCAGTTTACCTTTGACGTGTTGTGCAAGCAGTACGTCTCTAGCGATGATTGCCTCCTCTGCAACTGCGGGCCACCCCTTCAAACCTAGACGTGAACTGAGCTCACTTTCATTCATTTGAGAACCCACAGTGAGTAAGGGGTCTTGAGCATGCTGAGCAATGACGCCACCGAATGCTTTCACGTATTCAAGAGCTCTTCTCATAAGCAATGGATCTGAAACACATCTGCCATCATCACTAAAGATTCTCACTCGCGCTTCTGAATCAGCCATTGCTCCTAATTCAGCTAACTGTTCACCTTCTAAGTTCTTAGTTACTGCACCAATTGGATACACATCACAAAGTCCTGCAGCCAGACCAAGATGGAAAACTTGCTCGACTACGCCGGCGGTATCTCCCACAGGTGACGTGTTGGGCATAGCGTGTAGCGCCGTGAAGCCGCCACGTGCTCCGGCGCGCGATGCGCTGAGAACTGTTTCGCTTTCTTCGAAGCCGGGTTCACGCATATGTGTATGCAAATCGACAAGGCCCGGTAGGAGTACTCGTCCTTTGCAATCATTTTCTATGGGAAGCGATCCTGCTGAGGTGATGTTGACGATATAGCCTTCATTGATTTCAACATCGGCCAAGTATTTTCCTAATATGTTTACATTGTTAAGGATCACAATGACTCCCCTGCCAAGATATGAAAAAGCACAGCCATACGTATCAATACACCGTTTGCAACTTGCTCCACGATTACCGAACGCTCACTATCGGCAACCGTTGCTGATATTTCAAGTCCCCTATTCATTGGCCCTGGATGCATCACAATGGCATGTGATGGAAGTTTGTCAAAGCGTTTAGCATCGAGTCCGTATCTTTTTGAATATTCCAATTCGCTTGGAAAAAATGAATCAGACATGCGTTCAGTTTGAATTCGAAGCATCATGACAGCATCAACACGAGGAAGCACGCTATCAAGGTCATACGTCACTTCACAAGGCCACTGTTCAATTCCAATTGGCAAAAGAGTTGGCGGGGCAACGACCGAGACTTTTGCACCGAGACCTGATAAAAGAAAGATGTTACTTCGTGCAACGCGCGAATGAAGAATGTCTCCCACTATCGCAATATGTCTACCTGATAAATCGCCACCCACTGATCCGAAATGATTTCGGATGGTAAATGCGTCAAGCAGTGATTGCGTCGGGTGTTGATGCGTGCCATCTCCGGCATTGATGACGGAACCTGAAATCCAGCCAGCATTTGCCAATCGATAGGCAGAACCACTCGCGGGGTGTCGAATTACGATTGCATCTGCCCCCATTGCCTGCAAGGTAAGTGCGGTATCTTTCAAACTTTCACCTTTAGAAACACTGGAGCCTTTGGCGCTAAAATTAATCACGTCTGCCGAGAGCCGCTTTGATGCCGCTTCAAATGAAATCCTTGTCCGCGTTGAGTCTTCAAAGAACAAATTAACGACAGTAAATCCACGCAGGGTAGGAAGTTTCTTGGCCCCGGAGAGGTCTTTCATTCGAGCTGCTGTATCAAGAAGTGTGATGATTTGATCGCGATTCAAGTCCTCGCTTGATAGCAGATGTTTCATGCGACACCTCCGATAAACACGGAGTCTTCATTATCAACTTCGTTTAAATGGACAATCACTTTTTCATCGAGCGACGTGGGGAGATTTTTGCCTACATAGTCTGCTCGAATTGGAAGTTCTCTATGTCCCCGATCAATCAGAACTGCGAGTTGAACAGCCCGCGGTCTACCAAATTCATTCAAAGCATCAAGTGCAGCACGAATCGTGCGTCCCGAAAAGAAAACATCATCAACCAAAATCACGAGAGAGTTTTCTATGCTTCCATCAGGAATATCGGTCTTCATCAGTGGTCTGATTGGCTGACGCCGTAAATCATCTCGAAATAGCGTGATATCCAAAGTGCCAACCACAATGGTTTGATGTTGAATTTTCTCCAGGATTTCGGCTAAACGTTTTGCAAGGTATGCGCCTCGGGTTGGTATACCGAGTAAAACAATGTCGCTTGCACCTTTTGAACGTTCAATAATTTCATGAGAAATACGAGTGAGTGCGCGGGTGATATCACTCGCGTCTAGAACTAGGCGTGAGCCTTTGGTATCAGACATTCGAACCTTTCCCGCCTCTCGGGACGGAATTTAAAGGATGGCTGAACCCTATCAGGTAAATAAAAAGAAAGAATCAATGAGTTCTAAGGTGTGTCTAAATCCCTGCTTCGTCAGCACCAACGGTGTGAACGCGAAGCCCATTCGTTGAACCCGTGACTCCTGGAGGCACACCGGCAACAAGCACGATGAGTTCTCCCGCTGTGACGCGATCTATATCAAGCAATGCTCTATCGACTTGCTGCACCATATCGTCTGTGTGAGTGACTGGCTTGACGAGGAACGTCTCAACACCCCAACAGATGGAAAGTTGCGACCTTGTCCTAGGTCTGGAGGTAAAAGCCAAAATAGGCGTGGCATGGCGGTGACGAGCCATCAGTTTGGCGCTTTTGCCAGTTTCAGTAAACGCTACAAGGAAACTCGCTGAGACTTTCTCCGCAATTACACCCGCGCTATGTGTTACCGCCTTTGCCGTCGAGGAAACCGATTCTTTTGGTAATTTCGGTAAACGCTCAAGTGCTTGACTCTCGACATGCTCAATGATTCGAGACATTGTCTCTACTACAAGATCTGGATGCTCCCCGACGCTCGTCTCTGCAGATAGCATCAAGGCATCCGCACCATCAAGTACGGCATTTGCCACGTCACTCGCCTCTGCGCGCGTGGGTCGACTTGAATTCACCATTGAGTCCAGCATTTGCGTAGCTACAATGACGGGTTTACCTGCAATTCGGGCTAGCGTGACACATTGTTTCTGCACAAGCGGAACTTCTTCGAGCGGTAATTCAACTCCCAAGTCCCCGCGAGCTACCATAATGCCGTCAAAACTTTCCACAATTTCTTGCAAGTTAGCAACTGCTTGAGGTTTTTCAATCTTCGCAATGACAGGTAGCCGAGTTCCCTCTTCATCCATGATTTTATGAACATCAATGATGTCTTGAGCACTGCGAACAAAAGATAGTGCAACCATATCCACACCAGTTCGAATTCCCCATCGTAAATCTTCGATATCTTTCTCACTGAGTGCGGGGACGCTCACTGCAACTCCTGGGAGATTAATTCCCTTACTGTTGCTAATCACACCACCTTCTATGACTTTAGTTATAACTTCCGGCTTCTTGACTGTCACAACTTCTAGAAGAATTTTTCCATCGTCAATCAAAATCTTGTCACCAGGCGAAACATCCTCACACAAACCTGCATAGGTGGTAGAACACTTTTCTGCATCTCCATCATAAGTGTCCGTGGTGATTGTGAAATTTTGACCATTTACGAGAGTTTCAGTACCGTTTCGAAATTTGCCAACCCGAATCTTGGGCCCTTGTAAATCAACGAAGATACCAATGCCTTTACCTAATTTGTCTGATGCTGTCCGCACTGCTTTGTAACGCGCTAGATGATCATCGTGAGAGCCATGAGAGAGATTCAATCGCGCAACGTCCATACCTGCACGCATAAGTCGTTCGAGTTGCTCTACGGTTTCTGCTGCGGGCCCGAGTGTGCACACTATTTTTGCGCGACGCACAATATTCCTTTCAAAATGGTGAATAGAGGGTAATCGTAGTTACTTCTTCTTCATTCTTGAGTAATTTCAGTAGATGTTGAAGTTCTTCTCGAGTGGAGAAACCATAGAAGAGCTACTATTCCAACAATTGAGGCTGTAAAAACATTCAAACGAATGCCTAGTATGGTGTTTGCCGTATCAATTCTAAGCATTTCTATCCATACGCGTCCAAGCGTATAAAGCACAATATAAAGCGCGAATACTTGTCCGTTCTTGAGGTGGAATCGTTTCTCCAACTGAAGAAGAAGTATCGCAACACCTATGCACCAAAGGGATTCATACAAAAATGTTGGATGGAACGTTGCGAATGTTTCATATCCGCCTGGTCTAAAAATGGGATCTATTTCCAGAGCCCAAGGTAGAGATGTAGGTGCTCCAAAAAGCTCTTGATTGAAATAATTTCCAAATCTGCCAATCGCTTGCGCAATTGCTACCCCTGGGGCAAGTGTGTCTGCAAGTAGTCGAATCGAGAGGTTATATTTCTTTGCAGCAAACCACGCACCAAAAAAACCAAATGCGACGGCACCCCAGATTCCAAGTCCGCCATCCCAAATTCGAAGTGTGGCAATAAATCCTCTCCCGTTTTCACCAAAATATATTTGCCAGTCACTGACGACGTGATAGAACCTGCCACCAAGAATTCCAATAGGTACCACGAACATCGCGACATTAATTATGTCATCAGCATCTCCGCCGCGAGATACCCAACGCTTTTGACCCAAGCGAATCGCCACAAAGATTCCAATGACAATAAAAAGTGCATAGGCCCGCAATGGAAACGGGCCTATGAACCATACGCTTTGGTCCGGCGAAGGAATCGCGCTTATCATGAAATCGACTACGCGTTATCTCTCAACCATTGTTCAAGATCTGCTGCTGTGCCACCTAAAACTTCTTGAGGGACTTCAACACCATTCAACTTAAGATACGGCGTTCCTGGCACTTTTTCTTTGACAAAGAGTGCTTGTGAATCAACGGCCCACTTCAAGTAACGATCTTCACGTACGCAACTTTCAAAGTTGGCAAGAGAATCACCGGATACACCTGCAAGTTCTGCAATATTCACAAATGCATCATCTGACCAGCCTGCTGACCCACCTTGCATGCTCAAAAGCATTCGGTGATAGTCGAGTGGTTCAGATGTGTGTTCGACAGCACACATAAACGAGTTGCCTGCGCGTGCCGAGTGCTGTCCTGGAATTCGATCATCAAAGAATGAAGCTTGACGCATTACAAGTTTAAAGACACCTTCATCTGCAAGACCTTGCAACATCTCTGAATACGTTGCGCTAAATGTCGCACAATGGGAACATTGGAAATCTTCCCAAATCACGAGTTCACTTTCAGTTGCAGCAGTTGGGTTATAAACCCAGCCAAGGTTCTGTTGATCGACGAAAGAAGGAATGCTGCCCGCTGACTCCCCGCCAGAACGACTACCGAAGAAACCAACTGCAACGATACCGACCACAACCACACCAACAATGATGGCCCCAATGTAATTGCCTAAAGAACTTGACTTCTTAGCCATTTCATATCCTTTCCACTTCTCCAAGAATAGAGCCAGGGCTCGATACTCGCTCGTCTAGCCTTGCTTTTGCCATCGCTTTCCAAGGAGAGTTTGTAAATCCTGACGAATCTCTTGCACAGTGTTGTCCTCCATCCAAAAAACCGGACTTTTCTTATTGGGCAAAAATGCAAATAGTTGCAATCCGTGCCCAACTTCATAATTGAAGGTAGGAATGGGGTCTGGCAGGTCATCGACATGAACCCCGAGTGCAAGTCCTGCTTTCTGTGTGACATCAATACTCGCCCTAAGCCCGATAAACCGACTGTTATGCAAGTCTAAGTACGTTCTCAAGACTGCTGGTGTATCTCGTGGTGGATCGGTTGTAATGAAGACGAAATTCACTCTCTCTTGTTGGGCTTGTGGTAGCCCCCGAATTGCTGCTGCAACATTCGCAGTTTGTGTATTGCAATATCCATCCGCACAATTGGTATAACCGAAAAATACAACGGTCACATCGGCAGGCATTTCGTCACTGGGCCAAGTTATGACGTTACCGTTTGTATCTTTGAACATTGCATTGGGAAGTACAAACGGTTCTTCTACAAATCTGCCTTTAAACAGTGTTTCATTTTCGGACAAGGTCACATCAATATTCGCAGGATGCGTGTGCTCACTACTGCAACTAGATATCAAAATGAGACAGGCAAAAAGATTCAGAATAAATTTCATTTGACGGTCGCAGCTCTCATCTGGCGTGCAAGTTCTCTCACCTGGATGACTGCTTCATCTACACTGCCGGCATTCAAAACAATCCGCACAAATGCACTGCCAACAATTACCCCATCCGCATACGATGCAACTTCTCGAACATTGTCGGCGGATGATATGCCTAAACCAAGAGCGATCGGCAAAGTAGTGAATTGGCGTGCTCGTTTCACAAGATTCTCTGCTTGATTTGATAATGCACTTCGCTCACCTGTAACACCCATCAGTGATGCAGCGTAAATGAAACCTTTACTTGAGTCACTGACGAGTTTAATTCTTTCATCACTGGATGCTGGAGCTATGAGAAAGATTCGATCTAGATTCTCAGCGCTGGTGACATCAATCCAAGTGTCCGCTTCATCGGGAGTTAGATCGGGCGTGATAGTTGCCGAACCGCCCGCATCCTTCAAGCTGGACACAAATTTTTCAATTCCTAGACGCTCAATGAGGTTCCAGTAGGACATGACGGCAACCTCAGCACCCATATCGACAACACTGGCAACCGCATTGAACACATCACTTGATGTTACGCCATTCTTCAGTGCAATATCAGTTGCTTTTTGAATAGTAGGACCATCCATGAGTGGATCACTGTATGGCCATCCAACTTCAAGAATCTCTACTCCACCATCAACCATGGCTTGCATAATTCGAATTGAATCCTCAACCGTTGGAAAACCTACTGGAAAATATCCAATAAATGCCGCGCGATTTTCTTGCTTTGCCTGATCAAACACTGATTGCAAACTCATAGCTGGCCAGTCTTCGTGAACCATTCACGTGCAGTTTCAACATCTTTATCACCGCGACCTGAGAGATTTAGCAAAATGCTGGCATTGCTTCCAAACTTTGCTTTGATAATAGGTGCAATCTTGATTGCTCCGGCTAAAGCATGGGCCGTCTCAATTGCGGGAATGATTCCTTCAGTTCTGGATAGCAATAGAAATGCATCCATTGCTTCTCGATCCGTGATTGGCTGATACCGAGTTCGTCCAAGTTCTTTGAGAAATGCATGTTCGGGCCCGACTCCTGGATAGTCCAATCCAGCGCTAATCGAATGACTTTCAATTGTCTGCCCTTCTTCATCTTGCATCAAGTACGAACGAGACCCTTGGAAGACACCTGTTTGTCCAGCAGTAATGCAGGCCGCATGTCGACCTGTCTCGACTCCGTCGCCGCCTGCTTCAAATCCCCAAAGTTCCACTTCTTCATCATTGATGAATGGATGAAAAATGCCGATTGCATTACTTCCACCACCTACACAGGCGACAACTGCACTTGGTAAACCGTGAACTTGAAGCATCTGTTCTCGAGCCTCAATTCCAATAACCGAGTGGAAATCCCGAACCATCATTGGGAAAGGATGAGGTCCTGCAACCGTGCCGAGTAGATAATGAGTTGTGTCCACATTCGTGACCCAATCGCGCATTGCTTCATTCACAGCGTCTTTCAAAGTTTTTGATCCCGTGGTAACGGGTATAACTGTCGCTCCAAGCATCTGCATTCGACTCACATTTAATGCTTGCCGTTTTGTGTCCTCTTCACCCATATACACGATGCACTCAAGCCCCAAAAGCGCACAGGCAGTGGCGGAGGCAACTCCGTGTTGGCCAGCTCCGGTTTCAGCGATTACTCGCGTTTTGCCCATTCGCTTTGTGAGCAGTGCCTGACCAAGCACATTGTTGATTTTGTGCGAGCCAGTATGGTTGAGATCTTCTCGTTTAAGAAAAACTTTCACATCCTGACAATGCTCTGAAAAGCGAGGTGCAAAAGTCAATGGCGAGGGACGTCCTGTGTACGTGGCATGAAGTTCGGCTAACTCAATCTGAAATGAGACATCATCTCGAGCCTTTAAATATTCTCTTTCCAATTGGTCAAGGGCGCTGATCAAAGCTTCTGGTACGAACCTGCCACCATATTGACCAAAATGACCTTTGGAATCTGGCGCGGAGTAGTTGAGTGTCATAGCACTATTCTCTCAAAAAATCTTTAGTGGTGCTTGACAGATGGATGTGCTCCAGCAGTCACAAGTTCGTGCACGAGTTTCCCAGGATCATCGTTTGTGACAAGAGCTTCACCGACCAAGACCGCATCCGCTCCAGCTTGTGCATACATCCTCAAATCCTGGGCCGTCTTGATTCCGCTTTCTGCAATTTTGATAATAGAGGATGGAATTAAATCAGCAAGTTCAAGAAACTGATGGTGATTCACCTCGAGCGTCTTCAGATTTCGGTTATTGACCCCAATTACGTTCGCACCCGCATCTATTGCTCGAGAAACTTCTTCTTTGTCATGAACTTCGACTATTGGAGTTAATCCAAGTGATAACGAACGATCTATGAGACATTCGAGTGCTTTTTGTTCAAGTGCTGCCACGATAAGAAGAACCAAATCTGCTCCGATAAGTCGGCTTTCAAACAACTGGTAGGAACTCACAATAAAGTCTTTTCGAAGTATCGGAGTTTCTACAGCGTTACGCACAGCAATAAGATCATCAATCGATCCACTAAAAAAGTGAGGTTCTGTCAGTATTGAAATCGCGTGTGCTCCCCCCTCTGCATACATCGCGGCAAGCAAATCAGGTGAAGTAATTGTGGCGAGATCTCCTTTACTCGGACTTCGTCGTTTTATCTCAGCAATTACGCATACATCTCTTCCTTTGAATACTGGAAGGATTTCTCTTGGGCTTGTGGTTCGCTCAACTTCTTTCTGCAACTGCTCAAGTGAACGAATGGCTTTTCGAACCTCAAGGTCTTCATGAACTTTGACTAATATGTCATCAAGCATGCTTGCCATTCGCAGAGCCTAATTGCGTAGCGCTATACAAGGGAAACAGGTAGTCGAAGCACGAACTGTGCTCCTCCTAATGGAGAGTGACCCGCGCTGACGCTCCCGCCCAAGCGATGGATTAGCTTATACACCAGAGCGAGTCCAAGCCCTGTTCCCACTTGACGAATACCACGATAGCGCGAATGTAATGTTCCAGAACCAAACGCCACGCGAATGTCTTCATCATTAAGTCCAGGACCGCTATCGTCAATACGGATTTCGAGAACACCAGAAGCAATTTCTGTTACGAGTTGAATCGTTTCTCCTGATTCTGTAACTCTCAGTGCATTTTCAAGTAGGTTATCAATGCACTGTCTGAGTCGAATTGGGTCGGTATACAACTTACTATCAGTTAGGTTTTCAATATAAGAGAATCGAATATTCTCTCGTTGACAAAGAAGTGTCCATGCTTCGTTGACATCGACAAAAAATTCTTTCAGCGAAACTTTCGCAGGATATAATTGAAAATCCACCGCATCGAGTCTGGAAATATCTAGCAGATCGGAGACTAATCGTTCTAGTCGGGCAGTTTCATTGATAACAAGAGTTCCTGTTTTCTCGATGTCTCCCGAGTCGATGAGGCCATCAGCCATTGCCTCTGCATAGCCTTTGATGGAGGTTAATGGAGTTCTCAACTCATGCGATACTGCCATAAAGAATTCGCGTTGCCGATTTTCACTCGTTGCAAGATTTTGGGCGAGTAAATTCAGTGCTTCGGCAATATCGGCAACTTCAGCTGCCCCCTCGACTTCCACCCCAACGTTTCTCTCCCCATTTGCGAGCCGACGAGCGGCAAGAGACGCTAAGTAGAGAGGACGGGCCGTACGTCGTGCAACAAAATATGCAATGATCGCAGCCACGATAAGTCCCAAAACCAATGCGACCACCAAGCGAGTCATCAAAACGGCAGCAGGTGCATCAGCTGCATCATCTCTTAGGACTAGAACTATCCCTTGTCCGAGCCCGATAGGTCGCCCTTCAAGAAAGTATTTTCCATCTTGAGTTTCACGAGTATGACTGAAAGAGCCATTCTTTTCTATTGTGATGACATCTGCTTCGGTTAAAGGAGCAGGTACCGGACGTCCCGGAACAATGGGAATAACAACGACACCTTCAGCGAATTCGGGCCCTGGGCGACCTCTTACTGGCTCACCCGATAAATTGGCAATTACTAATTCTTGGGCAAGATCCGCCTGTTTACTGAGCTCTTCTCTCACTTGATTCTCAGCAGCCGATTGGACAAGCGGGTATGAAATTAAACCACCGAAAACCACCGCGATTGCCACAGACACTGCCGCAACAACCCAAATCCGATTCGCAAGCGATTGCCGGACAGAAAAATCATCTGAGATTCTGACTTCTTGCAATTCTGTGTGACGAATCTCGCCACCATCAGCACTCACCATTATTGCTCTTTCAAATCAGCTGAATAGCCGACGCCTCTCACTGTTCTGATGAATGATTTTTCACCGAGCTTTGCTCGCACCTGTGCTATGTGGGTGTCAACTGTCCTATTTGAAGCGTAGGCGGCGTATCCCCAGACATCACTCAACAGTTGTTCCCTCGAGATCACTCGACCTGACCGTGTCATGAGATAGGCCAAGAGATCAAATTCTGTTGCAGTGAATTCAACATCGTGACCATCCACACTTACCTTGCGCGTTGCTCTATTGAGTAAAACGTTTCCAAGTTCAAGAACATCATCAGGTTCTGCACTCTTGTTGTGTCGACGAATAGCCGCTTTTACTCGTGCTACTAATTCACGAGGACTAAATGGTTTTGTAATGTAATCATCCGCACCTATTTCTAATCCTAAAACGCGGTCAACTTCATCATCTCTTGCAGTACACATCAACACTGGAGTCCAATTACCTTCTTGCCGTAAATACTTTACAACTTCAATTCCATCGGGAGCAGGAATACCAACATCAAGCACTATGCAGGCGGGTTGTAACTCACGTGCAGCTTTGATTGCGCCAACTCCATCGCTTTCAACATGAACACCAAAGCCTGCTTTTTGTAAATACATTCGCTGAATATCCGCAATTGCTCGTTCATCTTCAACGATGAGAATCAATCCGCTTATGTCTTCAGCCATAGCCCAAGTTTGGGCGAAAACTTAGGAAAAAACCTAATTAAAAGGTTAACTAAGCGTCAGGATTTGGGTACTGCCCAAGCCCAGCCATTTGCATTAATTTTCCAACGACTGCAGCACCAATAAGAAGGAGAAAACCCAGACCAACAATCCATAGGTTACCCAAGATGGTGCCGAAGCCTCCTACGATAAAGGCAAGGATTGAAATTACCACAGCTGTCCAAGCGGCTGGGGTATTCCCGTGATGTGAACGTTTGGAACTCACTTTTCCTCCTTACCAAACTCTAGCGTAGGGTCTTTTCCTTGATCGAGTAGAACCCACGGGCTCTCTTCGGATTTTGAATAACGTTGAACCTTCACCCATTGAACGTTCTTCAATCGGCTACGCAACCACAGCAATCCAGCCGAAAAGAGCACCACTCCAGATATGCTGAGAAATCGTGATGTGGCACCCACATCAAGCATGAGGATTTCATACACTCCCACACAAAGTGCAAGAGAAATGACACTTGCAGTGTAAAGTGCCAAAGCACGGGTAGAAATTACAAGTGTCAAAAGGCTAAGAAGTAACGTCAAAAGCGGTAGAAAACTCAGTACAGAAGTGTGCTCACTTATGGACACTTGAGTTTGTATGTATACGAAATAAACCCCAGAGAAGATTACCAAAAAAAGAACCGTGCGCACCCGAGACATCTCACTGGTCTTTCAATTGATTAGCGCTTTCAATCGCTCTCAAGACTGCGTTTGCCTTGTTAATGCATTCAAGATATTCGGATTCTGGATCACTGTCGGCAACTATGCCCGCACCTGCTTGCACATAACATTGTGTACCTTGAATGAGTGCGGTGCGTATTGCGATTGCAAGATCCATATTGCCAGCGAAATCAAAATACCCAATGACGCCACCGTAGAGACCTCGTCGAGTTGGCTCGAGTTCTTCAATAATTTCCATAGCGCGTGGTTTAGGTGCGCCACTGAGAGTGCCTGCCGGAAAGGTTGCTCGCACCACATCAACCGCAGACATGCTCTCATCCAAATGTGCTCTTACCTTTGATACGAGATGCATGACATGTGAATATCGCTCAATTGTCATGAACTGTGACACTTCAACTGTTCCTGGCGTTGCGATACGCCCTAAATCATTTCTTCCAAGGTCGACGAGCATCAAATGCTCCGATCTTTCTTTTTCATCCTGCAACAGGTCTTGTTCGAGATTTTCATCCTCTGTACTGGTACCGCCGCGTTTTCGCGTCCCTGCAATTGGGTGCATCTCGACCATCCCATTTTCCAATTTCACGAGTGCTTCAGGGCTTGAACCGACAATATCAAAGCAGCCCATTGAATCATTTCCTTCTTGGGAAAATCGTATGTAATACATATATGGACTTGGATTATGTGCCCGAAGCATTCGGTAGACATCAAATGAATGTGCAGATAAGTCAGCTTTGAATCTTTGTGAGATTACAATTTGAAAAGCATCTCCAGCTTTTATATATTCTTTACAACGGTTAACTTTTTCAAAGAAATGATCTTTCTGTACATTGGAATCAATGTTGAGATCTGAAATCGCCGGTACTCCTACGACACCTAACGGTTTTGCATCTTGAAGAGCGCTCAGCATCGTTGCAATCCGCGAACACGCATCATCATAAGCCCATCGAAGCCGCGCCTCTGTCGCATCAAAATTTATCGCATTCGCGATAATCCAGAGTGTCCCCTCCCAATGGTCAATCACTGCCAAATCAGATGTCAGCAAAAATGCCATATCGGGAATATCGAGTTCATCACTCTGAATATTTGGGATTTTTTCAAGCCAACGGACACTGTCATAACTCATCATGCCAACAAGTCCACCCGTAAACGGAGGCAATAGATCAGTGCGTTCAGTTTTTAATAATGAAAGCAATGCTTCAAGACTTTCGAAACCATTCGCACTTAGCTCAAGTCCAACTGGCATTTCGCCTTGAATGGTGGTCTTTGCATCCTTCACAAGTAATGTACTTTTTGAGTGCACACCAACAAAGGAATATCGAGACCATGTTTTTCCACCTTCGGCAGATTCAAGAAGAAATGTTCCCGGTCGTGCGCTTGTCAATGCTTCATATAACCCAATTGCAGTCCAGCCATCCGCCAAAACTTTTGCCACAACAGGTATGACGCGTTTCGTTTCAGCAAGAGTTTCAAAATCTGAGAATGTCGGATAGATCACTCCATCCGCCTGCTTCGAATACATCACACCCTGCCTAAGGCATCAAGTGCCTCTGATAAATGAAAAGCGTTTTGATGCAGCGCAGCACCAATGACCGCCCCCGAAATACCAAGATTTGCAAGGTTTACCACCTCGTCAATACTTGTAATTCCCCCTGAGGCAATGATGGGCATTGGCGTTACATCGCGGTACCGTTTGTAAACATCAAGATTCACGCCCTGAAGCCTGCCATCTCTCTTTGATTCTGTCAGAATAATGCGAGGACAGCCATGTTCCGAAAGCCATCTGATCGCATCAAGTGCAGTTCCTAAATTTTGCCCAGTTGCACGGGAAACAACCGTATCTTCAACCAGATCGATGGCGAACGATACTTCGGAGAAATTCTGAGACAATATCTCCGATAAGTCATCTTTGTTGCGCAAAAAATCCGGTGCAAGATTTATTCGGGTTGGATTGAATGAAAGTGCATAATCAAATGTATCTTTATCTTTGATTCCACCAGAAAGTTGAACTTTGAGCGACGTTGATCTCATCACGTCTTCTAGCACGGATTGATTGCTGCCCTGCTGAAATGCGAAATCAAGATCGACAAGATGTAGCCATTGAATACCTGGTACTTCATAAGCGGTTAATGCTTCACGCCATGTTGTGAGTGAACTATTTGAAGTTCGGGCAAGTGCACCGTTCTTAATATCCAAGGCTGGA
The DNA here is from genome assembly GCA_049421205.1 of Candidatus Nanopelagicales bacterium. Classification (GTDB taxonomy): domain Bacteria; phylum Actinomycetota; class Actinomycetes; order S36-B12; family UBA5976; genus JAFMIT01. The sequence goes on from JBMSMQ010000002.1 coordinate 34,539, forward strand.
TAAAGTAAGAACGAATCACTCGTCACTTTCACCCTGCTCTGATTCATGACCTCTAGTTAATCCTGTGATGGTAATAATCACTTGAATAACTGCCGGGAGAACAAATATCGCTCCAAGTGTGCGCAACTCAAGACCTGCATCCGCTTGTAAATCATTGAGCATAGTCAATGGTCGTACGAATTGACCGACAAGAGCGACGAAGATAGAAAGCAAAATTGAATAGGCTGCTACACCAAGCTGAAACCATATACCGGCTTGCCACCAACTCTTCTTATAAAGAAAGCCTAAGACTGTGCCTAAGAGAAACATCAAAAACGCAAACAGAAAATCTGCCACGAAAAAATCGCTATTGCGCTCTACATAATAAACACAGGTTCCTTCATTGACATAACATTCAACGTATGGCGATAACCAGATCCATAAGCCGCCCACAAACAAAGTGCCAAGAGTGAGACTCACGAGCCCCAGATAGTGTTTTGATTTGAGGATATTCATAAGCAATTCGGCCCTAGCAATGCCTTTAGCTCCCCGAAGAATGCTGGAGTCGGATCAACTTTGAACTGTTCGTTTATTTTCAGAGCAGTGACTCGAGAGCCATTGATGAGCCGGAATTGCACTTCGGTTGCTCCTGAATGATTGTGTAGCACTTCCTTCAATCTACTTAGGACATCTGCATTAAGTGATTGGGCGACAATCTTGATGACAACTGGCTGACTTGATGCAGAGACATCGAGCAGTTTGAAATCAAGGGCTATAAGTTTGGGAACATCAGTTTCACGTTTATCGACTCGAACAGTTGCTGCAACGATGGAATCTTCAGTCAGTAGACCCATATATTCTGCATAGACATTTGAAAAGACAACTATTTCAACATCTCCGGTGACGTCTTCCAAGGTGATGTTGGCATAGGTTGAGCCGTTTCTTCTCGTTGTTTTACGAACCACCTCACGAATGAGTCCCGCTACCGTCACATTCGCACCTTCTGGCTGATCGAGTGCATCGACAACTGTGGTGTCGCTCGATTCCGAAACTATGTGTTCAATACCTCGAAGTGGATGGTCACTTACATACAACCCAAGCATCTCACGTTCTGCCGTGAGGAGATCTGCACGATCCCATTCATCAATGGTGATGTCGAGTTTAATTCCCTCAGCGACCTCATCATTTTCACTATTAGCCGTGTCATCGCCAAAAAGTGAGACGAAACCAGCTTCCTTTTCCCGCTTACGCTCCACCGTAATGTCAATTGCTTCACTGTGTATAAGGGTGAGACCTTTTCGTGTTTGCCCAAGTGAATCAAAAGCCCCTGCTTTGATGAGGCTTTCATTGAGCCGTTTATTCAATGCCACTGTTTCAACTTTGGAGAGAAAATCAAGGTATGAAGTGAAAGATCCTTTGGACTGGCGGGTCTCAACTATACTTTGAACAACATTTGCTCCGACGTTTCGTATAGCAGTGAGACCAAATCGAATAGAGTTTTCGATAGTTGTGAAATCTGCGTATGACTCGTTGATATCAGGTTGCAGTACTTCAATCCCCATTTTTCTGCACTCTGCAAGGTAAACCGCCAATTTACTTCGATCATCCTTCACCGAGGTGAGCAGTGCTGCCATATATTCTGCAGGATAGTTTGCTTTGAGGTAAGCAGTCCAATAAGAAATCAACCCGTAGGCGGCAGCGTGAGATTTATTGAATGCATAATCGGCAAATGGTTCAAGTGCTGACCACAATTTGTCAATCGAAGTGTCTGAAAATCCTCGCTCTTTCATTCCGCCTTCAAATCGAACCTTTTCCTTTTTCAGAATTTTCTGATCCTTCTTACCCATAGCTTTTCTGAGTAAATCTGCTTCTGCCAATGTGTAGCCTGCAAGTTGTTGCGCGATAGCCATCACTTGTTCCTGATAGACAGCAAGTCCAAATGTTTCTTTCAAGATTGGTTCAAGTGCTTCGGCTAAATCTGGATGTAATGGTTCTATCTTCTTTCGATTATTTTTCCTATCAGCATATTCGTTGTGTGCATTTTCACCCATCGGTCCAGGTCGATAGAGCGCAAGTACTGCTGCAATATCGTCAAAAGATGTTGGGCTGAGTGAACGCAGAAGTGTTCTCATTGCGACACCGTCTAGCTGAAACACCCCGAGCGTGTCCCCTCGTGATAAGAGTTCGTACGTTGGTTTGTTATCAAGCGGCAAGTCTTCTAATACTATTGTGATGCCACGATTTCTCTCAATAATCTTTAAACAGTCATCCATAATGCCCAGATTTCGTAGCCCAAGAAAGTCCATCTTGAGAAGTCCAAGTTTTTCGCATACCACCATATCCCATTGGGTGATGATGGTTCCTTCACTTGGTTTTTTCATCAAAGGCAGAACTTCAATTAACGGTTTTGACGAGAGAATTACTCCTGCGGCATGAGAACCATATTGACGTTTTGCACCCTCAAGTCCTCGCGCGGTATCAACTATCTTTTTATAATCTTCACGCGACTCATACAATTTTCGAAATTCGCCCGCTTCTTTGTAACGCGAATTTTTCGGATCGAATACCTCATACAGAGCCATTTCTTTACCCATGACCGCTGGAGGCATTGCTTTGGTTAATTCATCGCCCGCGGCATAGGGCATTTCAAGAATCCGAGCAGAATCGCGAATGGCATTTTTCGCCTTCAACGACCCGAACGTGATGATCTGTGCAACTCGATCCGATCCATATTTAGTCACTGCATATTCGATCATCTCGCCACGTCTGGCATCATCGAAATCGATATCGATGTCAGGCATAGATATACGTTCAGGATTTAAAAATCGCTCAAACAACAAACCATGCTCAATAGGATCAAGTTCTGTGATTCCAAGCGCCCAAGCTATAAGTGCTCCTGCAGCAGAACCACGCCCAGGACCGACTCGTATGCCCACTTTTTTTGCGTGACTGATGAGGTCTGCGACAACCAGAAAGTATCCAGAGAAATTCATTTTCGAGATGACGCTTAACTCATAATCAGCACGTTCAAGGTATTCAGATGGAATGTCGCGGTTGAGTTTCTTAAATCGAATTGCTAATCCATCAAGAACCAATTTCTTCAGATATGAATTCTCATCCATATCAGCGGGAACATCGAATACTGGTAATAGATTCTGGTTTTCCACAAATTCAACATTGCAGCGTTCGGCAATAAGCAATGTGTTTGAAATCGCTTCAGGTACTTCAGAGAAAAGTATTTCCATCTCATCGACGGTTTTAAGGTAGAACTCCTCAGATTCAAATCGCCATCTTTTTGGATCGGCAAGGGTTCCGGCGGTTTGTACACACAGTAAAGCATCGTGGCTGACCGAATCTTCAGCTCTGATGTAATGCAGATCATTGGTAGCAACAAGCGGGATTCCAAGGTCTCTCGAAATCTGAATCAATCCTTGTCGTACTTTTCGTTCAATATCAATTCCGTGCTCCATAATCTCGACAAAGAAATTACCTGCACCGAATAAGTCACGGTAACTTGCAGCTGCTTCGAGTGCACGTTTATAGTTTCCTGCGAGTAACCACTTTTGAACTTCACCTGATGGGCAACCAGTTGTCGCAATGATGCCTTTTCCAAATCGCTCCAGGAGATCACGATCAAATCGTGGCCATTTTCCGTATTGTCCCTCGATGGATGCAAGCGACGCGATTTTGAAGAGATTATGCATCCCTTCTGTGGTCTCTGCCCACATTGTCATATGTGTGTAATTCAATCGACCAACGCTGAGGTTTGCTCCCTCATCAAGATCACCACTGATTTGTGCATCGAATTCGAATGGACCCTTTGTGAAACGACTTCCGACCGGAAGGTAATACCCTTCCATTCCAATAATGGGCTTAATTCCAGCATTTTTTGCAGACTTATAGAACTCAAAAGCACCAAACAGATTCCCGTGATCGGTAATGGCAATCGCTGGCATTCCTAATTCGGCCGCAGCAATCGTGAGTTGCTTTACATTGGATAAACCATCAAGTATCGAGTATTCAGTGTGATTATGTAGGTGTACAAAGTTTTTTGACACGTACACAATCCCTTCAAATCAGTAGGACACACTACAAGTGAGTTAGGGGAAGATGAAGGAATCTAGGCGGAGATGACTATCACAGCCTAGATTCGGTCGAACTTAGTCGTTGCCGCGAAGAATCGCGAGCAACCGCAAAATTTCGATGTACATCCAAATCAATGTCACCATCAATCCAAATGCAAGACGCCATTCAAAATCTGCATCGACTCCTGCTTGTGCAGCTTGCTCAATGTCAGCAAAATCAAGTACCAGGGTTACGGATGCAAGTCCAACTCCAACCAGAGCAATTAGCCAACCTAGCGAAGTGCCGTACGCCGAATTACCGGTAAACAAAGCGATAAGAAGATTCAGAACTGCAAAACCCATGTAGCCAAGTAACGCGAACGTCAAAATCTGACGAAACTTACTTGTGACACGGATCCATTGCTGGCGATATGCAACAAACATAATGCCTGCGGTGATTAATGTTGCAGAAAGTGCATTCATGACAATGCCTTCATACGCAGTTTCAAAAATCAAGGAAATTCCGCCAACGAATACACCTTGAACGGCAGCATATGCAAGCATGACACCAATGCGAACTTTCTTGCTGAAAGATGCCCAGAGCGCAAGTCCAAGTCCAACAAACATCGCTGGGAAAATCAGACCGATCAATTGCATCTGCCACGTCACGATTGCAGTAACAAGGAAAATCGCAAACAGCGTCATTGCCCGATTGAGTGTTCCTTCAATTGTCATTTTCCTTGTGGAAATCGTTGGAACTTCTACACCTGCAGGTGAATACTCAATACTGCCAAGGGCACGGTTCAGAACTGGGTTAGACATGTTTCCTCCTATGAGTGCTTAACGTCTTAATCAGGGGATATATTCCACCTGAAACCTGACATTTTTGCTACGCCAAATCGTCGAGTTTGGCAAAAACATCCGAATTCAGGGTGATTTGCGCTGATTGGCAATTCTCATCGAGGTGAATCACCGAGGAAGTTCCTGGGATTGGCAGCATCACTTTTGACTTGGCGAGGAGCCACGCCAAAGCGAGTTGTGAGCCCGTGTGCCCGGTTTCCTCACTTATGTCACCGAGCTTGCTATTGAGAGAATCGACGTCCGCTCCCCCTAATGGAAACCAGGGGATGAAACCAATTCCCTCTTCTTCGCAATAGCGAAGGACATCCTCTGAACCTCGGACTTGAATGTTATACAGATTCTGAACGGTCACTATTCTTACTATTTGGGATGCCTCTTTGATTTGATCGACGCTGACTTCTGATAGACCAACGTGTTTAATTTTTCCCGCTTCCTGCGCTTCTTTCAATACTCCAATCTGTTCGGCTAATGGAAAACCATCGTCGATTCTGTGAAGTTGATACAAGTCGATGGTATCCACTTTGAGTCGACGCAATGACATTTCGATACATTGTTTGAGGTATGCAGGATGTCCACACGCTGCCCACTGTCCGGGTCCTTGCCGTGTCAATCCACCTTTTGTTGCGATGACAACTTCTCGATATGGGCGTAGAGTTTCAGCGATAAGAACCTCCGACACTTCAGGTCCATATGAATCTGCAGTATCAATGAAATTCACTCCATTTGCTACCGCTCGTCGAAGTACTGCTTTTGCACTATCAACATCTGCTGGAAATCCCCACACCCCTGGCCCTGTTATTCGCATTGCACCAAAGCCAAGTCGATATATTTCTAGCGGGTCAGAATCCGCACCAAGTTTGAATTTTCCTGATTGTTCCACAAACATGGATGAAGTGTACGCGAGAGTTCAAAGTGTTCTCAGTGTTTCAAGTGCTTTCTCTAAATCCTCTGGATATGGTGAGTGAAACGTGAGTTGCTCACCGGTGAGTGGGTGCATAATTTCGAGGCGAAGCGCATGTAGCCACTGATGGGTCAAACCTAACTTTTGACTGAGCGTTGGATCTGCTCCATACATTTCATCTCCTACACACGGATGCTTCAATGCAGAAAAGTGCACTCGAATCTGATGAGTTCTTCCAGTTTCAAGTTGAACCTCTACTAATGACCCGTATGACATTGCTTCGAGTGTGACGTAATGCGTTAGCGCATCTCGTCCACCTGCCATCACCGCAAATTTGTAGTCGTGCTGTGGATGTCGCGCTATTGGTGCATCGATTGAACCTTCACTTGGATCTAATCGTCCTTGGACGAGTGCATGGTAAGTTTTCGAAACACTTCGTTTACGAAATTGATCCTTCAGGTGCGCATAGGCATATTCACTTTTTGCAACAACCATACAACCTGACGTGCCAACATCAAGCCGTTGAACAATCCCCTGACGTTCACTTGCACCACTGGTGGCAATGCGTATTCCTCGCTCGGCAAGCGCCCCTAATACATCGAATCCCTCCCATCCAAGTGATGGATGTGAGGCAATCCCTGAAGGTTTATCAATCACCACAATATCGCTGTCTTCATAAATGACTGAAAGATTCTCCACTCTCGCAGGTACGATTTTTACTTCGCGAATGACATCGGAAAAATCTGCTACTACCCAATCATCCGAATACACACGGGTATTTGGAAGCGCACTCTTGCCATTGATTTTGATGAATCCTGATTGCAGGGCTTCTTGAACTTTTGTTCGGCTAATTCCCAACAATGTCGAGATGACTGAATCTGCTCGATCTCCCGATATTCCATCTGGAATTGCGAAATTATGTCTTGACATAGTTTTACTTGTAATCAATTCCTCGTAGGGAGGCAATCACAATTATTGCAACGGCAGTGCTCATTGAAGCGTCAGCAACGTTAAAGATTGGCCAATACGGCATCATCAAAAAATCAATTACATGGCCTTGCCCAATTCCAGGCTCGTTCACGATCCGATCAATGAGATTTCCGATAGCGCCACCTAATCCCAAGCCAGCAGCAATTTTCCATGGGGTGGTAGTGATTCGGTTGGCAAAAACCAGAATAAAAATTGCAAAAGCAATTGCAAAGAGTGTGAAGACCCAGGTTGCATCAGTAAAAATACTAAAAGCCGCACCTGGGTTGTATACGAGATTAAATTGCAGTAGCGATCCGATTACTTCTTGAGGTTTGCCGAACTGCAGATTGTTCTCAGCCCAAACTTTCGTGATTCGATCTACGACGATAAGGGGCGATGCGATAACAAGTAGCCGTGCACGCGTATTCACACGCCGAGGCTACAATGCCGCTTTGTCAGCAGCCTCTTTGCACCGAATACACATGGTGGCATATGGATTAGCCTCCTGAAGCCGTAGTTTGCCAATTGGCTTACCGCATTCTTCACATAATCCGAAAACTTTACTTTCTAAGCGAAGTAGCGCGAGCTGAGTTTCTTCGACTTTCATTTGAGCAAGATCCACTTTGGAAATCTGCATTTCGCGTTCAAGTGTCATATTTCCAGTATCGGCAGTTTCAGCTCCTGCGCCATCGTCAGTGTTCTCAATTAACTCAGTTAGGACTCGTTGTGCAATTGCTAAGTCTTCGCGCCTTTCGATGAGATCCGCTTCAAAAACTTTTCGCATCGCTTTAAGTTCTGCACCTGTCCACATCGAATCATCGTCCTGCACACGTTCTTTTTCTCGTGGCTTGCTGTCGGGTTGTTTGATGGCTTGAGAAAACTCAATTGCACCTTGATGATCAAGTGGAATTGGTTCAGGAATTTCGTCTGGGGCATAAATGTATTTCCTGCCACGTTTTACCGGTTGCTTATCGCTATCATCTTCAATTAACGGTGATTTAACGTCTTTGGTTTTTTCCTTGGGTATAGCAACTTTCGCTGGAGTCGCTTTCTTGGCTTCTGGTTTTGAGGCGGCTTTTTTCGCGGCTGGCTTCGCTGTGGGGGTTTTACCTCGAGGTTTCGCCGGCGACTTCTTTGCGACCTTCTTAGTATCTTTCTTTGAAGACTTCGTCGTGCTCGTCGTCTTTGGAGCCGCTTTCTTCGCGACCTTCTTCACGACCTTTTTAGCGACAGGTTTCTTCACGACCTTTTTAGCGACAGGTTTCTTCACGACCTTTTTAGCGACAGTTTTCTTCGCGACCTTTTTTACCGCCTTTTTAGCGACAGGTTTCTTCACGGCCTTTTTAGCAGTAGCTTTTTTGACAACTTTTTTCGCCACTTTCTTGGCAACCGATTTACCTGCTGTCTTCTTGACTGCCATTTCCCACCTCCGATGTGCGGGCGAAGGGTAGCGTACATCGGTGTAAAGGCAAGGTTTTGAAGCCCACTTTTCATACTGCCACTGATGCTCTAGCCTTCGCTCGCACTTGCAGGGACTTTGCAACAGCGTGCTCACTTTCTGAACCAGAACGAACTCGCGCTGAAGCATTGAGGATGTTCACCTAGTCTCTGCCTCCCGACGAAGGAAAGGTTCGAGATGAAGGCTCGAAATACATTAGCCGCACTTGCTGTGATTGCCCTTGCGCTCACTGCTTGTGCACCAGCAGACGAGAATGCGTCACCATCCCCGAGTGACACTTCATGTGCTGTAGAAAATTTAGCGGTAACGACCGCAGGGAAGATCACTATCGGTACTGATTCCCCTGCCTACTCCCCTTGGTATGTCGATGATGATCCAACTAATGGTGAGGGCTTTGAATCAGCTGTTGCATATGCGGTGGCGGAGCAAATGGGCTTTGCAGCAAGCGATGTTGTGTGGGTAGTTTCGCCTTTCAATAGCATCATTGCTCCAGGAGCTAAGGATTTTGACTTTGCTATTAACCAAGTGTCGATCACAGATGAACGTAAAAATGCGGTTGATTTTTCTACTGGGTACTACAACGTGAATCAAGCACTTATTACCTATGCAGGTTCACCAATTGATGGCGCAACCACCTTGGCCGAACTCAAAGATGCAAAACTTGGCGCACAGGTTGGAACTACCTCGTACAACACAATCGTGGATGTTATTCAACCGACACAAGATGTGGCTGCGTTTAACGATAACGATGTTGCTGTGAAGTCACTGAACAACGAGCAGATCGATGGTCTTGTCGTTGACCTTCCAACTGCATTCTTTATGACAGCAGTACAACTTGATAATGGTGTCATTGTTGGACAATTCCCGACCGATGGTGCTGGCGAACAATTCGGTCTTGTTCTCGATAAGGACAGTGCTTTGACAACCTGCGTTTCCTCAGCTGTGGACGCTCTTTGGGATGCAGGTTCTCTCGATGACATTGCTCAGCAATGGCTCGCAGATGTCACGAATGCTCCATTTATCAGAGAGTAGTTCGACGACTTTATGACGACTGAGAGTGGCTCGCCGTATGTTCCTTCCCAAAAGCGCTTAGCGCGGGAAAAGGAACGAAGGCGAGCCACTCGTCGTTCTGCGTATTTAGCCGCATCATCTACCATCGTTTTTTCATTAATTTTGATTTTTGCAATAACAAGTGCGCCAGGTTGGCCCCGAGTGCAGGCTTCGTTCTTCGATCTCAGTATCGCAAGAGAAAGCATCCCGTTTGTACTTGAAGGTCTTTGGCTCAATATTCGGGTGATGGCAATTTCAGCAATCGTCATCATGATTCTCGGAACTGCTCTTGCACTCGCTCGGACTTCAAAGTCACCGATTCTGTTTCCAGTTCGAGCTTTGGCGGCTGCCTACACGGATATCTTTCGTGGTCTACCACTTTTGCTTGTCATACTCCTTTTGGGACTCGGAGTTCCAGGACTTCGACTTGAGGGTATTCCTAACTCGGTTGTCTTCCTTGGAGGTCTCGCACTTGTTTTGACCTATAGTGCCTATGTTGCAGAGGTACTTCGTGCAGGGATAGAAAGTATTCACCCCACTCAACGGATGGCAGCTCGTGCACTTGGCTTATCGCAGTTTCAAACATTGCGGCATGTCGTTATGCCGCAAGCAATACGTCGTGTGACTCCACCACTGCTAAACGATCTCGTCTCTTTACAAAAGGATTCAGGACTCATCTCCGTGCTCGGAGCCATCGATGCGATTAAAGCGGCACAAATCCTCACCGCACGCGACTTCAACTTCACACCATACCTAGTAGCAGGTGTGGTATTCGTTTTATTGACGATTCCGCTCACTCGAGTCACTGACTATTTAGCCAAACGCGTTGAAAAACGACAAGCAATCGGTGGTGGCGTATGAAACCTGTCTTGGATCTGATGAATGTCAGAAAATCATTCGGCACAGACGTTGTTCTTCAGGATATCAATTTATCGGTACAGAATCATTCAGTAACTGTTTTGATTGGTGCGAGCGGTTCTGGAAAATCTACGTTACTTCGATGCATCAATTTACTCGAAACTATCGATGATGGAGAAATCTGGCTCTCAGAATCTGAAATCACTTCAATCAAGTTTGATCAAGATGCGGCGCGTAAACGGATGGGGATAGTGTTTCAAAATTTTAATCTGTTTCCCCACCTCAGTGTTCTTGAGAACATCACTCTCGCCCCCACCATCGTGCACGGTGTTGATGCATCGATAGCACAGCAACGAGCATTGGAATTACTTTCTCGTTTTGGGCTAGAAGTGAAAGCGAATGAATTTCCTGATCGACTCTCAGGAGGTCAGCAGCAGCGTGTAGCGATCCTGCGAGCCATTGCAACCGCACCTGAGATCCTGCTCTTGGATGAAGTCACAAGTGCTCTCGACCCTGTTCTCGTAGCGGAAGTACTTCAGCTCGTATCAGAATTGCGAACAGATGGTATGACGATGGTTGTGGCAACTCATGAAATGGGATTTGCTCGTAGAGTTGCAGACCAAGTTGGTTTTCTTCATCACGGACGATTGCTTGAGCTAGGAACAGCAGAGCAGATTTTAGATAATCCACAAACACCAGAATTACAGAGTTTTCTCAAGTCTGTACGTGAAGCAGGGCGGTTGTAGAGGCGAGTATCCTTTGCCCTTCTTACATCCGGAGTAATACATGTATAAAAACGTGCCACCACGATTAGATCTCGTTTCGATGGAACACGAGATTTTGTCACTTTGGGATGCTGGAAAAATCTTCGAAAAATCGCTCGATCAAACAAAAGATAAACCGCGTTGGGTGTTTTACGAAGGGCCACCAACTGCAAACGGAACTCCAGGCACGCATCACGTAGAAGCTCGAGTCTTCAAAGATGTATTCCCTCGGTATAAAACGATGAAAGGGTTCCATGTCCCACGCAAAGCCGGGTGGGATTGCCACGGCTTACCAGTGGAAATTGCAGTCGAGAAGGAACTCGGATTTCAAGGAAAAGGCGACATAGAAAACTTTGGGGTCGCCGAATTCAATGAAAAATGTCGGGAATCTGTGGTTCGCCACGTCAATGAATTTACTGAGATGACCAAGCGCATGGCCTATTGGGTTGACTTTGATGAAGCATATTGGACGATGAATCCAGACTACATTGAAAGTGTCTGGTGGAGCTTGAAAGTGATCTTTGACAAAGGCCTGTTGGTCCAAGACCACAGAGTGTCACCCTATTGCCCTCGTTGCGGTACTGGACTTTCCGATCATGAACTTGCCCAAGGTTATGAAGATATCACCGATGACTCTGTGTATGTGAACTTCAAAGTAATTGGCGAACTTGCCTCCACATATTCAGATCTCTCTCTTGTTATTTGGACGACAACTCCTTGGACACTTCTTAGTAATACTGCAGCAGCGGTACATCCAGACATTGACTATGTAATTGTCACTGAAGATAACGAACAACACTTTATCGTTGCCAAAGATCTTGTTTCAAAACTATTTGGTGACGAGGCCACAATCAAAGCGGTGCTGCGAGGTCGCGACTTAGAAGGTGTTCGATACCAGCGACCGTTTGAGTACGTGGAATTTCCAGAAACAGACGCTCCGCTACACAGTGTGCTACTTGCTGATTTTGTCACTGTTGAAGAAGGAACTGGGATCGTTCATGAAGCGCCAGCATTTGGTGCAGAAGATTTACTTTTATGTAAGCAGTATGGACTTCCAGTGGTAAATCCGATACTGAGTGATGGAACTTTCTCACCAGAAATTGCCCTGGTTGGAGGTATGTTCTTTAAGGACGCTGACAAAACTATTGTGAAGGAATTGAAAAGCACTGGGCTACTCTTCAAACACGAACCATTCCTCCACCCCTATCCACACTGTTGGCGCTGTCACACGCCGTTGATTTACTACGCGCAACCTTCCTGGTATATCAAAACCACAGCAATTAAAGATGCACTGTTGCGTGAAAATGAAGCAACGAACTGGTATCCATCGACAATCAAGTGGGGTCGCTTCGGTGACTGGCTTCATAACAATGTTGATTGGGCGTTATCACGGAATCGCTATTGGGGAACTCCGCTACCGATTTGGCGTTGTGAATCTGACCACCTTACGTGTATTGGATCCCTTTCTGAGCTTGGACAAAAATCGGGAGTTGATGTAGCGAACATCGATCCACACCGGCCTTATGTAGATGACATCAGTATCGTGTGCGATCAATGTGGAGATTCCGCCACTCGTGTGCCCGAGGTCATTGATTGCTGGTATGACAGCGGCGCAATGCCATTTGCCCAGTGGGGATATCCACACAATAAACAAGCAAACATTGAAGACGAATATCCTGCTGACTTTATCTGTGAGGCAATAGACCAAACCCGCGGTTGGTTCTATACCTTGATGGCGATTGGAACGCTGGTTTTTGATAAGTCCTCGTACGAGAATGTGGTCTGCCTTGGTCATATCTTGGATGAGCAAGGACGAAAAATGTCCAAGCATCTTGGGAACGTACTTGAACCTGTTGGCCTCATGGATGAGCATGGAGCGGATGCCCTTCGCTGGTACATGCTCGCAAGCGGTTCACCATGGCAGGCACGTCGGGTTGGACATACCAATATTGCAGAAGTTGTTCGGAAAGTGCTGCTCACGTACTGGTCAACTGTCTCATTCCAAGCACTCTATGCACGAGAAAGTGACTTTACGTATCAGAAAGACACCGCATCAAAATTCCGAGAGCGTCCACTCATCGATCAGTGGCTGCTTAACGAAAGCAACTTGCTAGCAAAAAATGTGGACCGGGCACTTGAAGTGTTTGACACTCAAAGAGCGGGAAAAGTCATTTCAGAATTCATAGATTTGCTTTCAAATTGGTATGTTCGCAGAAACCGGCGACGATTCTGGGACGGGGAGAAATCAGCGCTTGAAACATTACATGAAGCGTTAGAAACACTGACCTTGGTTCTTGCTCCATTCACCCCATTTATCGCAGAACGAGTTTGGCAGGATTTATTTGTTGGTACAAATCCTGATGTTCCATCAGTTCATCTGGCCTCCTGGCCTGATGTCGACGAAGAACGACTCGACACCAACCTTTCCGAGCATATGCAAATCATCATTGAACTCGTGGAACTTGGTCGTGCCGCGAGGGCAGAGTCGAAAGTAAAAACCAGACAACCTCTAGCACGCGCGCTCATTGGATCAAGCAAGTGGTCAAGCATTCCATCGGAGTTGAAGCAGCATGTATCTGATGAACTTAATGTTAAAGTTGTCGAATCTCTCGCGGAAGCCGAAGGAGAATTAACTTCGATATCACTTAAAGCGAACTTTCGAAATCTAGGTAAACGCTATGGCAGTAACACCCAACAGGTGGCAAATCTCCTCCACTCGCAAGATGCAAATGCCGTGAGAGATGAATTACAAACAAATTCTGTCTTCAAATTACATGATGCTGCTCTTGGTGAAATCGAGTTCACGGAAGAAGATGTCATCATCACTGAGTTACCAAAATCAGGTTGGGCAGTTTCATCATCAGATGGGCTCTCAGTTGCTCTTGACCTCACGCTTAATGATGACCTCATGCATGAAGGAATTGCGCGAGAGGTAGTGAGGCTCTTGCAAGAATCTCGAAAGTCATCTGGTTTTGAGGTAAGTAATCGAATTGTTGTTCATTGGCAATGTAACAATGAGGATACAAGAACTGCAATCAAGAAACATCAGGAGTGGATTGCGTCAGAAGTATTAGCCCTCACATTTGAAGAATCGGATGCATCACTTTCGTATTCTGTGAAATCAGATGATCTTGGTTTTACCGGCTGGATTGAAGTTAAAAACTAGAGCCTTGCAACAAGTGGAATCAAAAGCTGAATCACGATAATGAGCACTAGGAACGATAGGTCAAGTGAAATTGAACCTAACCGCAACGGCGGAATAAACCTGCGTAAGAAATTCAACGGTGGATCAGTAATACGAAACACGCTATCCACAAGTACGAGCACAAACCCCTGAGGGCGCCACGAAGGCGAAAACATCATGACATAATCAAGAATGATCCGCCCAATCAGCACGTACACATATAAGGACAGCGCTAGAGCTATGTAAGTACCTATTTGCATCAACTTTGATTAAAGAAACCATCGTGGCGCAAGGTTGCTCGCGCATCATCTTGAACATCAACATTTTTTGGGCTGATCAAGAAAACCGAGTTTGAGATTTTCTCAATTTTGCCTTCGAGTCCATGAACAAGTCCAGATGCATAGTCAACTAATCGACGCTTATTTACTTCATCAATGTCACTAACATTCATAATGACCGCGTGACCTTTACGGAACTCTTCGCCAATTTGTCGCGCATCATTAAAGGAACGTGGCAAGATGGTGATGATTCGGGCATCTGGTTCTGGTTTTGGTGCTTCGTAGGTTTCTGTGACAGGGGTGAGGTTTCCACGGCGGTAAGTTCGCTGCGGTTGCACCTCTTCCACAGGGGAATCAATAATTTCTTCGGTTTCAGTCAATCCAAGGTATTCGCCGAGTCGGCGAAAAGCGTTTGGCATCGCAAAGCCCTTTCACTCTGAGCGCGGTGGGGGAAGCACGCTTGGACACAAAATACCCTAAAGAGGGCGATTTCCGAGCAATTTAGAGCCTATTCGAAGGTGTGTCGCGCCAATCTGGATAGCTTCTTGTAGGTCAGAGGACATTCCAGCTGAAACGACCTTAGCGCTCGGGTGGCGCTTTCTAAATTCGTATAGCACCTCCGCAAAACCCTTAAACGCTTGTCTCGCTTCAACCTGAGGCGAGGCGATAAACATCAATCCACCCAGATTCACATTGCCTAGCCGATGAATGAGGGTTGCCAAATTTTCGGCCTCTTCGGCGCTCACTCCGGCTCTGGAGTTCGGATAATCTGGATCCAGATTGATTTGTATCAAAAGATCAATCGTTTTTCCTACCTTCTGGGCTTGACTATTGAACTTCTCAATATGCTCGTCGCTATCGAGTGAATGAACGACATCAGCCAGCCTCGTAATCTCGCGAATCTTGTTGCTTTGAACCTGTCCTATGAAGTGCCACGTGGATATCAGGTCACTGACTTCTTCATATTTCTTAGAAAACTCCTGTACGCGACTTTCGCCAAAATCATTGACGCCAAGTTCATTGAGCAAACGAATATCACTTGCTGGAAAATTCTTGGTAATAGCAATGAGCGTAATCTCGTTCGGATCTCGGTCGTTTTGTTCACAAGCACGCATAATTTCAGACTGAATAACTTTTAAGTTTGAGGCTAATTCGTCTTTTCTATTCATCTGATTTTCACCACTGCTGCTTGCCGACCTGTATCATGATTTCTTCTAAACGAGAACAATTTATCTGTCTCATATGTACAAGGTCCAAGCATCTCAACCCTGAATCCTCGTTCTTCAAAAAATCGAGAAAGACCTGCTCGCAGATCTAAGCCGCCTTTCTGATGAGATCCTGGCAATGCTTCTTCCACCTGCTGCAGTCTGTCGTGGGGAACTTGATAGCACGCCCCACAAATTGCTGGTCCAAGGATGATTTCGACTTCCGTCAAATCTTGGCTTTCGAAAATTGCAACAATCTCATGAGCAATATTTGCTGCTGCACCCTTCCAGCCGATATGTGCAGTGAGGGTGAAAGGTTCTTTATGAGAGATTGCAATCAGTGGCACGCAGTCTGCCGACATCGTCGCTAGCACAATCTCAGGATTTGTCGTGTAGATGATATCGGCAGGTTTCACACTTTGTTTTTTTTCCATAATCTGAAGCGACGTTGTAGAGTGAGTGAGTTCCGGCCAAAAGATTGACTCTGGTGACACATCCATCATTGCCGCTATGTGATTTCGGTTTTTTTGAACAGCTGACAGGCTATCCCCTACATGTGTCGCGACGTTCAAGTCTCGGTAATTACCGATAGAGAAACCATCATTGAATCGCGATGTGAACATCCAAAGAGCATATTCACACTCACTTCGCCACATTGCTACTTCAAGAAATCTGGGACATCAACTTCGTCTTCGATTTCGCCATCGTCAAACACAATTGTTTGAATAGGTTTCGCTGGCGTTGCTTCTACAACTTCTTCGGATTCAGTGTTATTTTCACTTGCCAACCACGAAGGCAATTCCTCGGAATTCTCTACATCGGCTGAAATCTCGTTTTCAGCATTCGTTTGTAGCGTAGGAGCGGGCTTGTAGGCAGGCTGTCCTGAGTCAAATCCTGCGGCAACAACGGTTACGATAACTTCATCGCCGAGTTTTTCGTCAATGACTGTTCCCCAGATGATGTTCGCATCTGGATGTACGATTTTTTGTACTAATCGAGCAGCTTCATTCACTTCAAATAGACCCAAGTCGCTTGCGCCTGCTATCGACAAAAGCACTCCCCTTGCCCCTTCAATGCTTGCCTCCAATAACGGTGATGCAATTGCAGCCTCAGCAGCGATGACTGATCGATTTTCCCCACGTGCACGACCTATGCCCATAAATGCTCCGCCTGCATCTTTCATCACACTTCGGACGTCAGCAAAATCAACGTTGATGAGTCCTGGAGTTGTAATCATGTCGGTGATTCCACTTACACCTTGGAACAGAACCGAGTCTGCAATTTTGAAGGCTTCAATCATTGAAATTGAACGGTCATTGAGCGATAAGAGTCGATCATTCGGAATCACAATCAATGCATCGACTTCCTTGCGGAGTTCCTCAATGCCAAGTTCTGCAGTGAGCATTCTGCGTTTATTTTCAAAGTTAAATGGTTTTGTAACAACGCCTACAGTTAATGCACCAAGTGAGCGCGCAATTCTTGCGACTACGGGTGCTCCACCGGTTCCTGTGCCGCCACCTTCACCTGCAGTAATGAACACCATATCGGCGCCTCGAAGTGCTTCCTCGATTTGTTCGGCATGATCTTCGGCAGCCTGTCGTCCAACACTTGGGTCTGCACCTGCACCGAGTCCTCGCGTCAGCAATCGACCTATATCAAGTTTGACATCTGCTTCATTCATAATCAGGTCTTGAGAATCAGTGTTGATAGCAATAAATTCAACGCCTCTCAAACCTGATTCAATCATACGGCTTATTGCCTTACCGCCACCTCCGCCAATTCCAATAACCTTGATGACTGCGAGGTAATTCTGCGTCGACCCTGCCATAGTGCCATTCCTCCAAAGTATCAACCTCAAGCGTAGGCTTAAGGTTGAAGACGTTTTTCTGCTATGTCGAGAGTATGTAAAAAAGTGGGTGAAACGAACTTTTCCTTCGGTGTGTCGCTAATTCCTCGTAGTGGGAAAATTTGGGGCACTAACGTCATAAAGTCTCGCATTTTTCGTCAGGAGCACCTCAAGAACTTTGATTTTACGAACTGTCTGCGTAGAACTTCCCCAAAAAACAGTTCTATTACTGGTGAGTCTCAGCTCAACGCTATCTTTAGTTTCGGCACTGATTGTCAACACCTGGCGCTTTATCGAATCTGGAATGGCCTGGATAACACCAGCGATGGCTGCACGAGCCGCTGTGGAATTAGCAGTTATAGGAATCAAACCATCGGGGACTTTTGACGATTCGCCATACATCACCCCAAACTCATCTACGAATCTCCAGGTACCTCCTTCTGCCATTGTGGCGACAGGCATCCGCTCGGAAATTGCTAGAACAATTTCCGATGGCCAGACTCGTCTGATCTCCACAGACCCAACAGATGGAAATTTACTAAGGTTTTTTTGTATGGTCTCGCTATCAATTTTGGCAAGTGGCGTGCCAAGCGGAATCATTGCGGCATCAATGATGCTGTGTTCAGGGACGATTTTGCTACCTTGGACGCTTATTGTTTTCACCGCAAAAATGTCACTGAAATATACGAGATAAAAAGCACCGCTTGAAATGAGGAGGACAGGTAGTAACGTAAGAAGTCTTATTGCCCATTTACGACGCTTTAATGCGCGAATTTCATTCACCATATTTGTTTTTGAGTTCTCTCACAATATCTGAGGACATAAGGCCTATCTCGCCCGCACCTAAAGTGAAGATGAAATCACCAGGGGAAGCGTTTCTCGCGAGTAGGGCCGGAACTTTGGACCATGATGGCTCAAAATGAACGACGTTACTATCAAGAGGCACATTCGATGCGAGCGTTATTCCACTTGAGCCGGGAATGAATTCTTCACCCGGCGCAAAAACTTCCATCACTACAACTTCGTCTGCGAGCCCAAGAGATTCCCCAAACTCTTTTGAAAATAAAGCCGTTCTGTAATAGTGATGTGCTTGAAAAGCAACAATCAATTTGCCACTTTTCACTTTCTCTCGAGCTGCTGTTAATGTCGCGCGAATCTCAGTTGGATGATGGGCGTAGTCATCATAGACCGAGACATTTGCAACTTTACCTTTCAATTCAAATCGACGGCTAGTTCCCGTAAATGATTCAATTCCTTTCACGAATCTACTCATATCAAGTTCAAGAAGGTGTGCTAACACGATGGTTGCTGATGCATTCAGAATGTTGTGTACACCAGGTATTTGCAGAGTGAAGTCAGCAATTATTCCGTCCTTACCGTGAACTTCGGCCGAATCACGAGAGATGTTGACTTGAAAATCGTTGTGGTCTGACATTCCATATGTCTGCACTTTGTTCAAGAGATTTGAATTTTCAAGAAGTATCTTCTTGATCCCTTCATCATCCCCATGAACCACACACTGATTTTGAGTTTTTGAAATGAATTCACAAAAAGCTGCTTCTAATTTTTCTAAAGTATGCCAATAGTTGAGATGATCTGCTTCTACATTTGTGATGATTCCGAACCCTGTCTGGAGCTGCAAAAAGGTGCCATCAGATTCATCCGCCTCCACAGCAAAATATTTCCCACTTCCCCAATGCGCATTAGATCCAGCATCGTGAAGTTCACTTCCAACGACAAAACTAGGGTCCACACCAGCTGATTGCAAACCTAGGGTCAAGAGCGAAGTTGTCGTCGTCTTTCCGTGTGTTCCTGTGACAGATAAAACTTCAGTACCTTGAGTAACTTGGACAAGTAGTTCTGCCCGCGAAAGACTCCGTATACCTAATTCACCTGCAGTAACTCGTTCAATATTTGTAGTGGGTATTGCAGTGGAGTAACAAATCGTGTCGCAGAGAGGCACTCCACTTTCTCCAACAAGGTTTTCTCGCGTATGTCCAATGACAACGTCAATTCCAAGACTTCGAAGCTTCTGAATTCTTCGAGAATCCTTTGCATCACTACCGCGAACAACTGCACCTTGGGCAAGCAAAATGCGTGCCAGAGCGCTCATTCCCGCTCCACCAATACCAACAATAAATACTGTACCAAGGGGATGAACTGAATTGTTTATCACGATGCTACCTCGAATATCGAATCAGCAATCGTGGCTGTTGCATTGCGTGGAATTTCAGACGTACCTGCTACCTTCATTGACTCAAGATTCATGAGTGCGTTCTGTATTTCTTTGAGAAGGGATTGAGGGTTCAGGTCTTTATCCAACAACATCCGAGCGGCACCCTGTGACACCCGTGACTGAGCATTTTTTTCTTGCTCGCCATTGCCAGTTGGAAAAGGAATGAAAATAGCAGGTGTATTTGTCGCTGAGACTTCTGCAACAGTGAGAGCACCCGCGCGGCAAACTACAAGATCTGCAACGGCATAAGTCAGAGACATATCACCGACATATTCAAAGTAATGATGACGTTCAATATCCCTCATTTGATCGGCGTTCTTATTTCCAACAATATGTAGCAGTTGAATATTGTCTGCTGTTAATTGATCCGAAATAGCGTTGACCACCTCATTGATATGACGAGCTCCTTGCGAACCACCGAAAACAAGAATTGTTCTGCGCCCTGGGTCGACTTCAAATTCCTTCTGTGCAACTCGGCGTAATTCATTGGGTTCAAAATTGTTATAAATAGACCGAAGTGGAATTCCAACGGTCTCTGCCCCTGAAAGCGAATCATCTACCGCTTGAAATTTTCTTTTCGCTATTCGCGCACCTATTTGATTGGCAATTCCTGCCTTAGCATTAGCCTCATGAATCACGAGTGGGATTCTTAAAATGCGACTTGCAATATACATCGGTAATGCTACGAAGCTACCAAAGCCAACAATCGAATTTGGCCGATAACGTTTACATATACGTACGCTTTGCAACAGTGCTATTGAGAGTTTAAATGGAAAAATTAAGGCTGATAAATTGAGAGATCGAGGAAGTGGAACTGGAGTAATAAGGTGCAATGCAAAGCCGGCTCCACTGATAAGTTGCTGATCGAGTCCTCGTGTTGTTCCAACAAATTCAACCTCAGCCCCTTTGCTTATCAATCTGTATGCAACGTTTAAAGCTGGTTCAAGATGTCCCGCTGTTGCACCACCACAGATAAGAACCTTAACCGACATCTACTCTGTCTCACTTATATTTTGTTTCGCAATCGCTACGACTACGCCCATAGCCATTAAATTCACAATCATGGCAGATCCTCCATAAGAAATGAAAGGCAAAGGCACACCAGTGATGGGCAAGAACTGCACAATTGCGCCCACGTTGACAAATGTTTGAATTCCAAACCACATTGCTATTCCGTAAGCAACCATTTGTGAAAACATATCTTTAGATCGAATTGCAATCGTCAGAATGGTCAAAACAAGTACCAGTAACCCGCCTAACACAATCATGGTACCAATTAATCCGAGCTCTTCACCAATCACCGCGAGAATGAAATCTGTGTGTGGAGCCGGAAGGTTTCCCCATTTTTCGTGGGATTGGCCAAGCCCCTTGCCCATTAATCCGCCCTGCGCCAAAGCAAGTTGACCTCGCAAAAATTGCCAGCCGAGGGATATCGGATGATCTTCTGGCGCAAGCCAGGCTTGGAATCTGTTTACTCGATAGTCGCTACCCATAAATGAATACAACACGACGAATAGCCCTGATAGAAATGCGAATGAAAGAATGTGTCGAATTGCTACACCGTGAGCGAAATAAATCGCAAGCAAAATGCTGCCGAGAATTATCGGAGTACCCATATCGCGCTCAGCCACCACGAGACCGATAATGACTACCCCAACGATGGTAGCGCTAATAATCGCCTTGTTCTCTTCCTGTTGTTTGTGGGAATTAGCGGCAATGGCACTTGCTGCCCACAGAACTAAAGCAAATTTGGCAAATTCACTTGGTTGTAATGAAAATCCAAAAGGGAGCGAGATCCAATTCTTCTGCCCAGCAACCGTGTCCCCAATTATTAATACTGCCACAAGTAATACAAACGTAACCACAATAAACAAGGAACTCAATCGGCGAATCTGTTTTAGTGAACGCGTCAACAGGGCATACATACAAATCAGCCCGACACCAATTGCCGCGAAATGTCGGACGGCATACCCCCAGGCAAAACCATAGTCTTTAACCGCCTGGATGCTACTAGCCGAAACCACCATAATTGCACCAAAAGCCAATAACACAAGCAGTGTGGTAACAAGCGTGTAATAGTCACGAATTGCTCGCTGATGAGCGCTATTAGTTTGCGTTTTCATTTATACAAGTTCCTTCACAGCTTGTTCAAAAATTTCTCCACGACGGGCGTAATTGTCAAACATGTCCCATGATGCACAGGCTGGTGCGAGTAAAACGACATCGTTTGATGTTGCAATACTTCTTGCTAATGTCACAGCTTGAACTAATGAATTCGCAGCTAACTCTGCAATTCGATGAATCGTCAACTGTGGAGAGTATTTCAGTAACGCTGAGGCTATCTGCTCCTGATCTCTACCAATCAGTATGACTGCCTTGAGGTATTTTGAAACCTTTCTTGCGAGTTCGTCGAAATCTTGGTTCTTCGCATCGCCTCCGGCAAGCCAAATGATATTGTCAAACGACAATAGCGAGGTTTGAGCAGCATGTGCATTTGTTGCTTTCGAGTCATTGATGTATTTCACGCCATCTAATTCCCGGACAAGAGAAACTCGATGTGGGGCGGGCTTAAAGTTCAACAACCCCAATTTGATCGCTTCAACAGAAACTCCATATGAGCGAGCTAACGTGATAGCAGCAAGTGCATTTGCAACATTATGGATACCGGATGGTTTTACTTCATCAACATTACAAATTTCAAGTGCGTGTGTTGAACGATTTTCAATAAAAGCACGGTCAACGATAATCTCTTCAACAACACCAACTTCACTCCTGTCGGGTGTGGTGAGTGTAAAACCTATTGCTCGACATCCCTCTTTTACATCTGCCTCTTCGACCATATGAATCGTCGCTTCATCTTGGGCGTTATAAATCGCTGCGTACTGAGTCCTTTCATACACGCGAGCTTTCGTTTCTTTGTAGGTATTGAAATCGCCGAAGAGGTCGATGTGATCTTCTGCGATGTTCAAACAAACCGATGAATAGGGTTCCATTGAATACACAAAAGGTAACTGGGGCGCACCGACTTCAACTGCAATGACGTCATATCCAGCTGGATCCATGACTACTTCAATAAGGCTATGACCGATATTGCCAGCAGCCGTTGATCGAAGACCCGAAGCACGCAAGATGCTTTCTAACATCAATGTCGTTGTTGTTTTGCCATTCGTACCAGTTATACAGAGCCAATCGGCAGCATCTTTGTTTCGAAGTCGCCACGCTAACTCAAGTTCACCCCAAATAGTGATTCCACGTTGCTTCGCTGCTTCAGTAATACGATGTTGCGGGTGAATTCCAGGTGAAACAATGACAAGATCACAGATTTCTGGGAGCGAAAATGGTTCCCCAATGCGCACTGTGACATTGAGAAATTCTAGTAATTTTGCTTTGTCTTCTAATTGTGATGACGCTCCTTCATCGAGTGCAGTTACCTTTGCTCCGAGAAATGCTAGGTTGTCAGCGGCTGCATATCCTGCAATGCCTAAACCAAGAACTGTGACATGAATATCTTTCCAGTCACTCTCTCGTTGTAATGAATCAATTGTCACTGACGAACCCACTCGCTGTAGAAAAGCCCGACACCGAGAGCTACCAACACACCTTGAATTAACCAAAATCGAACAACAATCGTGATCTCATGCCAACCAAGGATTTCAAAATGATGATGAAGAGGAGCCATTTTGAAAAATCTTTTTCCAGAAGTTCTAAAGACCACAATTTGTATGATCGAACTCAGAGTGATTATGACAAAGAGGCCTGCGATAAAAGGAAGCAACAATTGAGTTTTGGACATAATGGCAAGTGATGCTAATCCACCACCAATTGCGAGTGAACCAGTATCACCCATAATTATTCGTGCAGGTGATGTGTTGTGCCAAAGAAAACCAAACAGTGCTCCAGTAAAGGCTGCTGCAAAAACTGCGAGGTCAAATGGGTCGGCCACGTTGTAGCAACGTGGAGACAATTCATACTGGCAGAGTTGACCGTATTGCCAAAGTGATATGACTGTGTATGCGCCAAACGACATTACGGCAGCTCCTGTTGCTAAGCCATCAAGGCCATCCGTCAAATTCACAGCGTTTGTCGTGGCAGTGAAGAGAAAAAGCACCCAAAGAATGAAGATGAGAAAGGGTAGGGACCATGCTGTATCTCTTACAATTGAAATTGCCTGACTTGCAGGTGCCATCACTGAATTTGATGGATTGAAAATACCTGGATCTGGATTTTGTAACGCAAGAAAAGCAAATGAAATTGCAATTACTGCTTGACCAATAAGTTTTGAACTCTTCCTAATTCCCATACTTCGTTGTTTGAAGACTTTGAGATAATCATCAGCAAAACCAACGAGTCCAAAACCAAGAGTGACAAAAATAGCAAGATACGCAGCATAGGAAGGAGCACGTAACGTAATGATGTGTGCGGCGATATATCCAATCAGCATAGAGAAGAGAATGACTGCCCCACCCATGCCTGGCGTGCCAACCTTATGTTGATGATCTGGATATTGAACACGATCGTCACTTTCTCGAATCGCCTGAGCTAATCCCCTTGCACGCAAATAATTCGCAAACAAAGGTGTTAGAACAAAAGAAAGAAATAATGCGATTCCGCCAGCAATGAGAACCAACCTCATGGCGACATATTCTTCCCGCCAAAGTGATTTTCAAGTGCCATCGCCACGCGTTCAAGTCCAACTGCGCGCGAAGCCTTGATGAAGACAACATCACCTGGTTGAACTTCATGAATCAATACGTCAATTGCTTGCTCTACGGTCTCAGCAAAAATCGATTCTTGATTCCAAGAACCTTCAAGGCTCGCGCCAAGTTGAATACTTCGCGCGGATTGCCCAACAGCGAGGGTTTTGGAGACATCAAGTCGAACACATAACCTACCTAGTGCATCGTGTTCCTCCAAGGAGGTTTCACCAAGTTCGAGCATCTCACCCAGCACCGCCCAAGTTCTTCTCTTCTTCGCATAGTCTTTTAACGCTCTTAAACCAGCCCTCATCGATTCAGGGTTTGCGTTGTAAGCATCGTTAATGACTGTAATGTCGTTTTGAAGTTCAATAATTTGCATCCTCCACTTCTCGGAATCTTTACATCCAGAGAGTGACTGTAAAGCGCGAGGGAGATCGAGTTTGAGTGCGCCTATGACTGCAATGACTGCTGCAGCATTTAGCATTTGGTGTTCTCCAACTCTTGGAATGGTGAGATTGGTAGTTTCACCATGTATCTTGATATTCGAAGATGGAAAACCATTTTCAGAAATACTCAAATCTTCTATACAGACATTTGCAGAGGTTGATTGCCCAAAGAACACCATAGGAGTTTCTAAATTTGAGCCCAATTCAACCAGTCGAGCATCGTCTGCGGATGTGATTTTTATTTTCGGTTCTACCATATTATGGAAGATTTCAGATTTTGCTTTTAGGATATTTTCTCTGCTACCTAGTTCAGAGAGATGAGCACTCCCTGCATTGAGCAGAACCGAAACGTTTGGGGACGCTATCTTTGTCAGGTAGTCAATCTGTCCTAAACCTCGCATTCCCATCTCCAAGATCAGGAAATCAGTACTTGAATCTGCTTGCAGAATCGTAAGCGGAACACCTATTTCATTATTGAGCGAACGTTCACTTTTCACAACCAAACCAAATGGTGAAAGCGCACAGGCCATCAAATCTTTGGTACTTGTCTTTCCACTTGATCCAGTAATAGCAATTACAGTTGCTGGTAATGACTTGCGATAGGTGGCAGCAATTTGACCCAGAGCAATCAGCGTATTAGAAACGTGAATATGCGTGCCAGGTACTGGTCTTGACACCAATACGGCTACAGCACCTTTTGAAATTGCATCTTCTACAAAATCATGCCCATCAAAGTTTGATCCGTGTAATGCGATAAAGAGTGCCCCGGGTTTAAGGTTTCGGGAATCTGTTGCAATACTCGTGATGTCAGCATCACTTCCCGATAGTGTTCCCTCGACAATTGATGCGATTTCGGTTAGTGAGAATTTCATGCGATATGTGCATTCAGAGCTTCAATTGCCACTTGACTATCGTCAAATGGATGGACAAATCCCTGAATCTCCTGACCTATTTCGTGACCTTTTCCTAGGATCATGATGCAATCTCCAGGTGACGCATGCTTGATTGCGTAATGGATCGCCGCTTGCCTATCTCCAATCTCGATTACATAGTCGTCTTTTGTTACGTCAGAAAGCATTTGTTCCCGAATTGCATTCGCGTCTTCAGTGCGCGGATTGTCATCGGTTGCCACGAAGATATCTGAATTAGAAGCTGCAATCTTTCCCATCAGTGGACGTTTTGCACTGTCGCGATCTCCCCCACATCCAAGCACAGTAATAATCTTGCGATCTCCTGCTATTTCCCTACCAATTTTCAGGACTTGCTCTACTGCATCAGGCGAATGAGCGTAGTCGACAATCACAGTGAAATCTTGTCCGATATCAATTCGCTCAAGTCGCCCCTTAACACTTGTATATGCAAGACTGGATACGACACTGGAGCGATCGAGATTGAGAAATTCTCCACAAGCCAATGTTGCGATTGCGTTGGCGGCGTTAAAAACACCAGGAATGGAAATCTGTGCCTCAATTGATGCACCGTCATTGATGATTTCAATATCTGCCACTCCAATATTGGTTGCAGCGTATTTATTTAGAATCCAATTGGCTTTGGGCTGATTTGTTGTGTAGGTAATAACTGGAATTTGTATTTCGCTCTGAAGTCGACGACCCCATTCGTCATCAATGCAAATAATTGCACACTTTGAATGTGCTGGATCAAATAATTGCTTCTTTGCTTGATAATAGTCTTCCATCGTGTGGTGAAAGTCCAGATGATCAGGACTTAGGCCAGTGAATACGGCGACATCAAATGTAATTCCAGCAACTCGATTTAGGACTAAAGCATGTGAAGATACCTCCATAACTACTGAGTCTGCACCATTCGATTTTGCATGGCTTACTTCTTCATAGAGCGCAACTGATTCCGGAGTTGTCCTTGCAGATTTTGTATATTCGTTTTTTAATCGAAAACCTAGAGTTCCTATGAGTAATGGAGTGAATGAGTTTGCCTGCAAAGCATTTGCAATCATATGTGTCGTGGTAGTTTTTCCATTCGTACCTGTCACTCCAATGGTCAAAAGCGAACTGAAGGGATTGCCGTAAATTACTCGTGCAAAGAACGCCATTGAAAGTCGTGGATCTTCAACAACAATTATTGGCACTTCTGTGAGAATCTGGCTTGCTCCATTCACATCAGTCAGGATTGCAACTGCACCATTGTCAATCGCACTAGATGCAAATTCAATCCCATGATGGCGGGCACCAGGAAGTGCAGCAAAGATGTTTCCTTGTTGAATCTCAATATGATTATTCGAAATACCTGTAACATCAAGATCATTCTCGAGCATA
This sequence comes from Candidatus Nanopelagicales bacterium, assembly GCA_049421205.1. Classification (GTDB taxonomy): domain Bacteria; phylum Actinomycetota; class Actinomycetes; order S36-B12; family UBA5976; genus JAFMIT01. The sequence continues at coordinate 61,627 of JBMSMQ010000002.1, forward strand.
GGAAGTCCACACGTTTCTAGGACCTCGTTAAGTCTCATACTCAATCACCACTTCAATCGTAGTTTAGGCATTTTGCTACCTGTTGGTGGAATCCTCAGTTGTTGTAACGCAAAACTTGTGACTTTCTTGAAGACTGGTCCGGCAAGTGCACCACCGTAAATACCACTTTGTGGACGATCAAGAAACACTCCAACAACTAATTCTGGGTTATCTGAAGGTGCGATTCCAATGAATGACGCTATGTAACCTTTATAACATCCACATTCAGTATCGAAAGCTTGTGCTGTTCCAGTCTTTCCGGATATTCGATACCGTGGAATCTTTGCCTGCGGAGCAGTTCCCTTTGAAGTTACTACGTATTCCATCATGTTACGTATGGTTGAGGCCGTTTGCCGAGATACAACTTGAATCGGTTCATTCTTTGGTAAGGGGTCGAATCGACCACTTCCATCTTGAATACTTTGAATAATGGTTGGCTGGACACGCATTCCATCATTTGCAATTGTTGCAAAAATACTTGTAGCTTGTAGTGCATTCAGGCTGTACCCCTGCCCAAAAGACAACGTCGGCTTTGTGGTTCCAGACCATTGAGAAACCGAAAGGAGTGATCCACTACTTTCAGCTGGTAATTGAACGTTAGTTTTCTTTCCAATTCCAAATTTACTTAGGTAGTTATGAAACACTGTGTCTGACAGTTTTTCGCTCACCAATATTGATCCAATGTTGCTCGAATGAGCCATGATTCCTGTGAGCGTCAGTTTAAGTCCACCATGAGCATGTGCATCTGTAAACCTCTTATCACCGCGACGAAGTCCCGCAGGAATTCTGAATTTGCTGGTAGCAGTAACTTTTCCTTCTTCAAGTGCAGCCGCCAATGTGATGACTTTGCCAGTACTACCTGGTTCAAAGGCATCACTGACCGCGCGGTTACCTAGTAGCGAAGAGTCAGCACCATATATGTTATTTGGATCAAATGTTGGCGCAGTTGCCATAGCAAGAATTTCACCGCTCTTCGGATTCATCACAATGACTACGCCACTCTTAGCTCGCGTTGCCTTTACTTGTGCAGCAATTGCTTCCTGTGCGTACCATTGAATATCTCTATCAAGAGTGAGTTTGATATGTTGTCCATCAATTGCCTGAACGAGTGATTGATCTGCAGTTGATAGACCAGGAACAGTTGAAAATGTCCTCTGCCCATCGACTCCGCTGAGTATGCCTTGCATTGAATATTCAAGCCCACCAAGTCCAACACCTTCTGAGTTCACAAAACCAAGCACATTGGCAGCAAGCTGACCTTCTGGGTAACTACGTGTGAGACTGCGCTCACTGAAGATTCCCGGTAACTGCAATTGTTCGATTTTTTCCCATTGGCTTGGGGTCACATTTCGAGAAATGACGCTATAACGTCTTTCCCCTGACAGTCTCTCAGTGATAAGTGCCGCATCTTGTCCAGTAATGTTCGCAATCAATAATCCTTGAGATTTAGGGTCGCGAACAAGTGTTTGATCCGCTATGACATTTCGTGAATCAACCGTCATAGCAAGTGTGTTGCCATTTCGATCGAGTATTTGTCCGCGACTTGCTTGGATTGCCACAGTTTGCGTCTCAGAACTCACCGGAACTTGTATGTCTCCAGGGTTTGTCAGCGCTTGGGCTTGCACCATTCCAAAGATGAGGCTCGATATTGTTAAGAGCATTATTGCGCGAGAAAGTTTCAGTCTGCGTTCAATTGTTCTGCGCATAGGTGTTGCTGAGTGCGAATAATCGACTTTTAGTTGAGTTTTCATTGATTTGCTCGATTCACCAGCACTGCCGAGTCATCGGTAGGTATCTGTGACGTATGAAGTGGCCTTGAACCACTTGGCGTTAACTCAATGTCAGTTAAATCAGTTGTCGGCACATTTCCTAGCGGAGACACAAATGATCGAGCACCAGAACGTTTACCGAGAATCTCGCCGTCTTTCAAGCGAAGGAATACTGGGTTTTCCATTGGAACCATACCTAATCGGCGAGCTCGTTCCGAAAGTGTTGCAGGTGCTGCCATGACGCTGAGCTGCTGTTGTAATGCCTGAACCTCAGCTGCCGAATTTCTCGTTTGCAAAAGTAACTGCTGTTCAGTAAAGGCACCCTGGCTCAAAATTGTTTGCACACCAAGATTTGCCATAACTCCACACGCGATGAGAAATGCAATGAATCCGATGAAACCACGAGAACCCATTTGCTTGTCGTTTGTAATGACACTCAAATTTCGAATTGGAAGAACAACATCTTCAAGTGCGCTCATGCTGCCATCTCCCGAGACGCAAGTACACGTAAGCGTGCAGAACGAGAGCGAGAATTTTCTTCGACTTCTTTTTCGCTGGGTTCTAGACCTCCAGGACAAACAAGGAAATAAGGAGAAACGCTCGGAGGAAATGGCAGGTCAATTGGTTGAGAATCGCTACAAAGTGTTCGAAAAAAGTTTTTGACAATGCGATCTTCAAGTGAGTGATATGTGAGAACCACTATACGACCATTTGGATTCAACTTTTTGGCAGCCGAAGCCAGAGCAATTCTTAACTGTTGCAATTCTTGGTTCACTTCAATCCGAATTGCTTGAAACGTTTTGCGTGCGGGATGCCCAGTTTTTCTCAAAACGTAGGCAGGCAATGCATTCTTTATAACATCGACAAGTTCAAGCGTTGTATCGATTGGACGCTTTTCAACGATTGCTGCGGCTATTTTTTTCGCATATTTCTCTTCACCATATTCACGGAGAATCGTTTCAAGATCTTCTTGACTAGAGCCGTTAATGACCTCGAATGCGCTTCTCTCTTGATGAATATTCATTCTCATATCGAGTTTGGAATCCTGATGATAAGAAAACCCACGAGCATCATCGTCAAGTTGCATTGATGAAACTCCAAGATCAAAAAGAATTCCATCAATTCCATCCATTGCTGCTAAATGCAAAACGGAGTCAATGTCAGCGAAATCTCCGTGGACAAATTCAATTCTGTTTTCCCAGCCCGAGAGACGATCTTTACTCAGACGCAGTGCTTCCTCATCTCGATCAATCGCGATAACGTGAACACCTGGGAAAGTTCGCACAACTTCCTCGGTGTGACCACCAAGTCCTAGTGTTGCATCGACAAAAACTTTATTGTTGCCAGCGAGTGCTGGTCTGAGGGCTTCTATACATTCATTCACCATTACGGATTTATGTTGGAATTCTGCCATTATTTTCGACCCACTGAAGTTCCGCTTGTGATGTGGGCATCGGGGAAGTGATGCCCACATCACAAGAAGTTTGGTTAGGAAGGTCCAATCACCTCCCCGTCCAGATCAACGAATTCAGGTTCAGAGGCAGAGAGGTAGCTGTTCCACGCAGCTGCATCCCAAATTTCAATTCTGGTATCTGCACCGATAACTATGCAGTCACGATCTAATCCCGCATAATCGCGCAGAGACGGTGGAAGAGTGATACGTCCCTGTTTGTCTGGCAATTCATCAAAAGCGCTCGAAAAGAAAACGCGTGTGTAGGAACGAACCTTGCTACTTGTTTGAGCGGCAGCGCGTAGTTTCGCTGCATAATCGCTAAATTCATCAGCCGGCCAGATGACCAGGCATCGTTCCTGTCCTTTGGTAATAACCAGACCTTCGGTCAGACCCTCACGGAATTTTGTGGGAAGTATGAGCCGACCTTTGTCATCGATACGTGGAGTATGGGTGCCAAGAAACACCGTTTACCTCCAGTCTTGAGGGCTTCCCACTGCCTTACGGCTCCTCAATAAGAGCAATCTACTCCATTTTCCTCCATTTGCAACCACTTTTCTCCATTTTTTGGGAATTTGTGGGTTTTTTGCCCAAAAGAAAAAGCCCCCGAAGGGGCTTTGAAATTCGAGAATTATTCGTCGTAGCGCTCTCGCCGTTTGTCAAAGCGCTCTTGAGCACGATCCATCATTGAACCTCGTCGGCGCCGGCTTCGAGTCTTTGGCCCACGATTCCCGCCAGTCATTGCGCGATTTATTATGAAGTAGAGCCCCACGAGCGCCAAAAGAAAGCCGATGATTCCCAAAATTGGAAGCTGCTGTGAAACACCCGCACCTACAAGCGCAAGGCCAAGTACGCTCAGGAGAGCGAAAAGCCCAGTAAAACGTCCACCTATTCGAGCAACCTTAGGGCTTGATAACGTGGTGGCGAGGCGAGGATCTTCAGCACTAAGTGCTTTTTCCATCTCATCAAGTAGACGCTGTTCGTGTTCTGATAGTGGCATTGAGACCTCCCTATAGACAAAGAATAGGTGAGTTACTCAAGATTGTCATCTGATTCAAGCAGCCGGGCTGGCAAAAGTGCTGCGTCACCAAACTTATTCTGGACTTTTGCCATAGCGGAATCCGCTTTCAACCAGGCTAATTCAATTTGCCCCAAATCAAGCTGATTCCATGCATCCTCCTGAGGGAGAAGTTTTTCCGCTTTTACCCCAAGCAATCGAACAGGTTTTCGATTTTTTGTTTGAGCAAGCAGCGATTTTGTGACCTGATAAATCTCGTATGTAGTATTTGTGGGAGCCAGGAGTGTTTTACTACGAGTGAGTGTTGAAAAATCACCTGCGCGAAGTTTGATTGAGATAGTGCCTGCAAGATAGTCATGTTCCTTGAGTCGCTTAGAAACTTTGAGTCCGAGTTCATATAGGTACTTCTCTATCTCTTCTGTATCTGCAAGATCATATGCGAAAGTCATTTCGTTACTAATTGATTTTTCGCTTCGTTCGGCAATAACTCGTCTTTCGTCTCTTCCCCACGCCAAATTAATCAGATGTTCAGCCATTGAACTCCCAATTACTTTAGCAAGAATTCCCTCAGAAAGATACGCTAAATCAGCAACTTTCTTAATTCCCAATTTCCGTAGAAGCTCTTCAGTTTTGGCACCCACTCCCCAAAGCGCACCAATTGGAAGTGGATGCAAAAAACTGATGACTTCATTGGGTAAAACTTGCAGCACTCCATTTGGTTTTATAGCAGTAGAGGCAAGTTTTGCAACAAATTTATTGGGGGCTACACCAACTGAGCAAGTAATGCCCTGTTCATACCAAATTCGTTCACGAATTTGTTGCGCAAGTGCAAGAGGCTCACCAATGAGCTTGCGGCTTCCACTCACATCAAGAAATGCTTCATCAAGTGATAATGGTTCTACTAAAGGAGTGAAAGAATGAAACACTTCCATAACTTGACGACTAATTTCTGCGTAGAGTTCAAAATTGGGTGAAACAATAATTGCTTGTGGAGCGAGTCGTCGCGCCTGGCTCATTGGCATTGCAGCTTTCACACCAAGTGCTCGTGCTTCATATGTGGCACTTAGCACCACAGATCGATTTGAGCCGCCACCGACAATAACTGGGATACCTAGGAGTTTCTCGTCATCTCGTATTTCAACGCTTGCATAAAAGGCGTCCATATCAACATGCAAGATTGGAGTTACCTCAGAAAATTCACTCATTCTCTACCCTGCACTTAATGCACTTTTATGGTGCACTGATGTTACTCTGAACGAACTATCTCCTGTAATACTTTGTAGATCCCAGCACCCAGTTCCTCGTAATGAAATCCCACGTGGACCTGTCCGACGGATGACTCCCCTGACAAGTAAAAGGGATGAGGAGAAGATTGTCCCTGCATATTCATCCTGGGTATCAGTGAAAAATGTGATATCAATAGGGCCAGTTGTGTCATCAAGTGTTACAAATATGACTCGCTTACCGCTACGCATTGGTGGGGTTTGCGTGGACACCTTAATCCCCGCAACTAGTACTTCCTGTTTACTCTTACACGATAACAAATCTCGGGCATAGGTAATAGGCAATCGACCCAATGTTTCGCGATATAACTCAAGTATGTGAGCGCTCAAATCAATCCCTAAGGTTTCTAACTCAATCTGAAGTTTCTCACTCAAGGTAAACTCTGAAAGCCCTGAAGGTTCAATCTCTGGATCAAAAACAAATAAATCATCAGCTGATTGCTTTGTTAAATCATGTAAATGTAACAACAAATCCCTTCGAGTCACATATGGATGTAGAGCATCAAATGCTCCTATTGAGATCAGAGCCTCCACTTGAGTAAAAGAAACTTCTGTTCGTTGATAAAAATCGAAGAGACTCCGATAAGGCTGGTGCTCAACGATTGATTCGATTTCATTAATCGAAATATTCTTTATATCGGATAAGCCAATTCGGATTCCCCATCCCTCACGAGTCTCTTCCACCTGATAGTCGGCCACACTTTTATTGATATCTACGGGAAGTACTGCGACACCCTGCAAACGAGCATCTTGAACGATAGCGCGCTTTGGATACATTCCAGGATCATGTGTTAACACTCCTGCATAAAACGCTGCAGGGAAATGCTGCTTAAGCCAAGCAGATTGATATGTTGGGATTGCAAACGCTGCTGCGTGTGCTTTACAGAATCCAAATGATGCAAATGACAAAAGAATTTCCCAAACTTTATCAATCACGTCTAAGTCAAAGCGATTCTTAAGCCCTGAACTGTAAAACCAATTCCGGAGATTACGCGTGTATTCGCTATTGCCAAATTGTCGACGTTTTAAGTCTGCTTCAGCAAAACTGCATCCAGTCATCTCGCTCAAGATTCGGATTACTTGCTCATGGAAAACCACAACACCACTTGTTTCTTCCAAAATACTTTGTAAACGTGGATGCAAATACGAGATCTTTTTCCAACCATGACGTCCTTCTAAAAATGGCGTAATCATGTCGCTCTTCACTGGACCGGGCCGAAATAGTGAGATATCGATAATGATGTCATTAAATGTATTTGGCGCGAATTTACCAATTAATTCTCGTTGACCAGGTGACTCAATTTGAAAACATCCTAGTGTTTTCGTTGATTGAATAAGTTCAAAAGTAGCGGGATCAGCGAAGTTGATACTATCTAAATCGATAGCCTGATCTTGAGTTCTCTGAATTTCCTCAGCAGCATATGCCATTGCGGATTGCATTCGGATACCTAATACATCAAGTTTGAGTAAGCCAAGAGTCTCAACATCATCTTTCCCATATTGACTCAACGGGAATCCATGATTACTTGTTTGTAGCGCTATTCGATCAATAAAACCCGCGTCGCTAATTAATACTCCACACGGATGAAGCGCAATATGTCGAGGTAAGCCATCAAGGCTTTCCACTAAATCAAACATACGGTTTAGTTGCCCATTTTGGGCGAGCTTCGCCACACTTGAAGAACGCAGTTCAGGAAATTCATCTAAGGCTTCTCGAATGCTTCGTGCACGAATTCTTGGAAATGCTTTCGCAAATACACCAATCTCACTTGAAGGCATACCAAGAGCTCTGCCTACATCTCTGATTGCCTGCCGCACTCGATAGGTATCAAACATTGCAACAGCTGCAACTCGTTGAAAACCAAAACGCTCACTGATGTCGTCATAGATTTCAAGCCTTCGATGAGATTCGACATCTATATCAATATCTGGCAATGAATTACGCAGCGGTGAAAGAAATCGTTCCATAAGTAGCCCGTACTGCATTGGGTCTAATACAGATATTCCAAGCAAGTAGTTCACAAAACTTCCAGCGCCAGAACCACGCGCAGCAACTCGAATTCCTTTTGATTTGATATTCTCCACAATAGTGGCAACTGTCAAAAAATATGTGCTAAACCCTAGTTCGAAAATTACATCAAGTTCAGACTGGAGGCGTATATCACTTTCTTTTGTGCGCTGGTATTTGGCATATTCTCTTAAACATCGGTCTCGAAGTATGTGATTGGCTTTGGCGTCTTCAATCTGTTGTTCTTGAAATGACAGTTGTTTCACAGGAGGAAAATCCCAGCGAGTTGCAACCTGACTCTTTACCGGATTCATAATCACAGATAACTCGGGTAGAAAAACTCTCCCGATTCCCAGTGTTTCACTTGTTACATTGAGAGAATCTGCAAGTTCACATGTTTCGGTAAGCAGTCTTTCTGCTATCGCTTTATCACCTGCTATCTCTCTGGCAAGTTTTCTCATATGTTTTTCGTCAAATAGACATGCTTCTTGATTACTGCTAGTGACAGAACTTCTTGAAAGTGTTGTGAGGTTTCGAGTTGCATCTAAAATGTCAGCTGTTCTTGCTTCTGGTGCTTCAAGGTATCGAACGGCATTACTGAGAATTGGCCGAAGCGAATACTCCATACTCCATTTCAAATATTGTCGAGCAAAATAAGTTGAATAGAGACCTGTACCTTTTCCTTGCCCATATTCAGTTCGATGACTTACAATTTCAGATCGGATATCAAATCCTGTTTTTCGCCATGCTGTAAGTATTTGTTGGGAAGCGTTATAGCGGCCATGGAAGATAGATTCAGCAAGATCTGATTCAGGACCTAACAAAATAACAAGTCCAGTATCAACAGATATGAGATCAGCGATTCTTTGTATTACAGCAAACGAAATCCCAACCTCGTGATGAGCAGTAACTAATCGGTTTAACGCTTTGAAACCTTCTGAATCGCGAGCTAACGCAACGAAACGAGACTGTTTATTATGTGTGACAATCTCAAGATTCACTCCAATATGTGCCCTGATTCCAGATACAGCACAAGATTCAAAGAATTCCACTGCACCAGAGAGACCATCTCGATCAACAAGAGCGATTCCTGGCATTTGAAGTTCTTTGGCTCTTTGGACTAATGCTGTTGGTGAATTGACTCCATACCGAAATGAGTAATATGAAACTGTATTGAGATGAGTGAATGTCAATCGAATACCCTCACAATCCTCCAAGGGAAGGCATTACCCGATAACAGTGAGTCGCGATACGCAACATCAAGAAGCACATTCTGAGAAGCAGAATGTGCTTCTACTCTCCAGATATGCCAGGTCACATCGTGTTCAAAATCGTGCTGCCACCATGGCTCGACATCAATCCAGTACATCACTATCTGTTGGATAACAAATATTCGCTCACGCCAGCGAAAGCGCGCAGGAATACCATCCCGCACTTCTACATCAATGAGATCATCGAGTTTTTTAGTCATCACACTTCATTTCATGCAACGACCCCACGCATAACGCGTGCCAGCGGACACACTTGGCTGAAAGTGGCTTCAGCCAAGTGGCGCTTCTCCCACCAAGTTGATGTGGGTCGAGGACACAACTCACGCAGGAGATGTCCGCTTTCGAACAAATGTTCGAAAGCCAAGTAAACTCGCTTCTCGGGGTATTGTCAAGCGACTAAGACCATTTCTCCTCAGGTTCTAACACTCTCCAGCAATACCACGCAGCAATAGATCGAAATGGGGCTGCTTCCTGAGCATATTCCCGAAATTCGCGCTCAGTGGGCGTTTCCGAGAGGCTGTGGGCAATCCCCCAACCTTTTCTCACGGCATAATCCCCAACCGGCCAAATATCCAATCGACCAAGTGTGAACATCAAGAACATTTCGGCAGTCCAGCGCCCAATCCCCCACACTGGGGTTAGTTGGGCTATGACTTCCTCATCTGAAAGATTTGGGAAATCAGCGAGCACTATCTGTTTCGAAACAATAGCCGCAGAAAGCTCCTTTAAAGTTCGCACCTTTGCACCAGAAAGCCCTAAAGACCTCAACTCACTTTCTGTTCGGTTCAAAACCTTGCGTGGTGTTATCGAACCATTCATACTTGTTTGCACGCGTTGACTGATTGAAAGTGCAGCACTTGAAGAAATTTGCTGGCCAATCACACTCAGTGCAAGCGATTCAAAATAGCGTGAACCCTCATTATCTTGTGGTTTCAAATTAAAGCGTTGTCGAGTTTGTATGTATGGTGAAAGTGCAGGTATCGCCAATTGAATATGAGCAATACCTTCCGTAATGCGTCGGTTTGTTGTCATTAGGGAGCTAGGTACGCGCTTTGCGCCACTTCAATAAATGCCTTTACACCTTTTGGAGTCAAGTGAACACCATCAGAGGCAAAATAATCATTTTTACCTTCGGCAGCAAGCGCCCAATCAGCAATTCGAACGTTTGGATATCGTGCTGCGATTTTTGCAATTAAACGATTGTTTGGATCTTGCCACACCCGAGGTACTGATGCGTTAATAATTACTACTCGATCTACCTTTTTCAGATAGCCAAAGATACGAGTGAGATACAACTCTTTGAGTGTTCCGTTCACACCAAGATTAAGAATGACATCGTATGAATCCCCATGTCGTTTTGCATAACGTTTTATCTGTCGCATCAAATCAGGTGCCTGAATAGCAACAGTTGCTTTAAATCCAGCAACATCAAAACCTTTTTCAAAACCATACTTGGCACCGAGCATTACCGAATCGCCATGCACCCACACTTCCCGCTCTTCTGGCTCATTAGGTGTACTCGTGATACTTGATGTAGAAACTCGCGTCGGTGAAATTGAAGGATCAAGAATAACCACTTTGCCAACAGCAAGTGGATCATTGTGGGCTGTTGTGACCGCGTTTGAACTAATCGCAGTAGCGGTAGTCAATGGGATTGCACATACAGTCGCAGTCATAACTGCAATCCAGCGTCGAGTTCGTGGCGATTGAGCTTTAATCTTTACCCAAGTTTGTGCAATTAATCCGCGTCGTATTGGGGTTTCAATGACACGATATGAAAATTCGGTAATTCCAATCATTACAATGATTTGAAATGTGTACACCATATAAGCAGGCGCATCGATATCCAAGCCTGGTCGCATAACTTGTATGACGATCCAATGCCAGAGATAGAGTCCATATGATCTAGTGCCAATCCATTGTAAGATAGGTACACCTAAGATTTTAGAGATACGCGATGCTGGGTGTACGACGCTTGCAATTAATAGTGTTGTAGCAATGGCCGCCATTGGAAAACCAATTAAATAATGTTCGCCCGTAATTTGGTTAACATTCGTTAACGTCCATACAAGAATTAGTAGTGCCAGAATTCCAATTGCAGTTATTGTTCTTTCAACGGAGAGGGAATATCGTGCTTTAAAGTTTCGAGGTTTCCAAAACACCGCTAACGCAGCACCGAGGAATAATCCTGAGCTATGCGTGTGCGTTCCAAAATATAAAGCAGGTGGATATTCACCATACGTATTCACCCCTGCAGTGGCCACCCACACCAGGGCAAGCCATGATGCGACTGCGCCAGCAACTGCCAATATTTGCATTCGTTTGAGCATGAGCGTGGGCGCTAAGAGGGCAATCAGAAGTGGCCAAAATGCATAAAACTGCGCTTCAATCGCCAAGGACCATGTGTGCTGAAGTAACGATGGTCGTCCAAGTTGTGCGAAATAGTCGTAATCCATAAAGATGAACCACCAATTGGAGAGACCCACACTTGCCCAAGGTAAATCAGCAAGGAATCGCTCAATGGTATCTGGCGCCCACAATGCGACAAAAACTAGAATCACAAAAATCATAAAGATAAAAGCTGGAAGCAACCTTCGTGCTCGAGCTAAATAAAAACCTTTAAAGTCGATTTTCCCTAGTCGAATGAATCGATCTAGCAAAATCCATGTTATGAGGTACCCGCTCAAAACAAAAAAGATGTCGACCCCAAGAAAACCACCTGTCAGCAAACCAGCATTCATGTGGTAAACGATGACAGCAATAATCGCAATTGCACGAATTCCATCGAGGGCGGCAACAGACTGCGTTGATGATTTCAAGTTAGGACTTACTATCCGACTGGTTCGACTTATGTGCTTGATGATCCAAAACCTCTAATGCTGCAACTACAGACTTCTGGGCTTTATCGTTGGCTACCTGTGATTTTTGCAGTAAGTCCAGAAGTGATTCCTGAGCAAGCCTTACCGCACCAAGTTGTTGATTAAGATTTTTCTGAAGTTTCTGGGCTTCCTCATTTGCCGCTTCAACAATTGCCTTTGCATCTGCTTCTGCATCTTTTCGTAACTTAGCAACTTCAGATTCAGCTTTGGCTACCACCTGTGAAGCAGCATCTTGGGCTGTTTTTGTTATCTGTGCCGCTTGCCTATCTGCACTTTTTAATGCAGTAGCGACATCGCTTTCGAGTGAGTCGGATTTTTTCTGAGCTGCCTGGATGATTTTCTCAGCCTGTTTCTCTGCATCCTCGATAATTTTTTCAGCCAGTTTTTTTGCCTCGGCTTCGCGCTGATGTACAGTCGAAAGGATCTGAACCGCAGTCTCAGCCGCCAATGCCTCTAATTCTCTCTCAGAGAGTTCGGCAAAATCTTTTCTATTGCGAAGTTCCTCAAGTTCGGCTTCAAGTTTTTGAACGTAAGCGAGCATTTCATCAAGTGTCGTTGGAAGTTGAATCGCCACATCCTTCTTGTACCCAATCCAGTCAAGAAGTCCTTTTTTTACCGATTCGTTTGAGCGCGTATCTGACGACATTGAATTCCCTCCAGCACCGAAGGGTAATCTAAACATAAGGCAATTGAGTAGCCCATTGACGGTGCGAATCTTCAAGAAATCGCCATTTACGTCAATCGTAGGCTAAAGTTCTCCAAAACTAAAGACACCGTAAGGGGTGAAATCACCGTGAGGACCCTGGTCGTAGGAGCAGGTGGAGTCGGACGGGCAATTGCGAACATAGCTTCGCGTCGTAATTTCTTGACCAGCATGGTTATTGCTGACTACACATTAGAAAAAGCACAAGCTGCAGTAAACAGGGTTAATGACCCTCGATTCTCAGCGGCAGAAGTAAATGCCTCAGATCTTGAGGCGCTTCGAGAACTCATTCGAGAAGTGAAACCAGATATCGTGATCAATGCTGTTGATCCACGTTTCGTAATGCCTATATTCCTTGCTTGCGAATTAGAGCGGGTGAACTACATGGATATGGCAATGTCTCTATCGCGTGTTCATCCACTTCTTCCTCACGCCGAAACCGGCGTGAAACTCGGCGATGAGCAGTTTGCGCGAGATTGGAATTGGTCTGAGCGAGGAATATTCGCGCTTGTTGGCATGGGAATTGAACCTGGCATGAGCGATGTTTTCGCACGCTATGCAAGTGACGAGATTTTCAGCCGCATTGATCAAATCACCGTTTTCGACGGCTCAAATCTTCGAGTGGAAGGGTATGACTTCGCCCCATCATTTTCGATTTGGACCACCATCGAAGAGTGTCTCAATCCCCCACTTGTTTGGGAAGATGGTCGGGGATGGTTCACGACTGAACCATTTAGCGAACCTGAAATTTTCGACTTCCCTGACGGTATTGGCCCAGTTGAATGTGTCAATGTTGAACACGAAGAAGTTGTACTCATCCCCCAGAAAGTTGATGCTAAAAAGGTAAACTTCAAGTACGGACTTGGTGCCGAGTTCATCAATATTCTAAAGACTATACATATGATTGGTCTCGATAGAAAAGAAAACGTTGATGTTCAAGGGTTGCAAGTTTCACCTCGAGATTTGTTGGCCGCTTCCTTACCAGATCCTGCAAATCTTGGTGAACGAATGACAGGAAAGACGTGTGCCGGAACACTCGTCAAAGGTCTCGACAAAGGTGGAGTGCCGAAGGCTGTTTACATCTATCATGTTGTTGACAACACATGGTCAATGCAAGAGTACGGAGACCAAGCAGTTGTGTGGCAAACAGCTCTGAACCCTGTGATTGCTCTTGAGTTGATTCATGATGGAATTTGGAAACCAGAAGGCGTCAATGGTCCTGAATGGTTTGACCCAAAACCATTCTTGGCCAAAGTCGAAGAGTTTGGTGCACCCTGGAAAATTCGAACGGAAGATCCATCGGGCATCATTCCTTAATTTCAACCAACAATAGAGAGTGCAAAAACACCAATTAGCAAAAGTGCGGCTGGAGCGATTGAACCCTTAATGTCTTTAGACTTTAGGTGAAAAAGAATTGCGCCTGCAAGTATGACGCATAGTCCAACAACCGCAGCACGCTGTGACCACTCGGGAACAAATGCGAAATAGTTACCAGTAACAGCAGCGACACCGCCGAGGAGTTCAAGTGCTCCAATCTGACGAAGAATTCGCGTGTAATTTAGTTTTTTCGCAATTGCAATTGCACTTGGGTGGTTGGTTAATTTCCCCGAACCCGCTAGAGCCATCAATATTCCGAGTCCTGAGGTGAGAGCGACATAGAGTGAAGTTGACATACATCCTCCTTGGTGAAAAGTGTAACCAAGTACCATTTGTAAATGGTCGAAAATCATCCCGCCGTGTCGCGAGTTCGTGAAGTTTTTCAATCAAATAATCTTCCATTCGAAATGAAGATATTCGAAGAAGGTACTCATACAGCAATAGCCGCTGCTGAAGCGCTCGGAGTCGAGATAGGACAAATTGCTTCTTCAATCGTTTTCAAACTCATCATTGATGGTGAAGAAATCCCGCTTCTGGTTATAACCTCTGGCCAACACAAAGTAGATACCGCAAAAGTTGCGAGGTTTCTTGGTGTAGAAAAGGTTCATCGAGCAGATGCAGAGTTTGTTCGAAATGCTTCAGGGTTTGCCATTGGCGGGGTCGCACCAGTTGGGTGGAGCGATAAACCACGTGCAATTATTGATATTGCGCTCCAGCAATTTTCGACCATATGGGCAGCAGCTGGGCATCCTTATACCGTCTTCGCAACATCCTATGGTGAACTTCAAGTTCTCGCAGGTGCTGAGCCACTTGATGTTGGACAAAACTGACACTGCACCAATAAGTTTTCAAACTACGCTTGAGGTGTGGGAATGATAGTTCGAATCGATAGTTGGCAGACGAATCATGCTAGTCGAGCATTGATTGCAATTGCACTTCTCAGATTTGGTTTTCGAAAAATACCAGGATTAACGTTTTACAAAATCCTCGGTACGGGTAAAGGCGAAACGTTTACCGTGAACGATGCAGATCCCTCACACTGGGTATTGTTGACCACATGGAATGGTGAAAACCATAAACACATTGAAAAGCACTTATTAGTACGCGCATTAAACTCAATTGCCGCATCACATCGACAATTGCTATTGAAACCCATAAGCACCCGCGGCACATGGGCGAAAGCCTCGCCATTCATTATTGAGCCATCTATGAACCCTGATGCTGCTATCGCAGTTATCACACGAGCCCGGATCAAAGTTCGATGGTGGCGATACTTCTACTCCCAGGTTCCGCCTGTCATTATCGATCTACAGCGGGCCGAAGGATTGCAAGAACGATTTGGGATTGGCGAAGCGCCAGTTGGACTTCAGGGAACGTTTAGCATCTGGAAGAATCATGATGCAATCAAAAATTTTGCATATCAGACAAAGTCTCACCAAGAGGTCATTCAACAAACATCAACACATAACTGGTATGCAGAAGAGTTATTTGCAAGATTTGAAATCCTTTCCGATGTGGATGTGAAATGAAACTTGTGAATAACTTTCGCATAAAAATTCTGAGTGCTCCTTTAGCTTGGGGATTTTTCTTTATCACTCTCTTCTTACATATTGTGTGGCCATTGACAGATGGATCTATTCAAGCAACTCTTACCACGCTCGCGGTGCTGACATTAGCAAGTTCAAGTTTTAGTGCAGCACTCCAAAATCTTGGAATCAAGCGCGCGCTCATCGCTTTACTCACTGTCACTTCCATGGCTTTTCTGATCGAAAAAGTCGGCTCCACAACCGGAATTCCATTTGGCAGTTATTCTTATTCTGAAATACTCAATCCGCAATTTTTTGGTGTCCCTATCGCGGTTATGTTTGCCTGGTTTGCAATGACTTGGGTAATGTGTGTGTTTGTCCAAGATATCAATGGCTCCTTGGGCAAGAAAGCAATGCTGGTAGGACTTCTCTTAACTGGATGGGACTTTTACCTCGATCCGCAAATGACATCAAAAGAGTATTGGATTTGGAATACAACGTCTCCATCTCTACCGGGCATTCCTGAAATTCCACTTACCAATTACGTGGGATGGTTTATCTCAGGAACTTTTCTTGCGTCGGTTGTGTTATATCTGATCGGTAGCCATACAGTGGATAGAACACTTTCGAAATTAGTTGTGCTCTGGACAATCGTTGGTGGATTTATTCTCCACGCCATCTTTTGGAGAGATCTTTACATTGGACTTTGGGGCTTACTCGCTATGGGTTTACTCTGGATGGGCGTGGAGCGTTTGCGAAGAAGCCTATGATACTCATTTCTTTCATTGTCACCCTGATTTCACTTGGACTATTTCTCAACACGACCAGAAACGTTCTACTATTGAGAAAGAAATTCCCTAAAGCCCACCAACCAAGAGTCTCTGTGCTCATCCCAGCAAGAAATGAATCAGAGTCAATACCCCAACTCGTTGCAAGTTTAAAACTACAGGACTACCCCGATTTTCATATTGTAATTCTTGACGATGATTCAAGTGACAACACCTTTGCAATCGCGAGTGACCTCACCTCGGGCGATTCACGGTTTCTCGTACTTCAGGGTGAAAAAGAAATTCCTCAAGGATGGCTTGGTAAACAATGGGCTTGTCATCAACTTTCTATGAAGGCCGATGGTGAAGTTCTCTGCTTCATTGATGCAGATGTGACCTTATCTCCTGCTGCACTATCAGCGTCAATCAATCAAATGTTTGGGCTAAACGTTGACCTCATTTGTCCATACCCTCAACAACGAACATACACATTCTTCGCGCAAATAGTTCAGCCACTGTTGCAATGGTCCTGGATGGCAACCCTTCCCCTTGATCTTGCTATGAAAAGTCCTCGCCCATCCCTTAGTGCAGGTAACGGACAGCTCTTACTAGTGAAACGCGATGTTTATACGACAATCGGTGGGCATGAATCGGTGAAGTCTGAAATTCTTGAAGATATCGAACTTGTGAAGGAGGTAAAGCGCTCAGGTGGCAAAGGTGGGGTTTGGGACGGAAGCAAGATTGCAACTTGCTCGATGTATAAAACAAATGCTGAACTGTTTAACGGATATGCAAAGTCACTATGGAAAGCATTTGGTTCAATCTTCGGAGGAGTTGCAATCTCGCTTTTTCTGCTGACACTCTTCTTGCAACCTCTATTTTTTCTCTCCGCATCAGACATAAAAATCCAGGTCTTATCGCTCCTATCAATTGGCCTCGTTCTACTCAGTCGGATCTTGGTTCATCGTCAGTTTCAATATCCAATTTCAACATCACTTTTATACCCTTTTTCCGTTATGGCATTCTTCGCTCTGATGATGGTCTCCATCACAAAGAAACAACGAGGAACTATCACTTGGAAAGCGAGAGCGTTACATGGCTAAAGCAATCGTTATAGGTTCTGGTGTTGGAGGTCTATCAGTAGCACTTCGACTTCGTAATCTTGGCTATGACGTTGAGGTTGTAGAAAAATCTGAAAGCTATGGTGGAAAGTTACGGCAGTTCGAAAAAGATGGATTTAAATTTGATCTTGGACCAAACCTCTTCACCTTACCTGCGGTCTATCGAGATTTGTTTCTCAAGACAGGCAAAGCCCTTGAAGATGAAATTGACTTGATTGCTCTGGATACAGCATTCAGATATCAATTCTCGGATGGCTCAACGCTGAAACTGCCAGGAAACTCACCTAAGAGAATCAGTAACGCCATATCTGAACAAATCTCACCTCGCGCAGGAGAAGAGTGGCTTCAGTTCATCACCCGTGCCGGTGACATGTGGCAGATCACACGAAGCCGTGTTCTTGAGCAACCCGTTACAACGCTTCGGGATTTTGGGAAAATCACACTTCGCGATATTCAAACAATCGCCCCGTGGAAAAGCCTTCGAAAATTAGCTCGTTCATATTTCACTGACCCTCGTCTTATTCATCTTGTCGACAGATATGCAACATATACCGGAAGTGACTCCAGGAGACTACCTGCAGCATTTGCAACAATCCCTTATGTCGAACAGGAATTTGGAGCCTTTCATATAAAGGGTGGGATAACTGCACTTGCAGATGCACTTCATAAACGCTGCATTGAACGAGGTATAGCATTTCACTTTGAAACTGAAGTTTTTCAACTTGCAATATCTGCTGGCAAGGCCACAGGGGTTGAAACTTCATCTGGATTTCTACCTGCGGATTTGGTAATCGTCAATGCGGATGCACGAGTTTTTTACGAAAAATTGATTCGGCCCGAAACAAAAAAAGAGAGGTTGAAACAACAGACGCCTTCCCTGAGTGGATTTATTCTCTGCCTTGCTGTGGATGGAATCACTCCAGATTTGGAACATCACAATGTGTGGCTCACGGATAACTACGATAAAGAGTTTGATGAAATATTTAAATCTCCAATACCTCTCACAGATCCCACGATTTACGCCTGCGTTCCACGGGATGACACAATGTCCCCAGAAGGTTCTGAGGCCTGGTTCATTTTGATTAACGCACCAGTACATAACCCTGAAAGCAGCGTGGACTGGGATGAAGCAGGACTTCCGGATTCATATGCTGATTTCGTTTTGGATCTACTTGCAAAACGGGGAACTGACATTCGCAATCGCGTTCGCTGGCGAGAAATCATTACACCCGCAGATATGGAAAGAGATGTTAGTGCCCCAGGAGGTGCCATCTATTCAACTGCATCTCACGGAATGATGACGACCTTTCGTCGTACGAAAAATACAACACCATTCCCGAATGTCTATTTGGTTGGAGGCTCCACCCATCCCGGTGGTGGACTTCCGCTAGTGGCAATGAGTGCAGATATAGTTGCAAACCTTATAAAGTCTGAGCATCAGAGTAATTGACTTTTTGCATCCTGAAATTGTTGATACAGTCCAGTTGCACTCAGAATCATGACAATTGCACTCATTCCATACAGCAGTAGCGAATCAACAGTTGGAAGTAGAAAAGCTGAAACAACAAAAAAGGTAATGACAAGTACTCGTGTCGGCCTTTCCCAGACAGTAACTTTTACTTTCACTATCGCTCTACTTCTTGCATATTCAAGCAACAAAGTTGCTGTGAGACTCAACAGTAAAGCAGTGGTGATCCATAAGGAATATCCCTCGTCATAGAGCACCCAACTGATTCCAATATAGAGAAATGATTCTTGAATACGATCATTGACGCTATCGAGGACTGCGCCGAATTTACTGGCTCTTCTTTGCAGTATTGCTAAGGCTCCATCTACCCCATCTAAAAGTAAGCCTATAAATCCCACTAGAGCGAGTGCTAACAAATTCTTGTTTATGAGGAAATATCCTGAACTCACGATAAATGTGATGCCGCTCAACAGCGTGAAGCTATTTGGAGTTAGACGAAGTCGATTGAGCAGTCGCGACACGAAAAATATGCAAGTAAGGTAGCCTCGAATCCAGACATTCGACGTCGGATTCACCCCGGAATGGAGTTCCTGCCACGATTCCAGATACTCCTGTTTTTCGGCACTCATATGATTGAGTGTATTGGGTGCCAAAATGCTTTGCTGCCTCATTCACGATAATTTGACCCTATGACCTCACCCCTTGAAAGTGTGCGACTCGACATAAATCGTGAGATTGAGATTATGCTTGAACAACAACGGCCGCTACTTCTCGAGATAAGTCCAGCACTTGGCCCAATGTTCTCTCAAGTGGAAAATCTACTTCAAGGTGGCAAGCGGCTCAGACCACTGTTTGGCTACTGCGGTATGAGAGTTGCCGGCGGTGAATGGAGCGTCTTGAATGCCAAAGCACTGACTTCACTTGAATTCTTACAAGCCTGTGCACTTATTCATGACGATGTGATGGACGATTCCAAGATGCGAAGAGGAAATCTGGCAGTTCACGAATACTTCAAGGAAATGCATTCAACGCAATCTTTACGGGGTAATGCATACTTGTATGGGATTGGTTCAGCTATTTTGCTCGGTGATTTGTGTCTCTCCTGGGCTGATGAGTTACTTATGAAAGCCACGGATTTTTCGAGTGACGTAAAGGAACTTTGGGATATCACACGCACTGAACTTATGGCAGGACAATATCTAGATTTGTTCGCTCAAAGTTCGTTAGAACCGGATACCGCGCTAATTGATTCTGTCATTACATACAAGTCAGCCAAATATTCTGTTGAACGTCCTATGCATCTAGGAGCTGCGCTTGTTCGTCGCGATCTGATGCTCGAGCAAACCTTAAGTGCGTACGCAATTCCTCTTGGAAAGGCCTTCCAGCTTCGAGATGATGTTTTGGGTGTATTTGGCGATGAAATCGAAACTGGGAAACCATCAGGCGATGACATACGTGAGGGCAAATACACAATGTTGATTTCGCTCGCATTGGCCAATTCCAGTGAAACTGAGTCTGAAAAACTTAAATCACTACTTGGTAAGCAGGCACTCACTGAGTCTGATATTGCGGTCGCACGAGAATTACTTCAACAACGTGCACTTCCAGAAGTTGAAGCACACGTCGAAAAACTCACGATAGAGGCTCAAAACATTGTTGATACACTTGAAACAGATACTGAAACAAAAGAACTCATGGGGCAACTCATCGTTATGGCTACCGCCAGAAAGCAGTGAAGTATGCGAACTATCAAGAAGAACGCGGAGAAAGTCGTCGTCGTAGGTGCCGGACTTGCAGGGCTCTCGGCAGCAATGAGGCTCCGGGGTAAAGGGCTTGATGTCACTGTTCTTGAACGTGAATCCGTTGCAGGCGGCCGTGCTGGACTTATCGAAGATCAGGGATTCAAGTTTGATACGGGACCGACGGTTCTGACGATGCCAGATTTGATTGCTGATGCCTTTGATTGCCTTGGCGAGAATATGGCGGATTGGTTGACCCTCAAAGAGGTTAGCCCGCTTTATCGAACGTTTTTCCCAGATGGATCACAACTTGATGTTCACTCCGACACTGAAAAAATGGCAGCAGAAATTGAAAATGTCATTTCACGAGCTGAAGCTGATGGATATCGACGTTACGTTGACTTTGTAGCAGAACTCTACCGACTAGAAATTCGTGACTTTATTGACAGAAACATTGATACGCCAATCGATTTATTAAATCCAAACTTCATTCGACTTCTCTCAATTGGAGGCTTTCGTAGGCTTGCGCCAAAAGTTTCCGAATACTTGAAGGATCCGCGAACTCAACGAATTTATTCATTCCAGGCTATGTATGCCGGGTTATCACCGTATGAAGCACTGGCCATATATGCAGTCATCGCATATATGGACTCTGTTGCCGGAGTTTATTTTCCTGAAGGTGGCATGCATGCAGTACCGAGGGCGATGGCGGCAGCGCTAGAAAAGCATGGTGTGAAAATCCACTACAACACTGAAGTAAGTCATATTGAACATAACGGCAGTGAAGCGAAGGCTGCGATAACGTCAACAGGAGAACGTTACGAGGCTGATGCATTTGTATTGAATCCCGATTTGCCTGTGGCCTATCGAGATTTACTAGGAATTGAACCCTGGCAAGTGAAGCGACTCAAGTACTCACCTTCATGCTTTTTGATGTTGCTTGGTAGCAATCAACACTATAGTCAAATTGCTCATCACAATATTCATTTTGGTAAGAGTTGGTCCGGTGTATTCGATGACCTCATCAAGAAAAAGACGCTTATGACCGATCCATCAATTCTTGTTACAAATCCAACCCGATCAGATCCCTCTCTCGCTCCATCCGGCAAGGACATTTATTACATACTTTTCCCAACCCCAAATCTTGACAGCGACATAGACTGGAAATCAGAAACAAGCCGGTACAGAGATGAAGTGCTTAAAACTCTTGAAGAACGCGGCTACAAGAATTTAACAGACAGTATTGAGATTGAACATATCACTACCCCACTCGAGTGGGAGCAGAGAGGAATGGAGCGAGGAGCACCGTTTGCTGCTGCTCACACATTCTTACAAACTGGTCCATTTAGACCGGGCAATCTGTGGGGTGAGAATGTTGTCTTCACGGGATCTGGAACACAACCTGGAGTTGGAGTCCCGATGGTTCTCATATCAGGACGCTTGGCTGCTGAGCGAATCCTTGGAAAAGACGCAACGTATGTATCGCGTGCTTGGCGCTAATCCGCATATCAAGCACTATGCATATACACTTCTAGGTGCAATTCTTCTCGGTTACGCAGCTCTCGCCTTGGGTTGGTTACCTCCGCTTTTTGATACATCAGTCAATACTCTTTTGAACTTTGCACGAGGAACTGACGTGGGGATACTTCTGGGAAGAATTGCTATTGTAATTGCGACAGGAATCATCATAAGCCAATGGCTTGTCTTGGGCTCAAACATTCGCAAAGGAATCGACAATTCACATCTGCAATGGCGACTTTTCTGGATATGGACTCTGCCACTTGTCTTTGCACCAGCGATTTTTTCAAGAGATGTGTATTCTTATATAGCCCAGGGAAGACTGGTTCTCGCAGGGCTTAACCCCTATGTTGATGGGGTATCGGTAGTGCCAGGGTGGTTTCACCTTGGTGTTGATCCTTTATGGGCAACCACACCAACTCCATACGGTCAACTTTGGGTTTTGATTGAAGCAGGTGTTACTTCACTTACACCAGACTCTCCTTACTGGTCGATGGTTCTCTTCCGAGTACTTTCAATCCTTGCAGTGGTTTCGATGGCGATAGGTATTTTGAAATTAGCGCATCACTTTCAGGTATCGTCATCACTTGCACTTTGGTTATCACTCACAAATCCTCTTACTCTTTTTCATCTCATTGGCGCAGCTCATAATGACAGCTTTATGCTTGCTTTACTTATCTGGGCTTTTTACTTTTCTACAAAATCTAACCGAAGTTTTGCCGTACTTCTCGTTATCTGTGCGGGACTTATCAAGCCAATTGCATTACTTGCTTTGGTTGTTGTTGTGCTCGGGCCAGACTTATCACTGAAGCAGAAATTCACTCGTTGGTTGTTAGCCATAAGCGCGGCTATCGCTTTGCTTAGTTTCATTGGGGTCGCCTCATCATTTGGTCTCGAATGGATTCGAGCCCTCTCGGCGCCTGGAGAAGTGCTGACGCTCCTCTCTCCTAGTAGCACATTTGGATACCTACTTGGACTTCTCACTGAAACATTCTCAATAGCAAGCATTGACGTTGTACTCTCAATCGTTCGAATTGCTATTTTTGGAGCAGCACTTGTTGGTATAGCTATTTACCTCGTCCAAACTCGTGCCCAAAATATCGTACGGGTGGGCGCATATACCTTTGCCATCGTGGTGATTGCATCCCCAGTACTTCAACCTTGGTATGTTTTGTGGGTATTACTATTGATTTCCCCGATTGGAATAAGGAGTGTCTTGCATCTCAGACTTGCGGTGTTTACCACGATTTTTCTCGTGGCGTATTCAACTATCGAAGTCGAGGTTGCTCGTGATTTCAACTTAAGTTTTGGAGATTTTGTCTCTGTACTAGCAGTTTTCCTGGTAATGCTTCTTACCTTCATTACAAGTAAGCGAGTTCGAGATCTCGTTTCAGATATTGGTGCAGGTGACCGATGAGCAGATCCGAACTAAAAGCGGCTGGAATTTATGACCCAGATCTTCAAAAATCGTATGAACTGTGCAAGAAACTCAACCGTCAACACGGGAAAACCTACTACCTAGCAACGCTCCTCTTGCCCCCTGCAAAGAGACCGTATGTGCACGCTTTGTATGGATTTGCACGTTATGCGGACGAGATAGTTGACAACCTTGCTTCGACTTTATCTCCAGAAGAGAAAGCCACATGGCTCGACGAATGGAGCGCCCAGTTCTTTCGAGAACTTGAAACAGGTCAGTCTTCCGATCCAATTACGCGAGCGACCATAGACACCATCAATCGCTGGAATATCCCAATTGAACACTTTCACGCCTTCATACACTCAATGAAAATGGATTTGACTATTACTCGCTACAACACTTATGAGGATTTGTATGAGTACGTCTACGGTTCGGCTGCAGTGATTGGCCTACAAATGGTGCCGATTCTTGAGCCAAGAGATCAACGAGCCTACGACTATGCCCAACAACTCGGTATTGCCTTTCAATTAGCAAACTTCATCCGAGATGTCGGTGAAGACCTAGAACGAGGTCGTGTTTATTTACCAATGGAAGAACTTAAACACTTCGGAGTTACAGAAGAAATGCTTGCTAATCGAAAAGTAACCCCCGAGATAAAAGCAGCGCTCGCCTTTCAGATAGCCAGAGTGAAAAGACTTGAACAGGAATCGCGAGCAGGAATAGCACTTTTGCACCCAACGAGTCGGCCTTGCATTGAAGCAGCACGAATCTTGTATTGCGCAATTGTGGACGAGGTAAGCCGAAATGACTTTGACGTATTTACTAAGCGTGCAAAGGTTTCTCTTTCCAAGAGACTCAGAGTTGCGTTTCGCGCCCGGCTTCAACTTCAGAGGGCATAAAAACGTTGAAGGGGTGAAGCAACTGCTTCACCCCTTCGCTCGTTGAGTTATTAACTGCAACCGCTGGTGTTGCCACATCCCTCACAGGCATAGCACGAACCAGATGGTCGCATTTTGATACCGCATGTCATACAGAGTGGCGCATCACTTGCTTTTCCTGTAATTGCTTCCAAGAGTTCAGCAGATGAGTGGGCATTTTCAGTTCGTATTTCAACTGGAACTGATGTTTTGGTCTCTGCTGCATCTAAAATGGTTGCAACCTCGGCCACGATTTCTTGCGGTGATGCCATCGGAGTGTCGTATCCAGCAACCTGTGCTGCACGTTCTTCAGCGGAGAAGATTCCGAGGGCTGCACGCTTTTCAAATGGTAGGTAATCGAGGGCTAAACGACGGAAGATGTAGTCCATCATTGATTGCGCCATACGAATATCTGGATCATCTGTCATGCCAGCAGGTTCAAATCGCATATTGGTGAACTTGGTGACAAATGCTTCCAATGGAACACCGTACTGAAGTGCGATTGAAATAGCTATGGAGAAAGCATCCATCACACCGGCAAGCGTCGATCCTTGCTTTCCAAGTTTCAAGAAGACTTCACCAAGTTCACCTGTTTCAAATGAGCTGGCTGTCAGATAACCCTCTGCTCCACCAACTGAGAAAGAGACAGTTTGAGAACTGCGCTTCTTTGGCATTCTGCGACGTGATGGTTGAGACAGGACAGTCGATGCAGAAGAAGGGGTTTCTGTTTTCTTAGCTTTTGCATCTGAAAGCGGTTGGCCAACCTTGCAATTATCACGATAAATCGCAAGAGCCTTCACACCCATTTTCCAAGCCTGGAAATAGATTTCTTCTACTTCTTCAACAGTTGCCGTTTCTGGCATATTGACCGTCTTTGAAATAGCGCCGGATAGGAATGGTTGACATGCGGACATCATTCTTACGTGTCCCATCGGAGTGATTGCACGCTCACCCATTGCGCAATCGAAGATTGCGTAATGCTCTTGTTTCAAACCAGGAGCATCAACAACGTGGCCATTGTTTGAAATATATTCAACAATTGCTTCAATTGTTTCTTCGTTGTAGCCCAGTTTGTTGAGTGCAACAGGTATGGTCTGATTCACTATTTGTAGCGATCCTCCACCAACAAGTTTCTTGAACTTTACGAGTGAGAAGTCTGGTTCAATACCTGTTGTATCGCAGTCCATCATGAAGCCGATTGTTCCAGTTGGCGCAAGAACAGATGCCTGGGCATTTCGCCAGCCATTTACTTCACCAATCTTGTTACCTTCGCTCCACATCTTTCCAGCAAGTTTGGCAACACTCTCATCGAGCGAACTCACAGCCTTCAGAGAGTCATTCGCTGCCGCGTGTTTACGCATCACTCGTTGATGTGCAGAGGCATTACGAGCATATCCCTCATACGCGCCGACAACGCCTGCTAACTCTGCTGATCGCTTGTAGGCAGTTCCTGTCATAAGCGAGGTGATTGATGCAGCAAGCGCTCGACCACCATCAGAGTCGTATGGCAAACCTGTGGCCATAAGTAATGCACCGAGGTTTGCGTAGCCAATACCAAGCTGTCGATAATTTCTCGTTGTATCACCAATTGGTTCAGTTGGAAAATCCGCAAAGCAAATCGAAATGTCCATTGCAGTGATGATGATTTCTACAGACTCTGCAAACTTCACGGAATCAAATGAACCATCGTCTTTTAGGAATTTCAACAGATTCAACGAAGCGAGGTTGCAGGATGAATTATCGAGCGACATGTATTCCGAGCAAGGGTTTGATGCAGTGATCCGACCTGTCTCTGGGTTCGTGTGCCAATCATTGATTGTTCCATCGTATTGAATGCCTGGATCTGCACAAGCCCAGGCAGCTTCACACATCTTTGTAAAGAGTGTTTTAGCATCAATTGTTTCAATAATTTCCCCTGTAGCTCGAGCACGAAGACCAAACTCTGTGCCGTTTTCAACGGCTTTCATAAATTCATCACTTACACGTACAGAGTTGTTGGCGTTCTGATATTGAACACTCATAATATCTTTGCCACCGAGATCCATATCGAACCCGTTATCTCGAAGTACGCGAATTTTTTCCTCTTCACGAACTTTGGTTTCGATGAATTCTTCAATGTCTGGATGATCAACATCTAGTACAACCATCTTCGCTGCACGACGTGTTGCGCCACCTGATTTGATAGTTCCAGCAGACGCATCCGCACCTCTCATGAATGATACTGGACCAGATGCCGTGCCACCGGAAGATAATAATTCTTTGGATGATCGGATTCGGCTGAGATTCAAGCCAGCACCAGAACCACCTTTGAAGATAAGTCCTTCTTCACGGTACCAGTTGAGGATTGAATCCATTGTGTCATCGACACTCAAAATAAAGCATGCACTCACTTGTTGTGGTGATGAAGTGCCTACGTTAAACCACACTGGTGAATTGAACGCAAATACCTGATGCAACAACATGTAGGTGAGTTCATGTTCGAAAATTTCCGCTTCAGTTTCGGTTTGGAAATACCCAAAGTCACGTCCTGCTTTTGTATAAGTGAGCACGACACGATCAATCAGTTGTTTCAGGCTCCATTCGCGAGTTTCACTCCCCACAGCGCCGCGAAAGTATTTTGTGGTAACGATAGTTGATGCATTAACTGACCAAAAGTCAGGAAACTCAACGCCTCGTTGTTCGAAAACAGTTTCACCTGTTTTCCAATTCGTTTGAACAACGTCGCGTCGCTCCCACGTTACTTCGTCATATGGATGCACACCTGGGGTGCTCCATACTCGTTGAAGGTTGAGTCCAGACTTGGACTTCTTCTTTGTGGAGCCTTCTGCTCCATTCACCGTTTCGGTCATCGGTGTTCTCTCCTTCTTAGATTCTGTGGGAAGCGTTGTGGGAAGTTATTTTGTTGGTGTTGCAGTAGTTGTCGTGAAATTGTGATTTGCTCTGAGCACAGCAATCTCTCCTTCGAAGTCTTCAAGACTTTCAAAAGATCGATAGACAGATGCGAAGCGCAAATATGCAACTTCATCGAGTTCTCGTAGATGAGGAAGTACAGCGAGTCCGACTTCATTGGCTGGAATTTCGGCAGCGCCACTTGCGCGCAAAGTATCTTCAACCCTCTGCGCAAGCACTGCTAGATCATCGTCATTGACAGGTCGACCCTGACAAGCTTTTCTCACCCCATTGATTACTTTGAGTCGACTGAATGGTTCAGCAACTCCAGATTTTTTCACAATCAGCAATAGGGTTGTTTCAACAGTACTAAATCGACGTTGGCACTCCGGACATTGGCGACGTCGACGAATTGCACCGCCATCTTCGTTAGTTCTCGAATCAATAACGCGAGAGTCTGGATGCTTGCAGAATGGGCAAAACATTATTCTCCTTGTGGATAACATCGCGCTTTGTGGAAGAAATCGGTCATTTCTTGCCAATTGTCTGTGGAAAAGATTGTGCAAAACCACACTATCTAGGGGTTTAACACAATTTTTACCACAAGATGTAGGGGGTGACACTAAGGGAATTCAAAACTTTTGGCAATAGGTTGCCCTGCGACACGCCGAACTAATTTGAAACAGGGATGTGCAGCACTTGACCGACGTATACCTGGCTACCCGACTCAAGATTGTTCAGTGCATAGATATCACTCACAACGTCTCTTGGATCACGTTCAGGCTGGGAGTCCGTAGCCAGACTCCAAAGTGTTTGCCCTTCTTGAATCACCACAATTGCAGTCTTGGGAGCAAAATCATCACTCACCGCATCGACCGAAGGCGAGAAAACAACATATCCCACAAGAGCTAGAAATGCCAGCACGAAAATTCCTGCACGCAGCACGAATTTACCTCGTTTTGTCAGCACTGTGCGGGTGGTAGGCATCGGGGAAGTTGCCATCATTTTGCCTCTCTTAGAACATTTGTACGAAAGATAGCAGATAAATCTGACACGCGCAAGATTAATTTGAACATATGTTCGACTTTCTACTAAACTTCGGTGTTGAGAGGGCGCTACTCCCCTGCAGTCTCGCCCTCTCAACACCCCGTATCTTGTAGATGGGGTCTGACACGGAGGTACATCAATGGGTGACATTCAGGAACTCGGCTCGCCACAGGGCTTGAGCCAGCGGCAGAAAGCCATACTCTCCACAATCATCGAGAGCGTTCAGGAGCGAGGATTCCCACCGTCAGTACGCGAACTCGGACAGGCAACTGGACTAGCTTCAGTTTCGAGTATTTCCTACCAACTCTCAGAATTGGATCGACTTGGCTATATTCGTAGAAGCACAAATCATGCACGCGGAATCGAAGTACTGCGCGATGTTGAGGGTAATTTGCTTGAGTCACAATCAACACAAACTTCTGCAAATGACAGTTCTGTAGCAATACCCCTTTTGGGAACGATTGCTGCTGGCGTAGGCGTCATCGCAGACGAGTCAGTTGAAGACATTCTTCATCTACCACGCCAACTCACTGGATTTGGGCAACTCTTTATGTTGCGCGTCAAAGGTGACTCGATGATGAATGCGGGGATTGTTGATGGTGACTACGTGGTCGTTCGGTCTCAACCCAATGCAGATAATGGCGAAATTGTTGCAGCACTTATCAACGACGAAGAGGCAACAGTAAAAACCTTTAAGAGAGTTGGCGCACAAGTATGGTTGATGCCACATAACCCCGAATTCGAACCCATCGATGGAAATAGCGCGCAAATCCTCGGAGTTGTGACAACGGTCTTGCGAAAATTGGGTTAAGGCATTTGCTTTTCAGATAAGAATTTCAATGCGAGGTCTTTATCTGCAACTCTTTTGAATTCAGGCATTGAACGCAGAATGAATTCTCGATATCGAGCTGTAGCCAACCTCGAATCTAGTACTGCAACCATTCCCTGATCAGTCATACTTCGAATCAATCTACCGGACCCTTGCGCCATCAAAAGGGCAGCTCGGTTCACGGCAACTTCCATAAAACCATTTCCACCATGTTGCTCAATATGTCGAGTCCTTGCTGCAAAGAGTGGATCATCGGGTCGTGGAAAGGGAATCCGATCGATAATCACCAAACTACAGGATTCTCCCGGTACATCAACGCCTTGCCACAAAGAAACAGTTCCAAACAAAATACTCGTCGTGTCTTCAGCAAAGTTCGACACTAAATCTGCGACTATGTCCCCGCGCCGTTGGATGAATAATGAACATTGAATTCGATCGATGACTCCTTGTTGTTCAACATATTCAACAGCACGTTCAAGTGCTCGCCAGGAAGAAAAGAGCACCAGAGCACTCCCCTGGTTAGCAGCTATAAGATCTACTAATCTTTCAAGTTGCACATCTTGAATTCCATCTCTGGATGGTGGTGGCAAATCTGCAGCAACGTACAGCATTCCTTGTTCAGCTGCATAAAAAGGAGTGCCGACATCTATTGCTTTCCATTCAAGTTCTGTTTCAACATTATCTTGTTCATCTTGAGTCGAAAATGTCTTTAAGCCGACACTTTGTGCTACCTGCTGAAAATCACCGCCAATCTTCAGCGTGGCACTGGTAATTACAACAGGCACGTCGTTGAAGAGATCTGCACGCAAGAGGGACGCAATCTCAAGCGGTGCAATTTTGATAGTTTGACTTTGAGAATCTAGCCATGAAACATCATTCTCGGCCATGGAGAGCAATCGCCGAAGTGATTTCCAAAGTTCGTTTGCCGATGATTTTGCATAGGTTCGTCGTGCACTTTCTTCTTCGTCGAGTATGTCATTGGCATCAACGCTGAGTTCGTTCTGTATATCCCTCACAGCACTTTCAAGTGTCTTCACCTCATTTAGAATTTCGGAGAGAGACAACAAATAGGGATGCTGAGATTCAGGGTAATTAGCTAATTCAAGAACAATTTGTCGTGGAAAGGGTTTTTGATATTCTGCCAAACTGAGGCTTAAACCATCACGTGCCTCTTCAAGATTGACCATCGACTGAAGAGATGCGAATTCCTTTACTCTTCTGAGAAGGGTTTCAATGCCGGATTGCGATATCTCGGTAGTTGCCTGGCTTGTTACACGATCAACAAGGTCGTGCCCTTCATCAATCACCAAGGCTGCATAATCAGGCAGCAGTGGTACACCTTCAAGCGCATGCAAAACGAGCATCGCATGATTTGTCACAATGACATCAGCAAAACGTGCTTCTTCTCGCGCCAACTCTGCAAAACACTCATCTGAAAAACTACATTTTGACGCACCAATGCATTCGGTTCCGGACACACTCATAGTTCGCCATACTCGTGAATCTGCTACTGGCTGCAAGTCCTCTCTGTCACCCGTTTCACTTTGGTAGGCCCAAGTTCTGACACGCTTTACTTCGCGGGAAAGTCGCGAATTTGCACTCTCGAAAAGTGCCGCTGCTTCTGGCTCAGGCTCGACAGAATTGAGTTTTAACTTACAAATGTAGTTATGCCTTCCTTTTGCAACTGCATATGTAGGTTTTCGACCGAGTACTCCTTCAAGCGCATTTGCAACAGCAGGCAAATCTTTTCGAAGAAGTTGTCGTTGTAGGGCCAATGTGGAGGTACTGATCACCACCGGCTTTCCTTGCTTCATCGAGAAAAGGATAGATGGGATGAGATACGCAATTGATTTTCCAGTACCCGTACCAGCTTGAACCATCAAATGTCGCGACTCTTCAAATGCTTCGTAAATTTCATTCATCATTGTTGTTTGTCCGATACGACTTTCCCCGGACATTGAGTCGACGACTACTTCGAGTGAACGCTCTAGAAGTTCACGATCAACATTCAATGACGTTTACCGCCAAACCACCGCGTGCTGTTTCCTTGTAAATCACTTTCATATCCGCGCCCGTTTCGCGCATCGTCTTAATGACCTTGTCCAGAGAAACCACGTGCTTCCCATCACCACGCATTGCCATTCGTGCTGCATTAATGGCTTTCACCGCAGCGATTGCGTTTCTTTCGATGCATGGAATTTGCACAAGCCCACCGACGGGGTCGCACGTCAATCCCAAATTATGTTCCATCGCGATCTCTGCAGCGTTTTCAACCTGCTCAGGTGTTGCCCCAAGTACTTCAGCTAATCCAGCTGCTGCCATAGAGCAAGCACTTCCTACTTCTCCTTGGCAGCCCACTTCGGCACCTGAAATACTCGCCGTTTCCTTGTAGACAATACCGATTGCACCTGCGGTCAGTAGAAATCTAACTACACCATCGTCAGAGGCATCTTTTACAAATTCTTTGTAATATCGAAGCACGGCCGGAATGATTCCGGCGGCGCCATTCGTAGGAGCAGTCACAATCCTTCCACCATCGGCATTTTCTTCATTTACAGCTAGAGCAAAAAGGTTAACCCAATCCATAATATTCATTGGGTCATCAATTTCATTACGAAGAAGTGACTGGTGCAAATCATAAGCACGACGGCGCACTTTCAAACTTCCTGGCAATATTCCCTCAGTTGCGCAACCCTTATCAATACAACCACTCATGACGTCCCATATATACAGTAGGGCTTGTCGTGTTTCGGCTTCACTTCGCCAGGACAGCTCATTTGCGAACATAATGTCGCTTATAGGTAACCCACTTGTAGTTGCGTGTTCAAGCAATTCTGCTGCAGTGCGAAATGGGTACTTCAATTTCCGTTCATCAAGCACGATTTTGTCCTCGTCGATCGCGCTTTCATCTACGACAAATCCCCCTCCAACCGAGTAGAAAACATTGTGTAAGAGAAGTTCCCCTTCTTGGTATGCATCAAAATACATTCCGTTTGGATGTGAAGGTAGAGATTTTCGTCGATGAAGTATGAGATCTTCATCAAAAGTAAAGTTGATGCGATATTTGTCGAGCAAAGAGATGGTCCCCGCTGATTTAATGTCGCTGACCAATGTCTTTAAGAGATTCGTATCAACTGTCTCAGGGTGATACCCGATGAGTCCTGCTAGCACTGCACTTTCTGATCCGTGCCCATGTCCGGTTGCACCAAGTGAGCCAAATAGTTGCACTTCGAGACGCGTAACAGATGTGAGAAGCTTCATTTTGTCTAAGTTCATCACAAATTGTCGTGCCGCAATCATCGGACCGACGGTATGGGAGGAAGATGGACCAACACCTATCTTGAACAAATCCAACACCGAAAGTGCCATCTATGTTTCCTTCACAATTCTGTAGGAGTGTAGTACCTCTGCGAACTGACTGTCAGTTTTTACGTGAATTAATGTACCTGAATCTCGATACTCGATTGACACAATGTTGCTGTGACGTCGAAGTCGTTCAAGCAGCTTCTCCTCACCGTATGGAAGGAGGGCCCATATTTCAAAATCTTGCCCAGGTAACCTTTCATCGATGGCATTCAAAAGGCCATCCTGACCCTCACCTGTTTTTGCGCTAATTAGCACACTCTCTGGGTAATTTTGTTCTAGGCGTTTCCTTTGATCCACGGTTAATGCATCGGCTTTGTTGAAGACGATGAGTTCTCGATCAAGTGGAGCTCTGATTTCCATCAATACTTCTCGCACAGCGTCGATTTGATCCTCGATCCTTTCACTTGTGGCATCTACGACGTGGACCAATACATCCGCTTGAATCACTTCCTCTAAGGTTGATTTAAACGCTTCAACGAGTTGATGTGGGAGATGCCTCACAAATCCCACCGTGTCGGCCATGGTGACTTCTCGTCCCGATGGGAGGTGCAGTTGTCTCACAGTAGGGTCTAGGGTTGCAAAGAGTTCATCTTGCACCAAAACGCCAGCACCAGTTATGAGATTGAGTAGTGATGATTTCCCAGCATTCGTATAGCCAACTAGGGCAACCTGGCTGATACCTGTTTGCATTCGATGGTGACGCTGCGTAGTTCGCACCTTGGCCAAATCTTTCAATTCATTTCGTAATTTCGAGATCTGCTGGCGGATTCTGCGTCGATCTGTTTCCAGTTTTGTTTCACCAGGTCCTCGAGTTCCAACTCCACCGCCAGCACCTCCAGCGCGGCCACCTGCCTGACGACTCAGGGCTTCACCCCAACCTCGAAGTCGAGGAAGCATATATTCCATTTGTGCGAGAGACACTTGATTTTTTCCTTCGCGACTTTTGGCATGACGTGCGAAAATATCAAGAATCAACCACGTTCGATCTACAACTTTGACTTTGGTTTCAGTTTCAAGTCGCCGTAACTGTGCCGGACTCAACTCACCATCGCAGATGATTGTGTCAGCGTCGGTTGAATGCACTAAGCGCCGAATTTCCTGCACTTTACCCGATCCAATGTAGGTAGCGGCATCTGGCGAGTCTCTGCGTTGAATAACAGCATCAACCACAGTGCAACCCGCTGTCTCAGCCAGTCTAGCTAGCTCCTGCATGGAGGCCTCAGCGCTGCTGAGTGACCCGGATGCCCACACGCCAATCAATACAACGCGCTCGAGTCGAACCTGACGATACTCAACTTCAGTAATGTCTTGTAGTTCGGTGGAAAGCGACTGAACTCTGCGTAGTCGCTCACGTTCTTGACTTTCTAATTCACCGATATCGCTCATACTAAAGTACTTCAACGAATCCGTCAGCGATTAATTCCGCTGGCCCAACTAAACATATTCCATTTGCTTGAAGTTCCACGTTCAGCTTTCCCCCAGGAACGTTCACTTCGCATTTTGTCTTTCTGATTCTTTGCATATGCAAATATCCAACTGCACACACCCCGGTACCACACGACAAAGTTTCACCAACCCCCCGTTCAAGCACCCTCATCGAAACTGACGTATCTGAGTTCACAACATAAAACTCAAGATTGAAACCTTCAGGATGTGATGCCAACGTCTCTACCTCAGTCCACTGCAAGGTGTCAGGGAGTATATTGAAATCATCAAGTTGAATGACTACATGGGGATTTCCAACATTCACCGACGTCGCTTTATGAGAAGTGTCTTGAAAACGAAGTGATTCAGAAATCTCATCGCTGGTAATTGCTCCCATTTCAACACTCCAAGTGTTCTCGCCAACTCGCTCCACACGTTTCATTCCCGCACGAGTCTTGATATGAGCCACAGACGCAATCAAATTCCGTTGATAAAGAAATTCAGCAAATACTCGGATTCCATTCCCGCACATTTCAGCAATACTTCCATCAGCGTTTCGATAATCCATAAACCAAACAGAATCAAAGACAGCTATGAGTACGCCATCAGCGCCAAGACCAAAATGGCGATTGCAAATTTTTGAAATCTGTGTTTGAGATAAATTCAACTCGTTTGAAGGGTCAAAGAAAAGAATAAAATCGTTACCAGTGCCATGCCCTTTTGTGAAAGCAATTCGTGTCACACTTCACCAACACATTGTTTGTAAAGGTCTTCATATCGCTCGAGTACTAAATCCCAACGATAGGGCTTATTCCGCATATCTACATTATTGCTGAAGTTGAAAAGAATTGCAGGGTCGTGGATGACTTTTTCCAAGAACTGTTCAATCTCATCATCCCCACTACCGAGAAAACCATCGATCTGATGTTCAACAAAGTCTGCGATGCCACTTTCTTTAAGACCAATCACACCTAATTGATGAACTTGTGCTTCTGCCGCTGCTAGTCCAAAGGCCTCCAGCTTTGAGAGTTGAATATAGGCATGCGACTGGGCATATTCCTTATGGAGGTCAGTTCTAGAGAGTCTCCCTAGCAATTCCACATTTGTTACTCCACGTTTTTGAATTTTCCGCTCAATCCTTGACCTCATTGGCCCCTCGCCTGCGATTTTGAGATGAATATTTGCACTTGGATACTTAGATTGAATGCGAGCAAAAATTTCTACAAGTTTAAGTAGACGCTTACGCTGAACAAGACGACTTGCGGTAATGAAAGTTATCTCTTTTCTTTTGGGAATCTGTGCCATTGGATAATCAATGTCTAGCCCATTCGCAATAATGTGTGCACTCTCATGAAGCCGAAGTGATCGGAGCGCTTGTCTACTTACCGCAACAACTTGAAGGTGTGTATTTTTAGTGAGTCGATTTTGATAGAGCAATCGTGCGAGACCACCCCAAATGGAATGCACTGTTAAGACAACGGGTATGTTCTCACGTTGAGCAACATTTACAGCAGCCCAGCCAAGCCAAGCTCCTGAACCAACGTGAGCATGAATGAGATCAGGGGCAAATTCAAGAACTGCGTTTTTGACACCTCGTCTGCTTCCAAATCGAATGAGAGCCCCTCTTTCGATGTGAGCAGATAAACGCTTCACACCAGGCATCTCAAAGCCTGAAGTCAATGTCAAAACTTGAATTTCATGGCCTCGATTCATCTGCTGCTGAATAAGAGTTTCGACCTGAGTCTCAATGCCACCCAAACGAGGTGGAAAACAGTCGGTGACGTGGAGAATTCTCACAGACCAAACTTAAGGGCAAAATAGGGCAATGAAATCGGTGGTCTTCGTTCACGCCCATCCGGATGATGAAGCGCTCTTGAGCGGAGGAACACTTCGAGCACTACACCAAAAAGGATTCCGAACGGTCGTTATTTTCCTCACCAATGGCGAACGTGGTAAATCAGAAGGAATCGAAGCTGAATCCTTAGGAAACATCAGGCAGAAAGAAGCAGCCCGATCTGCAATAATTCTAGGAGTCAGTAAAACCTATTTTCTGGAGTACAGCGACTCAGGACTTGATTCTGCTGCTGGACGTATTGAACATTCGCTTATACCTGTTGATGAAGCAACAAATCGAATACGGGACATTCTTGAAAGAGAAAGACCTCTGTTACTCGTGGGGTACGATTTTGAAGGCGGGTATGGGCACCCTGATCATAAAGCGGTTCACCGTGTTGTCAGAAACCTCGAACTCCTCGAATACATCCCTACAATCCTTGAAGTTACTGTTGACAGAACCGTGGTTGCATCAACACTTGAACGATTTCGCTTGTTGATTTCTCTGTTCGAGAAATTGAAGATTGCCCAATCGAAGAATATTTATGAACTTGCAAACAAATTTAGTGCCACAGCAGATATTGCCTATGCGGTTGATGTCAGGAAATTCAGTGCGGCGAAACGATCAGCACTCAAAGCGCACCTCTCTCAAACTCTTGGAGGAGTTCGCAATTTAAGAATTATGACGATGCTTCCTGGTTTCATTTTCAGATATTTCTTTGGAAAAGAGTGGTTCTGCGTTATTCGCGATTCTGACGATAATCCAATTAAAACTTTGATTTAGAAACAAGTACTTCAACGAAATCTTCAACGGATTTGTATAGATTCACATCGAGAGCATCAAACCACGTGATAGTCGTATCACGTTTGAACCATTTCATTTGTTTCTTAACAAATAGCATAGTTTTTTGGGTTATTGCATCAAGTGCATCTTCTTCCATCACCTCACCTTTTGCTAATTGATATGCATCCTCATAGCCAATTGCTTTGCTTGCGGTTACCGTCTGAAAGAGTCCTTCTTGTTGAAGTCTCGTTACTTCCGCGACGAGTCCACCTCTGAGCATAGCGTTAACACGTTCGCGCACTCGAATACGAAGGATGTCGTGATTCATTTTCAAACCGATTTTTGTGTGTTCGATGTGCGGCTCTATGTCTGACAATCCAAACTTGTAATGAGCACCTGTTATCTCATTGACCTCAAGAGCGCGAATAATTCTTTTGGTATCTGCTACGGAGATTTGGGAAGCAGCATCTGGGTCAACGCGAGATAACTTCGCATGCAATTCTTCAGATGCGATTTCCTTGGAAAGTTTGATGAGTCTATCTCTCACCGCTGGATCTGTGGCCTGAAATTCGAAGTCGTAGAGAACAGCTTGGATGTAGAGGGCGGAGCCACCGACGAGAATTGGTAAGCGACCACGCTCTTGAATATCGCTGATGGCATGCCGTGCCCGCAATTGAAATTCGCTCACACTCATTTGGTGAGTAATGTCAACAATATCAATCATATGATGGGCAATTCCTTGATTGTTGGTAATTTTCGCGGTGGCAATATCCATACCCCTATAGATTTGGTATGCATCGAGACTGACAATTTCTCCATCAAAACATTGTGCGAGATGAATTCCGAGTTGACTTTTACCAGAGGCGGTGGGCCCGAGTATGACGAGTGGATTCATAGTCATTGAGCAAGTTGCACAACATTCGCCAACAACATAGCTCGAGTCATTGGTCCTGTGCCTCCTGGCATTGGGCTTATCCAGGATGCTTTCTCAT
Organism: Candidatus Nanopelagicales bacterium; assembly: GCA_049421205.1. Lineage (GTDB taxonomy): Bacteria > Actinomycetota > Actinomycetes > S36-B12 > UBA5976 > JAFMIT01. The sequence goes on from JBMSMQ010000002.1 coordinate 99,062, forward strand.
GTACATCTTCAGCGAAATCACCGACAAGTGAGTTTCCAATTCTGGTAATTCCAACATCAATGCAGACCGCGCCTGATTTAATGTCCTTAGCACGAATTCCCTCTGCCATTCCGGCAGCAGCAATAACAATGTCTGCGTTTGAGGTGTGTGCTGATAAATCTGCAGTTTTGGAATGGCATAGTGTCACGGTTGCATCAATTCCTTTTTGTGACAGCAGTAACCCAAGAGGGCGACCCACGGTAAGTCCTCTGCCCACCACAACAACGTGCTTAGCTTCAAGTGAAATCTTGTAATGCTCTAAGAGTTTGATGATACCCAGCGGGGTGCATGGCACAACGCGTGGTTGCTGGTAAAGGAGTAATCCCAAGTTCTCAGGATGAAGGCCATCTGCGTCCTTCTGGGGATCTATCAACCTGGTAATTGCAAGTGCATCGATTTGTGCAGGTAGAGGCAGTTGAACGATGAATCCACTGCATTCCGAGGCATTATTCAGGTCATTAACTGCCGCACTGATGTCTTGAAATGATGCATTCTCTTTCAATTCAATTTGTAGGCTGGCAATTCCAACTTCACTGCAGTCTTTATGTTTACCATTCACATAAGAGACACTTCCGGGGTCATTCCCGACCAATATGGTTCCAAGACCGGGGAAAATACCTTTTTCATTGAGGCGTTCGATATCTTCTTTGATTTGTTGTTTGATTTCGCTTGCGACAAGTTTGCCGTCGAGTATTCGAGCACTCATAACAATCCCCGACTAGCAATCTGCACCAATCCTGAAGTCGAGGAAATTCCCTTACGCGCATCAGGACGACGATGTGAGATGAAGGTGTCTGCCAGTAAATGGTAAGGGGCCGCATACGTGACAACTGCATTCACTACATCCCCTGGCATGACATCTCTTCCTTCAACATTGACATGCACCAATCGATTATCGCGGGCTCTTCCCGAGAGGCGATCTGATTCTGAGTCTTTTTTGCCTTCGCCATCCGCAATTAAAACTTCAACACTCGAGCCAACCTTCAGTAGATTTTCTTCCCACGCAATCTCGTTGATGAGTTCAACGAGTCGCATATAACGCTCATCAATCAGAGTCTTTGGAACTTGATCAGGCATAACTGCCGCTGGAGTGCCTGGTCTCTTGCTGTACGTGTAGGTATAGGCAACAGAGAATCGTGCCTCTTTTACTACCTTGAGCGTTTCTTCAAAATCTTCATCGGTCTCTCCGGGGAAACCAACAATAATGTCTGTACTTATGGCTGCTTCTGGGATTCGCTTTCGAACATCACTCACAATTTCTAAATATCGAGATTGCCGATATGAACGCTTCATTGACGCCAAAATGCGATCTGATCCAGATTGCAGCGGCATATGAAGCTGAGGCATAACATTGTGAGTCTCGGCCATTGCTTCTATCACATCATTAGAAAACTCTTTCGGATGTGGGCTCACAAATCGTACGCGTTCAAGTCCCTTTATCTCACCACACGCTCGCAATAACTTCCCGAAGGCAAACTTGTCCTGAAACTCAACACCATACGCATTAACGTTTTGTCCCAGGAGTGTAATTTCAACAACCCCGTCGTTCACAAGCATTTCTATTTCTTCAAGTATTTCGCCTGGTCGTCGATCTTTCTCCTTACCTCTCAGCGATGGAACAATGCAAAACGTGCAAGTGTTGTTACATCCAACACTGATACTCACCCACGCCGAATACGAATGCTCTCGTTTTGATGGTAAATGTGATGGGAAAACTTCTAGAGCCTCGCGCATTTCAACCTGCGACTCTTGTTCGATCTCTGCTCTTCGAAGCAATACCGGAAGTGCATTGATATTGTGCGTTCCAAACACAACATCGACCCAGGGTGCTCGTTCAAGAATCTTGCCTTGGTCCTTCTGTGCTAAACAACCACCAACTGCAATCTTTAATTCTGGTTTTAAAAGCTTCAATGCTCGTAACTGTCCCAGGTTCCCATACAAGCGATTATCTGCATTCTCTCGCACTGCACAGGTATTAATCACAATTACATCAGCATCATCATCAATAAGCGCCTTGGAATATCCATTCGCCTCAAGAAGTCCAGCCATTCGTTCAGAATCGTGAACATTCATTTGGCAACCATGCGTACGTACTGAATAGGTCTTTGAACTCACAGTCAGAGTGTAATTGCCTTACTCTTCTATGAAATCGCGAAAAGTTTGTCCATTCATAGGATCAAAAACACCTACCTCAGTGATTATGCCTGAAATTAAGTCGCGTGGCGTGACATCAAAAGCGGGGTTAAATACCTCTACGCCTCGCGGCGCAATTTCATTCGTGCCCAACCTTGTGACCTCACTTGAACTTCTTTCCTCTATTTCGATGTCAGCACCACTCAGGATGCTCATATCAAGCGTGCTTGTAGGTGCAGCAACTAGAAAAGGGACACCGGCTCTTTTGCAGGCAAGTGCAACAGCCAAACTGCCAATCTTGTTCGCAGTATCGCCATTATTCGCAATTCTGTCTGCTCCGATAATCGCGAAGTCAACCATTCCACTAACAATGGCACTCGCAGCTGCAGAGTCAACCTGTATTCGATGTGAAATGCCTAGTTTTTGAAGTTCCCAAGCAGTGAGTCTTGAGCCCTGTAAAAGTGGTCGTGTTTCATCTGCAAGTACCTCTATGACCTTTCCCTCGTCATGTAACGCACGAATTACACCAAGTGCTGTTCCCCAATACGTTGTAGCAAGTGTTCCTGTGTTGCAGTGAGTGAGAATGCGATAACCATCAAGTCCAAGATTCTCTTCGAGCCACCGAACACCGTGAGCCGCGATGGCAAGGTTTGCATCACGATCTTCTTTTTCGATTAATCGTGCTTCTTCCAGTACTCGCTCTTTTCCTTCATTCAGGTATGCGCTTACTCGAGTTACTGCCCAACTCAAATTGATAGCGGTAGGACGAGAATCACGAATGCTATCAATTGCATTCAGTTGATCGTCTAAATTTTGAAACTCATTCATCGCAATCAGAACGCCGTATGCACCTACTGCACCTAATGCTGGAGCACCACGCACCGCAAGGGATTGAATCGCCTGGATGACATCATCTACTGTTCGAAGTTCTCGATAGTGCTCGGTTAGCGGCAATAGTGTTTGATCAAGAATTCGAAGATGGTCACTTTTCCACTCAATGGTTCGGATGTCACTCACACTTACTCACTTTCAGTATGACGTAATTCTCCCATAACCTGCATAATGACCGAGCTGTTGTGTCCTTTACGCGCCAAAAAGCCAGTGAGTCGTCTCCAACGTGTTGGCACATCACAAGAACGAAGAGACTGAGATTTTTTTCGGGCAAGGGCAAGTGCTCGCGTGTAATCTTCACTTTCGTCAGATACTAATTCATCAATGATGTATGACGGTATTCCACGTTTCTTCAATTGCATCCGAAGGTACTGAGGGCCAACACGTTTGTATTCTCGAGCACTACGAATGTAAGCCTCGGCGTAGGCATCATCATCAAGAAAACGAAGTGATACTAACTTGGAAAGGACGTCATCGATGTCACTTTCCAAGAAGCCATGCTTGGCTAAATACTCACGCATTTGAAGGCATGTCATCGAAGAACGATTAAGTCTTCGCAGTGCCTTTGTGTAGGCAGAGCTAGGCTGTGGCGGAATCGCTATCCGGTTGAGTTGCTGCTGCAATTCCAACTCCCAAGGTGGACTTAATCTTGTCTTCAATTTCAAGTGCAAGGTCTGGATTGTCACGCAGGAAGGTGCGCGCATTTTCTTTACCCTGACCTAATTGATCACCGTTGTAGGTGTACCAAGCACCTGCTTTTCGAATGATGCCGTGTTCAACACCCATATCAATCAAACTACCTTCTCGGCTGATTCCCTCGCCGTAGACGATATCGAATTCAGCTTGTTTGAATGGTGGAGCTACCTTATTTTTTACGACCTTCACTCGCGTTCTATTTCCGACAACGTCTGCGCCATCTTTCAAACTTTCTATGCGGCGGACATCAAGACGAACAGATGCATAAAACTTCAATGCACGACCACCGGTTGTGGTTTCAGGGCTACCGAACATCACACCAATCTTTTCACGCAACTGATTGATGAAAAGTGCAGTTGTGCCAGTCTGCGATAAAGCACCAGTGATTTTTCGTAGTGCTTGACTCATCAAACGAGCTTGAAGTCCCATATGACTATCACCCATCTCGCCTTCGATTTCGGCTCGAGGAACGAGTGCCGCAACAGAGTCGATGACAATGAGCGAAATAGCTCCTGATCGAATCAACATATCGGTGATTTCCAAGGCCTGTTCGCCTGTATCTGGCTGACTTACAAGTAAAGCGTCAATGTCGACACCTAATGCTTTGGCATATTCAGGATCAAGGGCGTGCTCAGCATCGATAAAGGCACAAATTCCACCCTGCTTCTGTGCACTGGCAATTGCGTGAAGCGCCACCGTTGTTTTACCTGAAGATTCTGGACCGAATACTTCGATAACTCGACCTTTCGGAAGACCTCCGATACCAAGAGCGATATCAAGGGCAATCGACCCGGTGGGGATTACTTCAATTGGTGGGCGACCTTCTTCCCCAAGGCGCATAACTGAGCCTTTACCAAATTGCTTCTCGATTTGAGAAAGTGCACTATCGAGTGCCTTTACACGATCATTTCCTGGAACTGCGCCTGCCATCTTGCTCTCCTTCATACAGCAGACCGGAGGCTACGGGCTAGGTGTGACACCGCTCGACCTACGGTTTTTCCTGTGGACGGGTAGAGACTATCAGAACATTTGTTCGAATGAAACTTTGTTCTGCGGCGTGTCGGGCTACTTTTCCCTCGGATCGAGCCGTTCATGAGCCCAGATAGCCCTCCAGACTACCTGCGTATCAACACCTCGCTCAAGTGCCTGATGCGGTGTCATTCCTAGTTCTTCAATGAATGTGTCCTTTGCCCAGGACTCGGCGTAGGTAACCCCAAAGTGTCGATTCATGCGGAGCCAAAATTCTGTGAGTTTCATCGCTTCACATCAGTCAAGAGCAGCCTTGAAAATAGCTCACTTGCGCTTTCCCGTTCGCGAGCCTCTCCAGGCTCGAGTGCCCACGACGAAAGCCACCTCATCAACGTAGTAGCAGTATCAAGATCGGCTGCAACCGACCAATCCATAAGCAACTCTGTGACCCGTCCTGCATATGTGTCGTTTTCTAATCGACATAACTCACCGATGATTACTTGGAATTCGTCTGGATTCATTTTTCGAAATCCTTGAATTCTCCTATCGGTTGATATCCATTCGACAAGATGCAAAATTTTCGAATTGACGCTTGGGTGTTGTTCTGCAATCTGCGCTGCTTCTTTCCAGAGTTGTTCAGATAAAAGCCCGAGTGCAAAAGAAATTGATGTCACCTGATTGTAAACAGTTGACCTCGTTAACCCACTTACTTTTGCTAGTTTTGTAAGGGTGATTTTTGAAAGTGGAACCTCAGTGAGCAACTCTGAAAGTCCATCCAAAATTGCTGCCTCAGTTTTAAGAGTGCGCGCAGTTTTTGTTCGAGTAGTACTCACGCAGCTTGGGATGACTTCTTGGACTGGGCACGTGAAATTGGCATTACCTTGTTTTCTTCACGTGCAAGGGCATCAGCACACTGGCTTACGATTTGGGAGGCAGGAACCTCAAGCGCACGACAAATTGCAGCAATCAATTCACTTGAAGGTTCTTTTCGCCCACGTTCAATCTCTGAGAGATATCCAAGTGCTACATTGGAACGGGCAGATAATTGACGTAAGGTCATTCCTTGCTCTGCTCGATGCACTCTCAATTGAGCACCTAGCACTTCACGAAAAAGCATTGTTCCTCCACGGCATACGCTAGTGCTTCTTGGTTATTTTCGCATTCAGTTCATGAAACTAATCTGTAATGTCGGGAAATCTCTCAAGATCAGTAAGCGGAACCAAAACGTCAAGAGCAAGCCCACACATCGCAATTGCTGTCTGAACTCGTATTTCTTGCCTATTTCCCTTGAGGTGAAGGCTTTGTGCACGACTGTGCCCAGAGGTGGACAGATATGCTGCTATGTGCACCTCGCCTACCGGACGGTCGGCTAGGGTCTCGGGGCCGGCGACCCCTGTGCACGATAATCCGAGCGAACTTCTCGTTATCTTCGTGATTCCCATTGCCATTGCAAGTGCGGTCTCTGCATTCACGGGTCCTTGAGTTGACAGCAACTTTTCATCTACCTTGAGTAACTCAGATTTGAGATCAGTTGCATAGACGACGACTGATCCCCGAAAAACTGATGAGGATCCCTCCACTGATGTCAGTAGAGTCGCGAGCAGTCCACCCGTCAGCGATTCAGCGGTTGAAACTGTGATGTTTGCATAGTTGGCTACCGCAATCACCGCTCCCGCGAATTCGTATTCGCTTGGTTTTAGCGATGAATCCATCAAATCACGGAGAGCATTGGCGGCATCACGCACGACTTGCTCCATAACTTCGAATGTAGTTCACACCAGTCCATAGTGTGACAATAACTGCTGCACCATAGAAGAGTGGGAGAAGTAATTCAATCTGCTGCAATTGAAACTCTTCATTGACAAGGGCAATTGAAATTGTTGCAATCTGTACTGCAGTTTTCACTTTTCCACCACGATCTGCTGCTAGCACGTGGGATTTTATGAGTGTCAAGCGCCAGAGCGTGATTCCAATTTCTCGCACCAGGATGAGAAGTGTTGCCCACCACGGAATCATATAAAGAATAGAAAGACCAATCCATGCCACGCCTGTGAGGGCTTTATCTGCAATTGGATCGCCGATTTGACCAAGTGCGCTGACCGTGTTGGTTTTTCGCGCAAGCCAGCCATCGAGGAGATCCGATATTCCCGCAGCCCAGAAGAGGAGTAATGCCAACAGATATTCCTGCATGGAAATCAACACATACCCAAAAACGGGAACCATAAGTAGTCGTATCAAGGTAATCAGATTTGGCCAAGTGCGTTTCATAGAATCTCCGCAATCAGATCAACGCCATGGGCACCAATGACTCGTGCTTTCAGAATTATTCCAGCATCTATCTCTCTATCAACTAGTGTAATTCCATCAACTTCTGGTGCTTGATATTGATTTCTTCCTTCATTCGACGTTGTATCAAATAGAACTTCAATAATCTCCCCTACTCGCGATTCAGATCGCTGTTGTGAGATTTCTTCGACCATCTGCGATACTGCAATAAAACGCTCGGCGATTTCACGTTCGGAGATTTGTTCACTCATGAGTGCAGCTTCGGTATCGTCTTCATTCGAGTAGGGGAAGACGCCGACTGTATCCATTTCGGCACTTTGAATAAATTCAAGTAACTCCTCAACGTCTGCCTCAGTCTCACCTGGAAAGCCAACGATGACATTAGAGCGAATTGCAGCGGTTGGATCTAATTTTCGAATGTTTGAGATGAGTGACAGAAAACTTTCAGAATTACCAAATCTGCGCATTCTTCGAAGCACATCCCCTGATGCGTGTTGAAAAGACAAATCAAAATAGTTAGTTACCTTGTCCGTTGAAATCATGGTTTCGAAAAGTCCTGGGCGAACTTCAGCAGGTTGCAAATATGAGATGCGGATGCGTTCAATGCCATCTATTTCCGATAAGGCTGGAAGTAACATTTCAAGAAGTCGCACCTCACCTAGGTCTTTTCCATACGAAGTTGAATTTTCGCTTACGAGCAACAGCTCTTTTACGCCTTGTTCAGAAAGCCACACTGCTTCAGCAATAATGTCGACAGGTTTTCTGGAAACATACGCACCACGAAAACGAGGTATCGCACAAAATGTGCAACGACGGTCACAGCCGCTGGCGATCTTTAGTGGGGCATATGGTTTTGCATCAAGCCGCACTCTGAGGACATCAGTACTGTGCCCTGGAACGAATAAACTACTTGAATCGCGCAACGATGGCGACTTCGCCATCAGCGTGCGTCTATCAAAAGGTGTATGACTTTCTACCTGACCACCTTCGATGATTGTGTCGAGAATTTGACCGATTTGCGGATACTTATCAAATCCAACGACTGCATCTGCTTCTGTTAACTCGCCCTGGAGTTCTTTTCCGTATCGCTCCGCCATACACCCAACTGCAACTACAGCCTTTACGTTGTGTTGAGTTCGTATATCGTTTGCAGCCAAGATAGTGTCAATAGAGTCTTTCTTTGCTGAATCGATAAACCCACAGGTATTCACAATGATTGCTTCAGCATCTTCGGCAGAGTTTGTCAGCTGCCAATCATTTACAGCCAAGATACTCGCAAGCTCTGCACTGTCTGTTTCATTACGCGAACATCCCAAAGTCACAAGATGCACTTTTTTCGCCATACGCCAAGCCTAGGTTGTGAAGGTTTAAATGCCCGAAGGGCTCGTGAATATCTGAGACACTACTTCTCCGATACCCCCGAGATAACCAATGTTCTCATCATTCACAGTGATATTCACTCCAGCAGCATTACCGACAGTCACAGTCAATGACAGTGTGTCTGAAAAATCGAGCCTCTCTCCTGCTTCTGCAATACGTTCAAAAATTATTTGATTCGTGCTGTTCTTTACAGACACCCATGAACGACTTTCAGCCACAAGGGTGACACGTACGCCACTTCCGATGTTTGGTGTCGGATTTTCAGTTGGGGTTGAGGTAATACTTATGGTAGGCAGTGGTTCTAAAACTTGTGGACTTCTCGTGAAGAGTCCGTAGATGATGACCGCAAATAAAGTGACAAGACCTATCCCCATAATGATCGGTGTGTAGTTTCTCTTTTCAAGTGGCACTCCTTCCCGATCAAGCACATTCATAATTTGAGGGGGAACAGTAGGTTCATGAAGAGGAGATGTTTCTACTAGTTCAATATCAAGTGCTTTTGCGATTGCCTGGAGATTTGCTTTCACAAAAACTATTGCATCGATAGAAAAATTGTCATTTTCAAAACTCGTTATGTTTTTAACACTGACTCGAGAGAGTTTGGAAAGTTGTTCGATACTCAGGTTTTTTGCCAGACGAGCGCTTCGTATCTGTTCGCCTAAACTCATTGGATAAGCCTAAGAAACTTCTGATCGAATCGCCGCCAACGTATTTGCAAGCTCTTCTGGTTGAATCAGGACATCTCGGGCTTTCGCACCTTCACTTGGCCCCACGATGCCACGAGATTCCATCAAATCCATCAATCGTCCCGCTTTTGCGAAGCCAACTCTCAGTTTTCGTTGCAACATTGAGGTAGACCCAAATTGTGTGGAAATCACTAACTCTACAGCGGCAAGGAGAATGTCCAAGTCGCTACCAATATCGCTATCGCTTGCATTGAGGGATAGCTTCACTTGGTTGATGTCTTCACGATATTCAGGCTCTGCCTGAGCCTTGCAGTGTGAAACAACTTTACGGATTTCGGCTTCACTAATAAAAGCGCCCTGTACTCGAATTGGCTTACTTGCCCCAATTGGAAGGAATAGTGCATCACCTTGCCCAATGAGTTTCTCTGCTCCGGCTTGATCAATGATGACGCGTGAATCAGTAAGACTTGATGTGGCAAATGCTAGACGACTCGGCACGTTTGCTTTAATCAATCCTGTCACAACATCAACCGATGGACGCTGGGTTGCAAGTACGAGATGAATTCCAGCAGCACGAGCCAACTGTGTGATACGGACGATGCTTTCCTCCACATCCCGTGGCGCAACCATCATAAGGTCTGCTAATTCGTCGACAACAACTAGGAGATAGGGATATGGTTTAAGCACTCGTTTGCTGTCGGGCGGAAGCTTGATTTTGTTATCTTTTACTGCTTTGTTGAAGTCATCGATATGTCGAAATGAGAACGCCGCCAAATCATCGTAGCGATTGTCCATTTCTTTCACAACCCACTGTAAGGCCTCTGCTGCCTTCTTTGGATTTGTAATAATCGGTGTTATCAGATGCGGAACACCTTCATATGGTGCAAGTTCAACTCGTTTTGGATCAATGAGCACAAGTCTCACGTCATCTGGTGTGGCTCTCATCAGGATTGATGAGATTAACGAATTGATACACGATGATTTACCTGCACCTGTTGCACCTGCGACCAGAAGATGCGGCATTCGTGCCAAATTAGCAACGACAAACCCGCCTTCGACATCTTTTCCTAGCGCCACAGTCAAGGGATGGTGTTCCGCTCGCGCTACATTGCTGCGCAAAACATCACCAAGTACTACCACTTCGCGATCGCTGTTAGGAATTTCAATACCGACAGCAGATTTTCCCGGTATCGGAGAAAGAATCCTCACATCAGAATGGGCAACTGCATATGAAATATTTTTTGCCAACTGAGTGATACGTTCAACTTTCACTCCAGTGCCAAGTTCTACCTCATATCGAGTTACGGTTGGTCCCCTCAAGTACCCAGTAACTTCTGCATCTACATCAAACTCTTCGAATACCCCCATCAATGCCTGTTTGATTGCATCATTCGCTTTCGAATTCGCTTTTGGAGCAACACCTTGGGTCAGTATCGAGAAATCTGGTAATGAATAAGGTAAATCAAGAGGTAGCTCAACATCGCCGACCAATGTCGGAGTTTCACGGACAAGTTCAATTATGGCCTCATCATCTGTTTCATAAATTGGCTTTTGAATTGTTTGCAATTCAGCCGTGTCATCATTTTCGAAATTCTCAATCATTTCTTCTGGGTCTTCCGTAAGTTCGCTTTCGATAATTGCAATTGTTTCAAATGGTTCATCTGCTGCATATGAATCGAGTTCAACATTTTCAGGTTTTGCTTCGCGAGCAGGTATACGATTCTTTATAAGTGCAATTAATAGCCCAATTCGATTGGGCACTTGTTTCAATGGCGTTTTCGTAACGATTAAGAGAGAGAAGAACATAATAAGCACGAGAATTGCAAGGGCAAATCCAACGCTCACCGCAGCGATGAGTGGAGCCGTAATGATATAGCCAGTGAAACCAGCTGCAGCGTTCATTGCAAGTGCGCCATCTTCAAAACCTGGCGCACCTTGGGCAATGTGCCAAAGCCCAAGGAATGAAATCAACAAACCAAAAAATCCAATGGAGATTCTTGATGTTTCATCGATTTTGTCAGGATTTCTCAATGATCGAATGGATAGCCAGAGAAAGAAGAGTGGCCAAATCAGATGCCCCGCACCAAAGAGACTCTGGCTCATCGTGAATAGAAAACCTGTTAACCAACCTTCAACTTGAAACCAAGAACCGGCAGCTGTGATGAGAGCGAGACCAAAGAAAAGAAATCCAAAACCATCAATTCGAAGTTCAGGATCTACATCCTTAGCACCGTTGCCGATTGAACGTACCGCTGAACCAAGTATGTGCCCCAGACCACGCCATACCCACAACATCCCCTTGATGATTCCACCTATGAATCGACCAATTGGGCTTTTCGCTTTAGCAGCCTTGGGGCGTGCGCGAGTGGGGGAAGTTTTGCTCGCCATGAGTAGGCATTTTATCGTCACATAAGGTTAAAACAGCCACTTTCGTCTCACGTGTCTCATCAAGATTCAATGACGACCGGGACAATCATTGGCTTTCGTCGATGCGTTTCATTGACCCATTTCCCGAGCGTTCTGCGCATCAGTTGTTGCAATTGATGCGTATCGGTCACAGAGTCTCGAAGTGCTTGCTCAAGCGCATCTTGGATAAGCGGAATCACCGGTTTAAAAACTCCATCATCTTCGGCAAATCCACGAGCGTGTATTTCAGGACCTGCCACCACTTTGCAATGGGTGAGGTCGAGTGCCACGATGCAGGAGATAAAACCTTCATCCCCAAGTATTTTTCTATCTTTCAATGAAACTTCAGAAATATCGCCAACCGAAGCTCCATCAACATAAACGTATCCACAATCAACGGCTCCGACTATTCGAAGCCGAGAAGATTCAAGGTCAGCGACCATTCCATCTTCGAGCACTACAACATTTTCAACACCAGTTTTTCTGGCAAGCTCTGCATTTGCAAGAAGATGGCGGGGTTCGCCATGTACTGGCAAAACGTTTTTTGGCTTTACGATGTTATAGAGCATAAGCAATTCACCACTTGCAGCATGACCAGACACATGCACAAAAGCATTACCTTTATGAATGACTTTTGCACCTAAACGAGAAAGCCCATTGATGACTCGACCTACTGAATTTTCGTTTCCAGGAATGAGAGATGATGCAAGTATTACTGTGTCAAACTCAGTGATGTGAATTTTGTGATCTTTACTTGCCATACGTGAAAGTGCACTCATCGGTTCCCCTTGCGAACCGGTACTAATAAGAACTACTTGATGGTCTGGGAAATTCTCAATATCGCTATTTGATACAAGCGTTCCATCTGGAAATGTCAGGTGACCAAGTTCTTTTGCAATTGTCATATTGCGAACCATTGAGCGACCTATGAAAGCAATTTTCCGTTTATTCTTGACAGCCACATCAATGATTTGCTGAATTCGATGCACATGCGATGCAAATGAAGCAACAATGACTCTCCCTTTTGCAGAGGCAAAAACGCTTTCAAGGGTTGGGATGATGTCCGCTTCACTCGGCACAAATCCTGGAATCTCTGCATTTGTTGAGTCTGCCATTAAGACATCAACACCTTGTTCCCCCAGTTTTGCAAGAGTCACTACATCTGTAATTCTGTTATCGAGTGGAAGCTGATCCATTTTGAAATCGCCTGTATGGATGACAACCCCAGCAGAAGTTTTAATCGCAAGTGCTACTGCGTCTGGTATGGAATGATTGACAGCTATGAAGGAAACAGTGAACTGGCTTGTTTGCACTTGCTCGTTATCTTTTATGGTTCTTAAAACTCCACTCACTCTGTGTTCTTGAAGTTTTGCTTGCAAGAACGCAAGGGTTAGTTCTGCTCCATAAATTGGAATATCGTTTTTGTTTTTCAATAAAAAAGGTACTGCGCCAATGTGATCTTCATGTCCATGGGTGAGAAAAATTCCTTCAATATCACTCCAGCGATCTTCGAGGTAGGTAAAGTCTGGCAAAATTAAATCGATTCCAGGTTGAGACTCAGCCGGGAAAAGTACACCACAATCGACCACGATTATTTTGGTATTAATCTCAAAGATAGCCATATTGCGGCCAACATCGCCAAGACCACCTAGCGGAATAATGCGCAATACATCTGGCGTTAACGGTGGTGGGGCTCCAAGGTCGCTATGTGAATGGATCACAAACTCAATCCACCTTGTCGCAAATATTCACGTAATTCAGCACGGTGTGAATCATTCGCAATGACATACGGAAGTCGAACTGCGCCGCCACCTTTACGTCCCAGTAAATCTAACGCTGCTTTCACCATAATTGCACCACCAAGTTTTGTCATAACACCAGTGGTGATTGGGACGAGCGAATTGTTGATTTCAGTTGCCATTTGAACATCTCCTGATTCAAATGCACTGAGCATTGCCTTCAATCGATCAGCAATGAGGTGTCCTGTGACAGAGACAAATCCAACTGCACCAATCGAAAGTAGTGGTAAATTTAAAGCATCTTCACCTGAGTAATAGACCATATCTGATTGACTCATCACAAGGCTTGATTGGTATAAATCCCCTTTTGCATCTTTATTCGCAACGATTCTTGGATGCTCTGATAAGCGAACTAGGGTTTCTGAACCAATGGCAACACCTGAGCGACCCGGTATGTCGTAGAGCATCACATCAAGCCCAGTGGAATTCGCGACCGCAACAAAGTGTTGATAAAGACCCTCTTGTGGTGGTTTGTTGTAATAGGGGCACACGACCAATAATCCATCAACGCCAGCGGCCTCAGCGAGGCGGGCATTTTCAATTGTTTTATAGGTATCGTTCGTGCCAACTCCAGCAATGATTCTCACATTGTCGCCTACTGCACGACGCACAGTCTTCAATAACTCGATTTTCTCTTCATTTGATGTTGTCGCCGACTCACCGGTTGTGCCATTAATCACAAGACCATCATTGCCAAGTGCCACAAGATCATGCGCAAGTTCTGCTGCTGCATCTAAATCAACAGACAAATCATCACGAAATGGTGTCACCATCGCCGTGAGCACCGAGCCGAATGGTTTATTGTGTGTAGACATTTTTCTCCTAAGGGGCAACTCGACCGTTTGCAACAAACGCTTTATGAGTCAGTGGCATCAACTTCTTCCACTCTTCCTCGTAACGTTCAGCGACCATCTCAATTTCACGCTGGGGAAACGATGGGAAATGAGAGTCTTCCTTCTTCATCCGAAGTGATAAGAAATTCATCATTGCTCGAGCGTTCATTGTGACATACGCACTTGAGTAAATAGTCACAGGTAAAACTATTCTCGCAACTTCTCGAGCAATCCCTGCATCAAGCATTTTCACATAGGCGTTATACGCATTCTGACATACTTCCCTTGTCAATCCATCAATAAGTTCAAACTGTTCTTTCGTTCCATCCACGAATTCATACGCGCCAGGTTTTCCCACTTGGACAAGTTTTCGTTCGATACCTGGTACATAAAACTCGGGCTCTAAGACTTTATATCGTCCGCTTTCTTCGTTGTAGGAAGCAATTCGGTGCCGAAAATGTTCTCGCCACATAAATATGGGGGCTTTGACAAAAAACGTCATCGATGAATGTTCAAATGGGCTACCGTGACGATCTCGCATGAGATAGTTGATAAGTCCTTCAGATCGAGTGGGATCAGTGGCAACATCATCGAGTGATTGCTCACCTTTGGTTGAAACGCGTGCAGCCCAAATGACATCAGCATCTGATGCGGCAGCCTTTACTAGTTCAACAGTGACATCGCTTCGGAAACTTATGGTGTTTTCAGTCACGGAAAACTCACTCCTTTAACCAGTACGGTGAAAGCCTACCTCCCACGTGGATGGAACCTGGCTGAGGCGTGCCTGAATCGTGAGCATTTCGCAACCTTTTGAACACGAATTCTTGAGGATGCCGTACCAAAGTTAGCGAACTGTGAAATCCACAGGGAATACGGAGAGAGAAATGAAAATGTCAATCTTTGTGATCGGGGAAAACGAGGGGCAACAGCGTACTGTCAGCAAGCTATTTGAACTTGCTGGATTTCGTACGTTTGGTCCAGACTCGTCACGTTCCCTGATCCAGACACTTCAAGCCACAAAACCAGATGTAGTCGTGATAGCAGTTGAAACCTCAGTGACACCTGCGGTTGGAATCTGCGAACGAATTCGGAATTTCACGCAGATTCCAATCATTGTCTCACCACTACATCTTGAAGATACTGACGAATCAAATGTTTTATTGGCAGGTGCTGATGACTTTGTCGCTCGCACTCGTGACCATTCAATTCTGATCACACGCACGAAAGCACTAATCCACAGAACCTTTATGCGGACTCAGGCGCAGGCGAACTCACTTCAGCACTCAGGTATTGAAGTCAATATTGAAAATCGGATAGTAAAAATACAAGGCAGAGAACTTAATGTGACAAAAACCGAGTTTGATTTGCTCATACTCTTTCTAGCAAATACGAATCGAGTGATTCACCGAAAAGAACTCATAGACAAGGTTTGGGGTAATTGGTATGGCGACTACCACGTACTAGAAGTCCATGTGTCTCGTCTAAGAAAAAAGATTCTAGAAGCGGGCGGACCGCGCCTTGGACAAGCGGTGCGAGGTATTGGATACAGGTCAGGGCTTACTCGGTAGGTTTCAGCCTATGCCAAGAACTCGAATCGTAACTGATGCCATCGGCATCGGTGTGGGAGTCGCATCGTATGGTGTTTCTTTTGGTGCGTTGGGTGTCAGTAGCGGACTTGATATTTTTCAGACGATGTCATTGTCCCTCTTGATGTTTACGGGGGCATCCCAATTTGCACTTGTCGGAGTCATTAGTGCCGGTGGTTCAAGTGTTGCTGCAATCATTACGGCCTTTTTTGTGGGCATTCGAAACTTTGCTTATGCAGTGTCAATGAATGATTTGTTACAAGTCAAAGGATTGAAGAAAATTATCGCTGGACATTTAACGATAGATGAGTCAACTGCAATGGGCCTATCTCATAAGGAAACCGATGGGGCCTATGCCTTTTGGACAACAGGTATTTCGGTATTTATATTTTGGAATTTAGCAACACTGCTCGGCGCTGTTGCCATCAATGTTGCAGGTGACCCAAGAGCACTCGGTCTCGATGCAGCTGTGGTTGCAGGATTCATTGCACTCTTGTGGCCTCAACTTAAAAATTGGAAACTTCGATATCTTGCACTTGCCTCTATTGCGGTTGCACTCTTGACCTTTAGTTTCACACCTGCCGGTACACCTATTCTTCTCGCTGGAGTATTTGCTGCAGTTATCGCAATAAGGATAAGTGAGTAACTATGTGGGCAACCGTACTCATTGCATCGCTTTCAACATTTGCACTCAAAGTGCTTGGCTATTTTCTCCCAGAAACTCTAGTTACCAATCAAACTTCCAAAAAAATCATTGCAGTCCTACCCATTGGTTTACTCTCCGGCCTCATTGCCATCCAGTTGTTTACGACCAAAACGAGCTTCGCGTTTGATGGACGAATTGTTGGTGCAATATCAGCGGTGGCCTTACTGCTCTATCGCGCACCTTTCATCATTGTTATTAGCCTCTCAGCTCTGATAACAGCAGTAGGTCGCTACTTCGACTTTTGGCTCTAGTTCGACTGTTTGAAGAGCCGGAGTGAATGCCGCATCGATGCTCGAGCTCGTCGCCGGTCTCCTGCTTCATCATAAGCAAGCCCTAAGCGAAACCAGCCTCTCCAGTTTTCAGGTTGCCGCTCAACTTCCTCTTGAATCACCGAGAACCGAGCGTCAGCCTCGGTTCTCTCTGTGCGACCAGATGGAAGTTTTGAGAGTGTATCCGGAAGGAGCATCTGCTCCTGATTCATCAGCCGCGCAAGTTTCTGCATTTGTATTCCAAAGAGAATCTCTCGCACAATCAGTCCAAACGATATGCCGGCGATAAGAACAATTCCAATTTGCCAGAGTACTGCTGAAAAATCTTCATAGGAAGAAATCTGAATTGCACGCACGATGGAAAGCGAAACGTACCCGAGACTCAAAACAACTATTGTGATGAGGAGAATTTTGGTCTTCATTTAGAAATCAAGTATAGAATCAAGGCCAACGTGTAAACCGGGATGCTTCGGTATTTCTCGAATTGCACTCAAAACTCCTGGCATGTATGCCACACGATCCGTTGAATCATGTCGAAGCGTGAGAATTTCACCTGGATTTCCAAAAATCACTTCCTCGTGAGCGAAGAGTCCCGGTAGGCGAACTGAATGAATTGGAATTCCCCCAACATGTGATCCACGAGAATCTCTTGACCCTATGGTTGCATCAGGATTCACTTTGCCATCACGGTTAGACGCAATTTCATCCGCGGTATAGCGCGCTGTTTGGCTTGGTGCATCAATCTTCTTTTCATGGTGCATCTCGATGATTTCAACAGATTCAAAGTAGGGGGCAGCTCGCTTTGCCAATTTTGCAAGGAGAATTGCACCTATTGAAAAGTTGGGCACAATGAGAACGCCCACTTCTGGTTTCTCACCAATTTCTTCGGTGATTCGTGAAATTTTCTCTGAAGTGAAACCTGATGTACCTACAACAATATGTGTTTTTGACTTTATGGCATAAGTAATATGCTTCATCACAGCATCGGGCGTTGTGAAATCCACAATTACATCAATACTGTTGCCAATACTTTCAATCGTGTCGTCGATATCAATTGCTGCTGTTAATTCAAGGTCAGTACTTCGAGAGATTGCTTCAGATACTGCAACACCCATTCTCCCTCTTGCCCCAAGGAGTGCAACTCTTATCACAATCGACCCTTTCCTTGTCGGAATTCTTGCACTGAAGAATAGGGTCCAACAAGTGAAATCGCATATTTCTGATTAAAAATACGCCGTGCTAATTTTTCAACCTGGGCCGACGTCACTGAATCTATACGCCGTATCAGTTCATCTACTGATGGCAACTCGCCAGTGACTAACTCCGCTTTTGCGATTCTGTTCATCCTCGAAGAACTATCTTCCTGCCCGAGGACAAGTGAACCTTTGAGTTGCCCTTTTGATCGAAATAATTCTTCTTCGTTTGGTCCAGTACCCGAAAGTGAGTCAGTGACCTCACCAATAACTGCAAGCACCTCATCCACTTTTTGAGGTTGAAAGCCTGCATATATTCCAAGATATCCTGTATCACTTAAACTCTGAGTAAATGCATACGTTGTGTAGGCAAGTCCGCGAACCTCGCGAATCTCCTGAAACAGTCGAGATGACATGCCTCCGCCAAGGATGGTATTCAACACCCCAAGTTCATAGCGATGTTTATTTCCACGCTCGAATGCTGGGTAACCGATAACGAGATGCGATTGTTCTGAATCTCGTTGTGTGATTTTCGTACTGTGGTGAATTTTCCCTGGAAACTTCACAGTTCGGGATTTCGCTGGTAAATCTCTACGGTGCAAGAGTCCCTGAAATCCCTTTTTTACTAACCGTACAAGCTCCTGATGTTCAACACCACCTGCGGCGGCAACAACAATATTCCGAGGCTTGTAATGATGTTTGTAAAAATCCCGAACGAGGTCAGGTTTTGACTTTTTAATCGTACTTCGTGTACCGAGGATTGGTCGGGCTATGTCACCACTTCCATAGAGTGCTTGGACAAGCACTTCGTGTGCGACATCCGCATAGTCGTCATCCCGCATAGCAATTTCCTCAAGGATGACTTGCCGCTCCGCTTCGAAATCCTTTTTGTCAATTGTTGAATTTACCAACATATCCGAGAGTGTTTCAATGGCAACCTGAAGATCTTGATCTAACACTCGGGAATAGAAACAGGTATATTCCTTAGCGGTGAATGCATTCATCTCTCCACCAACACGATCGATGGCAGATGAAATCTCTAAAGCGGTTCTTGAACTGGTTCCTTTAAAAAGTAGATGCTCCAAAAAGTGGGCAGAGCCAGCTACTTTCGTTTCTTCATCTCGACTTCCAACATTCACCCACATTCCAACCGAAACAGAGCGCATAGCCGGAACATATTCAGAAATGATGCGTAGGCCACCTGGTAGCACTGTTCGTTTTGTTACAGCACCATCGGGTGACTTCTGCAAAATAATAGTCGAGCCAACTTTCTGGGTGCGTGCACTAGGTAGCGACCAATCAGTTGGCTTCGACATTTTTACGAATCTGAGGAATCTTCAACGACACTGAGTGAAATTTTGCCTCGATCGTCAATCTCTGCGACTTCAACAAAAATCTTTTGTCCAACTTTCACAACATCGTCGACATTTTCAACACGCTTACCACCTGCAAGTTTGCGCAGTTGAGTAATATGCAAGAGGCCATCTTTGGTAGGTGTCAGTGACATGAATGCGCCAAAAGTTGCAGTTTTCACAACAGTTGCCATAAACCTCTCGCCCACTTCTGGAATGTGTGGATTGGCTATTGCATTAACTGCCTGCTTGGCTGCCTCTGCAGCAATTCCATCGCTTGCTCCAATGTAGACAGTTCCGTCATCTTCAATCGTCAGATCTGCTCCAGTGTCTTCCTGAATCTGGTTGATGTTCTTACCCTTAGGGCCAATCACTTCACCAATCTTGTCGATAGGAATCTTCACTGTGATGATGCGAGGAGCATTAGCAGACATTTCAGCAGGTGCAGAAATCGCTTTTGCCATTGCGTCAAGAATGGTAAGTCTCGCTTCTTTTGCCTGGGTAAGAGCACCAGCGAGTACTTCTGCCGGGATACCATCTAGTTTTGTATCAAGTTGCAGTGCAGTAATAAATTCACTTGTACCTGCGACTTTGAAGTCCATATCACCAAAGGCGTCCTCTGCTCCAAGAATGTCGGTGAGAGCTACGAACTCTTGTTTACCATCAATAACATCTGAAACGAGTCCCATCGCGATACCTGCAACGGGGGCCTTCAATGGGACACCTGCACTCAAAAGTGACATCGTTGATGCACACACTGAACCCATGGACGTTGAACCGTTGGAACCAAGTGCTTCAGAAACTTGACGAATAGCATATGGAAATTCCTCACGAGTTGGTAACACTGGCACAAGTGCACGTTCAGCAAGAGCACCATGTCCGATTTCGCGTCGTTTTGGTGTTCCAACTCGTCCGGTCTCTCCAGTTGAATATGGAGGGAAGTTGTAATTATGCATATAGCGCTTGTGCGTTTCTGGTGACAAAGTGTCGAGTTGCATTTCCATCTTCAACATATTGAGGGTTGTCACACCAAGAATCTGTGTTTCACCACGTTCAAAGAGTGCAGAACCATGAACTCGAGGAATCACATTCACTTCAGTAGTAAGTGGTCGAATATCGCGAATCCCACGACCATCAATTCGAACTTTATCTTTGAGGATTCGTGTACGAACGATTTTCTTCGTTAATGACCGAAGTGCGGCAGCAATTTCTTTTTCTCTATCGACGAACTTATCAGCCAATTGATCGATAATTTCATCAGAGATTCGATCCAATTCATTTTCGCGCTCTGCTTTTGAAACAATACTCATAGCTTTTGCGATTGAATCAGTTGCTATTGCTTCAACAGCCTTATAAGCGTCCTCTTGATAATCAAGAAAAACTGGAAATTCCGCAACTTCTTTACCTGCTTCATCTGCGAGTCTTTGTTGAGCCTCGCACAGTGTTCGAATAAAGCCCTTCGCAGCATCGAGTCCTGCGGCAACAACATCTTCAGTCGGTGCAGTTGCACCAGACTTCACGAGCTTGACAGTTGCTGAAGTTGCTTCAGCTTCCACCATCATAATTGCGACATCTTCATCAACAATACGACCAGCTACCACCATATCGAAAACTGCAGACTCCAACTGCTCATGTGTTGGGAATGCAACCCAGGTGCCATCAATGAGTGCAACTCGAACACCACCGATTGGTCCTGAAAATGGAAGTCCTGCAAGTTGCGTCGACATCGAGGCCGCGTTTATCGCAATAACATCGTAGAGATGCTGAGGGTGAAGACTCATCACGGTGACAACAACTTGCACCTCATTACGAAGTCCCTTTACGAAAGCAGGACGAAGTGGACGGTCGATCAGACGGCAGGTGAGAATCGCTTCTTCAGTAGGGCGACCTTCTCTTCGAAAAAATGAGCCAGGGATTCGCCCCACGGAATACATTCTTTCTTCGACATCAACTGTCAATGGGAAAAAGTCGAACTGATCACGCGGTGATCCAGAGGCAGTTGTTGCTGAGAGCAACATTGTTTCTTCATCGAGATATGCGACAGCCGAACCTGCAGCTTGACGAGCAAACTTCCCAGTTTCGAATGTGACTACTCGCTTACCAAATTTTCCGTTATCTATAACGGCATCTTGTGAATAAATACCCGACACGGGCAAACTCCTTTACTTGTGCGGAGTTTGCTGCCGATCATCGATCGAAGCACGCCAACATTTTGGAATGCCACTACCGAAGACCGACCAACTCCGCGGCCTATTGTTTTGGCGTTGTATCCGCTAGCGGCGAATGCCCAATTTCTCAATCAAAACGCGGTAACGATTGATATCGATTTTCTGAAGGTATTGAAGCAGCCGACGTCGACGTCCTACCATCAAAAGCAATCCGCGACGACCGTGGTGGTCATGTTGGTGAGTCTTAAGATGCTCAGTCAAATGATTGATGCGACTTGTAAGAACTGCTACTTGAACCTCTGGGCTACCAGTGTCGCCTTCAAAACGGGCGTACTCTGCCATGAGAGATTTCTTGTCTAAGTTATCTGGCGATGACTTTGCCATGCGTATCTCCTCGAACGCGTTCGGTCTCAATTTCCAGGCGTTCGACCAGAGAATCGACAAGTTCAATGAACAGGCTAAGCGTAATCTGCCGGGTGACTTATCCCAAATTGAGGGCTTTTTTCACGCTCAAAACGTCATTTTCGATAGCACTGATCAGAGCGTCGGTGCCACTAAATGTCAACATTCCTCGGATGAATGAATGAAACTCTACTTCCACACTCTTGCCATAAAGGTCAATCCATGTATCCGTCAGAACGTACACTTCAAGAGTTCTCTTCTGCGCGTCAAACGTCGAGTTGAATCCAATTGAGATGGCGGCCGGCATCTTGATGTCATCAAAATTCAAATATCCCGCATACACTCCATCTTTAGGTAATGCGAGTTCACTCTTGTAGTTCACATTTGCAGTTGGATATCCCAATTCGCGACCCCGTTGAAAACCTTCGACAACTTCACCGTCGATAACAAAAGGTCTACCGAGAAGTTCCGCAACCTGATACATATCCCCAGCGTTCAAAAGAGTTCGGATACGGGTTGAGGACACTCTCTCGCCGCCGCGATGAGTATGTGCTACCTCAACAACATCAATGTTGTGATTTCGAATTGTATCTGCGGTGCCCGCTGCTTTGTAACCAAAACGAAATCCTTCGCCAATCACAACGACACTTGCATTTAATGTTGAAAGCAAGAAGGATTCAACAAAATCATCAGCGCTTTGCTTCGAGCGTTCTAAAGTAAATTCCCAAACGACAACATCATCAGCCCCATACGAACGAAGTAAGTGAGTACGCGTATCCAGCGATGACACAAGTGGAATCTCTTGATTTCGAACAACACTCATTGGATGTGGATGAAATGTGAGAGCTACTAAAGGTAGGGATTTCTGATCTGCAATTTCTTTCGCACGACGAATGAGATCTTGATGTCCAACGTGAACTCCGTCAAAAACTCCGATAGCAACAATGTGTTTACTCATTGCTCAATTAGCACCACCTTATAGGTAATTATGCCTTGAGTATTTTCAATAACTGCAACAACCTCTTCGTCAAAAAGTAGTGCGCTTAATCCCTCTGGGCACTCAAAAGATAATGGCTTTCCGTGCTTTACATCTTCATAGAGAGGTTTTTGAATTGTATGAAGATTCATAATTAGGCGGCAGACTTCCTTTATGGGAACGATCTTTAATGATTCAACTGTTGATGCATTATCAACTGAAAATTCACCTATCAAAGTGCGACGTAACGAAATGAGATGTCCCCCAACCCCAAGTTCGTTTCCGATGTCTCGCGCGATTGCTCGGACGTATGTCCCACTTGAGCACCGCACGTCAAAATCAACATCAATCGTGCTCGATGAAAAGTGAGTAACGATATTTTCTATTGAATAAATGGAAATTTCCTTCGGTTGAAGCACAACATCTTCACCATTTCGAGCACGTTCATAGGCTTTTACTCCCCCAACTTTTTTTGCCGAGAATGAGCTTGGTGTCTGCATTCTTACACCAACATGACCTAAAAGAGCGGAACGTATATTCTCCTCGTCTAAAAGCGCAATGGGATTTTGTTCGACAATCTCACCAGTCAAGTCATCTGTATTTGTTGCTTCTCCAAGCCGCATGGTGGCTCTATATGACTTATCAAGATTTAAGAGAAATCCGAGTAGTCGAGTTGCCTTGTTGATTCCAAGTATGAGCAATCCCGTCGCGAATGGATCGAGGGTGCCAGCATGTCCAACTTTTTTGGTACCAGTAAGGCGTCTCGCTTGATTCACAACATCGTGAGAAGTGAGTCCGCTTGGTTTATCAATGAAGGCAAATCCGCTTTTCATAACTCTTTCTTATAGGGATTTTCTTCACCAGCAGGTTGAGCAGTCTTCCTGAGTGATTCAATTTCTTCATCGCGTTTTTGCGCTGCAGAGAGTAACTCTTCAAGATGTGCACTTGTTTCTGGTAGAGCGTCGAGAATAAACGTGATACTCGGAGTGTGCTTCATCCCAAGCCGTTTGCCAACTTCGGTTCGAATACTTCCCTTGGCCGCTGTCAAAGCATCAAGTGAGTCTTTACGAGATTGTTCATCACCGTAGACTGTGAAAAACAAGGTTGCATCACGAAAATCTGCAGTAAGCCTGCAGGCAGTGATGGTGACGAATCCAATTCTTGGATCTTTTACTCGCATCTCAACTGCTTCAGCTACGATTTCACGAATTCGCTCGGCAACTTGTCGAACTCTTGCATTGTCGCTCATATCTACCTTAGCTACGTGGCTTTTCCTTGAGTTCCCAAGTTTCAATGACATCGCCGACCTTGATGTCATTAAAACTGCCTAGCCCGATACCGCATTCAAATCCGTCACGGACTTCGGTTGCGTCATCTTTAAATCGTCGCAAAGAATCGATTGACAGGTTATCCGCAACTACGACTGAATCACGCAGTAGTCGAGCCTTGGTATTGCGTTTGATAATTCCATCTTTCACAATACAACCAGCAATTGTTCCAACCTTTGAAGATTTGAATACTTCTCGAACTTCGGCAGTACCGAGTTGCACCTCAATAAATTCTGGTTTGAGCATACCTTTGAGTGCTTTTTCAATTTCTTCAATTGCTCCGTAGATGACAGAGTAGTATCGGATTTCTACACCTTCACGATCGGCAAGATCTCGAACCTGACCTTCTGGACGAACGTTGAAGCCAATCACAATCGCATCTGATGCAGCAGCGAGCGTGACATCGCTTTGATTAATTGCACCAACACCACGGTGAATAACCCGCAATGCAACGTCTTCATTGCCCACCTCAATCTTGAGTAAGGCATCTTCGAGTGCTTCAACAGAACCCGAAACATCACCTTTCAAGATGAGTTTGAGTTCTTCTACTTGACCCTTCTCAACCGATGCCAAGAAATCTTCAAGTGTTCTGCGTGCTCGACGTTTTGCAAGCTGTGCATTTCGCTCGCGTGCGGCACGTGTTTGTGCGATTTGCCGTGCAATACGGTCCTCTTCAACAGCAAGGAATGTATCGCCCGCGCCCGGGACAGACGTGAGCCCAAGCACCTGGACTGCTCTGGAAGGTCCAGCAATTTCGAGAGCGTCACCATTTTCATCAAGCATTGCTCGAACGCGACCGAATGCTTCTCCGGCAACAATTGAATCGCCTGGTCGAAGTGTTCCGCGTTGCACGAGCACAGTTGCTACAGGGCCACGACCCTTATCAAGGTGTGCTTCGATAGCAACACCCTGTGCCATCTGATTTGGATTTGCTCGCAAATCTATTGCTGCATCAGCAGTTAGCAAAATTGCATCCAAGAGTTCAGGCAACCCTTGGTTTCGAAGTGCTGAAATATCTACGAACATAACATCGCCACCGAATTCTTCAGCAACTAATCCGTATTCAGTTAATTGCGTACGGACTCGCATTGGATCTGCACCGTCTTTATCCACTTTGTTGACAGCGACCACAATTGGAACGTCTGCTGCTTGAGCGTGATTTAGCGCTTCAATTGTTTGTGGCTTTACACCATCATCAGCAGCGACAACAAGAACCGCAATATCTGTGACTTTCGCTCCACGTGCACGCATCGCCGTAAACGCTTCGTGACCAGGGGTATCAATAAACGTAATTGCTCTCTCGATACCTTCATGCGTAGTTATTACCTGATAAGCACCAATGTGCTGCGTAATTCCGCCCGCTTCACCTGCAATCACATTGGTGTTGCGAATTGCATCAAGAAGTTTCGTCTTTCCGTGGTCAACGTGACCCATAACCGTAACAACTGGAGGTCTCGCTTCGAGATCACCTTCGTCTTCTTCTCCGCCAAACTCAACGTCAAATGATTCAAGCAATTCTCGATCTTCATCTTCCGGAGACACCACTTCAATTACATACTGCAATTCACTACCGAGTAGCTGCAATGTGTCATCGTCAACAGATTGAGTGGCGTTCACCATTTCACCCATCTTGAAAAGTATCGTGACGAGTGCGGCTGGATTTGCGCCAATTTTTTCAGCGAAGTCAGTTAACGAAGCACCGCGAGGTAACCGAAGGGTTGCACCTTGTCCAAGCGGCACTTGCACTCCACCCAATACTGGTGCTACCAAATTATCAAACTCTTGTCGTTTTGTTCGTTTTGATTTCTTTGCCTTACCGCCAGGTTTGCCACGACCAAATGCACCTGCTGCGTTTCCTCGACCACCCGTCGCTCCACGCGGTGGCATGGATGTTGGAAATGCTGGCTTACCTCCAGGTTGTCCACCTGGTTTGCCGCCAGTACGAGCAGGTCTATCTGTTCGAGGTGCACCAGTTCGAGGCTTATCAGTCCTCGTATCTGGGCGGGCACCACGCGGGCGTGGTGGCATATCTTTTGGTTGGCTGAACGGATTATTTCCTGCACGCGGCGTTCGGGTTTGCGGATCAGCAAATGGATTATTTCCACGGCGCGCAGGACGAGGTGGCATGGCACCAGGAGTTGGAGCTGAACCGGAAGTTGGGCGTGGTCCAGGAGTTGGAGTGCCAGTTGGGCGTGGTCCAGGAGTTGGTCTCCGAGCGGGACCTGGCTTTGTTGCTGGAGGTTGCTCGATAGTTTCCGCAGTTTCTACGGGTTCTTCAGTTGGTTTTGAAACTTCTTTTTTCTTTGGAGAGGTTTTTACTTCAGCCGTTTCAGTTTTCGGTTGAGCTGGCATCGCCTCGCGCAATTTCCTCGCAACGGGGGCTTCGACTGAAGAGGATGCACCTTTAACGAACTCGCCAAGTTCAGCAAGTTTTGCAACAATAACTTTGCTATCTACGCCAAGTTCTTTGGCTAGTTCATAAATTCGGACCTTCGACACTTTGCTTCCTTGTTCGGCCCGAAATCAAGGTTTAGAAGTCGGGCGCTGCTTTCAGCACGATCTGTGTGACCGTGCTCATCGGGTACTCATCTGCTCTTCATTTCCGTCTACGCTCCTTGCGCGTGAAGAATCCGATTTAGCTCTATTTCTGAGGTGTCGATTGAACCTCGAAAAGCTCTGGTAAATGCACTTCTGCGAAGTGCAGTCTGCCAGCAAGGCTCCAGTGGGTGAAGGTATGCACCTCGACCTACTTTTGACTCCCCCAACTCGAGCTTCCCAGCGGTTGCCGAGAATCGGATGAGTTCGTTTTGCGCCGCCCGCTCACCACAGCCGACGCAGGTGCGCAGCGGGATATGCGAGTAACTACGAGCCAATGCTACCCCTCTTCCGACAGAGTTGTTACCGTCTCGTGAAAAAGAGGGTCAGTATCGGGTCTAATATCGATTTTCCAGCCTGTTAAACGCGCAGCAAGTCGGGCGTTTTGTCCATCTTTGCCAATGGCAAGAGACAATTGATAATCCGGTACAAAGGCTCGAGCCACCTTGCCGTGAAGGTCTAAAACATCCACTTTGATGACCCTGGCTGGCGATAACGCATTCCCTACAAAAACATCTGGGTCTTCGCTGAAATCCACAATATCAATCTTTTCACCAAGTTCTGAAACCACATTGCTCACCCGTGAACCCATTGGTCCAATACAACTTCCTTTTGCCGCGACGGCAGCATCATTGCTGAGCACAGCTATTTTGGTTCTTGCGCCCGCTTCACGTGCAACTTCTTTTATCTCAACTATGCCTTTCGCTATTTCTGGTACTTCAAGTTTGAAAAGTTCACGGACTAATCCTGGATGCGTTCGCGAAACGATTGCTTGGAGTCCATTCGACATTTGACGGATTGTTACGAGAAAAACTTTAATCCGTTTTCCGTGTTCATAGTTCTCACCTGGCACTTGTTCCGCTGGAGGAAGTTGTGCTTCTATTGGACCAAGATCGACCTGAACGACATTCTTATCTAGTCCTTGTTGAATGACCCCGCTCACCATAGTGCCAATTCTCGATTCCAATTCGGCAAAGGTTGAGATATCTTTGAGCTGTCGGAAACCTGCAAGTGCAACGCTACGTGCGGCAGCAGTCATTACTCTGTCAAAACCATCAGGCGTATCACTTTCATTTATTTGTTCACCTTGTTCATTCATATAAATTCGGCGAATCTCCACGTCCCCAGTCTCGATATCGAGTTTGACATCAATGGTTTCTTTTGGGGTACGGTACGGAATTGAAAGTTCAGGCTTCTCGAACTGTTCAATGAGATGACGATGACGAAGATAAGCGAGTAAAACTGCTTCTTTCACAGTTCGCTCAAATGTGCTCAATTCTAAATTTAGTTGCTGTGCAACTGTGAGGAGTTCATGGATATTAATCTTCATCATGAGACTTTCGATTGAACTCAATTTGAACAAATGCACTCTCAATGTCGCTGTATTGCAGAACTTCACCATCTGAAGACATAAGAGAATCGTCATTTGCACTTTGGATGCGAAGTGTTTGCTCAGTACCAGATATCAATTTGATTCTAACTAATCGTCCAATATTCAATATAAAGTGATGTGGTCTAACGAGTGGCGCTTCCACCCCTCTTGAAGTAACTTCGAGCGTGTAGGAAGCTTCTTTGACGATGTCTGCAACTTCTAATAATCCATCAATCACTCTGCTTGCACGTGCTATCTCATCAAGGGTGAGCTGTTCGAAGGAATCAATGGCAACTGTCAGCAATGTTCGCTTGCCCGCTTTTTGCGCTTGGACTGAGTCAATAAAGAAAGTCTCGAGAGAAAGTGCTCCATCTAAATAGTCACGCACGACATTTGCATCAACCATAGCGCACCTTTTTCAGTTTTGAGGTGCGGAGTTTAGATTAAATCTTAAAGAATCCCAAAAACTCTAATCCGAATCGAATAAGGATGAAGCCTATTGCCCACAGTAAAAATACGCGAACAAACCGAGATCCTCGCTTGATTGCCAAGTTTGACCCGACGATTCCTCCAGTCAAATTTGCAATGGCCATCGAGAATCCCAAGAGCCACCAGATATTTCCAGTAAAACCAAACACCAGAATAGAAGCCAAGTTTGTCGCGATATTAATGAATTTCGCAGAGGCTGAGGCTTTGAGAAAGGAAAGTCCATACTGCAATACCAAGAGCAGAATGAGAAATATTCCTGTTCCCGGCCCAATTGCACCGTCATAAAATCCGATGCCAAAGCACACAGCGAAAGATGCGGTTGATCCCCAATGATTCGTCTGAGAGGGCACTTCGTCTCGGGCGTTTACCCTGAGTGTGACCACCCACATTACCGATAACACGATGAAGATGATGGGGCGAAAAACTTCTGGATTCAGGGAGACTGCCACTATCGTCCCGCAGAGAGAGCCGAGAAATGCGCCAAGAATCATCGGCTTCAAAAGAGTTGGATTTGGTTTGATTGTTCTTGAATAATTTCTTGCTGCCGCACTTGTTCCAACGATACTACTAACCTTGTTTGTCCCAAGGGCAAGTGCAGTTGCATCGGCCGGAAGTGCAATGAGAAGTGCTGGAAGTTGAATTAATCCACCACCACCACCAATTGCATCGAGCCATCCCGCTAAAAATGCGGCACACAAAAGAGCAACAAAAACCCAGAGGGTCAGGTCAGGTAGTAACAATCAAATCTCGTATCTTTTTCACATCGTTAATGCCGAAGAGATGCACCTCGGAGGTTTTACGGTTCTTCAATTCGATTTCCCCAGAACTGAGTTTCTTTCCTACAACCAAAATCCACGGTATTCCCAAAAGTTCTGAGTCATTGAATTTCACGCCAACACTAATACCTTGTCGATCATCAAGAAGTGAACTTAATCCGAGATCTTCAAGTTGGTCTGCTAACTTTTCTGCGGCCACGAAAATCTCCTCATCTTTTCCTGCAGCCACGATATGGACATCGGCAGGAGCTATCTCTCGAGGCCAAATTAAACCCGAATCATCATTGCTTTGTTCCGCAACGACTGCAACTAATCGAGAAACGCCGATTCCGTAGGAACCCATAGTTGGGGTGATTCGTTTACCTTGTTCATCAAGTACTGAAAGTTCAAGTGCTTCTGCGTATTTTCTTCCTAACTGGAAAATATGACCGATTTCAATTCCTCGCTCTGCTCTCAACTGTCCACCTTGACACTTTGGACAGGCATCTCCATCTCGCACGTCAGCCGCTTCAATTGTGCCATCGGGATTAAAGTCACGCCCCATCATCAAGTTATATGCATGTTTCCCAGATTGATTTGCACCCGAAATCCAGAGTGATCCAGTAACAATGCGAGGATCAACTAGGTAACGGATGCCAGTTTGGCTTTTTTCTCCAAGGATGCTCGGTCCTATGTAACCTTTTACTAAGAGAGGATTCTTTGCAAAATCTTCGTCACTGAGAACTTCTGCTTCCAGAGGATGGATTGCGGCTTCAAGTCGCTTTATATCCACTTCTCGATCCCCTGGTACTCCAATAGCGAGCAATGATTCAGCACCATCTGGTGCAGTAACTTTAAACATCACATTTTTCAACGTATCTGCAGCGATCCATTCGCGATCTTTTCGCTGTAGGTCGCCTCTCGTGTTAAACAGATTCACGAGCGATTCAATGGTTGGTGAGTCTGGGGTATCTGCCACTACACATACTGGAGTACTCGACACTTGAAGATGCTCTGGTGCTTGAGTTTCCACTGCCTCTACATTTGCCGCGAATCCACAATCTGCGCATTGGACAAACGTGTCTTCACCATCATTGCAGTATGCAAGAAATTCTTCTGACTTTGAACCACCCATTGCGCCTGACATTGCAGAAACGATGACGTAGTGAAGTTGAAGGCGATCAAACGTGGATCGATATGCGTCACGATGCTTCAGGTATGAAATCTCTAAGCCAGCATCACTACTATCAAAAGAATATGAATCCTTCATAACGAATTCTCGTCCACGTAATATTCCAGCGCGAGGACGCGCTTCATCACGATACTTTGTTTGAATCTGATAAATAGATAAAGGTAAATCTTTATAAGATGAAAACTCACCTTTGACCATTAAAGTAAACATCTCTTCGTGAGTTGGGCCTAAGAGGTAGTCATTCTTTTTTCGATCCTGAAGTCGAAAGAGTGTGTCACCGTATTCATTCCATCGGTTAGTCACATCGAATGGTTCACGCGGTAAGAGCGCTGGAAAGTGGACTTCCTGAAAACCAGCAGCATCCATCTCTTGACGAACAATGTTTTCTATCTTTCGATAGACAAGATATCCAAGAGGTAGCCATGAGAATATCCCCGGTGCAATGCGGCGAACATAACCGGCTCGAACCAATAATTTATGACTGATGAGCTCTGCATCTGCAGGATCGTCCCTGAGTGTTCGCAAGAACAATGATGACATTCGTAGCACAGTGGCCTCCACTGGACAAACCTACTAGTGATAAGCCCCTGGACATCAGAGATCAAGAAAAATGGTGGAATACCTCGCAATTTCCTTGAACCCAAGACTCTGATATAACTTCAGTGCAGGAATATTAAAATCGTTCACGTAGAGTGTAATTCGAGGTGCAATATCACGCTGTATAACTGAAATCGCTTCAGCAAAAAGCGCTGACGACTTCGCTTTCCCTCGCCATTCAGGATGTAACCACACCCCTTGAACTTGGCACACATTCTCATAGCAAATTGGGATATCTACCTTGAATCGCAACGTACCATATTCATCAAAATAACCGATGCATCGCTTCTTCATAATTTGCTCATAGAGTCTGGATTTATAGTTGTCTAGATTAATAGGCGCTCTACCGACCTCACCAATAAACATTGAATAGGAAGCATCAA
This sequence comes from Candidatus Nanopelagicales bacterium, assembly GCA_049421205.1. GTDB lineage: Bacteria > Actinomycetota > Actinomycetes > S36-B12 > UBA5976 > JAFMIT01. The sequence goes on from JBMSMQ010000002.1 coordinate 130,543, forward strand.
AGTACTGCTCAAAATCATAGAGTTCTATATAACGAAGTGTTGGATTCGATGGCAATTCTCGAGTTTCATCAAGCACCATGTATGGTTGATACGCACGCAGATTTTGAATCGAGCGACTTTCATCAGAGACGGATAGCGCTTTCCAAAAGCAATTCACATCTTGATCAATCCCAACAATCGAAGCAATCTGTGCATATTTCACGTATGCTGTTTTGGTAAAAATCTCTGCAGTGTCTGGGGATAGTGAAATTGGAACTACATTTCCTGACAAGTAGAGCATGGAAGATATGGAATCGCCATCAAGTATTGCAAGCGCAATCGATTCTTCACTCGGATGTTTCAGCAATCGTTCTGCAACAAATACATAGACGTCCATCTTATCTCGAAGAAATCGTTCAATGAGAGGGCGATCTTTGTCAATCAGTCTGTGTGGACGGTTCATCAGGGTGTGACGACTACAGGTGAACCTGTCTGTCCTTCCATAGTTGCGGCAAGCTTGTTTGCTTCTTCAATCAGAGTTGCAACAATGTCTGCTTCGGGAACTGTTTTAATGACTTCGCCTTTTACGAAAATTTGCCCCTTACCATTTCCACTCGCCACACCGAGATCAGCCTCTCGGGCTTCACCAGGACCATTCACGACGCATCCCATCACCGCAACTCGAAGAGGAACTTTCATTCCCTCCAAACCTGCAGTGACATCGTTCGCAAGCTTGTAAACATCTACTTGTGCTCGACCGCATGATGGACAAGAAACAATCTCGAGTCCTCGTCGGCGCAAATTCAAAGATTCAAGAATTTGTAACCCAACCTTGACCTCTTCAACTGGCGGCGCAGAAAGTGACACCCGAATAGTGTCGCCAATTCCTTGTGAGAGGAGTGCACCAAATGCGACTGCGGATTTGATTGTTCCCTGAAAAGCAGGTCCGGCTTCTGTAACACCGAGATGAAGTGGATAGTCACACTGTTCTGCAAGCATCTGATACGCCAGCACCATAACAACCGGGTCATGGTGCTTGACTGAAATTTTGATGTCCCGAAAATCGTGTTCTTCAAACAAACTTGCTTCCCATAGCGCAGATTCCACGAGAGCTTCGGGGGTTGCTTTACCGTACTTCTTCAAAAGTCTCGGGTCCAGGGATCCAGCATTCACACCAATTCGGATTGGAGTTTGATGATCTTTTGCTGCTTTGGCAATCTCTTTGACTTTGTCATCAAACTGTTTGATGTTTCCAGGATTCACCCGGACCCCAGCACATCCTGCTTCAATTGCAGCAAAAACATACTTCGGTTGAAAATGAATGTCAGCAATGACTGGAATTCCTGACTTCTTAGCGATTGCAACAAGTGCATTTGCATCATCCTGACTTGGAACTGCTACTCGAACAACCTGACAACCTGTGGCAGTTAACTCAGCAATCTGCTGAAGAGTTGCGTTGATATCGGCGGTGACTGTCGTCGTCATTGATTGAACCGATACCGGAGCATCACCTCCGACTTCAACATTCTTAATGTGATGTTTCAAAACTATTTTTCGACTCTGCCTTCGAGGCCGGATAACAGGCGCTGGCATTTGGGGCATTCCAAGATTAATTGTCATAGGTTAATTGTCTAATGAAACTACCCAAAGAGCACGATGGGGTTGAAAATGTCTGCGACGATAACGATGAGTCCTGCCGAAAGCATAAGGGCCGCAACGACATAGGTCAGAGGTAAAGCACGGGCAGTGTCAATTGGGCCAGGATCAGGTAGTAGACGAAGCTTCGCATATCGTTTTCGGATGCCCTCAAAAATGGCTCCTGCAGCGTGCCCGCCATCAAGTGGAAGCAAAGGGACTAAATTGAAAATAAAGAGAAATAGATTGAGACTTGCTGCAAGTCCCAATAGATTCTGAACTTTTTCGATGTTTCCAAGATCACTTGCAACTATTTCACCAGAAATTAGGCTCACGCCTACCACACTGACAGGTCCATTTGGATCACGCTCTTGTCCATTGACCATTGTCACAACGAGACCTGCAATCTTTTCCGGAAATGAAAGCAGAGCGACCACTGATGCTGTGGTCATCCTCCACATTTCTTGAGGTACTGAAGTTAAAGGTAGAGGTTCTAAAACAATATCGGGCGATACACCAAAGAATTTTCGCTTAATAACTTCACCGGTGGGTTTACCTTCGTCATCAACTAACTTAATATTCAGATTCGCAAGTGATACATCAACAGTTCTCAGTTGTCCGCGAATATCTTCAACAATGATTTTTACGTCATTCGTCTTTGCAGCCGTTATCGCAGAACTTACGTCCTGCCACTTCGTGATTTGAGTTGTGTCAATACGAACTAAGCGTTCACCAGGCTGAATTCCTGAAAGTGCCGCTGGGGTTTGTTCCGAATCTAGACAACCAGTCACAGAACCCTCTCCAGATAAATCTGAATTTGTAGGAACACAGGGCACAATTCCGCCGACCTTTGTTGTTGCTGTCGCTACTCCGATACCTGAAAACACGATCGAGAAAAAGACGATTGCCAGGAGCAGGTTCATGAATGGACCACCCGTCATTATGACGAGTTTTTTCCATACTGGAAGTGAGTAAAAAGTTCGAGCCTCTTCACCAGGTTGAATCTCCGCTGCACTTTCTTCACGCGCATGATCGATGAGATCTCGAAACGGTCCACCTACCTGCTTATTGTCATTTCGCCCAGGCGCATACATCCCAATCATTCGAATGAACCCACCTAGTGGGATGGCTCGAATTGCGTATCGGGTTTCGCCTATTTGCTTTTTCCAAAGGAAAGGACCAAATCCAACGGAATACTCTGTGACTTTCACGCCGAAGCGTTTCGCTGGAATAAGGTGCCCAAACTCGTGAAGGGCAATAGAAATCCCTATCACCAAGAGGAAAAGGGAGATTCCGATGAGTTCCAACACGGTTTTAGATTAGACCAAGTCACCCACATACGCA
>JBMSMQ010000003.1:0-62153 GCA_049421205.1 Candidatus Nanopelagicales bacterium
TGTAGGCAAGTTCAAAACCAAATGCTGGGTCATAGGCGAGGACTCCAGGGTTCGTTGATGCAAGTAGGTGCGAATGCCCATCGTTATGTTGTAGACCTTCACCCATCAATGTCGTTCGGCCAGCAGTTGCCCCAAGTGCGAATCCGCGTGTCATTTGGTCCATCGCGAGCCAGAATGAATCAGCAGTTCGTTGGAAACCGAACATTGAATAAAAGATGTAGACAGGAATCATTGCGACACCGTGTGTTGAATAGGAAGTTCCTGCTGCAACGAAAGAGGCAACTGAACCTGCTTCGTTAATACCTTCGTGCAGGATTTGTCCAGATGTGCTTTCTTTGTATGAAAGCATCAGGTCTTTATCAACTGGCGTATATAACTGTCCGTGCGGCGAATAAATCTTGAGTGTAGGGAAGATTGAATCCATTCCAAAGGTACGCGCTTCATCCGGAATGATAGGAACAAAGTGTGCACCGAGTCCTTCAATTTTGGTCAGATCCTTAAGTAATCGAACAAAGGCCATCGTGGTTGCAACATTTTGATTACCTGAACCTCGAAGTACGACCTCGTAGTCTTCATCTTTTGGTTGCGTAAGTGCAGGTGCATAAGAGTTTCTACGGGGAATTGAACCACCGAGAGCATCGCGTCGTGATTTCAAATAGGCAGCAACGTCCGAATCATCTTCAGGTTTGTAATACGGTGGTAGATACGGATCAAGTTTGTCGTCACTAATTGGGATTCGCAAAGTATCACGAAATTCTTTGAGATCTTCAAGGGTCATTTTCTTCATCTGATGTGTTGCATTTCTTCCAGCAAAGTGTGAACCCAGTTTCCAACCTTTCACCGTCTTTGCCAGAATCACTGTCGGCTGGCCTTTATGTTCCATTGCAGCTTTGTAGGCGGAATACACCTTGATGTAGTCATGTCCACCACGCTGCAAAGCCCAAAGTTCATCATCAGTCATATGTTCAACAAGTGCTTTCGTGCGAGGATCTTTGTTGAAGAAGTGTTCACGTAAATATGCACCATTTGATGCTCGTAAAGTTTGGAAGTCTCCATCGAGCGTGTTATTCATCAATTGAATGAGTGCGCCGTCAACATCTTTGGCTAATAACTCATCCCAACCACGACCCCACACCACTTTGAGCACATTCCAGCCAGCGCCTCGGAATATGGATTCAAGTTCTTGGATAATTTTTCCGTTACCACGAACTGGACCATCAAGACGCTGTAAGTTGCAATTGATGACAAAAGTTAAGTTATCGAGTTTTTCGCGTGATGCGAGTCCAATTGCACCAAGGGATTCAACCTCATCTACTTCACCATCACCAAGAAACGCCCAGACGTGTTGATCGGAGGTATCTTTAATACCGCGATTATGAAGGTAGCGATTGAAACGAGCCTGATAAATCGCGTGTAATGGACCAAGTCCCATTGACACAGTTGGGAATTGCCAAAACTCTGGCATCAAGCGTGGATGCGGATAGGAAGAGACAGAACCTGATGGATGGGAAAGTTCTTGTCGAAAACCGTTGAGATCATCTTCACTGAGTCGACCTTCAAGAAATGCGCGCGCATAGATTCCTGGACTTGCGTGACCCTGGAAGAAAATTTGATCTCCGCCACTTGGATGATCAATACCTTTGAAGAAATGATTAAATCCAACCTCATACAACGTCGCAGCCGATGCATATGTTGAAATGTGACCACCGACAGATAACCCAGGTCGTTGCGCACGATGCACCATAATTGCAGCATTCCAACGAATATAGGAGCGGATTCTCGCTTCCATAATTTCATCACCAGGGTAGTTGGGTTCATCTTGAGGTGCGATGGTGTTGATGTAATCCGTACTTCGGACACCCGGAACTCCAAGATGAGTGCGACCAGAGTGACGGAGTAATTCCAGCATCACAGTACGAGCACGAGTTGCACCTTTTTCGGCCACTAAGGCATCAAGTGATTCAAGCCATTCCTTTGTTTCTTCAGGATCTGTATCGATGTATTGGCTTGGGATTCCGAAGTCATTGTCGCTCATAGCGTCCTTTTCGTACGGTGATGCTGCTTCGTGGGTGGTGGTGCAGCGTGCTCATTTTCCCACATTGCAAGGTTGGAGTCCACGTGGAGGTCGAAATCACCAAATAGCCCAGAATCTCCGCGAATTGTGCCTCGAAAGTTGCCAATTTGCCCACAACCTAGTGGGATACCCTCGTGCAAAATTCGCCGGCGACGAATCTCGTTTCGAGCTTAGGTATTTCACCTTCTTCAGTCGTTCTAGAAATTGGATATGACTCAGATTGTGCTGACGAAGTACGTGGTGCATTTCGTGAAGCATCTGGCAACGAACTTGTTGATGAAGAGTACACAGATCCAGTCGATGCGGTGCTTGTTTGGTTCAGACTTGATGATGATGATTTAGTTGAATTGCTGATGGATGCAATTGCACCATTAACAGAGAACGGTGTTATCTGGTTGCTAACTCCAAAACCACAACAAGATGGCCACGTGGAACCAGCAGATATTGCTGATGCTGCACCGTCTGCTGGATTACAGGTGACGAAGACTCTCAGTGCATCGAAGACGTGGCAAGGTACTAGATTGGTAACAAGAAAGATTGGTAAGCGTTAATGGGATTAGCCATTGGCCAGTTGGCACCCACATTCACATTGAAAAGCTCAGATGCGATTGATGTGTCACTAAAGGAATTTCGTGGGAAGAAAGTGCTTCTTGTTTTCTATCCATTTTCTTTCACAGGGATTTGTACAAAAGAGCTGTGTGCAATTCGTGACAATGAGAACGATTTTCTTGATGATGACACAGTCGTCATTTCTATCTCATGTGATTCACATTACGTGTTACAGAATTTCAAGAACCAAGAAAATTTCACCCATATTCTGTTATCCGACTTTTGGCCACATGGAGACGTCAGTCGGGCTTACGGGGTATTCAATGAAGAACGTGGAATGGCAATTAGAGGTTCATTCTTGATTGATTGTGAAGGCATTCTTCGCTGGTCCGTCATAAACCAACCAGGAGATGCTCGTTCAACCAGTGCCTATCGCGAAGCGCTGAAGGCCATCGGGTAACCTTCGACCCCCTCGGGCGTGTAGCTCAGTTGGTTAGAGCACCGGTCTTACAAACCGGTGGTCGGGGGTTCGAGTCCCCCCGCGCCCACCAACCACAATTAACCTGTGTCAACTACAGTGAAGAATCTTTTATCTGTTCTCAATCAACTTTTTCCTCCCGATTTAGCAAGTGAATGGGATTCGATAGGGATCATTCAAGGAAAGAAATCACAAACGATTTCAGGAATATTGTTGTGTGTCGACATTACGACTGACACGTTTCTTGAGGCGCAAAGACTTGGCCTTGATGCAATCGTTTCGCATCATCCACTCTATTTGGAAGACGAACTTCCACTTCAATACAAACTCAACATAATGAAAGAGTCGCATGAGCGATCCATCGCGCTTTTGAATGTTCACACGAATGCTGATGCAATGAATCCAGGTGTGAGTGATGCACTGGCTCAATTACTCGGTGTGAAGCACCTTGAGGTTCTTGAACCGCTCTCTGATGCACGATATGGAATTGGTCGAATTGGTGACGTAGCAGAAATGAGTCACGCAGATTTTGTTGCACATATTCAGCGCTCTTTACCAGGAAGTGTCGTTCGTTCAACTCGCGCCATGACAGAGAGCGTGAAGCGAGTAGCACTTTGTGCCGGATCCGGTGCTTCTTTGTTGCCTTTGGTCAGAGTGACTGATGCCGATGTTTACATCACATCCGACTTGAAACATCATGCTGTCAGTGAGCACCTCCAAGAAGGGGGATGTTCTCTCATTGACATTGACCACGGTGTTGCCGAATCGCTTTTTCTGGAAGGATTGAAAGCATCACTTGAAGAAATCCTTGAAGTGAAAGTCATTGTCAGTGAATTGCCTTTTGGAAACTGGGTAGCACAATAACCCTATGGCCGTATATTCCGAAGAAGAATTCCTCACATTACTTGATATCAGTGAAATGGATAAACGGCTCACGCAATTGAGATTTAGAAAAGAGAACCTTTCCGAGGCACATGTATTGCAGGAAATCACTGTGCGTGCCCGTGATTTGCAAATTCAAGGAGTTGAACTACAAGCAGAATTAGTCGAGTTACAGGATCATGTGACAAAGGCAGAAATTGATGTTGAGCAAGTCGCTTCACGCATGAAAAAAGACCAGGACCTTTTGGATTCTGGTTCGATCACTGACTCAAAACAATTACTCGAATTGCAGCATGAACTTGGAAATCTACAAAAGAGATTGACCGAACTTGAAGATGTCGAACTTGAGGCTCTTTCAAATGTTGAAGAGGTAAAGTCCAAAATACAAACAATCGAGAACGAAACGAAAATAGTTGAAGAAGAATTACTTCAGGCGAAAATGGCACTTGAAAAAGCCATTGCAGAAGTTGATCTAGAAATTCAAACACTAGAAGATGAATCAAATCGCGCACTCAGCACACTTAATAGCAGTCTTCAGGATTTGTATCTCAAGATTCGACGCGACAAAGGAATTGGTGCGGCAAAGCTCAACGGAAGTAAGTGTGAAAGCTGTCATCTTGAACTAAGAGGAAGTGAATTTTCGGAAATAAAGAACTTTCCGCTGAATGAACTTGTGAGATGTCCTGAATGTAAAACCATTTTGATCAGGGTCGAGCGTGTCTAAACACATTCTGTATGCGGATGGTGCATCGCGTGGAAATCCTGGTCCTGCTGCATACGGATCGATTGTTTTTGATCATGCGGGAAATGTTGTTGCCGAACTTGCCGGGTATTTGGACGTTGCAACCAACAATTTTGCTGAATACTACGGACTGATTACAGGATTAGAGTTTCTCAGTACCATCTCAGCTCCGCCACTTGTCGAAATCAGAATGGATTCAAAATTAGTTGTTGAACAAATGTCGGGAAAGTGGAAAATCAAACATCCGGATATGCGCGAGCTTGCACTTGCTGCCCAAAAACTCTTGAGTGGTTTCACCCCGACATTTGTCTGGATTCCACGTGAAGAGAATGCGCGAGCAGATGCACTTGCAAATGAGGCGCTCGATAATGCAAGACGAGGGCTGTTGGACCCCATTCTTCGCCGTTACTCAAGTTAATATAAGCACGAATTGCCCGAATTACAGTGACGATTTTGAATTAAATTTACTGAAAAAATCTTGAAAGTTTTGTATTTTCGTATTAAACAATCCCTGCGAAAACAGACTTCCGCCACTTCTAGAGCAAACAAGCTCGGAGCGATTGCCTCGGTCGCAATCCAGGTCCCCACCTGTTGGTATGTGTCGTTCGCACGGAAGGTCCGCCGCTGTTATAAGTGAGCGGACCTTCGCCTTTTTGGAAACGATGATTTCAAGGCTATGCTCACCCTGACGAGTGAATCAGATGAACGCAGTTTCGACTGAGGAAAGTCCGGGCTCCATAGAGTGCAGTGGTGGGTAATACCCACCCAGAGTGATCTGCGGGAAAGTGCCACAGAAAAAATACCGCCAAGCAATTGGTAAGGGTGAAAAGGTGGTGTAAGAGACCACCGCACATAAGGTGACTTATGTGGCAGGGCAAACCCCACTGGGAGCAAGGTCAAGAGGGTGGAAACACCTGTGTGAACGCACTGACATTGTCAGAGGAGTGCGACTCGTACGAGTTCACGGGTAGACCGCAAGACAATTGTGGTAACGCAATTGCTAGATAGATGTTCATCCGCGACAGAACCCGGCTTATCGATTCACTCGTCGTTTTATGCTTGGTTCAAATTCAAAACAATGACGCCAACGATGATGATGAGCATGCCGATTAGTGCTTGTTGAGAAAGAGCTTGATCAAAAAGAAAGTATGCACCAAGTGTTGCACCCACAATTCCTAAGCCTGACCATACTGCGTAGGTCACACCGACTGGAATTGTTTTTAGCGTTTGACTCATAAGAAAAAAGGCGGTGAGATACCCAATCACAACAATGATGGATGGTATCAATTTGCTCATCCCATCACTTGCTTTGAGTGCAAGGGTTCCAATGACTTCACTCACAATTGCAAGTCCAAGATAGAGCCACGCCATTATGAGTCTCCTTTCAAGAATTCTAAAATGTGCTTCACAAAATCATCGGGATTCTCCTCGTGGGGGAGATGCCCAGTGTCTTTCATAACAATAAGTTCAGCAACGTTTTTGACTTTCGCTGCATTTTGAATGCTCACTTGCGTCGGAACAATCACATCGTTATCCCCGGTCACAATCAATGTTCTAGCCTTAAGTTCTTCAATCGGTGCCGGTTCACCGCGGGCAGCGCTGACGAACTCCCAGAATGCACGTTCCCAATTCTTGACTTGTAATGGTGCGGTATAGCCATTCAAAGTGGCCTTGGTGATTTTCGATTGATCGAAATAACTGTCATACAGAATCTGCAATCCACTTGTTGCAATTGTTGAGACCAAAATCGGACCGAGATGACGAACTTGAGGAATAGAGAAAAGTGGACGTATCCAACCTGGATACGCACCATCACCCGAAATCGCAGGGGCCACGAGTACAAGATTCTTCACACGTAACGGGTTACGTATCGAATATTCAAGAGCCAGGGACGCACCTGCAGAATGTCCAATAAGAGTAATTTCTTTGTTTTTACCAAATGTGCTGACTACATCATCAAGCACGATAAGTTGCCCATCAAACGAATAAGGATTTACATCTTGCCACGCTAAGGGTCGTTCAGTAAATCCAAATGCAGCTCTATCGTATGCGATAACGAAAGAATCTTTGGCAAGATCCTCTATCACGTGTTCGAAACTGAAACTTGATGCTCCAAAACCGTGTAACAAGATAATGACCGAATCTGCGTTCTCATCACCTTCAGATTCAAAGTGGATGCGATGGTTCAATGAAGTCAAGTAGGTGTCGCTCATACCAAGCACATTTTTGAGAGCCTCACGTTCTGAAAGAGTTCCTGACGTTGAAAAGGGGACAAAGAATGGCCCGATTGCTACAGTTAAAACGAGAAGTACTAGCGTGAAGCGAAGTTTATGTTTCATTCGTTGATCTGTGAGTTTTCAAAAACTTCAAATGACCAAAGATCAATATCATCAAGATTTAGCGGTTCAAATCCATTTGCTTCCAATGCCGCAGATATTTGTGCTCGATGCTCGGTTGCGTGGTGTATTGCTTGTTGCAAAATTGTTTCACGATTCCATGTTTTCATCTCAGTACCATTGTGATAGGTCACGGTGCCAGTTTTATCTGCTTCCTGAAGGAGCAGGGCATCCACTTCTGCAAGTTTGAGAGCAAGAGCTTTCACATCCATCATCGTTGCTGGCTGTTCGAAGTCACTCCAATCACGAATACCAAGTCCGTAGGCGTACCAATCAGCACCACCGAGAATATGTTCGCATAAACGCGCAACCGTCCATTCAGGGTTTGAGATATATGCTCCAAGCGCATTATCGGGCAGTTTTGAAAGTTGTTGAAATGCTTGCTGGTTTGCCCAAGCCATATGACGAAGTCCAAGTTTCATAGCGCAAACACTACTCCGACCATTTAGTTGAACATTCAACTAAATGGTACTACACTACGGCTATGAGCACACCTAAATATGAATTTGGACTCGACACCTTTGGCGATATGCAAGTTAACGATGCGGGTATACCAATTACTGCAGCACAGACGATTCGAAACGTCGTAGAAGAAGCGCAGCTTGCCGATGAACTTGGGTTACATCATTTTAATGTTGGTGAACATCACCGCGATGACTATGCCATCACAGCACCTGACACCATACTCGCAGGAATTGCAACTACCACTCGTTCGATCGGACTTGGAACTGGTGTCACGGTACTTTCAAGTGATGATCCGGTGAGGGTGTTTCAACGATTCTCAACAATCGATGCGCTTTCTAGTGGTAGAGCAGAAATCACTGCCGGACGTGGATCGTTCATCGAATCGTTTCCACTCTTTGGTTATGAACTTTCTGATTACGCGGTGCTCTTCGAAGAGAAACTTGAGTTACTTGTTGAGATATTGAAAGAAGAAGCTGTCACCTGGAGTGGAACTACAAGAGCAGGACTTAGTAATCAACAAATCTATCCAAAAACAGAGTCTGGAAAAATCCCACTACGAGTTGGTGTGGGTGGCACACCAGAATCTGTGATGCGTGCAGCTCGACTGAAACTCCCACTCGCACTCGCCATCATCGGCGGTGACCCAGCCCGATTTCGACCTTTTGCTGAGCTCTATTTCAAAGCTCTTGAAGAATTCGGCGCAAATCCACTTCCAGTATCAATTCATTCGCCTGGACATATCAGCGACACAGATGAGCAAGCAATTGAAGAACTGTGGCCTCATTACCTCACAGCATTTGGTCGCATCGGTCGCGAGCGCGGATGGGGTGCAATGACATTTGATCATTACATGAATGAAGTGAAACACGGTTCACTGTACGTAGGATCACCTGAAACTGTGGCACAGAAAATTGCATATGCATTGCAATCAGTCGGTGCCACACGATTTGATTTCAAGTATGCGAATGGCCCAATGGCACATAGTAAATTGATGAGATCTATTGAACTCTATGCAACCAAAGTGATGCCAAGAGTGAATGAACTTCTATCAATTGCAAAGGTGAGTGTTGATTAATCTCTACTGACGAATTTTAGTGTGAGTTGTTTCAATTCATTGTCATCGAGGATTCCACGCGTTGCTGTAGTGAGAGTTTTTGCACTCTGTTTTCCAACTCCACGCATGCTCATACACATATGCTCGCATTCGATGCTGACGATGACGCCACGTGGTTCAAGAATTCTCATCATGGAATCTGCGACTTGAGATGTTAGTCGCTCTTGTACTTGTGGTCGCTTTGCATACACATCAACAAGCCGTGCAAGTTTTGAAAGCCCAGTGATGCGGCCCGACTCATTGGGAATGTATCCAACAGATGCTGTGCCATAAAACGGCAACAGGTGATGTTCACACACTGAAAATACTGAAATATCTTTCACCAAGATAAGTTCATGATGGTTCAGGTCAAAGGTTGTGGCAAGCACATCGTCTGGCTTTTGATAGAGTCCAGAAAAAAGTTCTTTGTACGCACGTGCGACACGTTGCGGAGTATCACGTAACCCATCTCTGTCGGGATCCTCGCCAATTGCCACCAAGATCTCTCGGATTGCACGTTCAATGCGTTCAGCGTCGAAAGCATTTCGGTGCTCTGGTGCCACATCTGCTAAAGGATCAGCACTTGGGCTTATTCGTGATTCATCCATAGTTCCAAACCTTATGCCCCAGTTGCGGTTCCTTCAAGAGTGTGATTCGTTAGTTCAAGCCGCGACGTTTGAGCAGATGAGAAAGATCTGCATCGCGACCCCGGAAATTTCGAAACATCTCCATCGAATCAATAGACCCACCGCGAGAAAGCAAGGTATCTGCAAAGTGTTGCCCGTTTTTGCGCGTGAGACCACCGTGCTCTTTAAACCATTCAACAGCATCAGCATCAAGTACTTCACTCCAGATGTAGCCGTAATATCCGGCTGAATATCCACCAGCGAAAATATGAGAGAAGTAGGTACTTCGATATCTCGTTGGAACTGGCGCGAAATCAAGTCCATATGAAGCTATCGCATCCTTTTCGAATTGCTCGACATCGTGAATTTCACTGTTTTCATCCAATAAATGAAATGCTAAGTCAAGGACGCTAGCAGCAAGATAGCTTGTGGTTTTGTATCCTTCATTGAACGTTTCTGTAGTTTGTAATGTGTCGATCCACTCCTGTGGTAAACGATCCCCAGTCTCATAATGACGAGCATATTCATCGACAACTTCTGGCCACATCATCCACATTTCATTCACCTGACTTGGAAACTCCACAAAGTCGCGTTCAACGCTCGTACCTGATACACGTGGGTAGGTAACGTTTGACAAGAGACCATGAAGTGCATGTCCAAATTCGTGGAAGAAGGTGGTTGTCTCATCAAGTGTGAGCAGCGTGACTGAACCTTCAGGCGGTTTAGGTATGTTGAGATTGTTTACAATCACAGGTGATTGATTCAAAAGCGCGTTTTGATCAACCAAACTGTTCATCCAAGCGCCACCGCGTTTTGATGAACGGGCATAAAAATCAGCGATATAGAGACCAAGCGGTTCATCATCTTTGAAAACCTCAAAGACTTTAGCATCTGGGTGGTATGCAACAAGATCTTCTCGAGCACGAAAACTTAGACCATATAAATCGCCTGCTGCTTTAAAGATCCCTTTGTAGAGAACATTGTTGAGTTCAAAATACGGTTTAAGAAGATTGACGTCCAAACTGTATTTATCGCGCCGCAGAATTTCTGTGTAATAGTCCCAGTCCCAACTCGCCAAATCAAATGATTCGGGTTCTGCATCAATGATCACCTGTAGTTCCGTAGCCTCCGCTTTTGCATTTCTCACTGCGGCTTTGGAAAGTTTTGAAAGCATTTCAACTACTCGATCTGGATGCTTTGCCGTTTGCCTTGAAAGCACATATTCAGCGTGCGATCCAAATCCAAAGAGTTTCGCCTTCATTGCTCTGAGTTTCGCCATCGAAACAAGTACGTCCCTAGTGTCATTGGAATTCCCTTGAAGTCCTTTTTTCAAGGACGCTTCCATGACTCGTTTTCTCGTCTCGCGATTTGAAAGACTTTGAAGAAATGGATGTCCAGAAAAATTCACCACAGGAATAACCCAGGCATGTTCAATCCCTTTATCAATAGCTGCCTGCTTACAGGCGGCTATTTGTGCATCACTGAGACCTGCAAGGAGTGAAACATCTTCTATGACGACTGCTAAATCATTTGAATCAGCAAGAACCCTTTGTGAAAACTGCGCCTGCAATGATGCAAGTTCTTGATTGAGTGTCTTAACGCTTTCCCGTTGCTCGTCACTGAGCAGTGCTCCTGCGTGAACAAAATCGTCGTAATACTTCTTCAAAACTTGCAATTCTTCTGCACCTAGACTCAGTGAATTTCGGTTATTCCAAAGAGTTTGAATACGTTGAAATAGTTTTTGATTCAGTTGTATCGAATCCCGATGAGCACTTAACTGAGGCGCTATTTTTGCTTGCAATGCTTCTAGTACCTCAGAGGTGTCACTTGATGTCTTGTTGAAAAATACGTGAGAAACACGAGACAAAATCTGACCTGAGCGTTCAAGTGCCACGATGGTGTTTTCAAATGTGGGAGTTTCCGGATTATCGGTAATGAGAGCAACTTCTGCGAGCTGCTCTTTCATACCCTCTTCGAATGCGGGTTCGTAATCCGATTCAGTGATTCGGGAAAAGTCTGGTAACTGGTAAGGAAGTGGGCTTGGAGAGAAAAAAGGGTTGTCCATACCCCAAAAGTAGCCTATCGAGGCAACTAGACTGCAGGTATGACCTATCGATCACCAATATTTGAAATTGCAGATACCTACACAAGTGAAATTGTGAAATTCAGCCCCTTGGCTGCTACTGGCCTCGGAATTGCCGGCTACGACCATCTACTTGATGACTTCAGTCTTGAACAGAGCAACAAAGTTGCCGAATACAAACGCTCAATTGTCAACAAACTTTCGGCTATGAATCCCCTTGACGATATTGATCGTATCGCCAAAGAAGTGATGCTCGAGCGACTTGAATCTGAATTGAATTTACATGAATCTCACGAGTCACACATTCTCTTTGGTGTGCTTTGGTCAACCGTGAGCTCTGTCAGACAGATTTTTGAACTGATGCCACGAGAATCTGACGAGCACTTCAAAAATATTGAATTGCGCTTACGTGCAGTTGATCAAGCATTTGACTCTTGGAAATCCTGCCTATCTGATGTTGCCGATCGAGGAAAAGTTCCAGCAAAACGACAGGCCAAAGGCGTTAGTGAACAACTAAAAGTTCACGGAAATGGAAATTACAGTGCCTTTGTTGAACGCATAGACCCCGACAATGCGCATCCAAGCCTCCGAAGTGCTGCCAAAGAAGCAGAGACAGCATGCCTAAAACTAGCCGCATGGTTTGATGATATTTACATCAATCGATGTAATCCAAAAGATCCCGTCGGCAAAGATCGCTACCAACTCTGGGCTCGATATTTCACAGGAGCAAATCTCAATATTCTTGAGACATACGAATGGGGAGTGCAAGAACTCTCACGAATCAATGAGCGAATGAAAATTGTGGCAGCGAAAATTCTGCCAAACGCACAAAGCCTCAAGGAAGTCTCAGAGTATCTAGAACATGCAGATGGCTACGTGATTGAAGGTGAAGAGAATCTTGTAGTGAAGTTAAAGGATTTCACTGAAAAAGCAATCCAACGACTTGATGGAGAAATATTCGATATCGATGAGCGAATTCGTCAATGTGATGCACGAATCGCTCCCGCCGGAAGTGCGGCAGCTCCTTATTACATTGGACCAAGTGAAGATTTGAAACGTCCTGGTACCACGTGGTTTCCAACGTTGGGAAGAACGTCATTCAGTTTCTGGCACATTGCATCTACGTGGTATCACGAAGCAGTTCCTGGACATCATTTGCAATTTGCAACTGTCATCATTAACACGGATCGTTTGAGTCGATTCCAGAGAAACGATGGTTGGAACTCTGGATATGGTGAGGGTTGGGCACTCTACGCAGAACGACTCATGGATGAACTTGGCGCATTTGAAGACCCAGGATATGAACTTGGCTATCTATCGGCCCAAGCACTTCGTGCCGCGCGCGTCGTGGTGGATATTGGTATGCATCTTGAACTTCCCAATTTTGATGGCGGGGTTTGGGACGCAGATTCAGCAGTCAAACTTCTACGAGAGCAAGCACTTCTGCAAGAAGACAATGCTGTGAGTGAAGTTGAACGGTATCTTGGATTACCTGGTCAAGCAATTTCCTACAAAGTGGGGGAGCGCTATTGGCTAGAGGCTCGCGAAGCAGCCAAAGCACGGCTTGGTGAAAGTTTTGACCTCAAGACGTTTCACAGTTTCGCACTTGCACTAGGACCTATGGCACTTGATTCCCTGAAAGCTGAAATTGGCTTGTGGAACGGACAATAACGCTTCAGAAAAAGTTCTTACGAATACTTGCAAGCGCACAAGTTCTTTTGGGCGTTGGCACTGCAAGCACTGTGGCTGCGGGTTCGCTCTTGATGTCGAAAGTTTCTGGATCTGAATCGCTTGCAGGACTTGCGCAAACGTTTTCAGTGATTGGTGCTGCAGTTTTAGCATTGCCGCTTGCACGAATGACGATGAAACGTGGACGCCGTCAAGCACTGACATTTGGCTACAGTTCAGGCGTCATCGGGGCATTACTTGCAGTGGCAGGTGGAGTTCTTCAGTTTTGGCCCATAATTTTGCTTGGAACTCTGTTCGTTGGAGGCGCCGCCGCTGCCGGATATCAGGCACGTTTTGCTGCCACTGACCTCGCAGATGATTCACGAAAAGCACAGGACTTGTCGTTTGTGGTGTGGGGATCGACAATTGGTGCAGTTGCTGGACCCAATTTGATGCAACCAATGAGCAAAGTGGCAGCGCAATTAGGAATTGAGCCGTTAGTTGGCCCCTATCTCCTAGCAAGTTGTATGTTCCTTTTAAGTGCAGTGATGGTGTGGTCACTTCTTCGACCAGATCCCTACCTACTTGCTCAAGAGTGTGCAGTTGCATCTCCAACATCTGTCACACTTTTGGAAACTTGGAAACTACTTCAGAAAAATGCTCGGGCAATGTTTGCTATCGCCACTATTGCGATAGGTCACGTTGCGATGGTGTCAGTTATGGTGATGACCCCAGTTCATATGGCACATGTTGATGTTCAACTTAATGTTATTGGGTTAGTGATTTCAATCCATGTTCTTGGGATGTATGCGTTTTCTCCGTTGATTGGACGGCTGACGAAATCAACCTCTGCGCTCTTTACGGTGCAGCTTGGCGTTATCACATTGTTGGCATCGGCACTCATCAGTGGATTGGCTCAACCCACTTCAGTGACTGCACTTGGAGTAGGTCTCTTCTTGCTCGGTCTTGGTTGGTCGGCAACACTCATTGCAGGTTCTGCGCTCTTAGCATCGAGTGTCGAGATTTCTTTCAAAGCAGCGAGCCAAGGTGTTTCAGATCTAGCGATGAATACTGCTGGGGCCGTCGGGGGAGCACTGGCTGGCGTGATTATTGCGTATGGAAGTTATGCACTGTTATGCCTCATCTCATCAATTCCAGTGGCAATACTCGGGCTTCGCTCTTTGTCCCTTGCCCGGTGAGCAGTGTCTGATTTTCTGGCATAGATTTGTCTCCTATGGACCTCACAATCACATCGTGGCTTATT
The DNA here is from genome assembly GCA_049421205.1 of Candidatus Nanopelagicales bacterium. Lineage (GTDB taxonomy): Bacteria > Actinomycetota > Actinomycetes > S36-B12 > UBA5976 > JAFMIT01. The sequence continues at coordinate 14,321 of JBMSMQ010000003.1, forward strand.
GTCATCGGACTTTTAGTCTTCCTCTTGCTCTTAGATTTTGTTACCGTAAGTCGTAAACCTCACGAGGTGATGTTCAAAGAGGCATCTCTCTGGTCAATCTTTTACATTGCAGTCGCAATCATTTTTGGTGGCTGGGTTTGGTTGCAATTCGGAAGTGATTATGGCACCGAATATTTCGCCGCCTATCTCGTTGAAAAGTCACTTTCTGTTGACAACATTTTCGTCTTTGCGATTATTTTGACGCAGTTTGCAGTGCCGGTGATTCACCATCAACGAGTACTTCTCTTTGGTGTCATACTTGCGATTTTTATGCGCGCTGCATTTATTGCGGTAGGTGCGGTCGCGATAGCAAGTTTTTCGTTCACCTTTGTTCTCTTTGGTGCACTGTTAGTGTGGACGGGCGTAAAGTTGATGCAACACTGGGATGAGGATCCCGACCCAAGCGAAAATGGGCTCGTACGATTTGCAAAGCGTCGCTTTCGATTCTCAGATCACTATGACGGCTCAAAATCCTTCACCAAGATTGATGGTAAACGCTACGCAACTCCGATGCTGCTCGTCATGATTGCCATCGCGAGTACCGACCTGCTCTTTGCACTTGACTCAATCCCAGCAACGTTTGGCGTCACCCAAGAACCGTTCCTCGTTTTCTCTGCGAATGCGTTTGCACTTTTGGGTTTACGAGCACTCTATTTCTTATTGCAAGGGCTTCTCAATAAGTTGGTTTACCTCTCGCTTGGACTCGCGTTTATTCTTATCTTCATCGGTATCAAACTTATGTTGCTCTATGCCCATGAGGTCAATGATGTCTTTCCTAAGATCCAGACAAATGTGAGTTTGGCTGTTATTGCTCTCATTTTGGTTTCTTCAGCAGTGGCAAGCCTCATCAAGGTTCGAAAAGACCCTTCCGCTGTGGCTCACGCTGGTAGGACTTCCGACCCCAAGAAGGACGAACCTAAAGAGTAGCCTTAGCCTCCTTCGACCAAGGAGGACTTATGACACTCAACACTCCACATCGACTCCTCATCAATGGTGAATGGATTGAAACAAGTTCATCCTTTGATGTCTTGGATCCAGCAACTGGAAATGTTTTAAGCCACGTATCTGCAGCCGAAGCAGCTGAAATTGATGCTGCTGTGACAGCCGCCCACAATGCGTTTAGTCCATGGGCTGATACAGCACCTCGGGTACGGGCAGAAGTTCTTCGTAAAGCGTTTGAGATTATGACGGCGGAGATTGACGAATGTGCTCGGCTCATCTCGTTAGAAAATGGTAAGGCCCTGAAAGATGCCCTTGCTGAGGCTCGTTACGCTGCTGAATTCTTCCGATGGTTCTCAGAAGAAGCAGTGAGAACTCCAGGCGATTTCCGTAAAGCGCCAGCTGGCGACAAAATGATTATCACGGATCACAAACCCATTGGTGTCGCTTTGCTAATTACTCCTTGGAATTTCCCAGCAGCAATGGCGACACGCAAGTTTGGTCCAGCCCTGGCTGCCGGCTGCACAACAATCTTGAAACCTCCTGCAGAAACTCCATTAACAGCACTCTGGGTTGCAGATGTTCTGCAACGCGCAGGAGCGCCAGCAGGTGTGGTCAACGTGGTGTTGACGAAGTCGTCTGGTCCTGCAGTGTCTCAAATGCTCAATGACAAGCGTGTGAGTACTTTGTCGTTTACAGGGTCCACTTTCGTTGGCAAAATGTTGCTTGAACAAACCGCGAAACGAGCACTTCGTTCCTCAATGGAATTAGGCGGCAACGCACCATTCCTGGTTCTTGAAGGAAGTAACGTTGATGAAGCCGTCAAAGGTGCGATGATTGCAAAAATGCGAAATGGTGGAGCAGCCTGTACTGCCGCAAATCGATTCTATGTACATGAATCTCTGGTAAAGGAATTTTCGACAAAGTTTTCTAGTGCGCTGGCTTCCCTAAACGTCGGTCCTGGTGTTGAACCAACTACTGATTTAGGTGCGATGGTAAGTCAAAAAGAGGCAGACAAAATTCGTGAGCTCGTGGAAAAAGCCCGAAGTGAAGGTGGAAGTGTTCAGGAAACCACGTCAATCCCAGAAAAGGGAGCATTCGTTGCCCCGACGATTGTGACTGACATCGAACATGGCTCGATTCTTACTCAAGAAGAAGTATTTGGTCCCGTTGCTCCAATTGTGAGTGTCAGCAGTACCGATGAAGCAGTCAGAATGGCAAATGACACTGACTACGGACTCATTTCATACGTGTATGCAAAAGATGTTGGCACAGCACTTTCGGTTGGCAGACGGATGGAGTCAGGAATGGTTGCAGTGAATAGAGGATTAGCCTCAGATCCTGCCGCTCCATTTGGTGGAATGAAAGAATCAGGGTTAGGCCGCGAAGGCGGTTTTCATGGCATACACGAATTTCTTGAACCTCAATATTTAGCGGTTGATCTCTAAGGCATGCAGCCGTATTTTGAAATTGCTGCACGTGTTCGGGATATCAACTCGAATAATTTGCAGGGACGCGCTGGTGTCATTCACACACCACACGGAGATATCCAAACACCAGCATTTATTCCAGTTGGTACGAAAGCGACAGTCAAAGCAGTTTTACCCGAAACAATGAAAGAAAGTGGCGCACAGGCACTACTCGCCAATGCCTATCACCTTTATTTGCAGCCGGGTGCAGAAATCGTGGATGACGCTGGTGGCCTCGGTGCATTTATGAATTGGCAGGGGCCGACCTTTACTGATAGTGGCGGATTTCAGGTGTTATCACTTGGGGTTGGCTTCAAGAAGGTTTTGGCAATGCAAAGTGGCGACTATTCAACATCAGATGTCATCGCATCAGGTAAAGAGCGATTGGCACACGTCGATGATGACGGAGTCACCTTTAAATCTCATATCGATGGCTCTCTCCATCGTTTCACCCCAGAAGTGTCAATGCAGGTCCAACACATGATTGGGGCCGATATCATTTTCGCGTTTGATGAATGCACCACGCTACTGAATTCCCGTTCATACCAAGAACTCGCACTTGAACGTACCAGGCTATGGGCGCTTCGATGTATTGAAGAACATCAGCGGTTGACCGAAGTTCGCCGAGATAAGCCGTATCAGGGCCTCTGGGGTGTCCTACAGGGTGCTCAGTATGAGGATCTACGAAGAAAAGCGGCTCGCGATTTAGGCGCAATGGATTTTGATGGATTTGGGCTTGGGGGAGCACTCGACAAAGATCAACTTGGTCGCATCATTTCATGGATGACTGAAGAACTTCCTGAAACGAAACCGCGACATATGCTCGGAATTGGTGAGGCCGATGATTTCTTTGAGGCAATCGAAAATGGGGCCGACACCTTTGATTGCGTAGCCCCCGCACGAGTTGCTCGAAATGCAAGTGCGCTGTCAGCCACGGGTAGATTCAATATCAATAAAGCGGAGTTCCGTCGACAGTTTGTACCAATTGAAGACACCTGTTCCTGCTATACCTGCGCCAATTACACGCGAGCCTATATTCACCACCTCATCAAGGCCAGAGAAATCTTGGCTGCAACCTTATTGACCATTCACAATGAGTATTTCACTATAAAGCTGGTCGACGATATTCGGAAGTCAATTCTGAATGGCACCTATTTTGAATTCAAAGAGGATTTCTTATCTCGGTATGGTTCAAAGCCTCGTAGCGTTTGACGTTGCGAATAACTGGATAGGTAATCGGAAGAAGAATTACTTCAATGAGTGTCTTATACACATATCCAAATACCACATAACTCAAGAATTCGGCTCCACTAATAACTCCATAGAATGCGATCGTACAAAAAATCAAGGTGTCAGCAAATTCACCAACAATGGTGGAACCTAAAAGTCGGGCCCAAAGTTGACCCTCACCAAAACGCGCTTTGATTCTCACTAAAACATAGGCATTCAGAAGTTGACCTGCTAAAAATCCTAGAACACTTGCAAGCACAATTCTTGGAACAAACCCAAGTACTGATGTGAAGGCATCTTGACTTGTCCAACTTGTTGGATACGGTGCAAGTTGAACCAACCAAAACGTTAATGCGGCAAGAATCGAAAGCCCAAAACCGGTGAAAATGGCCCTTCTTGTCGCTTTAAAACCATAGACCTCAGCGAGAATATCCCCGATGACATAGACGAGTGGGAAAAGAAACGCACCACCATCTGCAACGATAGGTCCAAATTGAATGAGTTTTACAGCTGAGATGTTGGAAATCAGTAAAAGGGCTGCAAAAATGGCAAGCAGGTAGGGATAAAGTTTCAATGAAGAATACGTCATCGGTCTTGCTTCGCGTCCTTCGCGATACTCAGGGACTTCGCCTGCATGTCTTCAGGTAGTGCACCGAGAATCTTCTCGGAGATTGCACCGAGTAATTCGAGTTCTCGTTCGCTGAGAACATCAACGAGATTCTTTCGAACACTCTGCACGTGTATTGGCGCAAGTGCGACAAGGAGGGCATAACCTTTATCTGTCAGTTGAGCCCAGAGACCTCTCTTGTCTTGGGTGCAGGTGTACCGACTGACAAGACCTTGCTCTTCGAGTCTGTCTACCTGGTGCGTCAATCGGCTACGTGTCGCTAGGGTTAAACGCGCTAATTCGCTCATTCGGATAGATCTGGAATCTGCTTCTGATAATCGAACGAGGATTTCGTAATCTGATAGAGACAATCCGTGTTCTTTCAAGTCGTGCGAAAACACATCAGGTAAGAGTTGCATAACAGACAGAAACGAGCGCCAATGCTCCTGCTGTTGCTTCGTTAACCATTTCGCCACAGCCCAATGCTAAAGGTTATTTGCTTTCTAGGTTCCAAAGTCGAACTCCGCCGAGCAGTCCTGCCACGTTACTAACAATGCGAGCCTTCTTTGGAAGTTCCAGATCGCGAAGAAACTCCGCATTTCCACCACCAATATGGATTTGGTCAAAATACAAGAAACTATCAAACGCTTCAATCGCTTTGAGGACTCGTTTTGACCAACGTGCATTTCCTATTTGCTTTCGTGCAGCATTTCCCAATTGAATGTCAAAGGATTCTCGGTTTCGAAATCGTGCGTGTGATAACTCTAAGTGGGGAAGTAGATGCCCGTCATTAAAAAGAGCGGTCCCGACCCCGGTTCCTAGCGTCATGACAAATTCAAAACCTTGCCCCGTGACAACTGCTGCGCCTTGAACATCTGCATCGTTTGCAACAAGTGTTGGTACTGAGAAAATCTCTCTTGACGCCGTTTCAAGTGAGAATCCACGCCACTGATTCTGTAAGTTCTTATCAGTTTTTCCGCCATAGGTAGCACGGCTCAGTGCTGGGACATGTGACACAACACCATTTCGGACCAAACCGGGAAACCCGACTGTCACTTGGTGAAATGAATCAAATGTTGCGGCGATTTCTTTGAATGTTTCAAGTAAGCGCTCCGGTGGACATGGATAAGGAGTGGAAATCTTGATGCGCTCAGAAAGTAATTCGCCCTTGGGACTGACAAGTGCCGCCTTGATTCCTGTTCCACCAACGTCGATACAAAGAGTCGAATTCATAGGGTAAGTATCTCCGCATTCGAATCGGTGACGACGAGTGTGTGTTCAAATTGTGCTGAATGTTGATGGTCCCGCGTGACAACTGTCCACCCGTCATCCCACATATCCCACTCATAGGTGCCGAGGGTCAACATAGGTTCGATGGTAAAGGTCATTCCAGGTTGCATTACCTCCGCGAATTGATCCGAGTCAAAATGGGGAATGATGAGACCGCTATGAAACTCTGAGTGAATTCCGTGCCCAGTGAAGTCTCGAACCACGCCATATCCAAATCGCTTTGCATAGGATTCAATGACTCTGCCAATCACATTGATCTCACGACCCGGTGCCACCGCGGCAATTGCTCGGTCAAGTGCAGTTTTCGTTCGCTCGAGCAAGAGGGAGAGTTCTTCAGAGATTTCGCCCACCCCATACGTGGCGTTGGTATCACCGTGAACCCCATTGATATACGCAGTGATATCAATATTGACGATGTCACCCTCAGTCAGTTCGGTTGAATCAGGAATGCCATGGCAAATCACCTCATTTATTGATGTGCACAGGCTTTTGGGAAATCCTTTGTAATCAAGGGTTGACGGATACGCACCGTTATCGCAAAGAAATTCGTGTCCAATCTCATCGAGTCGATCAGTCGTGATTCCCGGTCGGATCTGTGATGCAACTTCACGTAGCGCAGCGGCTGCGATCCGTCCAGCAATACGCATCTTTTCAATGACTTCAGTGCTTTGAACATGTGGAGTGGTTTCCAACTGTCGCTGTGGCTTTAGAACATATGGTGGTCTGACAATGTGCTCGGGAACTATGCGTTTAGGACTGATCACACCTTTTTTAATCACGGGGGCATAATAGAAAAGACCCGCACCAAAGTGGCGCGGGTCTTTTCAATCGAAGTACTTATGCCTTCTTAGCAGCCTTACGGCGGGCTGGACGCTTTGCAGCTTTACGAACGGTCTTCTTTGCGACCTTCTTTACGCCTGCTTTTTTAGCGACCTTGCGCTTCTTTGCTACCTTCTTTGGAGCAGCCTTCTTAGCGGTGCTCTTCTTAGCTACGCGCTTCTTAGCTACCTTCTTAACTGCAGCTTTCTTAGCTACGCGCTTCTTAGCTACCTTCTTAACTGCAGCCTTCTTAGGTGCAGCCTTCTTAGCAACGCGCTTACGCGCTACCTTCTTGACGCCAGCTTTCTTTGCTGGAGCCTTCTTAGCGGATTTCTTGGCAGCCGCCACTTTGCCTCCCTGAATCGTGATGCCAGCACTTAACTGGCATCTAGTGGCTAACGCTTGCACATTTTTTGTGAATGTCAAAGTATTTTCGTGTCATTAGTAGCTATTTTTTGTTCTCTTGTGGTATCAGAACTTCTGTTGTTTATTCAAAATTACATTCTGAAAATTCAAAGTTAGTGAAAGATCGAAACAAATTTCAATCAAAATCGTTGAATATTTTGAAGTGCTTATTTACATTTCAAAATGTGGAATATTTGAGGTTTTACGCGATTTCGTGCGTAAAAATCTGTGGAAAACTCAGTAAAACGAATACTATGGAACAAATTCTTGAACGTGAAGTAGCTGTTCTGGCTACTTAGTGAAAAGAATGTAGAAATTGCTACTACCGAGTTTTTTAGTGGCGAAAATTACAAAAAACACCCGTCAAAAATTCTTAAAAAATATTTTGCGACACACCGATAAAAACGAATAATCGGCGTTATTTTTTATCCCGATACGAATGAAATTCGTCAGGATAGATTCTTTGTTGAACATCGTGTGCCCAACGTTCGACACCAGATTTCATCAGTTCATAGAGATCAAGATACGGTTTTACGAATTTTGCAGGTGTTTCATTTGATGCGCCAAAAAGGTCTTGCCACACCAAAACTTGTGCATCTGTTTGATTCCCAGCACCTATTCCAATGACGGGAATCGTTAGTAATTCGGTGATGCGTTTGCCTAATTCAAGAGGGACTACTTCTACTACCAGTGCAAATGCGCCGGCTTCTTCCACTGCAATTGCATCGCGCATAACCTGTTCTGCAGCATCACCACGTCCCTGTACCTTGTAACCGCCAAGAGCGTTGACTGATTGTGGTGTCAATCCAACATGACCAACGACAGGAATCCCAGATTCAACGATATGGCGAATTTGCTCTTGCATTCTGGTCCCACCTTCAAGCTTCACGGCATGTGCGCCTGTCTGTTTCACAATCTGCAATGAGGTTGCAAGTGCCTGATCGGGATTTTCTTGGTAGCTTCCAAATGGTAGGTCTGCAACAACGAAAGCACGTGTTGTTGCCCGTACGACAGCGCGAATCATTGGAATCATTTCTTCAGGTGTAATAGCGAGAGTGTTGCTTTGTCCAAGCATCACCATCGCAGCCGAATCTCCAACTAAGAGCATAGGAATCCCTGCATCGTCAAAAATTTTCGCGGTCCAAGAATCGTACGCAGTTAACACTGGCCACGGTTGTTGCTGAGATTTAGAGAAATCCGATACGGTAAGACGAGCGAGATTGCTCTCGGCAGGATACAGCGACATAAGTACTCCTTCTCGAGTCCCATTGGGTACCCGGACAGGCATAGTCTTGCAGTGGAAGGCGAATTCCCAAAACGCTAGATGTCGCGCCAGTGGCTAGTGATGGGTAGTCGTCGATCTCGCCCAAATGCACGGGATGAAATCTTGGTTCCAGGAGGATATTGGCGACGCTTATATTCCGCTCGATCCACCAGATGCAATACTCGTTGCACCACAGTTCTGTCAAACTGATGAGCGAGTAGTTCTTCTTCGACATCCTCTTCTACATAGGCTCGTAAAATCGCATCAAGTAGTGGATAGTCAGGCAACGAGTCGGTGTCTTTCTGTCCATCACGAAGTTCAGCACTCGGAGGTTTTTTAATTGAACTTTCAGGAATCGGTGCTGCTTGACCTGCACGAATAGCGATTTCATTTCGGTACTCGGCAAGTTGCCACACCATTGTTTTTGGAATGTCTTTGATTGGGGCAAACCCGCCAACGGCATCACCATAAATAGTTGAATATCCAACAGCGAGCTCACTTTTGTTTCCAGTTGCAAGAACGAGGTGACCGGCTTTATTTGAAAGCGACATCAAGACCATTCCTCTAACACGGGCCTGAATGTTTTCATAAGCAATCCCATTGAGCGTCAATGCTTTTTCAAATTGATCAACCATTGGCTGAATATTGACTACTTCGAATGAGCTACCGAGATTCTGCATCAACTGCCAAGCATCATCCTTTGAATGTTGACTTGAAAACTTTGATGGCATAGAAATGCCGTACACCTGTTCTGGGGAAAGTGCATCAACAGCGAGTGTTGCAACAAGGGCTGAATCAATGCCACCTGATACCCCGAGTAACACGCTTGAAAATCCATTTTTCAGAACGTAATCTCGAAGACTTAACACCAACGCCTGATACACAGTTTCAAGCGAAGTAGGGGTTGGTGACACGTGAGCAGCAACCGGGCGATAGGGCTGTGCTGGCCATGAGGAAATAACTGAAAGATATTCAGGAATGTCTTGGGATACTACGGCGGCTTTCAAATCGAGGTCGACAATCATGATTCCAGTTTGAAATTGTGGGGCACGTGCGATTAATTCCCCTGTTTCATTAATGACAAAAGATCCACCATCAAAAACGAGTTCATCTTGCCCACCTACCAAATTCACGTAGGCAACTGAAGCATTCAATCGGGCAGCCTGTTTGTGTGCTAACTCATAGCGGACATCGGTTTTTGAGATTTCAAATGGTGAACCGTTTGCAACGAGGAGGAGGCCAACATTCGCATCCGCATATGTGCTAAGTGGAGCAGCGTCTTGCCAAATATCTTCACAAATTGCGAGTGCAATATCGATACCGCCAACCCGAATAACGACAGGGTTTTTACCTGCAGTGAAATTTCGATGCTCATCGAATACGCCGTAATTTGGCAATTGGTGTTTGTCGTATCGAACCTGGATTTTCGATTGGTGCAGAACCGAAAGCGAATTGAGTGGCCGATATCCACTAGCCGAAAGGTGTCCGATAACGACCACGAGGTCAGAAAGCCCCACATCATTCAACGCAGACGAAAGTTGTTCTAGAACATCTTCACTTGCTTGTTGAAACGCAGGTCTGTTCACGAGATCCTCGACTGGATAACCGGTGAGCACCATCTCAGGAAATGCAATGATGTGGGCACCGCCGCTTGCTGCTTGCTTGCAGGCATCAAGTGCGAGAACGAGATTGCCGTCGAGGTCACCCACGGTGGGGTTAATCTGGGCGAGGGCTAGCCGAAGTTGAGGCATACTCCAAGCGTAGCGGTCTGACTTGACACATATTTGTAACATTCGAGGAGCACACTTCCGCCTATGGACAAACAAACCGAATTTGTATTACGAACCATTGAAGAGCGTGACATTCGCTTCATTCGTCTCTGGTTCACAGATGTGTTGGGAACATTGAAATCGGTTGCAATTGCACCAGCCGAACTTGAGGGTGCATTCGACGAAGGAATTGGATTTGATGGCTCAGCAATCGAAGGGTTTGCGCGTGTACATGAGTCCGACATGTTGGCAAAACCTGATCCTTCGACATTCCAAGTGTTGCCATGGAGAGGTGAGGTCAATTCTGTAGCTCGAATGTTTTGCGACATTCATATGCCAGACGGGTCAAACTCGAACGCAGATCCTCGGTATGTTCTGAAGCGAGCATTGTCCAAAGCTGCTGACTTAGGCTTCACTTTCTACACACATCCTGAGATTGAATTTTTCCTTTTCAAAGAATTACCTCCTGCGGGTAAAGAACCAGAACCCATCGATTCTGTTGGTTATTTTGATCATTCACCAAGTGGCAAAGGACATGATTTTCGGCGATCTGCGATCACAATGCTTGAAGCAATGGGAATCAGTGTTGAATTTTCACATCATGAAGGTGCACCTGGACAGCAGGAAATAGATTTACGCTATGCAGACGCGCTAACAACTGCCGACAACATCATGACATTTAGAACTGTCGTCAAAGAAGTTGCATTACAGCAAGGGCTGTACGCATCATTTATGCCAAAACCATTTGCACAATATCCAGGATCAGGCATGCACACGCATATGTCTCTCTTTGAAGGTGACAAGAATGCATTTTATGAACCAGGGGCAGCATTTCAGCTGAGCAAAGTTGGCAAATCTTTTGTGGCAGGAATTCTTCATCACGCAGGTGAAATAACTGCTGTGTTGAATCAGTGGGTGAACTCATATAAACGTCTCGCTGGCGGAGGTGAAGCCCCTGCGCATGTGTGCTGGGGGCACAACAACCGTTCAGCACTCATTCGTGTGCCGATGTATAAGCCTGGAAAAGGTAATAGCTCGCGAATCGAAATCAGATCCCTCGATAGCGCAACAAACCCCTACTTGGCTTTTGCAGTGTTGTTGTCTGCTGGATTGAAAGGTATTGAGAATGACTACCCATTGCCAGCTGAAGCTGAGGACAATGTGTGGTCACTGACGGATGTTGAAAGGACTGCACTCGGCATTCGGCCACTACCTACAAGTCTCAGTTCAGCAATTTCTGCGATGGAAGAATCGGAACTCGTCGCAGAAACTCTTGGAGAACATGTTTTTGACTTCTTTTTGAGAAATAAGCGAGCTGAGTGGGATGAATATCGTAAGCAAGTAACGCCGCATGAGTTATCCAAACACCTGCCGATTCTGTAATCAATCGTCGTGAGTAATGACCATAGGGATGTAGGCGCACTTCGCTCAACCCTGATTTCACTTGGGGCAATTGATGTGGATAGTTGCATCACACATTTGGAATCTATATCGGACCATCTTGAGGTCGCAGAGTTAGTGGGTGAGCTAGCACTTGCCGCCGATGTTGACCTAGTTCTCGCTCAGACTGAGAAACTACTAGAAAACCCATTACCAGGAACTGTCGAGATGTTGAACTTGCCCCTTGCTCGGCATCGATGGATTCAACTCACATCAGCAAGTAGAGCACTTTCAAGTTTCTGCATTCGCCATCCAGAACTATCTCTTAGATTATTTTCTGAGCAAACCTTCACTTGGGACTTTCAATCTGCAATGACTGATGCGTTGAAAGGCGCTAACCCGAATGATGAAGAATTCCAGGAATGCGTGAGAAGACTTCGTCTTCAATATCGCCTTGAAGTTCTAAAAATCGCGATTGCAGATGTTGCCGATGCAGCAAGTTTCGAAACTACAGCACTCAGGTTAAGCGAGTTGGCCGATGCCACACTTGAAGCCGCACTTCTTCTTGCCACACGAGTAAGTAATCCAGTCAATGTAACTCGTATGGCAGTAATCGCTATGGGGAAAACCGGAGGGCGAGAATTGAACTATGTGAGCGACGTTGATCTTTTATTTGTGATAGATGATTCAGAAGCTGAGAAACAAGAGACGTGTTTGCAGGAGGCGACTCGAATAGCTCAAATGATGATGCAAATAATTTCGTCGCCACAAATTGAGCAGCCTCTCTGGCACATCGATGCAAATCTTCGTCCCGAAGGAAAAGATGGTGCGCTCGTTCGAACGTTATCGAGTTACAAAACGTATTATGAGCGTTGGGCTGAAACGTGGGAGTTTCAAGCACTGATGAAAGCTAGAACGATGGCAGGCGATCAAACGGTGGGGGAGGCTTTCGTCAAAATCGTAGAGCCGTTGATCTGGAAAGTTGCTGAGCGAGAGAATTTTGTTAGCGATATTCAAGAAATGCGAAAGCGCGTCATTGCAAATATTCCTTCGCATGAGGCTGAGCGTGAATTGAAACTCGGTGTAGGGGGACTTCGTGATATCGAATTCGCTATCCAGTTACTGCAACTCGTGCATGGAAAAACCGATGAGGCTATTCGAAGTTCCAATACTTTGATTGCATTGGATTCTCTGATGACCTGGGGGTATGTGGGGCGAGACGATGCCGAAATTTTAAAAACGACCTATATTTTCGAACGACAAATTGAGCACCGAATTCAAATGTTTGATATGACTCGCACCCACTTGCTGCCAAAACTCGATGAAGATCTTCGGCGACTGGGGAAACTTCTCGGTTTCAAGGCAGAGCCCTTGGAAGGTGTAGTGCAAAGCCTTCATCAACATCGAACCAATGCACGCCGCCTTCATGAAAAACTCTTCTACAAGCCTCTCCTTCAAGCAGTGGCACGGGTAGATTCGGATGTCGTTCGGATGAGTCTCGAATCCGCTCGGGCTCGGCTCAGAGCACTGGGATATCAGGATGCAGATGCTGCGCTTCGTCATATTCAGTTTCTCTCCACGGGGCTTTCACGCAGAGCAGTCATCCAGCGAAACCTCTTGCCTGTTGTGCTTGCGTGGATGGCGGAAACGCCAAATCCTGATGGAGGTTTATTGAGGTTTCGAAACCTTAGCGAAACACTCGGTGAAACCCCGTGGTATTTGAGATTGCTTCGGGATGAATCACTTGTACTCAACCGTTTAGCCGTCATTCTTTCGGTTAGCCCGTACATATCATCAATGATTGAAAATAATCCAGAGGCAATGAGTCTTCTGGGATCGGATGATTCGTTGAAGCCAAGTGTTATAGCTGAATTAGTCCTTGAGATGTGTGAAAGTGGTAAACGTCAAACGAACTTCACTGAAGCACTAGGACTTCTACGAAAGATTCGACAGCGTGAACTTATTCGCATTGCGACTGCGGATATGTTTCACCTACTTGACACTATAGAAGTAATGAGCGCTTTAAGTGACCTGACTGACGCTTCGTTGCAGAGTGCACTTACCTTGTATCGATATTTTCATCCAAGTGAAGATTTTTCAATCGCCATAGTAGGACTTGGTCGTTACGGCGGTAAGGAAATGTCCTACGGTAGTGACGCAGACATAATGGTGATATTTGACGCGAAACAGGTTACGGAAAGTGCAACATCGTATGTCACAGATTTCGTCTCTTGTATGCAACGAGACTTATCGGCACCACTTGCAAGCCCAACACTTCAAGTTGATCTTGACCTTCGACCAGAAGGTAAAAACGGTCCAATTGCTAGAAGTTTTTCATCGTATAAAGAGTATTACGAGAATTGGTCACTCACATGGGAAAGCCAAGCACTGCTTCGTGCTCGCTTTGTGGCAGGCGACTCTGTACTTGGTGAGAAGTTCATTGATCTCATTGATGCGCTTCGATATCCGAAAGATGGACTGTCTCAAGATGCTGCGCGCGAGATTCGAAGTATGAAAGCGCGGGTGGAATCGGAACGTTTACCGCGTGGGATAGATCCAAAAATGCATATCAAATTAGGTCCTGGCGGACTATCTGATATCGAATGGCTTGTTCAGTTCGTTCAACTTCACTCTTCGCATCAGAACCCAAACCTCAAAACAACCTCGACACTGCGAGTACTCGATGAACTGACTAATGCAATCGGGCTTTCGTCATCAGAAATAGACGATTGCAAAGCTGCCTGGATATTCGCATCCAAACTCAGAAATTATCTTCATCTCGTGGATGGAAAGGTGAAAGATGTCGTTTCCACCCATCCACAGGTACGTTCATTGCTGGGATACCTGTTAGGGGAGCAAAGGCCGTCAGATGTGCTTGAAACGTGGTTGCGCCTCTCACGCAGATCTCGCAAGATTTTCAAACACGTGGTCTATGAATCTCCGATACCCTAAGGGGTATGCTTCAGATATGAAAAAATTACTTGCTTCAACTTTGGTCCTTTTCGCACTGCTCAGTGGTTGCAGTGCGGGCGAATCAGAAGATTTGTCGCCACAAAATTCTGCTATTGATGTAGTTATTGATGTACGAACGCCGATGGAATACGCAGCTGGCCACGTAGAGGGTGCGCTCAATCTCGATGTTGAAAGTGGGCTTTTTGAATCAAGTCTGGAATCTCTCGATAAAGAAGTAACTTATCTTGTGTATTGCCGAAGTGGCAGACGATCAGCAATTGCCGCCGATATCATGCGCGAAAAAGGATTCGAGGTATTTGACGCAGGTTCGCTTCAGAATATGAGTGATTTAGGGTGGCCAATCGGACAATAGGGATAAAAATCCATGAATTTGGCGATTAGGGTAAGTTGAAGCCATGGAAATCTTTATCGCTATAGCAATCCTCGTGCTGATAGGCGTTTTTGCTATCGGTCAATTCAACCAACTCGTGCGGCTTAACAACACTGTATCCGAGGCTTTTGCCCAGATTGAAGTGCAATTGCGTCGTCGCGCAGATCTCATCCCAAACCTTGTTGAAACTGTGAAAGGTTATGCGTCTCATGAGAAAGAAGCTCTCGAGAAGGTAATGCTTGCACGCTCTGCAAGCACTGCTGCTCAAGGTGTCCAGGATGTTTCAGAAGCAGACGGGATGTTGACCCAAGCACTGAGGGGACTTTTGGCAGTAAGCGAGGCGTACCCAGATTTGAAAGCCTCTGCTAATTTCATCCAACTTCAAGAAGAACTTGCTGCAACCGAAAACAAGGTGGCTTTTGCCCGTCAGTATTACAACGACACGGTGAACAAGCTCAATACTGTTGTTGAAGGAATTCCAGGTCGTTTCTTCACTGGCCTTGCCAAAGTGAGTAAGCGGGAGTTTTATCAAGTGGAAGATCCTGAAGCACGCAATGTCCCAAAGGTACAGTTCTAAGGGCTGATGGCTACTTCATTTCAGGCAATGCAAATTGCCAACCGTCGTAAAACAGTTCTTTTGATGGCGGTTATGGCAAGTCTTGTTGCGGCACTTATTTGGGTGTTTGCATATCTACTTGGTTACACATCAATCGGTGTTGTTCCAATTGCAGTGGGGATCTCACTTGCCGGTACGTGGTGGTCTTATTACGCAAGTGATCGAATTGTTTTGGCAATGACTGGCGCACAAGTGATCAATGAAGATTCTGCACCTCAACTTTTCAACCTTGTTCATGAAGTCGTCATCGCTTCAGGTTTACCAATGCCAAAAGTTGCAATTGTCCAAGATGAGGCCCCGAATGCATTCGCAACGGGTCGAGACCCTGAACATGCTGTTATTGCATTCACCACTGGAATCTTGAAAGTAATGGATCGCGAGCAATTGCAGGGTGTTGCAGCACATGAAATGGCACACGTGGCAAATCGAGACACCCTGGTGTCAGCAATTGCTGTTACCACTGCTGGTGCCATTGCATTGATGTCAGACTTGCTCTTTCGAATTCTGTGGTTTGGTGGTGGGCGGAAAGACCGCCACGGTTCAAATCCAATACTTGCCATCGCATCACTTGTGCTGCTCGTACTTGCCCCACTCGCTGCAACGTTGATTCGCTCTGCAATTTCTCGAAATCGAGAGAGTCTGGCGGATGCCACAGCTGTTCAATTCACAAGAAATCCAGCAGGATTGCGAAGGGCACTAGAAGAACTTGCCAGGGATAATACGGTAGTTGCACAACGTTCAACAGCAGTTGCACACGTTTGGATTGAATCACCATTGGATTCATCGTTCACAAGCAAATTGTTCGCAACGCATCCGCCGATTCAGGAACGTATAGAGAAATTACGGCAGATTGAGCAAGGAAGTTACCCCGATTAAACAGGGGCGACAGATACCTATGGCAGACTCTGAGCGTGCCAAAGGTGATGATTGCAACCGACTTGGACGGCACTTTTTTAATGACAGGCTCAAAGTCTGTTCATCCAGAAGTTAAAGAGGCACTTTCCGAAGCGATAGATATTGGAATTCCCGTAGTTTTTGCTACTGGTCGATCTCCAATTGATATTCTGCCAATTGCAGAAATGGTGAACCATCATTGGTTTGCGGTATGTAATGATGGAGGCACGCTCGTTGACTTAGAAACGAAGATGGTAGAGAAAACTCATCCGATGCATGAAATGACTTTGCATCAGACCGTGAGCATCATCCGTGCGCAATATCCTGAAGCGAAATTTATGATTGACAGAGTTGCTGAGGGCCCAATCAGCACGAAAGATCACGGCTTAATTTTTGAAAAAGGATTTGAGGCACCTTGGGCATGGGCGCTTTCTGGTGCTTCTGAAGTTGATGACATTGAATCAGTGTTGAGCGAAGCCAATATAGTAAAGCTTTGCGCATTTATTGACGAACCAGAGTCACTCGAATTGTTTATGTCATTCAAAGCACTTGTGATGCCATTTGTTCACCCAATACGAGTACATTCAGAAAAATTCTTTGCAGATATGGCGCGTAGTGGTGTGAATAAATCTTCTGGGGTTGGCGAATTAGCAGCCAGACATGGAGTTGCGCCTGAAAATGTATTTGCAGTTGGAGATTTGCACAATGACTTTGAATTACTTGATTGGGCTGGATTTTCTTTTGCAGTGCAAAATGCTCACCCTAATTTGCACGACATTGTGGACATAATTGTGCCAACCAATGATGAGGGTGGAGTAGCATCAGTAATTCGAGCAGCGATTGCATACGCTCAAGGAGGGGCATAACGATGAATGTTCTTACGCGTGGATTACTTCTTGTCGTACTACAAGTCAGCCTTATCGTTGCACTACTAGTTCTGCCGCAGGGCCAGGATTGGGAAGTGCCGGGCTGGGTGGAAGTGGTGCTGGGTCTCTTTTCTTTTGTCGGTTTAGTGCTCGGAGTACTTTTTTATTTTTCATTAGAAGGTGCTCGAAGCGTGCTACCTGCACCAAAGGAAACAGGAAAACTAAAAACAACTGGAGCCTACTCAGTTATTCGGCACCCGATTTATAGTTTGATTTTAGTGATAGGTATCTCTGTGGTGATTCAACATCAGTCACTATTGAAAATTGTAATCTGGCTGTTGCTATTGAGTGTGCTATGGATAAAGGCAAATTTCGAGGAGTCTTTGTTGCGAAAGAAGTTTCCTGAATATTCCAATTATGCACTCAAAGTTGGGAAGTTTGTTCCAAAGCTAAACGCTTTGCGCAAATGAAGCAGCCGCAGCAACATTCTCTGATCTGAAATTAAGCAGGAATTCAAGAACTTGAATCGCTGACCACCCTTTGTGGTGAATTTCAATCATTCGACTTGGTCCTGCAAGATCACTACCGAGTGTTAAAAGTGGCTTTTCTTCAAATCCATCAGGTCGAACCTGCCCAATGCCAACAGTCGCCATGAGGCCGTTACATAAACATTTTCGATTCAATGCATCATCCTCATCGCCACCTTTTGATACGTAGGCATCAATCGGTTCTGCAGCACAGCGATATCCAAGAGTTCCAGGCTCTCGTTCGAATGCAGTTCGGAGATATCCCATGTCGCAAAGGCGTGGACGCGCTCTAAATACCTCATCTTCGGCAACTGTTTGATGAATGCCAGCCACTTTAAATGGGAAGCCTGTGGGTGAAGCCTGAGCGTCTGTTTTTACCTTCAGAACTGCATCTAGAAGGTTGGAGAGCAGTTGATCTTTCAGATGTCGAAGAATTCCTGATTCGTCACTGAGAGCAAAAAGTGATCCCACTTGCACACCACACGCACCAACACTGTGTGCTTCAAGAACTTTTTCTGGAGTTGAATATCCGCCAGCCATCCAAAATGGCAACCCAACAGCACGCAGTTTTTCGTAATCGACATCGTCGCGTGGCCCATAAATAGGTTCACCCTCTTGGTTGTATTCAACTTTTCCACGAGGTGGAGCATTGTGTCCGCCTGCGTCAGGACGCTCTACCACAAACCCATCTGGACACGTTGCTTCATCCTTCGATAAATACATCGCAAGTACGTGATTGGTGACAATTGCTAAAAAGAAAGGTCGATGAAGCGGGCCATTCTTTTTGAATTCAAAGTTATTTGGATCAAGTGTCATCTGATATCGAATTGTTGCTCCAGCAACATCAATATTGAGGCTTGATGCTTCGTGTTTTGAAAGATGGTTGAGCACACGTGGAATTTCAGTAGGAATACCCGCACCCATCAGCACAGCATCTACGCCAGCAAGCATAGCTCCATATAAAGTGCCAAGAGTTGATAGTTGAATTTTCTCTAAAAGATTAATTCCTACCAGTCCGGTGTGATTCTCTTTCGCAAGCCATGTTTCAACGAAGGCTGAAGCGATAACAAGTTCCCAAGTTGCGAGATTAGGTTCAAGGGATAATTTCGCTGTTGGTCGAAATGTTGGATTTTCATTTCTGCCTTTTTCGCGAAAATACTTCTTGACGATATCTGCAGCGATTCGTTGATCGGGAAATTCCTTAAGCGCTCTTCGCACGTCACCGGTTTCATCACCGCTTTGAAGGCGGCGCGCGATGACTTGATCAAGTCCAGTGCCAGAAACGACACCAAGTTCACCCGCTTGAGATACTGCTTTGGCAAGTTCGTAGGAAGAAACAGCAACACCCATTCCACCTTGTATGACAATCGGCGTCCGATTGCTAATCGGGGAGACAAGTGTGCTGACTTGTGGGAACTTCACGCTCGCATTCTATATCTAAGTTACGCTTTAGTAGGTTACCAAACCGTAACATTCTGATAAAGAAAGCCTCCCGAAGGAGGCTTTCTGGAGGTGGTGGGACGGATCTAGAGGTCGTAGTAGAGCTCAAATTCAGCAGGGTGCGGACGAAGCCGAACGTAATCCACCTCGGCACTTCGTTTGTAATCAAGCCAGGTCTCAATGAGGTCAGTCGTGAAGACGGAGCCTTCTGTGAGATAGTCATGATCCTTTTCAAGCGCATCAAGCACTGCTGGGAGGCTGTCTGGAACTTGTGGAATGGCCTTTGCTTCTTCTGCAGGCAACTCATAGAGATCCTTGTCGACAGGTGCGGGTGGTTCGATTTTGTTCTTGATTCCATCAATTCCTGCCATCAACATCGCAGCAAAAGCAAGGTACGGATTTGCGGACGGATCTGGCACACGGAATTCAATGCGCTTGGCTTTAGGGTTCGAACCCGTTACTGGTATTCGAATACACGCGGAACGATTTCTGGCAGAGTAGACCAAGTTCACAGGCGCTTCATACCCTGGCACTAATCGGTGATAGGAGTTCATCGTTGGGTTCGTGAACGCCAATAATGATGGGGCATGATGGAGCAAACCACCGATATACCAGCGGGCAAGATCTGAAAGCCCACCGTAGCCTGACTCATCAAAGAACAGTGGCTTTCCGTCTTTCCACAATGATTGGTGGCAGTGCATGCCTGAACCGTTATCTTGGAAAAG
The DNA here is from genome assembly GCA_049421205.1 of Candidatus Nanopelagicales bacterium. Taxonomy (GTDB): domain Bacteria; phylum Actinomycetota; class Actinomycetes; order S36-B12; family UBA5976; genus JAFMIT01. The sequence goes on from JBMSMQ010000003.1 coordinate 33,943, forward strand.
CGGTTTCGGCATAAAGGTTGCAGTCTTACCCTCAACCCAAGCAGTGTTTTTGATGATGTACTTGAACAGCATCACTTCATCAGCGGCGTGCAACAAGCTGTTGAATGCGTAGTTGATTTCCATTTGACCAGCTGTTCCAACTTCGTGATGGGCTCTTTCGACTTCTAAACCAACTTGAGTCAAATTCAGCACCATACGATCGCGCAAATCAGCAAATTGATCTGATGGTGATACTGGGAAATATCCACCTTTCAAGCGAGTTTTGTAACCACGATTCGGCGTACCGTCATCCTCAAAATCAATTCCTGTATTCCACGCACCTTCAATTGAATCAACTGCGTAGAACCCGGTGTTTACAGATGTTTTGAACTTCACAGAGTCGAAAATGTAAAACTCGGCTTCAGGTCCGAAAAATATTGTGTCAGCAATACCAGTCGATTTCAGGTATGCCTCTGCCTTCGCGGCAACACCGCGCGGATCTCTACTGTAAGGGGCTAGGGTGTAGGGATCAACAACTGAAAAATTCATAACTAATGTTTTTTCAATTCGAAACGGATCTAAGTATGCTGAAGCAACATCGGGGATAAGTTTCATGTCAGATTCATTGATAGCCTGAAAACCCCGAACGGAGGAGCCATCAAACAGGAGGCCATCATTAAAAACACTTTCGCCGAATGATGCTGCTGGAACATTGAAGTGTTGCATAACGCCTGGCACATCACAAAATCGAACGTCAACGAAGACGACGTTCTCTTTTTTGATGAACTCAAGCACTTGGGAAGCAGTTGTAAACATAGGTGAACGAGACATATATTTCCTTTGCTGTTGGATGGGGAAAATGTAGGGGTAAGGCATTGCAGAATAGTGTCTGAAATGTTTCGGCAGTGTTACAACTTGCACCAATAGGCATCTCTAGATTGAGCCTGACAAGCGAATCTTGCCAAAATCCCAACTCTTATCGACGTGGAATCTTGAGATTCTTGGGGATAGGCCCTTTGGGGATAGGCAAAGAACCACCGGCCGCCGCGTCAAGTTTACGTCGAAGTTCAGTTACTTCTGCGGGACGCAAAACCTTTGGAAGTTTTTTTACGTACCGCGTGAGTTTTGCTAAAGGAACTTGTCCTTCATTATTTCCCACCCAAATTTCACGAATTGGTGTTTCGCCAACCCAACGAGCAGTCTTTGATTTTGCAACTGATGCAATTTGACTGCCGGGATTTGCCTCGATGATGAGCATTACACCAGGTCGACCCACAAGTCGATGAACAACTTCCTGTTGTTTGTTCACCTCTACCGCCATGGTTGTGAACCAGCCACCACGCATTGTCATCAATACTTGTGCAGCGGCACCAGGTTGACCTTCAATTGTTTTGTAGGCTGCAAGTTCAGCTCGTCTTCCGAATACGTAGAGAGTTGCAAGTAATCCCCATGCCCATGACGTCACACTAAGTGTGATCCAAAGTCCACCTAGCAAAGTTCCGACACCGACGAATGTGCCAGTGACAACGATAAAGACAAGTGGCAATATAAATCGAATACTCGGATCGACTGGACGAGTCATTCGATACGACTCGGCGATTTGACTTATCCACTGAGGTTTACGGAAACGTTTTGCCATTGGCACAGGCTAATCTATTTACTTCAACACGGTGATAGCGGTATTTTCGCCTCGACTTCGAGCCTCTAGTGCTTGCCTATGTAATCTGCCTGCTCGGTAGGAAGAACGGACTAGCGGGCCAGACATCACGCCTGCAAATCCTGTTGATTGGGCAAAGTCGGCAAGTGCAACAAATTCTTCAGGTTTTACCCAACGTTCAACTGGATGATGTCGCGGTGTCGGTCGCAAATATTGAGTGATCGTGAGAAGTTCACATCCAGCATTAAACAAATCGACAATAGCTTGATGAACTTCTTCAATTTCTTCTCCCATACCTAAGATGAGGTTTGACTTAGTAACTAATCCAAAAGCCCGTGCTTGTGAGATGACATCCAGCGATCTTTCGTAACGAAAGGCGGGACGAATACGTTTGAAAATGCGAGGCACCGTTTCGACGTTATGTGCAAGAACTTCAGGTTGGGCATCAAACACAACATTGAGAAGATCAGGATTTCCACTGAAATCTGGGATTAACAATTCAACTCCACACCCAGGTACGCGTTCGTGAATTGCTCGCACAGTTTCTGCATACAGCCATGTGCCTTCGTCATCCAAATCATCGCGGGCCACACCAGTCACAGTTGCGTATTTCAATCCCATTTCAAAAACAGAATCAGCAACGCGACGTGGCTCATCTCGATCGAGTGGCTGCGGTTTACCTGTATCAATTTGGCAAAAGTCGCAACGACGTGTGCACTGCGATCCTCCAATGAGGAATGTTGCTTCTTTATCTTCCCAACATTCGTAGATGTTTGGACACCCAGCCTCCTGGCAGACGGTGTGAAGTTTTTTGTCGGTTACTCGTCGTTGAATTTCTAAGAATTCTGGACCGGTTTTAATGCGAGTCTTTATCCATTCGGGTTTTCGTTCAATTGGAACTTCAGCGTTACGTGCCTCTATCCGAATGAGTTTTCGCTCGGTCATAGGGCAAAGTCTAGGAGTCGCGGTTTCAAGTCGCTTAGGACAATGTCGAGAACATCATCGATATCAACTTTTTGTCCAGTTTCGTTACTGATACTCGTCACCCCAGCATCGGGTATGCCACATGGAACTATGCGCTCGAACCAAGAAAGATCGCTCGAGCAATTCAATGCAAACCCATGCATCGTGACCCCTCGAGCGACTCGCACACCAATCGCAGCAATCTTGTCACCAGAATCAGATTTTGGAACCCACACTCCAGTTCGATCAGGCACCCGTGTCGTTGTGATTGAAAATTCACGACAGGTTGCCATAAGTGAATCTTCAAGCAGGTGCACATATGCCATCACATCGACGGGTTGAGGCAGGCGAATGAGTGGATAGCCAACCAACTGTCCAGGACCATGCCAGGTGATTCGACCTCCACGGTCTACTTCAATGACCTTTGAACCATCCCACGGGCGGTCCTCGGGCTGGGTTCTCTTGCCCGCGGTGAAGACTGGTGGATGTTCAACGAGGATGAGCGTGTTCGTCCCCCCTTGCACAACTTCTTCGTGGATCGTGCGCTGCAGCTGCCAAGCCTCCTCATAGTCGGTGAGTTGGCCGAGCAGATTTATGATACGAAGTTCCATAGAAAGCCAAGCCTACGACCGCCGAATCGCGTCAGCCATTCCTGTGGGCTAGCCTTGGACGAGTTTTGAAACGATTGAGGAAATATGTCTGAGGCACAACGTCGCCCAAAATTCTTTGTAGTAGCACTTCTCGTAGTAATCGCATGGTTCGGCATCGGTGGTGTCACTGGGCCGCTTTCCGGGCAGTTATCGGATGTGCAGACCAATAGCAATGCCGAGTTTCTCCCTGAAAACAGTGAAACCACAGCTGCGTCTGTGAAGTTGGAGAAATTCGCAAGTTCAGGTGCTGCGGAAGTCGTACCTATGACGATTGTGTTTGAGCGAACCAATGGGTCTTTTAGCGAAACGGACTATCCAGCATTTCAGTCAATCATCCAAGAGGTCATTGCTATTGATGTAATAGAACAGTATTTGGCATATGTTGAAGTCAATGGCGTGCAAGTTCCGAATGTATTTCCGGCAACTCCTGAGCAGTTTGCACTTGCGATGAGTAGTGATGGTAAAGCGTTCGTCCTCAACATCAATCTTGATTCAAATAAGCTTCTCAACTCTCAGGGTAGTTTTCAGGTAATCGGTGGGATTGTTGACGACGTTCAAGCAATTGTTGATGCTCCCTTCAGTGATGCAAGTGGGTATGTAACAGGTGCTATTGGCATTTTTTCTGAGTTTGCAAAAGCATTTGCGGGTATAGATGAGAGACTGCTTCTCACAACCCTTCTGGTTGTAACAATCATTCTGATTGTTGTGTATCGAAGCCCAATCCTATGGATTATTCCGCTCATTTCTGCGATATTTTCACTCTCTGCCGCAAGCGGTTTGGTGTATTACTTGGCACTCAATGACATCATTAAGTTGAATGGTCAAAGTCAGGGAATTTTGTTTGTACTTGTGATTGGTGCTGCAACCGATTATGCACTTTTGTTGATCAGTCGATATCGCGAAGAACTTCGTCACGATGACAACAAATATCACGCAATGATTGTTGCTTGGAAAGGTTCTTGGGAGCCGATTGCGGCGAGTGCAGGAACAGTGATTGCTGGTCTTCTGTGCTTACAACTTTCAGAATTACGAAGTAATGCAGGACTTGGGCCAGTTGGCGCACTTGGTATTGGGGCTTCGTTGGTAGTTTCGCTGACCTTCTTGCCAGCGATTTTGGTGTTACTTGGCCGAAAAGTTTTTTGGCCATTCATTCCACATTTCGGTTCTGAAGTTGCTGAAATTCGAGGCATCTGGGGTCGAGTTGCTCGATTTGTTGGACGAAAGCCTCGAGGTTCATGGATTGTTTCAACATTAGTTTTGCTCGCGATGGCTTTTGGCCTTACACAATTAAAGGCGGAAGGTGTTTCCGACGTTGAAGTATTCACCAATCAGGATGCCAAGCCACTTATTGGTCTTCGAGTGTTGGAAAAGCACAATCTTGTTCCACCGTCAGTTGATGCAACGATTGTGCTGAATGCGGAGTATTTGGAGGATGTCACACTGGCTGCATCCAACACTGATGGGGTAGTAGCGGCAACGCCACGGACCTCATTCACCGATGCGGGTCCTGTCACCACGATTGTGGATGGATTAGCGGCAATTGACATCACGTTCCAAGCAGTTGAGGAATCGAGTCGACAACAGCTCTTCATCGAGGAGTTACGAAGTGCTGTCAAAGAAGTTGATGGCGCAGAAGCGCTTGTGGGCGGTAACGCCGCTGCGAATTACGATGTGCAGCAGTCATCTCGTCGAGATCGGGTTGTCATTATTCCGATTATCCTCGCTGTGATCACCTTGATATTGATGCTGTTACTTCGATCGATACTTGCACCAATAATGTTGCTTGCAACCGTGGTGTTGTCATTTGGTGCAGCACTTGGTGCAAGCGCATATGTGTTCAATTATCTCTTTGACTTCCCTGGGGCAGATTCATCCTTCCCGCTCTTTGCCTTTGTGTTTCTCGTGGCGTTGGGAATTGATTACAACATCTTCTTGATGACGAGAGTTCGTGAAGAATCGATTAAGTTAGGAACTAAAGAGGGAGTAATCAAAGCCCTTGCAGTCACGGGTGGTGTGATTACAAGTGCAGGTATTGTGCTAGCCGCTACATTTGCAGTGCTCGGCGTGCTGCCATTGGTATTCCTTGCGCAACTTGGTTTCGCTGTCGCATTTGGTGTCTTACTTGACACGCTCCTGGTGCGTTCAGTGTTGGTGCCTGCCTTGTCACTTGAGATTGGCAAGAAGATTTGGTGGCCAAGCAAATTGGCAAAAGAAGCTGACTAAATCAGTCCAAGTGGGAGTGGAGTTTCAATAACGTCTGCTCCCACTTTTTCAACCCGGTATGCCTTCGCGTTAAGTTCTGGCATATCAGAAATCACTTCGTAAGGTTCACCATCACGATAGAGCAACCCAACCCGGTCATCTGTCGCGTATGATGTTGGAAGAGTGCCTTCCTTGACAAGTTGTTGTAGCAGAGGACGACGTTGTGCCTCAGAGTCGTAATGCACACCATTTCCATACTCAATGAGACCCATTCCATTTGTCACAACTTGTAATGTTGGTCCAAATGAATCTGTGGGTCCTCCAATGTGCCAACATATAGACCCTGCGCTCACACCTCCGAGCACCGTTCCATTGGAATAGGCCTCACGAATCGCATCATCAACTCTATGGAGTTTCCAAAGTGCAAGTAGATTTGCAACTGAGCCTCCACCAACCCAAATGAGATCTGCACGATGTACAACTTTTTCAACGTCATCAGTTGGTTGAGTGAAGAGCGACAAATGCTCAACATCAGAATGCAGTCCTTGGACTGCTTGATAGCTTCGGGTGAGATATGAAGCATCATCTCCGCTTGCTGTCATAATGAACAAAATCCGTGGTCGCTCTTTACCCGTGAGTTGAAGTGCACGAAGAAATGTGTTTCCTGGTTTTGAAACATTGAAGCGGCCAGTTGGGATAAAACCACCAGAAGTTGCCATTATGTAGCCTGTCATTATGCCTTCCCTATGTCGTTGAGTAGTAATTCTGCAGCTCGAACACCACTTGCCATCGCACCTTCGATCGAAGTGTTGTAGGTCCAATCTCCCGCAAGATACATATCGTCAGTAAGTTTATGTGGAATTGAGGGAATAGAAGACGTATTCAATGCATATGGCACATGAATGACGTCTATGCATTCCCAGTCAGTTGTATCGATTGCATATAAACGCGATAGATGCTTTCGAACAAGCTGTTCCATTTCCCCGGAACTATCCGTTGAAAGAGTAGAGCTCGAAATCAGGTGTTTACCGCGAGGGGAATATGTCGACGACACATGAGACAGTGGGACTGTGTTGATAACTGGACCACGACTACTATCGGAATCAACCCGGAGTAGTCCTCGACCCGCTGACAAACTATTCCTTGCACAATCTGTGGTGTGATACCAAGTCGTGACATAATGAAAATCTGGAGTTTTGAGATTGAAGTGTTGTTTCAGAAACTTCGAATCTGTCGCAACGATGATTTTGTCGAATGTTTCAGACCTTTCGGGCGTCAGTAGTACATTGCCTTCCAGTTTCTCGACAGGCGTTTGTAGGCGGATATCTGTCAAAGTCAAAGAATGAGCAAGAGAGAGGGGAATACCCCCCATCCCATATAGAGGGAGTGTGGGCTTTCCTAAGAGAAAGTAGCGAAGTACAAAATCAAGAAAACTCTTCGAGCTCGATAATGAATTATTAAGAAATACCCCCTGCAAAAATGGATTGAGTATTTGCCAAATAAACGATTCACTCATCCCGGCTTGACTCAGTGCTTGATAGGCAGTTTCGTCAGATTCAAGTTCATCAACATTTGGGCGTGAAAGTGCGTACATTCCAAATCTCAGCATATCTGCGAGAAAGATCCTTGTGGTGAGAAGTTTGGGAATGAGATCTGGACTTCTCAGTGGATTTGCCAGTACAAAATCTTTGTCATTCAGTAATACTGAAACACCCGCATCGAAGCTTCGAAGCCCAAGTTCTTTATAGTTAAGCAATTTCCGTGCGGTTGGATATGCAGGATTGAATACTTGAAAGCCTTCATCCAAAATGAAGCCGTCACGTTTTTTACTTCGCACTCTTCCGCCGACGGAATCCGCAGATTCAAACAAGGTGACCTCAATTGAAGCTTCATTCAACACTTTTGCGGCGGATAAACCAGCAAGTCCCGCTCCAATGATTGCTATTTTTGGATTTGTCACTATCACAATCTACTCACAGCGTAAGGAATTCCATATCGGTGTGAGATCGCTATAACCTAAAGTTCTCGATAGTGACTCGCTTGCAAACCCTTCAGAGGAAAACTCGAATACAACGCTGGAAATATGTCATCGCTGCTGTGCTCATAGCACTGGCTGGCATTGGCGTCACACTTTCAAACCCTTCACATTCAATGCCTGCCGTCACACAATTGATTGAAGATTCTGCTGTCCCTCTTTCATCAACGCCCGCATCACAAACACCAGGCATCGATTACTTTTCCGTCATTTTGGCGCTAGATGAACTTCGCAATGAGGCTTTTCGAAGTCGTAACTTCGATGCGCTTTTAATGGTAAGTGCTCAAAATTCGCCTCAATTACTCCGTGATCAAAAGATTCTGAAGCGAATCATCGAAGAGAATCTCGCAGTTGAGTTTGCACTTGTCACACTTATCTCAGTTGAACCAATCTCTACATCATCATCTGATGAAGTCCTACTGAAAGTCAGAGACCAAAGAGAAAATCAAGAGCGATCTTGGAATGTAAAACTGATTCGGCAAAGCGATGGAAGGTGGCGATTTTTTGAAGTTACTTCAGTTCCGCTTTCAGTGCAGATAGAAAATCTTGATGAGTAAATACAAATCCAGCATCAGTTAAGCGCTCGGGAAGTACCTTTGAACTTGAGAGAATATCTGATGAAAATTCTCCAAGCACCAACTTCAGTGCAAGTGCTGGAACAGGCAAAAGTGCAGGCCTATGAAGAAATTTCGCAAGTACCTTTGTTACTTCGCGATTTCTCAGTGGGCGAGGGGCCGTGAGATTTACAGGACCTGAAAGTTTGGCGTGGAGGAGATATTCAATCGCTCGTATTTCATCTGTCATAGAAATATAGGACCAGTATTGTTTTCCAGAACCGATCGGACCTCCGAGTCCAAATTTGAAGATTGGCAGAATCTTTCCGAAAGCCCCGCCGTGTCGTGAAACGACAAGCCCAGTACGTAGGCATGTAACAATTACTCCAAACTTTTCTGCCCGCATTGCGTGTGATTCCCACGCTTCAACAACATCGGCGAGAAAGCCGGAACCTCGACTTGATCTTTCATTCAGATCTTCTTCGTCTCGATTACCGTAAATCCCAATAGCCGAGGCATTAAGCAGCAAACTTGGCTTGTTAGATAGCTTTGAGATTGCATTTACTAAAGTATCAGTCGCAGAAATGCGAGAATCGAGAATTTCCGCCTTATAGGAGTCTGTCCAGCGCCTATCGCCAACACCTGCGCCTGAAAGATTGATAATTGCATCAAAGGTTGGATAAGACGACAGATCTAATGCTTCTCCTGGGTTCCAAGAGATTTCATTCAGATTCGAAGCGCTACGCCGTACGAGTGTGACAACCTCGTGTCCCTCTGAGCGAAGGTAGGGGACAAGCGCTTGACCAATGAGGCCAGATGCACCACTTATGAGTATGCGCATTAGATGTCGAAGTTGCCAGATTCAAGGCGAGACTTAAGTGCTACCAAGAATCGAGCAGCATCAGCGCCATCGACAATTCGGTGATCATATGTCAGCGATAAATACACCATATGTCGTACGGCGATTGAATCTCTTCCTTCGGTGTCCGTTACCACCACAGGCCGTTTCACAATTGCACCAAGACCAAGAATTGCGACCTGTGGTTGATTGATAATTGGGGTATCAAACAATGCGCCACGGCTTCCTGTATTGGTGAGTGTAAACGTTCCGCCACTGAGTTCATCGGGTGAAACTTGGCCTGAACGAGTACGTTCTGCGAGATCTGCGATATGTCGAGCAAGCCCAGCCATTGAAAGATCTCCAGCATTTCTAATAACTGGAACGAGAAGACCCTTTTCAGTATCAACTGCAATCGCAAGATGTTCAGTGTCATGGTACGTCACTGTTCCTGCTTCAACATCAATAGATGAATTGAGCACAGGGTGTGATTTCAATGTATCAACAATTGCTTTTGCAAAGAACGGCATGTAGGAAAGTTTCACACCTTCGCGCTCTTCGAATGTCTTTTTGTTCTTATCTCTGGATGCAACAATTGCAGTAACATCAACTTCAGCGACCGAAGTAAGTTGTGCACTTACTTGAAGACTTTCGAGCATACGATCAGCGATGACTTTGCGCAACCGAGTGAGTTTTTCAGTGCGACCTCTTCGGACAGTGTCAATCACAGTTTGTGGCTGCACCTTTTGTGGCGTCGATGTTGCCCCACCGTCACGTTTTGAAACAGCATCCAACACATCTTGCTTACGAATACGTCCACCTATTCCAGTTCCAACAAGTGTTGATAAATCAATGTTGTTCTCAGCTGCAAGTTTTCGAACAAGCGGCGTCACGTATGCATCCGAATTATCTACCTCAGAAGACTTCGCGATAGGGGCGGAAGATGCAATTGGTGAAACCTGAGGAGGTGCAGATACAGGTGCTTGAAGGACGGGGGCAGTCACAACAGGTGCAGGAGTTGTCGGCACTGGTGCCTGCAAACTCACTGACGATGAAATTATGGCGAGAGTGGAACCAACTTGTGCGACTGAATCTTCTCCAACAAGGATTTTTGTCACAACACCAGAAACCGGTGCTGGAATTTCTGTATCAACTTTATCGGTAGAAATTTCAACAAGCGCCTCATCTTGAGAAACACTTTCGCCAACTTTCTTTAACCACCGAGTGACCGTTCCTTCAGTCACGCTTTCACCAAGTGCAGGGAGTACAACATTGGTATCACTGGCTGCTCCGCTTTGGGCTGAAGGCACTGATGCTGTTGGCAATTCAACCGGAGCGGGAGTACTCACCACATTTTCAGGAGCAGATGGTGCTGAGGGCGTTACGACTGGCTCTGAGGAAACATCCGAAGAAATCACTGCGATAACTGCTCCAACGGCAACAACTTCATCTTCATTGACCTTGATTTCCACCAAGATACCTGAAACGGGCGATGGGATTTCTGTATCGACTTTGTCGGTTGATACTTCAAGGAGTGCCTCATCGGCTGTAACAGAGTCGCCGACTTTCTTTAACCACCTGGTGACGGTTCCTTCGGTAACACTTTCACCTAACTGCGGCATTGTAACTTGCACGCTCATCGGCTGTTCTCCTCTTCTAATGGAGCAGAAGCTCCTTATCTTGTCCTATTTTCGCAGACGGACTTCCATTTACGCATGGGCGTGTAATGGTTTTCCGGCCAGAGCCAGATGGGCTTCTCCTAGGGCTTCATTCTGCGTCGGGTGAGCGTGAATCAGTGGCGCAACATCCTCAGGCATTGCTTCCCACGCATAAATCAACTGTGCTTCACCAATTTGTTCGCCAACTCGAGATCCAATCATGTGAACGCCAATAATCGGACCATTCTTTTGTCGGATTAATTTAATGAATCCACTTGTGCCAAGGATTTGGCTCTTTCCATTTCCACCAAGGTTATATTCATATACCTCAACATTGTCACCAAAATGTGCTCTCGCTGCAGACTCGTTGAGTCCAACTGATGCAATTTCTGGTTCACAGTAGGTGACGCGAGGGATTGCTTTCTCGTCAATAACTCGTGGGTTAAGACCGGCAATGTCTTCGGCTACGAAAATCCCATGCTGAAATCCGCGGTGGGCAAGTTGTAAACCGGGAACCAGATCGCCAACAGCGTATACTCCAGCAACATTGGTGCGCAGTCGATCATCCGTTGTAACCCAACCACGATCGACATTTACACCAACTTCTTCAAATCCATGTCCTTGCCCATTTGCGCCTCGCCCAACAGCTACGAGTAACAAATCAGCCTCTAAAACTTCACCATTTTCAAGTGTGACACTTACACCTTCAGAGGATTGCGATGCTGATTGAAACTTCACACCAGTTTTTGCTTTGATTCCTCGTTTTTTGAAGGCTCGTTCAAGTGCTTTACTGATTGATTCTTCTTCTGCGGGAACGAGTCGATCGAGTGCTTCAATCACTGTCACATCAGAACCGAATGATTTCCAGACTGATGCAAATTCAACACCGATGACACCTCCACCAAGCACGAGCACACTTCGAGGAATCCAATCCATTTGTAGTGCTTGATCTGAAGTCATGATTCTTCCACCGATTTCGAGTCCAGGAAGACTTCGTGAGTAGGAGCCTGTTGCAAGCACGATATTTTTACCTACATATTTGACACCATTGACTTCAACTGTGTTGGAAGAAATAAGTCGTCCTGTCCCTTCTATATAGGTAACATCTTTACTTTTGATCAAACCTTGAAGACCTTTATACAACCTTCCAACGACTGAATCTCGATACGCGTTAACTTTATTGATATCAATACCTTGTAGCTCTGCAAAAACTCCAAAGTTTTCCGATTCACGGGTGACATCTGCGACTTCTGCTGCATGAAGGAGTGCCTTGGTTGGGATGCAACCACGATGCAGACAAGTGCCTCCAACTTTATCTTTTTCTATCAAAGCAACTTTGAGACCTAATTGACTCGCGCGCAATGCACACGCATATCCACCAGATCCTCCGCCGAGAATCACGATGTCAAAAGTTTGTTCATTCATTCAGTTCGTCTCCATTGTTTTCGGCATCGTTAGAGTTTCACTAAACCGTTTGCGATGTCTTCTGCGAGTGTCACCAAAGTGCGCACTGCTGGACCTGTTGCGCCTTTTGGATGGTAGTCATAAGGTGCTTCAGAGTTGAAAGCGGGAGCTGCAATATCAATATGGACCCATTTCTGTGTGGATTTCACAAATTCCTGAAGGAAGAGTCCTCCATAAAGAGCGCCACCGTAGGAGTCGCCAATATTCGCTATATCTGCCACAACGGAATCCAGCTTCGGCCTATATTCCTGTGGAAGAGGAAGTGGCCACATATATTCACCTGATCGACCCGCAGCATCAACAACGACGTCTCTCATTTCATCATTGTTGGACATAACTGCTGAAATCTTCCTACCTAACGCGATTACCGCAGCACCTGTAAGAGTAGCAACGTCAACTATTAAATCTGGTTTATCTTCTTGGGCGCGTGCAATTGCGTCCATGAGTACAAGTCGACCTTCTGCATCAGTGTTGAGAACTTCAACAGTACGTCCACCGTAAGCAACAACCACATCGCCAGGACGTTGAGCACTTCCTCCTGGCATATTTTCTGCAAGTGCGGCATACGTTGTTACCGAAACTGGGATGTTCAATTGCTTGATAGCAAGAATTGCAGCAATGACAGCAGCCGCACCACTCATATCTGCTTTCATTTCATGCATATTGAGTGGTGGTTTTAGTGAAATGCCACCAGTATCAAACGTAATTCCTTTTCCAACAAGTGCAATATGAGCAACTGACTTTCGTGGTCGGTAACTCAATCTCACGAGGCGTGGTGGCCGTGATGAACCTTGTCCAACACCGACGATTCCTCCATAGCCTTGATTAGCCAATGCTTTCTCGTCGAGCACTTCAATTGTTAAACCAACTTCTTTCGCCTGTTTCTTGGCAAAATCAGCAACTGCTGCAGGGGGTAAGTGTCCAGGAGCAGTGTTTGCAAGATCTCTTGCGTGATTCACTGCCGATGCAACGATTTTCGCTCGCTCCAGAGATTTCTTCAAGATTGAGTTCCGGCCATCTTTGCTTACCACCGAAATGGATTTCACGCTTTGCTTTTTTGCCGTATTCGATTTTGCTCGATGCGTATTAAATGCATAAGTTCCGAGTAATGCGGCTTCGCTTATTGCGCCAGTCGCATCGGTATAGTCGTCTGGAACAACAATGGACCACTTTTTTAGTCCGAAAGTCTGGCGCGCTGCTGTGCCAGTTGCTTTTCGGAAGTTATCGTGGTGTGGATTGTCACCAATTCCGACAACGATGATGATTCCTGTCGTTGAGGCAACTGCACCTGGCAGGGTAAGAGATTCGTTGAGCTTACCTTGAAAATCGAGCGACTTCAGCGCAGCGACAATTTTGGCATTTTTCGTGCCAAGAGAACTAAGTAGTGAAAAACCCTTATCGCTTGAACGAGCAAAGAGGGTGGTTGCATCTGAAGCAGTGAGCGAGGTGGTGAGTGAAATGTTTGTCATACTCAAATTATGCCCCTAATCCTCAAAATGCGAGAAGGTGGCTAGGTTTTACCTATGAGTGGAGCGAAAATAACCCCACTCCACGGCTGGCATGTGGCCCGTGGGGCAAAGATGGCCGAATTTGCAGGCTACGACATGCCAATTGAATACGTCGGAGTCCTTGCTGAGCATGAGACTGTCAGGACCAGGGTCGGGGTCTTTGATGTGAGCCATATGGGCAAAATTCGAGTACGAGGAAGTGCACTTCAGTGGCTCAATGGATTATTAACCAATGATTTAAATTTGATCGAAAACAACAAAGCACAGTATTCGATGCTCCTCAATGATGAAGGTGGCGTTATTGATGATCTTCTGGTGTATCTAATAAGTGAGGACGACATTTGGCTCATACCCAATGCTTCTAACGCACAACGCGTATTCAACGTTTTGCAGCAGCACAAGAACGATGAAGTGGCCTTAGAGAATCACCACAATGAGTACTGTATTTTTGCGATTCAAGGCCCAGAGTCCTCGAAAGCACTAGAACACCTTGGACTAAATTCAGAAATCGAGTATATGTCTGCAGGATGGCAACTGTTTGAATCCACTGAAGTGTTGGTATGCCGTTCGGGTTACACGGGTGAGCAGGGATTTGAGTTAATTTGTCCCAACAGTGCTGCAGAAACTTTATGGAGCACCATCATAAGTTCGAATGTAGAACCAATTGGTCTTGGTGCTCGTGACACATTACGACTTGAAATGGGCTATCCACTTCACGGTAATGACATCAGTGAGAGCATCACTCCACTCGAAGCTGGTTTAAAGTGGGCGATCGGCAATTCAAAACCTACATATCTTGGGAAAAGTGCACTGGAGTCAAAAGACACTAAGCGAAAAAGAATTGCATTGAAACTCATTGATCGCGGCATTCCACGCGGACATATGAACGTATCGAGTTCAGGAAGTCAGATTGGAGAAACAACCAGTGGTGGCTACTCACCGTCGTTGAAAGTTGGAATTGCACTTGCACTTGTCGATCGAAACTTTAACGAAACTTCTGTAGAGATCGACATTCGAGGAAAACTTATACGTGCAGAAGTTGTAAAACTTCCATTTGTTTCATCATCCGCGCGATGACGAAGTTTGCAGTCGACTAGCTTCTGGCTGACCAAACCAGTATCCCTGGGCGTTCAATACTCCCAAACTTCGTAGTGCTTTGCGTTGAGCATCAGTTTCAACGCCCTCGGCAATAAACATCATCCCTAATGCGTTAGCAAGTTGCACGAGGGATTTAATAATCGCCTGAGACGCTTCACTTGTAGCAACCTCTTTCACAAAAGCGCGATCAAGTTTGATGATATCCACCGGCAGTCGCTCCAGAAGGCCAAGAGATGAATACCCTGAGCCAAAGTCATCGAGTGCAATTTTGCATCCGAGTTCTCTTACTCTGGTGAGTGGACCGCCGACAAGACTTGTATCAATCAATGAATTTTCTGTCACTTCAATTATGAGACGCTCAGGAGCGAAGTTTGTTGATGACAATATTGACATTAAATCATCAACAAATGTCACCTCTTGAAGTTGCCGTGCTGAAACATTGACTGAGACATTTCTGTCTTCGGTGAGTGAACCTGCCATACAGGCGTTACGTAACACCCATTGTCCCATCTGAACAATTAAACCTGAGTCTTCTGCGACCGACAAGAACTCTTGCGGGAGCAAGAGTTCACCATTTGGATGTCGCCATCGAAGGAGTGCTTCCATGGTATGTACTTGTGAGTTTTTGAGATTCACAATTGGCTGCCAATGGAGGACTAGTTCGTTGCGCACAATTGCTTGGCGCAGTGCATTTTCTGTGTCGAGTTGGCGCGATAATCGCTCTCCAATTTCATCATAAAAGGTAATATGCAGTCCAGGACGTCCTTTGGCTCGATACATCGCGATATCGGCATCACGTAATAACTGATTCACACTAGAGTTGGGCTTGGACGTGGCGATACCAATACTTAAACCAATATAGGCTTCATAGTCATCGATATCAAATGGCTTTGAAAGTTGCCGTATAAAGCGCTCGGCTGTTCGTAGAATCGAATCTCGGTCCATCGGAGTTTTACTTATGACAACGAATTCGTCTCCACCAAAACGAGCAAGAAAGTCGCCGTCTGACACTGATTTCGCAAGTCGACCAGCAGCAGCAACCAAGAGTTCATCACCCACCGCATGCCCACGCGAATCATTGACCACTTTAAATCGATCAAGGTCACAAAAGTAAACAACTACATTGTCTGGTTCATCAGCGAGGAACTGTGAAAGTTTCTCATAAAGTGCAATTCGATTAGGCAAATTTGTTAACGCATCGTGCTTCGCCTGGTACGACAGCTGATTTGTTGCGTGAGCCAAGGCGGTTTTTGCACTCGATACTTTACTTTCTTCATCTGAAATCAATAACTTCGCTTTTCTATATGTTTTTGCAACGCTAATAGAAATCCAGGAGAGAAGTGAGACAAAGAGTGCGAGTGAAGTAAAGAGCAATATTGCTTGGTTTCTTTCATTCACTGCCCTGGCACTTGCAAGTATTTTGATTTTCTCAACAGCCATAGTTTGATAGTCAGTGAGCCAACGGCGGGCTTCTGGGACCATCTGATTTCGATAGAGCGTAAGAGTGGTAGCGGAAATAGTTGTGTTTTCCCACAGTTTCATTTCACTGAGTGTCGATTGAAAATCTTCTGTGACGATGCCACCTGCTACTTCGTCTTCCATTCCAAATCGATTCACTTGCCGCGAAAGTTTTTCGAGGGCACGCACGAGAGTTTCTGATGCGCTTCTATTACCTACTTCACTTTCAGCACGACTAAATACGTCAAGGGTTTGCTGTTGTGCGAGCAGAATCGTCGATGCGGTTTCTTCTACCGTAGTGAGATACGCCGTTTCTTGGTCACGGGCATCTGCATTCGCAACTGCGGAGAATCCAAGTGCTGCGAGCAGTACGACAAGAACTAGCCCAGCAGCAATATGTGAACTTCGAAGACCACCACCTAGATCTTCGAGGGTATCCGCAGTTTCCATAGG
The DNA here is from genome assembly GCA_049421205.1 of Candidatus Nanopelagicales bacterium. GTDB lineage: Bacteria > Actinomycetota > Actinomycetes > S36-B12 > UBA5976 > JAFMIT01. The sequence continues at coordinate 50,460 of JBMSMQ010000003.1, forward strand.
CAAACTATGTACCAAAGGTGTGGTTTTAGTGTTCAGTCGTGAATGGTGCGTTCAGACGGGTGACAGACGCCTTCATTCGTCGTGCAGTGAGCCAGACCAACGTTGCGCTCAGAATAGCTCGGGGGACATCAAAACCACTACTGGTGAGCAGCGAAAATTTCGCCCATGCCAATATTCGCTCGGCAATACTTGCAGTAGCATCGAAAGCGATTGCGCTTTGAAGATTTGAAAACGTGGGCCAAAACCACAAATTCATAAACCAACCAAAGAAGTAGGTCGTGACGAATGCATACAACGTAATCATCAGACGAGAAATTGAAATACGCCCAATGGCACCTGCACCGGCTCCGATGAGTGCCGCAAGCACCATTTGGTTTCCAAGCCACGGCCCCACACCACCCGTAACAAGTGCACTGAGCATGAGTGCGAGTCCACCAACCATGAATCCAGCCGAAATACCCAATGTATATCCCGCAATAATGATTGCCACCCAAATTGGTTCAAGACCTGCAACACCAAGTCCAAGTGGGCGAAGCGCAACAGCGAGTGAAACAAAAATAGCAATGAGCGCAAAGCTACGAATGGATATCATCTGATTCAATACATCGTTCAGCAACAATATCATTGATAGAGGAATAAGAATTGCCAGTATCAATTGAATTTGATTCGCATTTGTTGATTGCAGGAGATTTTCACCAGCCAGTAGCGGCCAAGCACTTACTAAAAAGAGTGCAGTAAAGATCACACTTGGAAGTGCTACATTCAAAATATCACGCAGGTTGATACGCGCGGTAAACATCATCAACTTTCAGAAGGGGTAACGGTGCAAAGATTTCACTGACAAGCGTGTGTAGTTCCTCGGTGCTGCCCAAAATTTCATAAGGGGAGCCTTGACGGTGAATCTTGCCATCCTCAAGTACAAGAACATAATCTGCAAGTTCTGCGATGAGATCTAAATCGTGTGTCGCAAGAATTATGGTAGTGCCCTGATCCCTTTGTAAACGTAATTCATCGATGAGTGAATCTTTACTTTTCCCATCAAGTCCGCGCGTAGGTTCGTCCAGGAGAAGAATTTTTGGATCTGATGAAAGAGCTATTGCTAACGCCAGGCTTAGTTGCTGTCCAGCAGACAAATCTTTCGGATGTGCAGTTATTGAAGCATTTGGAGCGAGTTTTCGAAATTGAGTCAGTGTGCTACCCGATTGAAGTCCACGGTCTCTATCTGACTGAGCGCAATCTTCGATAACACTTTGATTCAAAAACACATCTTGTGGATTTGAGGGAACTATTCCGAAGGTGTCTAGAAGGACTTTTCCATAGAACATACGGGTCTCACGATTTTCGAAAGTGACAGTGCCCTGATATGAAGCGATATCACCGATTAGCGTATGAATCAAAGTAGTTTTACCAGAACCGTTTTGTCCAACCAAAGCCGTTATCTCACCGGAATTGAAGGTGAAATTGATGTCACTAAGGATTTCTTGCTTATCTATCTGGACACTCACATTACTCACAACAAGATTGGATTCAATAGTTGGAATCTTATTTGCAGGCTCACTCCTCAATGCGGGTTTCGCCACCAGTGCGTTACGGAATGCATCTGCGCTGAGACTCTTCTCGGAATCAACATACTCCATTAACTGGAGGAATATTGACGGCGTGCTGAGGTAGGGAAGACTATCGCGCGGCGAAATAACGAGAGCGTTTTCAAGCAGAGCTACAGATGTCGCAAATTCGAGAAGCCGATCAGTTCGATGTTCCGAAATGAGAACGAAGACAGAATTTAACGTTGCGTAATCTCTCAATACACTCAGCAACTCTCGTGAGATTTTTGAGTCAAGCGCACTTGTTGGCTCATCGAGCAACAACAATTTTGGTTTCACGACGAGTGCTGCCGCGATTGCCACGCGCTGCCGTTGTCCAGCGCTGAGTGTCACGATCTCCTGAAAAAGTAGATTCTCTATGTTGAGGCTTTGTGCGACTTCGTGTACTCGATAATTGACATCATCTACACATAGTTCCAAAAATCGTAATCCAAATGCGATTTCATCAAATACTACTTCTGATACAAACGTTGTGTCAGGGTCCTGCCCAACGAAGCCAATTAACTGAAATCTTTCCCGTTGATTGAGATTCGATACATCAAGACCATTGAAAGTAATGTGTCCTTTCAAATTCCCGCCCTTGAAGCGAGGAGTGCTCCCTGCGATTATTTCAAGCAATGTGCTTTTGCCAATGCCGGTTGGTCCTACGAGGAGATGAATTCCATAATCATGAAACTCAAGATTGAGATTTGAAAAAACCTCCTGATTCTTGTAACGAAAATCAAGTCCCTGAATATGCAGCATAGTCTTCTCTCACCTCCTTGTGACGAAGCATCAATCCGCTAAAGACTGCTATCAAGCAAATGAGTGTCAATTCAATAATCGCATCATTGAAGACCCAAATTCCAGCAACTAAACATCCGATCGCACACATTAAAAGATTCGAGGGATCTGAAAGGACACTTTTAAATAGAGCACTGATTGAAAAGTGCCCATATGAATAGATGACGAGACTTACTCCTACAAACATAAGCAATGTGAGAGATGTGTGGGATGATGTGAGAAGAGTTACGAGAAGTGCACCGAAAAAGATAATTGAGCCCACACGTCGAACTCCACTCGAGCTCGAAGACTGCGTATCGCTACCGAGCCCTCTTCGCCACATACTTGCTGAGACCTGAATGCTTTTTTCGAGAGAATTTTCAATGACATTCATAAAATTGAGTGAAAGCACTGAAATCTTGGATGTGGATTGACCTCTCCACCGATTTGCACGCAAATTACGTTTAACGTCGTTGATGAGTTGTGGAAGAAACGACAAGGCAATGGACAATACCAATGCAATATTTGAGAATCCTGGCGGAAGTCGCCTCAAAAGCGATGACACTGGAATCATCATTGAACTCGCAATGAGTGCAAGAATTATTCCACCTAACACGATTGCTTCATTTGTTGCCGTTTGCAGACTTTCTAACGTGAATATTCCACCTACGCGAAGTCCTCCAGAGAACAAATCGATTTCGGGTAGTTTGAATAACACATGATTTCCAACTGGCACCCCAAAAAACATTTGAAACGCGATTCTTAGTATCAAGAGTGCAGCAAGTAGTCGCATAAGTGTTGTGAGTGAATACCGCTTTACTTGTGCCGAGGTTTTTATTGCTGCAAACACGATTATCATCAAGCACATAACGAGCAGAACATTCTGGCTAGCACTCATTGCGATGGCGAGAAGTAAGGACCAAATCCACCAACGAATTTGATGTGATTCCACTACTTGTCGCCTCATTTTAGGCACGTTTTTTCAGTATGAAAAAGGCAGTCGTTGCAAGTGCAAGTGCTACACCAGCAAGTACCACAGTGTTATCGAACAAACTCGCTGCATCCTCGTCTGCGGGTTCGGAAATCAGTACTGGTTCATCCGTATAAATTTCGACTTCTTCTCCACATCCGGAAGATGGCAGACCGTTGATTGCACAAATTAACCCAGAATCTTCACGTAACTCAGCAATTTCTGGAAGTAAAACGCTACTTGGTGAACCAGATGCAACCACTACACATTCAGTAACAGTCTCTGGAATTGTATTATTTTCTAAATAATCACTTGGATCTCCAAAGTCAATGACAACCGCGACCCTGGCAGAGTTAGCATCAGGTTGCACCCCTTCACAGATATCTTCAAAGTTTGGAGTGATACGTGGTGCGAGTTCCTGGCCAACTTCAATACCAGCGGTGATGTATCGCCATCCTTGGACGGAACCATCAAGAGCTTCAATGTCTGCCGCACCTGTCATAGCTTGTTGCCATGAACCGTCTTCTAAAGTCCAATAGCTCCAATACCGCCAAGCCGTTTCTCCATGTGCAGTGGTTGGAGCGAGCGCAATCAAAAGCGTGGCAATGAATGCCAAAAAGGATGTGAGGTGTCTGCGAGAACTTTGAGAGTGTCTCGCGTTTGAGAGTGCCATAATGACCTTTCTACTAACGCGAGCCGACGTAGAAGGACAAAACCCTCGTTACCTTATGTAGGTTGACGAGGGCGACATTGCCACCAACGTAGACCACGACGCACGGTGTGTTGTGCTCTCCGCTAGGTGCTCCGGCTTGTTGAAATCAACCTACGGTTGCGGGTCAGCGTCGGAATTTGACCGAACTTTCCCTAGACGTCGGAGAGCAATATGAAATTGTTGGACTAGCATAACAAGCAGATCGCGAATTTCACCGAACTCGCCGAATAAACCTATTGCAAGGATTTAGGGAGAACAATTTCCTTGGGTCTGCCACCCACCTTGACGCGTGGTTTTGGCAGTCGAAGTGATCGCATAGTGATGCTTCTGGTGATGCCATAGAAGACGGCACCTTTACGTTCTGCCTTGGAGTATTTCTTGCCAAGTTCTCGACGGATGAAGAACCCAAGAATCGTGGCATCGATGATGAGGCCAATGAACATAATTGTCCAAACGTTCATTACAAGTAGCTGTAGCTGGACATTTGGAAAAAAGAGAAAAAAGATGATGACCATCGCAAATGGGATGAAGAGCTCTCCGATGCTGATGCGCTTATCCACAAAATCTCGCACCCAGGCTTTGATGGCACCTTTATCGCGAGGTGGGAGGTATTTCTCGTCGTGCGTGTACATCGCTTTACGAAGTTGCAATCGAGATTCCATCTCGCGCTCGCGCATTGCCGCTTTAGCAGCCTTTTTATCTGTGGGAATCTTTACAGACTTTTTGCGGGCCGCTTGGGCATCTTTTCGCTTTGGGGTCGGGTGATTTTTTTCGTTCACATAAAAAGACTACTTGCACATTAATCAACGTGCACAGTTGCGGGTAGAGAAAGCATTCTTTCTAGGGCCACTCTTGCCCAATGAGCAGTGTCGCTCTCGACCTTAATAACATTATGGACCTGCCCTGTCGCTAGATTTTCAAGAGTCCATACGAGATGTGGTAGGTCAATTCGGTTCATAGTTGAGCAATAGCAAATTGTCTTGTCGAGAAACATGATGTGTTTGTCATCGTGTTGAAGCGCAAGTCGCCGAACAAGGTTAAGTTCAGTGCCAATTGCCCATCGGCTTCCTGGTTTGGCCTCCGATAGCTTCTGAATGATGAATTCTGTTGAACCAACATAATCAGCATTCGTAACAACTTCATGTTTACATTCTGGATGTACGAGGACTGAAACATCATCGTATTTCGTTCGAACATCAACAATATTCTGTTCTGAAAATCTCCCGTGAACTGAGCAGTGGCCCCGCCACAAAATGACTTTTGCCTGCTCATACGCTTCAGGCGAGTTGCCCCCATTAGGTTTGTGTGGATCAAACAACACACAATCGGTAAGGGAAAGCCCGAGTTGTAACACTGCAGTATTTCTTCCAAGATGTTGATCTGGAAGAAAGAACACTTTCGTTCCCTGATCAAATGCCCATCGCATTGCAGTTTCTGCATTTGATGAGGTGCAAACAGTTCCATTATTGCGACCAGTGAATGCTTTTATCGCTGCAGTTGAATTCATGTACGTGATAGGTACAGTTTCTGTTGCAATTCCGATGTCCTTGAAGCGAGACCACGCTGCATCAACTTGGGTGATTGATGCCATATCAGCCATGGAGCATCCTGCTTGCAAATCCGGAAGTATGACTTGTTGCGTATCACTAGTAAGAATATCGGCGCTTTCCGCCATAAAGTGAACTCCACAGAAAACAATGTATTTGGCGTCTGGACGTGCGGCGGCACGCTGCGCTAATTTGAAAGAGTCTCCAGTTACGTCTGCAAATTGAATAACTTCATCGCGTTGATAGTGATGCCCCAAAATAAAAGTTGAATCACCGAGTGCCTTTTTTGCTGCGAGCGCACGTTCAACAAGACTCGGATCGCTTGCATCTGGCAAGTCGCCAGGGCAACTCACACCTCGTTCACTATAGAGGTCTCGCTCTTTGCCCTCAAGTAGCTCGGCGAGCAGACTCTTTTGGGGTTCAGTGAAAGATGCCGTCACAGGCTGAGTGTCTCACGAATCCCTGACCCTACCAACTCATCACCTTGTTGCATCTATCATTACCACAATGCGAGTTTTAGTTTGCACCGACAGTTTTGGCGACACTATGAGTGCAGCCGTTGCATCGGAAATAATCGCCAATCAAGTGAGCCTTGAATTCAACGTTGAGACCGACTTCGTCGGTCTTTCAGATGGTGGTCCTGGATTTCTTGAATGTATCTCAACTGTATTACCTGGCACACGTCATGTAATCCCAGTCAGTAGTCATACTGGAGAAGCAATCCCTGCTTCATGGTACGAATCAAACGCAATCGCCTACATTGAATCAGCTGAGATTTGCGGGCTTCATCTTGCGAACGAATTGAATCCACTTACCGCTACAACCTATGGTGTTGGTCAGATGGTGAAACACATTATCGAGGCAGGCATCACACACATTCGTGTTGGTCTTGGGGGAGTTGCAACGAATGATGCAGGTGCTGGAATGCTCGCGGCATTAGGAGCATCTTCCGTACCTTCGGGACTACTTCAAAATGGCGGTATCGCACTAGCATCATTAGAGAGCGTTGACATCACGGGTGCACGAGATCTCATGCGGAATGTAATTTTGGAAGCAATGAGTGATGTAGATAATCCGCTTTTGGGAAATCGTGGAGCGAGTCGAACGTATGCTGGTCAAAAAGGCGCTACAGAAACACAAGTTGAGCATTTAGAAACAGCTTTAAGTCACTTTTCAAACCTTATCGGCGTAGATATGCTAGGTAAGAATCCTCGAGTTGCACTTGGTGCAGGTGCCGCTGGGGGACTTGGGTACGGACTACTTCTACTTGGGGCGCGGCGCACTTCTGGATTTTCATTCATTGCTGAGATTCAAGACGTTGAAAGAAAAATTGAAGAGGCAGATTTGCTCATCACGGGGGAAGGCAAGTTTGACTGGAAAACACTCGATGGAAAGGTTGTGTCAGGGCTTTCGAGCCTTGCCTTGAAATATGGAAAACCTCTTGTGGTGATTGCAGGGCAAGTCGAGATTGGCAGACGGGACTGGCAAACGATAGGCGTGAATGCTGCCTTTGCGATGAGCGACGACGCACCTTTAGAAGTATGTAAATCGCGCCCTGAAGAGATATTGCGTAAGACTTCGTCAAGAATGGGAAGAACCTGGCTCCGTTAAGAGAATAATTGATGCAGAAGTTTCGTTATAAGTTTATGATTGGCGTCTGAAAGGATCACAATGGAATCAACAGATACAACGACCCAGGGCCTCGTCCTTACGGACTCAGCAGCAGTCAAAGTAAAGTCACTCCTCGATGCTGAAGGGCAACCAGAATTAGCGTTACGGGTTGCAGTTCGGCCTGGAGGATGTGCTGGATTTCAGTATGATTTATTTTTCGATGCTTCACAGCTCGAAGGTGATGTCGTGAAGTCCTTTGGTGGAGTAAACGTTGTCATCGACAAAGCAAGCATTGAATACGTCAATGGTGCAGTCATTGATTATGTCGATTCACTCAGTGAATCAGGATTCAAGATTGAGAATCCGAATGCAACCGGAGGTTGTGGTTGCGGAAAGTCATTCTGCTAAGAACTTTCGCTCATCTTGAACTCTTGAAAGCACCACTTTTGTAGCGGAGAGAAAACGATCAATGTCGTTTGCGTTGGCATTTATTGGAAGCGAAACTCTGATATGTCCTGCAGTGTCAATGCCAAGTGCTTTTAACACTTCGCTCGGTTGACCTGAATTTGCCAAACATGCACTTTGTGAACCCACTGAAATCCCTTGCTCGTCAAACAGTCTGGCAGCAAATTCTGAATCGCATTGCGAGATTGAGAAAGAGAGCAAATGACTGGCACGTTGGGATGGATCATGCGGGGTATGAATCTTTATGTCACTGAAAGTTGACAATCCCAGAATAAGTGAATCGAGAATCTGTTGATTTGCTGTAAAGCGTTCACTTATATGTTCTGAATTCACTTCCCAACTCACCACTGCAAAACCGAAGAGCAACGGGTCCAGTTGCAGAGGTGGAAATTCGCGCGAATCAAGTTTAAGTACATTTTCAGGATCGATGATGAAACACGCATTTGCAGGACCAGCCCAAGCACTAGCACGTGCGATGGAAAGCGTTTGCGCTTTGAAAATTTCCCTCCCGATGAGATCAGAACAATCCGCAATTTCCAGGTCAACGTATTTGCTGATATTCGAGACATCCGCGCGAAGCCCAATTTCGTGATTCACTGCTTGGTAGCCAAAGACAGTAACTTCAGTATCGAACTGGTGTAGTCCATCAGGCGAGACATCGATAATTTGTCCCGCAAACATTTCTCGCATTCCTTTTCGAGACAGTGAACTCGTAGCAATTGGACCTAATTTTTCGCGAATAATTCGATAGCAGTTTCCGAGGTGCTGCACGGGAAATACGTAGTCGCTCTGCCATGCATCTTTGAGAACTTGAAGCCCAACCTCTTTACTATGTTGAAGCCTCTGTGCTTCAAAATGCTGGCTTTGGGCCACGCTGAACCCTGCATAGAAGAGATTGTGTGCAACTTGGTCATACACCTCAGGAAAAGGATGACCATCGGTACAGTCCCAATAGAGCCGCTGACTCGTCATGGCTTGAGAGTAGTGGGAGTTATGTCACAGTGTCCGCTCGTGACTGACCCCACGAATTTGGGCGTGCAGGAGTAATCTACGCCTATAGCTCGCGAAGGGACGATATGAAGCGTACAGCTTTGGCGATTATGGCCTTAATCTTCACAGCCGGCTGCAGCGTAGACGGATTTTTGAGAATGGGAATGCCCCAGCCTGCGACCGAAGAAGGCTCGATTGTTGTCAATTTGTGGACCAATTCTTGGCTAGCAGCTTGGGTCATTGGTGGTCTTGTTTGGGGTCTATTGATCTTCTCCATCATTCGGTATCGCCGTAAACCAACTGACACGCTTCCTGAACAAACGAAGTACAACTTGCCAATTGAAATTCTTTACACTGTTGCACCACTCATCATTGTCGTGGTGCTTTCTGTTTTCACGTTCCGCGATCAAACGGAACTGACAGCATTGACCGACAAACCTACACAAACTGTTGGAGTCGTTGGCTTTCGTTGGTCGTGGATATTTAACTATCTCGATGAAAATGTGTACGACATTGGAACTCCGGGGTCACGACCTGTGCTCTACTTGCCAGTCGACGAAACTGTGCGTTTTGAACTGACCTCGCCCGATGTCATCCATTCGTTTTGGGTTCCAGCCTTTTTACACAAGATGGATGTCATTCCTGGTCGCGTTAATAAGTTTGAAGTAACACCAAACACTCTCGGTACATTCGCAGGGAAGTGTGCAGAGCTCTGCGGTGTAGATCATGCTCGAATGCTTTTTGATGTGAAGGTAGTAACACGAGCTGAATTTGATGCATATATGCAAAAACTTGAGGATGCGGGTCAAACCGGCATCCTTGAATCTGGTCGAGTTTCAGATGCGGCAGGAGAAACGTCATGACATTGTTATCAGAACGTCCAGCGGATCAGATCCCACAACCTAGACCTGAGCGACAAGAACGCCTCGGCAGAACTATCGTCAAATGGATCACATCGACAGATCACAAGACTATCGGGTATATGTACTTGATTACATCGATGGTGTTTTTCTCTCTCGCGGGTGTTATGGCCTTGGCAATCAGAGCCGAACTTGCACGACCTGGATTACAGTTTTTGAGTAACGAGCAGTACAACCAACTCTTCACGATGCACGGAACCATTATGTTGCTCCTGTTCGCTACACCACTCTTTGTTGGTTTTGCTAACGTCATTATGCCTTTACAAATTGGTGCACCAGACGTTGCGTTTCCGCGATTGAACATGTTGGGCTACTGGCTCTTTCTTTTCGGTGGCACGATGGTGGTTTCTGGATTTCTCACCCCAGGAGGAGCTGCAAGTTTCGGATGGTTTGCCTACGCGCCACTATCAAATGCTGTGAATTCTCCTGGAACTGGTAGCGATCTTTGGTTACTTGGACTTGCACTTGGTGGTCTTGGAACCATTCTCGGTGCAGTGAATTTCATTACAACAATTTTCACTATGCGAGCTCCGGGTATGACAATGTTCCGTATGAGTATCTTCACGTGGAATACACTGCTAACCAGTGTTTTGGTGATTATGGCTTTTCCTGTCCTGGCCGCAGCACTAATCGTTCTTGAAGTCGATCGAAAATTTGGATCAGTTGTATTTGACGCAGCGAATGGCGGCGCGATTTTGTGGCAACACTTGTTCTGGTTTTTTGGTCATCCAGAGGTTTACATTCTGGCTCTTCCATTCTTTGGAATCGCTTCTGAAATCCTGCCAGTCTTTTCACGTAAACCAATATTTGGTTACAAAGGATTGGTATTTGCGACCATAGCAATTGCGGGTCTATCGATGGCTGTATGGGCACACCATATGTATGTCACGGGTGCTGTGAGCCTTCCATTCTTTGCCGCGATGACGATGCTCATCGCTGTTCCCACAGGAGTCAAATTCTTCAACTGGATTGGCACGATGTGGGGCGGTTCATTGACCTTCGAAACTCCAATGCTTTGGACTATTGGATTTTTGGCGACATTTCTTTTCGGTGGGCTCACTGGAGTTTTGCTTGCAATGCCACCACTAGATTTTCACGTGAGTGATTCATACTTTGTTGTTGCCCATTTCCACTACGTGGTCTTCGGAACGGTTGTCTTTGCGATGTTTGCAGGTTTCTACTTCTGGTGGCCAAAATGGACTGGCAGAATGCTTGATGAACGCCTAGGCAAATTACATTTCTGGCTTGTCTTCGCCGGTTTCCACACAACCTTCCTTGTGCAGCATTGGCTTGGAGTAATGGGTATGCCAAGACGTTACGTTGACTATCTTGCAAGTGATGGGTTTACCGAACTTAACATGATTTCGACGATTGGTTCATTCGTGCTTGGTGCGTCGACACTCGTGTTCTTCTACAACGTCTACAAAACGTATCGATTTGCCCCGAAGGTGACATCTGATGATCCCTGGGGATGGGGAGCTTCGCTCGAATGGGCAACCACGTGTCCACCTCCACGACATAATTTCCACTCGTTACCTCGAATTCGATCTGAGCGACCTGCTTTCGACCTGCATCACCCTGAGGTGAAAAATGAAAGTTGAGGGCGGTCTTTTTACAGGTGGTGCACTTTTCTATTTCATCATTACTGGTATCTACTCATATGTCGCAGGCGATGTCATTGGAACCACAGCGTTACTGCTTACAGGTGGACTTTCCATCATTATTGGTTCCTACTTGCTCTTCACAGGAAAGCGGGTTGGAGTTCGTCCAGAGGATCGACTTGATGCGGAAATATCAGAAGCGGACGCAGAATATGGATTCTTTAGTCCACATTCCTGGTGGCCACTTCCAGTCGCAGCAGGAGCTGCTATCACTTTTACCGGATTGGCTTTCGCTACCTGGATTATCGTGATTGGTCTTACAATCTTGATGGTTTCGGTCTTTGGATGGTTATTCGAATATCACCGAGGCGACTTTACTGAATAGTCTGAAACTGAAAGTTTCAGGATAATCAGTCCAGAGAAAAATAATAAAAGCGCTAGTCCATTGGTGTAACTAAACCCAGCGAAACTTACAACTCGATTGGGAAATCCAAAAAGTCCGGATCCTGCAA
>JBMSMQ010000004.1:0-60100 GCA_049421205.1 Candidatus Nanopelagicales bacterium
GGAATCCCGTTGCATTATCCCAGCAATCGGCTGGTATGAATGGCAACGAAGTGGACCATCAAAGGTGCCCTACTTCCATAAATTGCCGGATGAACAGTTTGTAAGCATGGCTGGGCTGTTGTCTGCCTGGAAAAATCCGACAACGGAAGAATGGCTTTTCACATGTGCCATATTGACACGCTCTGCAATTGATGAGCTGGCATACATTCATGATCGAATGCCTGTTCTCCTCAGGCCAAATGACTTTACGACCTGGCTTCGTGGAAACGAATCTGAAGCACAGGAAATAATTGATTTTGATCCTCCGCGAGTACAAGCTCATAAAGTATCGCAGATGGTTAATGCTACAAAAAATAACAACGAATCCCTGTTAGAGCCAGTAGAGTAATGATGCAAGAAGTTTTACAAGAAGTTTTAGCTGAGCACTTCGAAGTTACTAGTAGTTCTGTACGCATTCATTCGAGCAATATACATTCAGATGGCCCTATTTATGGTTTTGAAATCCTCGGACTCCATGAGGCAACATTTGTATATGCTCAAGTCAGTAGCACAGAATGGAGAAGCGCAGAATTTCAGATTCATCTACCGGAATTTGAAACGTGGATACGACTTTGGCGATTTCCGAATGATCCGTATCTCCATGGGCTTGCCTTGGTTGCAGTGAAGCCCGCACTTCTCACATTGCTTAAGAAGCTCGATTCAAGGTTCGACATTTTGGATGTCAAGAATGTCACGTATCGACCTGGTAAACGAGCAGTCTTTCGTATTGCGACGAACTTCGGTGTGTTTTTTGTCAAAGTAACGACGAAAAGCAACGTTAATCGCATTCTTGAGGTTCAGAAAGTCATCCAAACTAAAGTGAAGACAGCCGAACTCATCGGAATAGCAAATGAAGATGTATTAATATTTAAAGAATATCAGGGAGACGACTTTCTAACGAGTGATGTCGATATGGAAAAGTTAGTGTCTGGAATACTCCAATTTCAAAGGACATTGGAAAAAATACCGACTGAAATCGAAGCAAAAAGAAAAGTGATTTTGAACTACGAATGGTATGTATCTCTCCTTCGGTCACACCTAGACTCGGAGGCACTTGCAATTGTTGAGAAAAGCCTGAACGTTGAACCTAATTTTCCCGAAAGTGGTGAGAAACGATTTATACACGGAGACTTTCATCTGGGGCAGTTAAAGTTCGAGCAATCTGACTTCGGAGTGTTGGACTTTGATAATGCTGGTCTAGGCCACCTCGCAGAAGACCAGGCAACATTACTTGCCACATGTTTCTTTGGTTTCGTGATAAATCAAAACAATAGTGCCGGCCAGAAATATGCTGAATTCCTCACCGCGTGGATCTCGAGATTGCAGAGTAGCGGGGACCTAACCCTGATGAAGCAACTTACCGCTCGTCACATAGTGGCATTCTGGGCCTCGTTCCCTTCGCAAGTTCACACGCGAGAGCGTCTTTTGCTCGAGTTTCTGGAGGTTTTGAGCCAGAATGATGAGAATTTTCTCATCTTGACTTCATCGTTACTTCACACATATCGGACATGATTAGGCTCACGTAGTGAAGGGACTCCTATGAAGAAAATTAAGTGGTTTGGCATTGGTACAACTTCCGCACTGAGTGTTGGCGTTGTTGCAACTGCCGCCGTAATTCAAGCAACGAGTGCTGGTGTAGTTTCTTTTAACCCTGGCACTATGAGTGCGATTGAAGATGTAGTTGCCAATCAGGATCAAGCAGAAGTATTTTCAATTGGCGAAGTTTCAGTTCCTGGAATTACTGATGGAAGCAAGAAAACTGGAGCTAAAGGAGTTAAAGGAGGTAAAGTAGAAGGAGATACAGGCTCTTTACCCCAAGATGATTCAGTTATCTCGGCTGAAGATGACTTGACAGGTTCAACAGATGACGTCATATCTCCAGAAAGCGGTGCTTCACCTGCGACAGTGGTTTCAAGTTCTTCTCCGGTTGAAGAAGAGTCAGTTGTAAGTGTTGTCACCCCGATTTCCGAAGTCACTGCAACGACTCCCGTTTCGAGCAGCACACCTTCGACTCCAGGTTCAGGTGGTTCACCAAGTACTCCTGTCAGCAACGACTAATAGACCTTAGAGGCAGTGTGTGTTGATGACACACACCGCTTTCATTTAGCAAGGAAGAGCTATGAAGCGAATATTCTCGATACTCTTCGTTCTAATATTCAGCGCCAGTTGTTCCTCGAATACTTCCGCACCAATGACACTTCCAAGTTCGGTTCTGACGCTGAGTGGTGAGCAATCCGCTAGCCCAATTCCAAGCGAAACAATGAGTGAAAGCCCGTCAGGTCCAAAGACATCTCCCTCTGATCCGGAGGCAGAAATTGATATTGATGATCAGGCGGGAGACGGAACTTCCTTGATGATTGATGAAATCGAATTTTCTCTCAATTCAGTGTGGCTCCTCATTAGGTCCAAGCAGGGTGAGATTTTCCATGTGGAATTAGTCAAATATGGCGCTAGGAAGGCAAGTATTCGGTTAACCAAGCCATTAGCGTCGGGTGAATATTTGGTGAGTTTGCATAGTGATAATGGCGATGGAAACTTTGATATCACGAAAGATCCCATAATTCGGGGCCACGAAAGAGAGATGGCACGAGAAGACTTTGAGTACACGAGGACGAACTAGTGAAAAAGTTTCGACCTATTTCACTTAAAATTACAATTGGAATTCTTGTTCCACTTTCGCTTTTGTTATCTATTACATTAGCTTTTTCTCGTTGGAGCGTGACTGAGCAGGTGCGTGATCGCGTCGATCTTGAAATTCTGCAACAGTTAAATGAACTAGAGCTACTCGCCACAACGGGAATTAACCCAAATACAGGTGAATCATTTCAAACTAGCGATTCTCTCCTTGAAATCTTCCTAAGTCGCAGAATCTCAAATGAGAATGAAACTATGTTCTCAATGATTGATTCAATGGTGACTTTTCGAAGTCCAGGTGAAAGCACATTACGAGTAGATCAAGATGCGACATTTCTCGATACCGTTGATCAAATTGAAATTCCAACACTTGATACATATGTTTCTGACGTTGGAGAACTTCGATATGGGGTATATCCAATTCTTGGGCTTGATACCAAAGTGGGTCGACTCGTGGTTGTAACAAACTTAGACAAAGAGTTGGACTCCACGAATATCCTCTTTAGGAACTTGAGTCTTGGACTATTTATTTTCTTCGCTATGACAGGAATTATCTTGAGCGTGATTGTCAAGCGACTGCTCTCGCCAATTGCTGAACTTACTTCCCAGGCACAAAAAGTTAACAAAGATAACTTCATTCGACAGTTGAAATTTGAAACGGCACGTGTTGATGACGAGATTACTCAACTCAGTCAAGAATTCAATAACATGTTATCTCGACTTGAATCTAGCTTCATTGATCAGCAACGATTTATCGATGATGCAGGACACGAGTTGCGCACACCGCTTACGATTCTCAAAGGGCACATTGAACTGATGCAGCGTGAAGGCTTCAGCGAGCAAAGTTTGATGATTATTGAAGATGAAGTGAACAGAATGACGCGACTGGTGCAAGATTTGCAATCTTTAACCAAGGCAACTCAACCTAATTTTGTGCAATTCAGTTCCTTTAGTGCAGATGTTTTCATCAAGGAAGTTCAAGAGAAAGCCCAGTCAATTTACTCAAATCCAATTGAAATCACCGAGTATGTTGAATCACAAATTCGAGGGGATAAGCAACGTTTAACCCAAGCACTACTACAACTGATCGAAAATGCAGTGAAGTATTCGCCTGTGGGCTCAATAATTACATTTGGAATGCAAGTAGTGGATGACGACATTGTTCTCTTTGTGAAAGATCGTGGGTCAGGAATATCAGATGAAGCGAAGTCACATGTATTTTCCCGATTTTTCCAAGTAGACAACACACATTCAGCACACGACAGTGGTGGTGTGGGTCTTGGACTATCTATTGTCAAAGCAATTGTAGATGCACATCACGGCTCGATTAGGATTCTTGACAATCATCCACAAGGAACAATTTTCGAAATTAGGATTCCCCAAGACAGGAGGTTGATGTGAGTAGAATCTTGATAATCGAAGATGAAGATCGCATTGCTTCTTTTATTAAGAGTGGACTTGAGAGTCACGGATATCAGGTTGACGTAGTCAACGATGGCATCGAAGCACTTCAGTGGGCCAAGTACTCAAATCCTGATTTGATTCTTCTTGACATTGGGCTTCCTGGTAAGAGTGGAATCGAGATACTCAACGAATTGCGTGGCACTGGAGACAACGTACCTGTCATTATCTTGACCGCTCGAGATTCAGTATCTGATCGAGTTTCTGGACTAGAACTTGGAGCAAATGACTACATGTCGAAACCTTTTGCATTTGAAGAGTTACTGGTTCGAATACGATTACGACTGAAGGACTCCGCTACTCAAAGCGTTCCGTCAGTAAATGAGTTAACAGTCGGTGAGATAACTTTAAATTTTCATGATCGAACCGTCCTTTTCCGGGGGAAAAAGATTGAACTTTCTGGGCGGGAGTTCGCCCTTTTAGAGTTGTTTATGAGAAATCCAAATCGAGTACTTTCACGAGAGCAGTTACTCAGTAATGTTTGGGATCTCGATTTCGATCCAAATTCCAATGTGGTTGATGTGTATGTGAGATATCTGAGGCAGAAATTGGACGACGACATCATTCAAACTGTGCGAGGAATGGGCTATAAGTTCAAGGCGTAGTGCGGAATAATCCAGGTTGAAAATCGTTTATATCCCTGGAAGGGGATAGTGTGCTACTTGTGTCCGAGCAAAATGTCAGCCTTAAGCCTACCGACCTTGCTGAACGATTTGAACTTGAAGCCCTGCCATTGATGAGCACCATTTACGCAGGTGCATATCGTTTAACGCAAGACCCAACCACTGCTGAGGATTTAACTCAAGAAACATTTCTTAAGGCATATTCAGCGTTTCATCAATTCGAACAAGGCACGAACATCAAAGCGTGGCTGTTTCGGATTATGCAAAATACTTTTATCTCACAATATCGCAAAGAAAGTAAAGCACCGTATCAAACCTCGGTAGATGAACTTGAAGAATGGGAACGTTCAGCCCTTGAAGCATCGTCTGAGACCATTGCCCCCTCAGCCGAAATGCAGGCACTACGGTCAATGCCGGATACCGTCATTGTTGATGCCTTAAAACAACTCCCAGAAGAATTTCGAATTCCCGTGTATTTAGCGGATGCCGAAGGATTTTCCTATGCCGAGATCGCAGAGATTCTTGAGATCCCGATGGGAACAGTGATGTCACGAATACATCGAGCACGTGTGCGGTTGCGGGCACTGCTTGCTGATTACGCCCGAGAACTTGGAGTGCTAAAAGATGAATAATCAATCACTCTGTCAGTGGGTACTTGAATTTGCAGACGCGTATCTAGATCGAGAGCTCGATGCACGGTCACACGATGTGATCACCCAACATCTTGAAATATGTGCGCGTTGTAAATCACATATCGAGTGTGAAGGGCTTGTAAAAGAAAGCATTGCTCGAAGCCGACAGGCAAATATTCCGAGCCATCTTGAGAAACGAATTACGCAAGCTATTTCCAATATGCGTGTGGAATGGAATGGCGGAGTTATCTATCAACGCACGATAAAAATCGAGTGGAGCGACGAATAGTTACGAATTAGGCCGCTTTCCGTGATTTGCGCCCTTCTTCTTGCGATCCTTTTTCTTTCGACCACGCTTGCTCATATTTCTCCTTGAGTAGGGACGTAGGGTACTTCAGGTACTTTAGAGAGGTGTTACTGGTTGAGACGAAGTGCAGCTCGAGCACGCTGATTGCGCCGCTTCAAGGCACGTCGCTCATCTTCTGATAAGCCACCCCACACACCTGAATCTTGCCCTGACTCGAGCGCCCATGCGAGGCATTCTTCAATCACCGGACAAATGCGACAAATAGATTTGGCTTCTTCAATCTGTAAAAGTGCTGGACCAGTGTTGCCTATGGGAAAGAAGAGTTCCGGGTCTTCATCCCGACACGCCGCTTGATGGCGCCAGTCCATACTTGCCTCCTCGGCACATTGGGTGATTTACCCCAAATCTAGTCCCTTTTGGGGGACTTTGCCTCCGAAGCAAAGGTGAACCGTGCTGGGGAAGCGGGATTTCTGTACCGTCAGGGGTAACTCTCACAGGAAAAATTGCTGTTGGCAACAGTTACACGGGTAATTTCTCCGATTTTCCTGAAATTTGCACGACTCTCACGAGGGGATAGCGACGTTTAATGCGTCTTTGTGGTGCACCACACGCACGAAAGTTACGTCTCCTATCGAATCGCCATCGACATGCGCCGGGTATGGGCGTGTAGCGGAAATCTGTATTTCATTGCAGTCGTGCAACCAAGAGAGCTTGGATCTACGTTCGGTAGGTATTCGTGCAGCCGCCTCTGCCAGGTAGGCCGCAATACTGCTTGGCGTTAATTCAGTAAGTGCTACAGCATCGAGTCCGTGATCAAACGAAGCCTCAGTCGCAAAATCCAGGCTCAGCGGCCCGACGTAGGACCAAGGTGCAGCATTTTGAATGATGACCATGGCAGCATCTTCAATAGTTTCTGCTCGATCATTTTCCAAATGTATGTTTGGGGGATATTGCAACGTATCATCGAAATAATGCTTCAGTCCTGTAATCAAGTATCCACCGGGAGATGCTTTTCGCCCTTCAGCACGCAGCGCTTCCATTGCCGAAAGAATTCCTGCATCTAAACCAATTCCTGCATTGAACGAGAACCAGCGATCATTGAAAGTACCGAGTGAGATTTTGCGAGTTTGATGTTGTTCTAAACTTTCAAGAATTTCACCTGTTGCACTAATTGCATCGGCTGAAAACCCGAGACTACGTGTGAAGACATTCGCTAGTCCACCTGGAATGACAGCAAGGATGGGTTGTTCATACTCAAGTACAGTTTCATCGAGTAATCCATTAATAACTTCGTTTACAGTTCCGTCTCCACCTAGAACGATAATGTATTTGGATTCTCTCTTGCGCGCTTCTCGTGCAAGAGTTATGGCGTGACTGCGCTCATTTGTGACATACACTTCAGTTTGAAACATAGCTTTGACACTTCGAACAATGAGTTCACGACTCCAGCCACTTGAAGTGGTGGCAAATGGATTGACAATAAGAGTGCAACTCACCTTTCTAGTCTAAATCTTCTAGGCTAGGTTTGTGAAAAAAGATGTTCCAGGTTTACTCGTTCTCATTGTCGCGATTGCTGCTTTAGAAAGTATCCTGGTGTTTGGCTACGGCATTGCAATTGTTCTATCGTCTTTTTCAGATTCAAGTAGAGGAATTCAAGGGGCAACTACTGCACCATACGCATTGTTAGTGGTGTATTTGCTGATTGCTTTTGTGCTCGCCGTTATTGCGCGTGGTCTCTACACTCAAAATACCTCTGCCCGCACTGCAATGGTGCTGAGTCAGGCGTTCAGTGTTGTTATTGCCCAAACCTTGTATCAAGGTTCTGAGGAATGGGAAAGAATTATCGCGCTTGGACTTATCGCGATGGCGATTTTTAGCGGTGTGGCACTTCTTTCAAAATCAGTACGAGACTACTTCGTCTAACTTCCAATCGGATGCCAAACCGTCTTCGTTTCAGTCCAATAGGTCAATCTGTAAGAATTATGCGGTAGTTGAAAATCTGAATTTTTGGATGTAAGGACTCGCTTCACATTCATGCTAGATGCTTGGGCGTAGGTTGTGGCAAGGTCTGGTTCAAGTACTCCAGTGAGGTCAAGACCATCAACATCTAGATGTTCAGATATCCAAGTTCCAATTTCGCGATAGTCACCTGTCAGAATATTGAGTACTCCCGCCGGCACATCACTCGTGGCAGCAATTTCTGCAAACGTTATTGCAGATACTGGATTCTTGTATGGTGCAATTACCACACAGGTATTACCTGTTGCGAGTGCAGGTGCAACTTGAGAAATTAATGCGAGAGTGCTGTTTTCAGGGTGTACTACAACCCCAATCACACCAGTCGGTTCAACGACACTAAAGTTAAAGTAAGGCGCGGCAACTTGATTATGTCCACCGAAAACGCTTGAAACCTTATCTGTCCACCCCGCAAACCAAACAAGCCGATCAATTGCGAGATTGATGGTGCTTTTTGCAACTGAGGGTGTGAGCCCTTCTACAACAATCAGTTCATCTTCTAATTGATGTCGCCTTGTTTCACAGAGCTCTGCCAGTCGATACAGAATTTGCCCTCGATTGTAGGCAGTGAGATTTTGCCACGCAGTCTGTGCATCGCGTGCTGCCTTTACTGCATCGCGTAAGTCTTTTCGAGACGCAAGCGCTGCATTGGCATAGAAATCGTTGTTTGCATCAAGAGTTTCGTAGCTTCGTCCACTTTCGCTTCGAACAAAAGCGCCGTTGATGTAGAGCTTAAGTGTTTTCTTGACGTCAAGTCGCTCGTTCATGATGTGACCTCCTTGAGGTAAGCCCCGAGTCCAATCCGGCCACCCTCACGTCCAAAGCCAGATTCTCGATAACCACCGAATGGGCTTGCAGGATCGAATTTATTGAAGGTGTTCGCCCACACGACTCCTGCTTTGAGATGGCTCGCCATATAGTGAATCTTTGAGGCTTTCTCAGTCCAAACTCCAGCAGATAGGCCATACTGTGTGTTATTTGCTTTCTCCACCGCTTCTAGTGGTGTGCGGAAAGTTTGGATCGCAAGCACTGGACCGAAAATTTCCTCTCGAACGATGCGATGGGCATCTGTGACATTGGTGAAGTATGTAGGGGCAAACCAATATCCTTCTTTTGGTAACTCAGTGTCGCAACTCCAGATTTCTGAACCTTCTGAGACTCCTGATTTCACCAGTTCCTGAATACGTGACAACTGTGCTTTTGAGTTGATTGCTCCAACATCTGTGTTTTTGTCTAAAGGATTTCCGATCCTCAGTGTTGACATCCGTTGCTGAAGACGAGTCAAGACCTCAGGCAATATGGATTCCTGAACTAACAAGCGAGATCCAGCACAACATACGTGACCTTGATTGAAATAA
This sequence comes from Candidatus Nanopelagicales bacterium, assembly GCA_049421205.1. GTDB lineage: Bacteria > Actinomycetota > Actinomycetes > S36-B12 > UBA5976 > JAFMIT01. The sequence goes on from JBMSMQ010000004.1 coordinate 9,071, forward strand.
ATCCCATTGATAATTCCTTCAATTGCTTCTTCAATAGCAGCATCTTCAAAAATGATATTTGCACCTTTGCCGCCAAGTTCTAATGTAAGTCGTTTCGAACTCCCAGCGATTGTTTTCATGATGTTCTTACCAACATTAGTTGAACCAGTAAAAGCAATTTTTGCGATGTCTGGATGTTCAACGAGTGCTGCGCCCGTACTGCCAGCACCAGTCACGATATTGACCACACCAGGAGGTAAACCAGCTTGATTTAGTACTTCTGCAAACAAGAGTGCAGTCAGTGGAGTGGTTTCAGCAGGTTTCAGCACAACAGTATTACCACATGCAAGTGCTGGAGCAATTTTCCAAGCGAGCATCATCATTGGAAAGTTCCAAGGAATTATTTGACCCACAACACCAAGAGGCTGGGGATTGCTACCAAATCCTGCATAATTCAACTTGTCCGCCCAACCCGCGTGATAGAAAAAGTGGGCGACACTGACAGGGATATCAAAGTCCCGAGTTTCTCGAATGGGTTTACCGTTATCAAGTGTTTCCAAGACAGCAAATTCACGGGCACGTTCTTGCAAAATTCGTGCAATTCTAAATATGTATTTTGCTCGCTCACTTCCAGGCAAGGTAGACCATGTGCCAAAGGCACGCTTCGCTGCTTGAACTGCAAAATCCACATCTAGTTGGTTGGCCTCGGCAATTTGTGCAAGCGGTTGTTCATTTGCAGGATTAATGGTTTCGAAATAGTTCTTGGAGTTAGGTTCGATAAATTCACCATCAATATAGAGCCCATAGCTCTTTTCAATTGAGACAATGCTTGATGATTCTAAAGCCTCGGCGTAATCGTGTCGTTCCATATCAGTCCTTAGTCAATTGTGACATATCGAGAAGATGAATAATTTCCATGAATCAGTTTGTGGCGCTGCATCAGCAAGTCATTGAGTAAAGTGGAAGCACCAATCCTGAATCGATCAGGATCCAACCAAGATGTGCCGAGTGTTTCATTCACCAGAACGAGAAGTTTCAGCGCATCTTTTGAGGTTCGAATTCCGCCTGCTGGTTTCATTCCAATTACTTTACCTGTGAAGCGATGCCAGTCGCGAACGGCATAGAGCATTTCCAATACCACCGGAAGTGTGGCTGCAGGATTTACTTTGCCCGTGGAGGTCTTGATGAAGTCTGCGCCCGCCAACATCGCAATCCAACTTGCACGCTTGATGTTGTCATAGGTTTGAAGTTCACCTGTTTCGAGAATTACTTTCAGGTGTGCCTTCCCACATGCTGCTTTAATTGCGATTATCTCCTCAAATACTTCGTAATAACGACCCGACAGAAATGCCCCACGATCGATGACCATATCTATTTCATCTGCACCACTCTCAACTGCAAGAGCAGTGTCGGCAAGTTTGATTGCGAGTGACGAACGTCCACTTGGAAATGCGGTAGCAACCGATGCCACATAGACAGGTGTTTTCTTGAGATACGTTTTTGCTTGAGTTACCAGATCAGGATAAACACAGACTGCAGCCACACTTGGAACCAAAGTGTCCAAGGGATCAGGGTGCTGTGCTTTTGCACAGAGTGTATGTATCTTTTCTGGGGTATCCATTCCTTCTAGTGTTGTGAGGTCAATCATCTTGATAGCAAGTTCAATAAATTCCCTTTTTGAGGTAGTTTTTATTGAGCGAGTAGAGAGGGTGGCAGCCCGATTCTCAAGGCCCACCTTGTCTACTCCAGGCAGAGATTTCAGAAAGCCACGCAGTTCTGAATCATTCCGCGTTACTTCAGCTACATCAAATCCTGTAATCACCTGCCCACTTTAGGCTGTCGGCTAGAGTAGAGGTCTATGGATGCCACGAGACGCGATATGCACGCCTTTGATGAAGCTGAGGCGGGCATTGTCCTTGACTACCTCAGGGAACGTCTCGAATTGGCAGAGGCACCGTTGGACTTTCCAGGTAATCGAAAAGAATTAGAACACCTCATCTCTGGACTCATCACAGAAGAGGGTCAAGACCCTCAAGAGATTTTGAATCTCTACAGTGAAACACTTGCGACAACTGTACTAAGTACAGATAGTCCACGATTTCTTTCATTCATTCCAGCGGCTCCAACAAAATCATCATTACTTTTCGATTCAATCGTTTCTGCTGCCTCACTCCAAGGCATGTCGTGGTTGGAAGCAGCAGGTGCATTAGTCTGTGAAAATCAAGCACTTCGATTTATTGCTGACGTTGCTGGAATGCCGGCAAGTGCTGGCGGCACGTTTGTCAGTGGAGGATCTGCGGCTAACCTCAGTGCGCTTGCTGCTGCAAGAGATGTCGGAAAACGTAAAAACAAAACTGAACGAGTGCGAATTGCACTGAGCGAGCAAGCGCACTCCTCGATTGGTAATTCACTTCGCCTACTCGATGTCGAGCCCCTGATACTTGAAACTGATGATGAACGACTTACAGCAAAGAGCATAGAAAGAACCCTTGCTCGCGACACGAATCCAATTCCAGTTGTTGCAATCGCTGCGACTGCTGGTACGACAAACGCCGGAATTGTCGATGATCTTCAAGGAGTGAGTGAGGTTTGCAGAGAGCGTAATCTTTGGATGCATGTTGACGGTGCCTATGGACTTGCTGCCATGCTCTCACCATTGACCAAAGCTCAATTCAAAGGTGTCGAAAATGCTGACTCTCTCATTACAGATCCCCACAAATGGTGGTTTGCGCCTTTTGATTGTGCGGCTCTCTTGTATCGCGAACCTCGTCTTGCGGTCGATGTTCATACCCAGAACGCTTCATATCTTGATGTCTTGCATGATGACCTGCCAGATAATGAATTCAACCCTACTGATGTTGCGTATCACCTGACACGTCGGGCCAGAGGTCTCGCTTTTTGGTATTCACTCGTAGTCAACGGCACAAAAGCGTATGAGGATGCTGTCACTACAAGTATTGAACTTGCACAAACAACAGGCAAGTACATTAAAACGTTGCCACATCTTGAACTCATTCGTGAACCGGGGCTCTCGATTGTTCTGTGGCGACGAACTGGTTGGGGATTAAAAGAGTATCAGGATTTCCAAGAGAGGCTATTGGAAAAACAGATTGGTTTTGTGACACCAAGCAAATGGAAAGGTGAAGTAGTTGGTAGATTTGCATTTCTTCATCCACACACAACATTTGATATGGTGAAAGAAATCCTAGATTTTACGAACTAACACCTAAAGCGATTGCCATATCAGACTTCATATCTTTCAATAACTGGCTGGCTTTATTTTGGGCTTTCTCAATGTCTGAAGATTTGATTGTAACTTCGAGATAGCACTTGAGTTTTGGTTCCGTTCCACTTGGTCTCGCAATAACTCGACCGCCATCAAGCAAAAGCATCATCCCATTTGTTGGGGGAAGATGTTTCCAGCCATTTTGAAGATCAACTATCTCTTGGACATCAAGCCCTGCCACCTTTGTAGGGGGATTTTCTCGAAGTCGCTTTATCGCCTCTGGAATAAGTGCAAGATTTGCAAAACGAACTGAGAGTTGATCGGTGATATACACCCCGTACTCGTCGGCAATTTGCTGGAGAACATCACTAATGCTCAAATCTTTGGACTTGAGATACGCTGCAAGCTCTACCACAACAATCGCAGCACTGATGCCGTCCTTGTCTCTGACCACTTTTGGATCAACACAATAACCAAGAGCTTCCTCATATCCAAATGCTAAATCAGGAATTTTTGAAATCCATTTGAATCCGGTGAGCGTGGATTGGTAGTTCAAGTTATGTTTATGTGCGATTGCTTCAAGTAAAGTGGATGAAACGATACTGGAGGCAAATGTTCCTCGCGGGGCGTCAAGATTGAGAACTTGGGCCCGTTCAATAAGCCACCAGGCAAGAAGTGAACCAAGCTCATCACCTCGTAATAGTCGCCAAATTCCATTGTCTTTAATCGCACAAGCACAGCGATCTGCATCAGGATCATGAGCAATAGCAACGTCGGCGTCTTGCTGACGAGCAAGTTCAATCAGTAAGTCCGTTGCACCTTGCTCCTCTGGATTAGGGAATCGAACGGTTGGAAAATCAGGGTCGGGAGATTGTTGGCTTTCAACAACATGAAGTGATGTAAATCCTGCTTTATAAAATACTTTTTGCCACACTTCATCACCAACGCCATGAAGTGATGTTGATGCAACTCTTATTGTTCTTGATATCTGAGGGTGCACTAACGAAGAGGTTCGTTCAATGTAGGCCTCAACTGCTGTTTCATCAAGAACTTGATAGGTGTCACCTCGTTTCAGTGCAGCAACAGATGTAACCGCATCGATTTGTGCTGCAATCTCACTATCGACAGGTGAAATAATCTGTGACCCATCTCCGAGATACACCTTGTACCCATTATCCGCCGCCGGATTATGCGATGCGGTTACCATCACACCTGCATCTGCGCTGTAGTACCGAATGGCAAACGACAAGACAGGTGTAGGTAGTGCATTTGGTAACAGAAGAGATTCAATCCCAAGTCCAGCCGCGATTTCGACAGTATCGAGAGCAAAACGATACGAGTTATGTCGAGCGTCATAACCGACGATAAGTTTTCGTAGATTCTTTGCTTTTAAATAGTTGCAAAGTCCAGCAGCAGCGCGCCCAACAACTGCTCGATTCATACAGGATGGTCCTGGCCCCAATGGTCCACGCAAACCAGCGGTGCCAAATTGCAGAATGGGTCCAAAGCAAATCTGAAGTGTGTCAATTGCCTGCTGATCACCGCCAGAAGCAGATGCGAGAAGCTCTTTAGTTTGACTTTGAGTGATTGGATCTGGGTCGTCTTGGATCCACTCTTCGATACGTTTAATGGTTTCTTGATTAAGGCTCATCAGTAATCTCTTTCATCACATCTGCCAAGAGTGTACCCATCATCAAGGTTGCATTCTTCCCCGCTTCGATAACCTCAGCATGGCTAAGTGGTGCTCCACTCATACCAGCAGCAAGGTTCGTGACAAGTGAGACTCCGAGGACTTCCATATCTGCTTCGCGTGCTGCCATCGCCTCAAGCACCGTTGACATTCCAACCAAGGATCCGCCCCAGTGACGAACCATTTCTATTTCAGCCGGCGTCTCATAAGCAGGTCCCATGAATCCTACGTATACACCTTCATCAAGATCAGGTTTAATGTTTTTACAAATATTTCGTAATCTCTTCGAATACACCTCGGTCACATCAAGGAAATGCGCACCACGAAGTGGTGTAGTTCCAGTGAAATTAATATGGTCTGAAATCAATACTGGTGTGCCAGGTTTCCAATTTGGATTTAATCCTCCACAGGCATTTGTCAAAATCAATGTTTTCACACCAAGTTTGGCAAGTACTTTCACTCCAAAAACAACAGCATCTACACCAAAGCCTTCATAAAGGTGGGTTCTACCAATGAAAGCAATTAGATGGTGCCCATTTGCTAATTCAACGAGTCGTGCTTTATGAGCATGACCTTGAATGTTTGACGTATTAAACCCTGGGATATTTGCATAGGAAACTTCATCGAGTGTTTTCCCAAAAAGTTCTACTGCATCGGACCAACCACTACCAAGAACGATTGCTAGACGGGCCTTGTCACCAAATCGTTCTTGCAAGAAGGTAGAAGCATATTCAATATCACTCATCTGCATCCTCCTCGTGGGTGATGAAATTTGAAATCATCGCAACATAGTCATCGGGCGCACCAGAAACTATGGCAGATTCAATCATTACATCAATCACAGACTGACGTGGAAGCCCCGACTCGTAACCGTTGACTACATAGAGCCATGCTGTAAGTGCGCCATTCAGAGTATTGACTCTCACGTGGACTTTTCGATAAAAATCGAGATCAAATCCCTCTGCAGAATTTAAGGTTTTCTCATCGTTCTCTGTTAGTTCATACAACATTACGAATACTTGGGAGGACTCATCTTCTACCAAAGTCGGAAGACTTTCATCGAAACCGTGTTCGACGCGCCCGAACGTTAAGCGCCACCCAGTCAGCCATCCGGGACCCACCACAGGTGAATGTGGTGCAAGTTTTGCCATCCGCACAGGGTCCAGATTTGATCCATATGCTGCATAGATTGCCATTGGCAAAGGGTAACCAAGCAGTGTGGAGAATTAGCCTGTGGCGAAAACAATCATTATCGGTGGTGGGCCTGGAGGCTACGAAGCGGCATTAGTCGCACGCCAACTTGGTGTTGAAGTGACTCTCGTTGAAAACCAAGGAATTGGTGGTTCTGCAGTATTAAGTGATGTTGTCCCGTCAAAAGGATTAGTGAGCGTTGCTACAAACCGTGTGAATTATCTTGAGACTCCAGATTTCATTAATAACAATGCAACTTTTGATTTGAGTAAAACAAATGAAAGGTTACTCAACCTCGCAACCACACAAAGTTCTGATATTCACGCGCGCTTGCAATCCGCTGGCGTGAACATCGTCATTGGTAAAGGGAAAATTCTCGGCGCACATGAAGTTCAGATTGAGACCGAAAATCAAATCATTCAAGAAAGTGCAGACGCGCTACTCATTGCGACAGGCGCTCATCCTCGAGAACTTCCAGCAACAACGACAGATGGTGTTCGAATTTTGAATTGGAAGCAGTTGTATTCACTCAAAGACCTTCCAGGACATCTCATTGTCGTAGGATCCGGAGTAACTGGAGCGGAGTTTGCATCAGCCTACGCGGCATTAGGTTCGAAAGTAACGCTTGTATCGAGTCGAAAATTAGTGCTTCCGAATGAAGATGAAGATGCAGCTCGAGTTATTGAAAGTGTGTTTCAAAAACGAGGAATCCAAGTGTTCAATGAAGTTCGAGCAGCGAGCGTTACGAATAGAGGAACTGAAGTCATAGTTGAACTTTCTAATGGTGAACAAATCACGGGAACTCATTGCTTACTCGCCGTTGGATCGATTGCAAACACATCAGACCTTGGTCTTGAAAACGTGGGTGTCAAAATCTCTGACCATTCGTTTGTTGAAGTTGATGCCGTTTCGCGAACATCTGTCCGTGGCATCTACGCTGCTGGGGATTGCACTGGCACATTGATGTTAGCCTCCGTTGCAGCAATGCAAGGAAGAATTGCTATGCGGCATGCTTTTGGGCAAAGTGTGCAGCCATTAGAACTTTCGACAGTAGCCGCAACTGTTTTTACAACTCCTGAAATTGCCTCGGTTGGAGTGAGCGCACGCGAGGCAGAATCTCATAATTGCATACAACTCAACTTACCTTTAAAAACCAATGCACGTGCAAAAATGCAAAATTTCGAAGATGGGTTTGTGAAATTAATGTGTCACAATGAATCAAGAATTTTGATGGGAGCAGTTGTTGTTGCGCCAGCGGCCAGTGAACTCATATTCGCACTGTCACTCGCCATAAAGATGAGATTACGAGTGGAAGATATTGCTGAAACTTTGACTGTCTATCCGTCACTAAGTGGCTCAATTGCTGAAGCCGCTCGTCAATTACGCGTTGACTAGTGTCAAATAATTTTGCACAAAAGCGCACCGCTTGTTACCGTCTCGCCGACTTCAATCTTCAAATCTTTGATAATGCCAGATTTGTGTGCGACTAGAGGTTGTTCCATTTTCATCGCTTCAATGACAACAATGAGCTCACCCTGCTCGACCTGCTGATTTTCACTAACAGAAATCTTGACGACGGTTCCCTGCATTGGGGATGTGAAATCATCGCCTGTTACAGACTGTCGAGTTTTTCCCGCTGTGCGCTTGGGCCCAGGTGCGGTTGGTCGAGTGATGACAGCAGTTGCTGAACCAAAATTCGCAGGAATTCCAACTTCAATACGCTTTCCATTCACTTCGAGTACAACTGTGTCGCGCTGTTCTCCTGAAGTACTTGCTTCAACAGCATCATATGCTGGAATGTCATTATCGAATTCAGTCTCAATCCAACGAGTGTGTACGAGAAACTCATTATTTGAAGCAACAAACGCTTCATCTGACACAACCTTCAAGTGAAATGGTTGAACTGTTGCAATTCCTTCAATTTCAAATTCCCTGAGCGCACGACGTGCTCGCTCTAGAGCTTCTTTTCGTGTACTTCCAGTGACGATGAGTTTTGCTAAGAGTGAATCGAAATTTCCACCGATGATGTCACCTTGTCGAAATCCAGTATCAACTCGTACTCCAGGACCTTCAGGTAAAACAAATGTAGTGAGCGTTCCTGGTGTTGGTAAAAAGTTGCGACCAGGATCTTCGCCATTGATACGAAATTCAATGGAGTGTCCGCGAACAATTGGATCGTCATAGCCGAGTGCTTCACCCGCTGCAATTCTGAACATTTCACGAACAAGATCGATACCTGTGACTTCTTCACTCACTGGATGTTCAACTTGAAGTCGAGTATTGACTTCAAGAAATGAAATTGTGCCATCAAGTCCGATCAAAAATTCGCATGTACCTGCACCCACATATCCTGCTTCTCGCATAATTGCCTTGCTGGAACGATAGAGGTCTTGAATCTGTTCTTCAGATAGATATGGTGCTGGTGCTTCTTCAACTAGTTTCTGATGTCGACGTTGAAGTGAGCAATCTCTGGTTGAAATCACGACGACATTGCCGTAAGAATCTGCAAGACATTGGGTTTCAACGTGACGAGGTTTATCTAAATATCGCTCGACGAAACATTCACCGCGACCAAACGCTGCTGTTGCTTCACGAACAGCTGATTCATAAAGTTCAGGTATTTCCTCGACGGTTCGAGCGACTTTGAGTCCGCGTCCTCCACCACCGAATGCTGCTTTGATTGCAATTGGCAATCCAAAATCGCGAGCAAATGCTTCAACTTCTTCTGCGTTTGTGACTGGATCTGGTGTGCCGGGAACTTGTGGTGCTCCAGCTTTTGCAGCAATATGACGAGCAGAAACTTTGTCACCGAGTGCGCGAATCGCACTTGGTGGTGGCCCAATCCATACTAAACCTGCATTAATGACTGCTTCAGCAAAATCAGCATTCTCACTTAGAAATCCGTACCCTGGATGAATTGCATCTGCACCAGAGCGCGATGCGATGTCAAGAATTTTCTCGAAAGAGAGATAGGTCTCGGCTGCGGATTCACCATTGAGACTAAATGCCTCATCAGCCATTGTTACGTGAAGTGCAGAACGATCACCATCTGCATAGATGGCTACAGAAGATAATCCAGCATCTTTACAGGCTCGGATAACTCGAACAGCGATCTCACCACGATTCGCAATGAGGACTTTCTTGAACTCCGCCATGTCACTCCTTCCCGCTGAGTTTAGGTCATTTGTAGGGTTACTCGACAGTTACATTCTTGAGGACTTCGTCCCAGCCAAAACCGAGTTCTTTCAGGATGAGTCGAACGGTGGGCAGTGATAGTCCAACAACATTTGATGCTTCTCCTGAAATGCTTTTAATAAATGGTGCTCCAAGTGCATCAAGGGTGAAACTACCTGCCACCCTCAGTGGTTCATTCGTTCTGATATATGCGTCTATCTCTGCGTCTGTAAGTTCATGGAAGTAGACGTCAGTACTCACTAACCGTGAAATCATTAGATTCTCACCCTCAGAACAGTAAATCACAGAGTGTCCAGTATGTAGAGTTCCGAAACTTCCACTAAGCGCTTGTAGTCGTTCTTTTGCGATTCTTGCGTTTTCAGGTTTACCGAGCGGAACTCCAGATTGTTCCATCACTGAATCACAGCCAATCACAATGACTGGCGTGTCGAGATTCGAATTTGCAACGTCTTCTGCCTTAAGAATCGCAAGACCTAATGCAATATCACGTGGCTTGGTCCATTTGTTTGACTCAACCGCTAACTCTTCGTTGACAGTGCTCACTCGAATTGTTGGTGAAATTCCGGCACTTTGTAATAACTTCAATCGAGCAGGGGAGGCTGAGGCTAAAACTATTGGAGGAAGCATTTAACGTTTACCCCAAATCGAACGCTTCCACATTCCTTCACCAACAGGAGGTGCCGAACGTAATGTCGATGTGAAATGGCCCCACATTGAATGCTGAGAGGGTTCAACTACTTCCTTCACTCTATCCACGTGCGCTGCTAATGCGATGACGATTGCAATTTCATCTTCAGTTGGATTTCCGCGAATGATTGACAACTCTTCTGTCATAGTGGGATATTTCCATGCTTCTTTGGTGGATGACTTTCACGCTTATTTCTCAGCGTCCTTAATCCTCGTAGCACCATACTTCGTGTTTCGTGAGGAAAGATCACTCGATCAACATAGCCACGTTCCGCCGCCACATAGGGATTGGCCAAATTATGTTCATAGTCTGCAATCAAGTCTGCGCGGGTTGCTTCGGGATTATCTGATGCTGCAAGTTCACGCCGGTACAAAATATTGACAGCACCGGCTGCACCCATAACAGCGATCTGTCCTGTTGGCCACGCAAAGTTCAAATCAGCACCAAGAGATTTTGAACCCATAACGAGATATGCACCACCATATGCCTTTCGGGTAATGACGGTGATGAGAGGAACCGTTGCTTCAGCATAGGCGTAGATCAATTTCGCACCTCGGCGAATGATGCCGTCATATTCCTGATCAGTTCCTGGTAGAAAGCCAGGAACATCTACAAATGTAATAACAGGAATATTGAATGCATCACAGGTGCGAACAAATCGTGCTGCTTTTTCAGACGCATTGATGTCGAGTGTTCCGGCAAGTTGCATTGGTTGATTTGCGACAATTCCAACCGAATGACCTTCAATTCGACCAAATCCAATAATGATATTTGGAGCGAACATTGGTTGAATTTCAAGAAATTCACCATCGTCGAGTATCTGTCGAAAGACCTTATGCATATCGTACGGCTGATTTGGCGAGTCAGGAATGAGAGTGTCGAGTTCAAGATCCACATCGTTTATACCGAGATCCGCTTCATAAGGAAATGCAGGAGCCTCTTCCATATTGTTACTTGGCAGATACGAAAGCAATGCCTTCACATATTCGAAAGCTTCGTTTTCATCCTCAGCCATGTAGTGAGCAACACCTGACTTCACATTATGAGTTCGCGCTCCACCAAGTTCTTCGAAACCAACATCCTCACCTGTAACGGTTTTGATGACCTCTGGGCCTGTAATAAACATATTTGAAGTTTTATCAACCATAACAATAAAGTCAGTGAGCGCCGGACTATAGACAGCACCACCTGCACAGGATCCAAGGATGAGAGAAATTTGAGGAATAACACCCGATGCTTTGACATTGCGTCGGAAAATTTCTCCATATTGTTGTAATGAAGATACACCTTCTTGAATTCGAGCCCCGCCCGAATCGTTAAGTCCAATCACTGGGCAACCAGTCTTGAGCGCTAGTTCCATAACTTTGACGATTTTTTCACCAACGACTTCACCGAGGCTTCCTCCGAAAACTGTGAAGTCTTGGGCGAAGACGCAAACAGGGCGTCCATCGATAGTTCCATAGCCAGTAAAGACACCATCGCCAAGAGGTCGGGATTTCTCCATCCCAAATGAATACGACCTGTGTTTTCGAAAACCGTCAATAATCTGAAATGAACCTGGATCCAAGAGCGCTTCAATTCGCTCCATCGCAGTGAGTTTTCCTCGTTCGTGCTGCTTATCAATAGATTTTTGACGTCGCGTTATTGCTTCTTGCCTTCGCTGCCGTAGCCCTTCGATTTTGCCCAGAGTGGTGTCTGGGTCAAAATCTGACTGAAACTCCGCGGACATATCATTTTCCTTCACTAGAGAGGCGTAACGTAGTGGCGTGCCTACCCCTACTCACAAGTTAGAAAATTTCCCCGCGAGTAGCGAAATGCTTCGAAACCTCCTTGCCCCCATTAGTGGCCTGAAGAGAATTTGGTTCTTTGAGGAAATTGCCTCAACTCAGACATTCTTGGAACGTGAGGAGAATCTCACCGTTGGTGACCTGGTCGTAGCACGCCACCAGACCAAAGGTCGAGGTCGGCTCTCGAGGACATGGAGCGACGAATCTGGAGGTTCGATTCTTTTTTCTATCGCTTTGCCAGTATCGGACGTACTCACGCTCGCTGTGGGCGTCGGAGTAATTCGAGCAGTTTCCGCACTTAGTCCTGCTCTTAGTCTCAAATGGCCAAACGACATTGTGTTGGAAGAAGTAGCAGGATTTAAAAAGGTGGGGGGAATCATTACAACGAAAGTCAATGACGACATTGCCATTGCCGGTGTTGGAATCAATGTGATTGCACCACAAGATGAACAACGGGCACTTGGTTTAGCAGATCTCATTGAGGGAAATTTGGATGTCGCAACAATAATAAAGTCGATTATTGATGAAGTCATCACTTTATCGAAACAAGACGCAGACGAGATACTTCGGCAATTTCGTGATTACACATCCACTCTGAATAGATCAGTACGAATACAAGCAATAAATGGCAAATCAATATTTGGCAAAGTGGTAGATATTGCTAACGATGGCGCACTCATACTCGAAACAGATAATGGACCGATTCGCATCATCAGTGGTGAAGTGGAATATGTGCGACACAGCTAGCGAACAAAAACCCATTTTCTGTATGTGACAAATCGAAAGAGTGTCCCAAGTCCAACTCCCACAACATTTGCGGCAATGTTATCGGCAAGTGGCGTTGTGAAATCTAAGATGTAGTGTGAGATAAACAAACAGAGAACTGCAATTCCCATAGCAACGGCGTTCAATATAAAGAAGAGCACGAGTTCTTGACTCATCTTCCTGCCCGTTCTTGACGCATAGGTCCATTGTTTATTTCCAAAGTAAGCGAAGAACGTTGCCGCTGTTGCTGAGATAATTTTGGCGGTCAGGGGCTTATCGGCAAGAAGAGGGTTATCACCGACATAGCGAAGAATGTTAAAAAGGCCAGTATCAATAATGTAAGCGAATCCACCTACCGTAAGAAACTTCGATGCTTCAGGAATAAGCCGTATCAGTCGCTGAATCACTCTACCTCCGAGCAAAGCGTACGAGGTCTCGTAAAGTAAAGGTTCGCAGCGACAAGCACAAAGTAAAGTTCGGCTGTGGACACAAAGCCTTATTGCCCAACAGTTGGAATGATTGGTGGTGGGCAACTCTCCCGAATGACAGCGCAAGCAGCTGTTGCACTCGGCGTCAATTTTGTAGTTCTTGCAGAGTCACCGAACGACAGCGCTTCTAAAGTTGCACACAGTCTTGTCGTTGGCAAACACACAGTTAAAGAAGATCTTCGTTCACTTGCTGCTCTGTCTGACGTTATTACTTTTGATCACGAGCATGTGCCAGAAGAACTTCTACGTCAACTCCTTCAAGAAGGATGTAATCTGCAACCACATCCTGATGCTTTAATGTTTGCGCAAGACAAGATTCTTATGCGTAAGCGACTCAAGGAAATTGGTGTTGAGCAACCAGCGTTCGCAGAAATTGAAACACTTGAAGATGCAGTTGAGTTTGCAGGCACTCACGGATTTCCAATCGTGTTGAAAATGTCGCGCGGTGGATATGACGGCCGTGGAGTGTGGGTGGTGAATTCAAAAAGCGAGATAGAAACAATCATAAATGAGTCATCATCTCCACATTTTCGCTGGCTTGCCGAAGCATTTGTCCCTTTTTCTCGTGAACTTGCAAGCCAAGTAGCCCGCTCACCTCAAGGTCAGATGGTGACGTATCCGATTGTCGAAAGCCGACAGGTGAATGGAATGTGCTCTATGGTGATTTCTCCGGCCCCTGAATTATCAGAAGAGATTTCGATCAAAGCGCAGCAAATTGCAATGACTATTGCGAATGAATTGAAAGTAACAGGAATGTTGGCTGTTGAACTATTTGAAACACCCTCGGGAGTACTCGTTAATGAACTCGCGATGAGACCCCATAACTCTGGACACTGGAGTATTGACGGAGCAGTTACAAGTCAGTTTGAAAATCATCTTCGAGCAGTACTGGATTTACCACTAGGAGATCCCACTTCCACTGCGCCATTCACAGTTATGGTCAATATCATTGGTGGCAAGTACCCAGATATGTATGCCGCTTACAAACATTGTCTCGCCCGAGATCCTGGCCTGAAGGTGCATTTGTATGGAAAAGATGTTCGTCCCGGCAGGAAAGTGGGGCATGTGACTGTGTGCTCTTTGGAATTAGAAGATGCAATACGCAGAGCCACTCATGCAGCAGACTACTTTATGGGAGTTATTGAGGAGTGAAACTATGAATCCAGTTGTTGGCGTAGTGATGGGCAGCGATTCTGATTGGGCAACAATGCAAGCAGCGGTCGATGTCTTGAAAGACTTCGGTGTTGCATTTGAAGCAAGTGTGAAATCAGCACATCGTCTACCAGACGAAATGCTCGAATACGGTCAAACTGCAGTTGAACGCGGACTTCGAGTCATTATTGCGGGAGCCGGAGGTGCTGCACATTTACCTGGAATGCTTGCCGCCGTAACACCACTTCCTGTGATTGGTGTGCCTGTGCCATTGACTCATTTGGACGGAATGGATTCTCTTCTCTCAATTGTTCAAATGCCAGCTGGCGTTCCTGTCGCGACAGTGGGGATAGGTAATGCCCGAAATGCTGGATTGCTCGCGATTCGAATCCTCGCAATCACTGATCCCTCCTTGTCTGCAGCACTTTTAGAACATAGAGAAAATATGAGAGATAAAGCTCACCGCCAAGGAGAGTCAGTTACTCAGAAGTCAGTTGAATAACAATGTCATTTTCAAACCCTGACGATATTTCGTTTCTCTTGAATGAAACCAAGGTGTGGGCAATTGTTGGTTTGGGTACGGATGAAAGTCGCCCTGCTTTCATGGTTGCCAAGTTTCTGAAAGAAAAAGGAAAGTCACTCATTGCGATTCATCCACGTGCAATTTCAGTTCTTGATGCTCCTGCTTATGCAACACTTCATGATGCTCAGAAAGAGTATGCAATCGATGTCGTGGATTGCTTTGTAAATTCGAGTCGTGTTGGCGAGATCATTGACGAAGCAATTTTACTTGGATTGCCATCTATTTGGACTCAACTCGATGTTATTGATGATCGTGCAGCAAAGCGGGCAGAAGAAGCGGGAATGCGGGTAGTAATGAATCGGTGCCCAGCAATCGAGTGGTCAACATATGTCTGATCTTTCAGTCGCCATCATTGTTCCGGTATTGAACGAAGAGAAGCACCTTGCAGATGTGTATGAAGCAATAAAAATGCAAACCTATACAAATATTACGAGTATTGTTTTTTCACTCGGTCCAAGTAGTGATAACACAAATTCAGTTGCAAAATCGCTTGCCTCAGTAGATAGTCGTATTATTCTCGTCGATAACCCAACGGGGAAAACTCCTGCTGCGATGAATTTAGGAATCGCCAATTCAATCTCGGATGTTGTTGTCAGGTGCGATGGCCATGCATTACTTCCTTCGAATTATGTTGAACGGTGTGTGCAATTACTGATTGAAAAAGATGCTGTGAATGTGGGCGGGCGAATGTTTGCACAAGGTGATGATTCGTTTACCCGTGCTGTTGCCTGGGCAATGACTTCAAGTTGGGGAGTTGGTAAAGCTGCATTTCATGTCGGTGGTGAGTCAGGTGAAAGTGACACTGTCTATCTTGGTGCTTTTCGTCGCTCTGCCCTTGTGGAGGCTGGTGGCTACGACGAAGACATGATTCGAGCACAAGATTGGGAACTGAATTATCGACTTCGGAAAAATGGAGGAGTCATTTGGTTTGATCCCGATCTAAAAGTTATTTATCGACCAAGAAATTCAATCAAAGCACTTGCGAGTCAGTATTTTCAATATGGACAGTGGCGAAGACGAGTGATGAGGATGTATCCAGACACAATCCAATCAGGGCTTCGATATTTAGCTCCACCACTTTTGGTAATAACGTTGATTGTGTCCTTGGTACTACCTCAAATAGGTTACTTACTTGATTTGCCATTACTTATGTTGAGCGCATTTGCTCCTATGCTCTACATATCTGCACTTGCACTTATATCTTTGGGAGCAGTTTTGAAGCAACAAATCGAACCTAAATCTTATTTGACGCTGATTCTCATACTTTTAACAATGCACATTTCTTGGGGTACTGGTTTCTTGGTCTCCAAGAAGTAGTATTTAGGCTGGAGAACAATCTGTCTCATCAGCAGTTCTACCTTCGCTTGGACCATAAAGTGACGAATCAACCTTCTTTTTGATAATCAAGTTCTTATATGAATCGGGCCAGTCTTCACCAACAATTACCACGATGCCGGATGGAACCTTCAATTTCTTCGGTAGAAGTTTTACTTCATTAAGTCCAAGCGCGACAGCCAAAGTCCTCGCTTTATTGACGCTCTTCTTGGTTGACCAAACTGCACTTGCTTTCCCAAGATCTTGAGGTGCATTGTCCGTTTTGACGATTCGGAAACCATTGCTGCTGAGCTCGTTAGCTTTCTTTGAAGCGAGACCACTTGTCGTTGTCGCA
The DNA here is from genome assembly GCA_049421205.1 of Candidatus Nanopelagicales bacterium. Taxonomy (GTDB): domain Bacteria; phylum Actinomycetota; class Actinomycetes; order S36-B12; family UBA5976; genus JAFMIT01. The sequence continues at coordinate 25,484 of JBMSMQ010000004.1, forward strand.
TTCAGCACTGAAACGTAGACGTTACTTGGATCCACAGTGAGAGGATCCCCATTCCAATCTGCAGTTGGCGGCTTTGGCCATTGATTATCTTCTCGAAGTGCAGTCCAAAGTTCTTCAGTCTTACTTGTAAAAATCACGCGAGACTGATTTGTTGGGTCAAGCGCAAATGGTGCCGTAATAAATCTTACAGTACTTGGTTTCAAGTTTTGTAAATTAAAAGCAAGACGTTTCATCCCGTCAAGTGAACCAAGTTCAGGGTTTGTGGTGAGCGATCCTGCGACTGCTTCAACGATATTTAGCACTTTCACAGGGTTGAGGAGTGTTCCAGCGCTGGTTACTTTCTTTACCAAGGATGCGAGAAAATCTTGCTGTCTACGAATACGCGAAAGATCGCTTCCATCACCCAATGTTCCACGAGCGCGCACGAAAGCCAGAGCCTGTTTGCCAGAAACGGTCGAAATTCCTTTAGGCAAATTCAGTTTACTTTTCTTGTCATTCACTGCACTTGTGAGACAAACTTCAACTCCACCAACTGCATCAACAACGTTGATAAAACCTTTGAAATCAACGATCATGAAATGGTCGATAAAAATCCCAGTTTCTTGTTCAAGAGTTTTAACGACACATCCTGCGCCACCACGCCCGTATGCCTCATTGAATCGTCCGTAGTATCCACGTGACGTACTTCCATCGGATTTTTGGCAATCGGGCATTTGAATTGCAGTGTCTCGTGGAATGCTGACTGCTGTTGCCCATTCGCGATTACCTGCGATGTGAACAAGGATATTGGTGTCAGAAAGTTGTTGACTGAACTGGCTATTGTCACCATATCCACCACCTTGGCCCTTGCGAGTATCAGAACCGATCAAGAGGATGTTGATTGGTGCACCGATTTCAGGTCCTGGAATTTTGGTAGGGCGTTCTCCCAGTTGATTGGTGATGTCCTCGGTGTTGATGGCTCCAATTGCACTTGCAAGTTGACCCAGTGCAAATCCGCTGATTACGGTGATAGCGATCAGACTCGACGCCAAAATTTTGGCTACTTTGCTAAACACAGGCACTCCCTCTCGGCAAAGGGTAGAGGTTTTAGGACGTAAGCACGAAACCTATTGTTAGAAGTTCGTGTATTTTGCCAAAAGCGTGTTGTCATAAGGATGAATCTCTTCATTTTTGGCAGAATGTCCCCGTCAGCGGCTTCCCCAGCTGGAGGATTTTGTGTTACGTCGTTTTGTGGCAGTTATCGGCTCACTAGCCGTGGTTTTTGGCGTGCTTTCCTCCATGCAAAGTGCGCAAGGTTTAGTGACCACAATCGCAATTGAGCCAGCCAAGTGGCGGGCAAAAAGTGAACCACTGAAAGTGAACGCTGTTTTTGATGGAGCAGCGACTTGGCAGGCAAATTTGCGAAATCGTTGTACTGACCAAATTGTCACATCAAAGGCTGGAAGTACATCTGGTGCCACTTCAGTTCAAATCGTTTTTGCTTCCCAATCCTTTAGTCCTGGCCCCTACACACTCGAAGTAATTAGTACCACAGCAAAATTGAAATCCAGAATGCTCAGTTCAAAAGTGGAAATTGTTGATATAGACGAGGTTCTCGGTTTTCAGACCCTTTGCCCCGACTCCGTTGCGCTGACAGTTGGCACAAGTACGTCGTCTCAGGCAAACGCATTGAATATAGTTGCAAAGCAAATCAGACCAAATGCAAAAAGTGCAGTTGTGTTACGTAAAAATGCAAGTAGATCAGTTCGGCTTTTTGCTGGAAATGTGGCCGCACTAACAGATGCTGTTCTCATGCTGAGTGGCAAAAACACATTGCGCAAGGTTGATAGAGCTTATTTGAAAAATCAAGGAATAAAAGATGTGTACTTGATTGGAACTGAAGATCAATTTACGACCACGTACACCAAACGTGTTCGTTCTGATGGATTCATCCCACGACGTTTTGACTCGAGCAATATTTCGGAGTTAATCGCGCGCTTTGAAAAAATCAACATCAATCCTCAGTCGCTATTACTCGTTCCTGACACAGCTCCCTACGCACTTGAAGCAGTCCATTACGCAAGTCTGAAAAATCAGATTGTTTTACCTCTTGAAGATACGTCACTAAGTGATGCCAAGACTGTGAAGAGAAATTACCCCGATCTTGAGATTAATTTCTACGGTCCTGAATCTGATGGCGGTTCAGCTCGAATGATTTCATCAAGAGTGTGGTCAGATGATCTGGTTGAGCGACTAAGTTTCATTGCTGAAAGCCTGGAACCAGAATCTATAGATTTCTGGATCACATCCAAATCATTTGATCCAATCACGGATTTTGCGTTCGTTGGCACGAATGCATATTTGGTTGCGTCGGGAAACCGACTCAATGATTCACATCTTCAATTTCTTGTTCAGAACGAGAAAATTCAAGGTGTTTTTACTTCAATTTTGCTTGGTACATCCGCACCGGAATCGTTTGTGCAGGCTGCGAGAACCCTGTATCTACGAGATAACGCACCTGCGGTTGAAACTCTGACCCTGCCTGCCCTAGGAACATTAAGCGTCCCTGCGAACTTTGCGTTCAGCGGAAGTGGATGGGGACACGGCATTGGAATGTCCCAATGGGGAGCGTATGCAATGGCCGAAGAAGGTAAGAGTGCCGAAGAAATTTTGACCTACTATTACCAAGATACTGAAGTAAAGCCAGTGAGTGACAATGCAGATTTGTGGGTGAACCTACACAATCGAATTAAAGCAACTACTGTTTCTGTTACAGGCAAGGATGCTCGCTGGCGAATAACTTCCATCAACGACGAAGTCCTTGATTTGGTCGCAGGTCAATCTGCAACCTTCACCTACCAATCAGATGGTAATTTGATTCGGGTAAGTACAGCAGATGGTCAAACTCTCACTCCGTCGAATCGGTTTGTTGTCACTTGGAGTGGCACACGCTTCGCTCGTGATTTACCTGATGCGTCGGGCGTGGCCGAAGTTGCTTCAGGTACATCGTTAATAGGAAGTAGGAAATATCGATTTGGTTCACTTCGATTCAACGCAGCCACAGCAACAGATTCGTTGTCATCAGGTATTCAGGTCACCAATCGGGTGAGTCTTCACAATGAATATCTTTATGGAATAGGCGAAGTATCTAACTCGTGGCCTGAACAAGCATTGATTGCGCAAGCAATTGCAGCGCGGTCCTTCGCATACAGTCGCGTGTTCAATGATGATGCTAGTTTGAAAAGTCGAATGGGATCATGTGACTGCATGGTGTATGCAGACATCCGAGATCAAAACTATGTTGGGTATTCAAAAATTACGAGCAGTTTAGGGGAGCGATGGAAAGCAGCTGTTGATGCCACAACACCTGATGCCGAAACTGGTATGGCTGTGGTGAGTAAAAACCAAGTGGTACAAACTTTCTATGCGGCCGCAACAGGTGGTCACACCCAAAACAACGAAGATGTTTGGGGTGGAACTCCACGACCTTTTTACCGTGGTGTTGACGATCCTTGGTCGTTAAAACCAAGTGGTGCAGTGACTGTCAGTACGTGGAGTCCACGGGTTCGATCCCAAGCAATGATTGCAGAAGCATTTGGTCTTCCAAATGTGGCAACGCTTGACCTTTCAGATCGTTTTGGCTCAGGTGGAATTCGTCGAGCAGTTGCAACTTCCCTTGATGGTAAAACCGCAGTCTTGTCAGGAGAACAATTTCGCTCACGCATTAAGTCAGATCAAGGAGACACGCTTCAAAGTACGTGGGTTTGGCGTGCTCTAGTTGAAAGTGATGCAAACAATATTTCACTCGGTTCATGGCTGCTCAATGAGCGAAGTATTGGATTCTCAAAATCTCCTGCAATAACGTCAAAGAATGTCGTGCTTGTTCAAAATCCGCAGACAGGAAGTCCAGCAAATGTTGCGATAGCAAGTTCACTCGCGGGCCGTACGCAATCGGCACTATTTCTCACAAAGCCAACTGGCGACATTGCCCGCATTACAAAAATCATTGTTGAGAGGGGATATGAATCGGTCTCTGTCGTTGGAACAATTGACGCATTGCTTTTGTCAGCTTTGCGGGCACTGAACGTCGAGATAAAAGAGTTTACTGGAAAAGACGAGTATGAAATTGCTGCGGAAGTTGCTGCCTCATCAACGACAGTGAACGGTTTTATTGTCACAAATCCTGAACAAAGTGAATCACTTGCCCTTGCAGTTTCGCTCAGTGTTAGTCAAGGTGCACCACTTTTGTTTTCATCATCGAGCGTTCTGTCATCTCACACCCAAAAAGTTCTTGATACAGTAAAGGCACCAACGATTGCAGTCGGCAGTCAAAGTGTGCTTTCTGATGTTGCACTTGCGGGAATCACTGATGTGAAACGGCTCGATACGACAGACTTAGCACTTGCCTCACAGATAGCACTTCGACTTACTTCAAATGTTCAGCGAGGGTTAATCACCATTGATGCTGATACGAGCCAACTTCGTGCTCTTACGGCACTTAGCCTTGGTTTCTCAGTTATGTATGCAGATGATCAGTATCTTGAAATTGCTGAAGAATGGATTCGCCGGCAAAGTCTCTTAGCAATGATTCTAAACTTCTCAGTGGATAGTGAGTTCGTACAATCACTTCGTCGAGCGTAAGGAAACCTGTGGAAGCGATACTCCTTGTTGGAGGATTGGGCACCAGGCTACATCCATTGACCTTGACAACTGCCAAGCCGATGTTGCCACTTGGCAATATTCCCATCACCGAACATCAATTACTGCGGGCTGCGAAGAGTGGTATTGGGCGCGTTGTACTCAGCACAAGTTACTTGAGTGACTCTTTCCGAGAGTATTTCCAAGATGGCTCTCGGTGGGGAGTGGAATTGATGTATGCGATTGAAGATGAACCACTAGGTACTGCAGGTGCAATACGAAACGCAAGTCGATTCTTGACAACGGATGCACCAATTTTCATTTTTAACGGGGATGTCATTTCTCATCATGATTTACAACAGCAGCTCGCATTGCACCTGGAGAGCAAAGCAGATGCCACACTTCATTTATTACCGGTTGACGATGTGCGAGCATATGGAAAAGTTACCCTCGATGAAAATTCACGTATTACTGAGTTCCTCGAAAAACCTCAGTCAACGTCAAAACTTCCAGGAGACATCAACGCTGGTTGCTATATCTTCAATCCATCGGTACTCGAAGCGATACCATTGAATCGACCAGTAAGCATTGAGCGTGAGATTTTCCCAACATTAGTGGCTGAAAAGAAAGCTTTACTCGGCTATTCAGAAGTTGCATATTGGCTAGATCTTGGGACACCAGCTCGATACCTCAAAGCAAATCTTGATTTGTTAGAAGGCGGCACCTCACTTATAGGTGAAGCGACTATCGATACGAGCGCGACAATCATGAATTCCGTTATTGGTTTTAATGTCACTGTTGGTGCAAATGTTTCAATTTCGAACTCGCTTATTCTTGATAATGTTGTGATTCGTGAGAATTCACACATTTCTCACACAATTCTTGGTAATAACGTCTTAGTTTCAGCCAACTCGCACCTTGAACGGGTTGTGGCTGGGGATAACCTCACATTAAGTGGTGATACTTTTCCACAGTCAGAGACAATCGGAGTGGTTTCAACCGACGAGTTTCGATAGCTCCTTGACGTTATCGAATAACACGTGTGTAATTCGCCCGTGCCGCTGACCGAGGCGGCTTTGAGGAGTCGTGGTGGCAGACGATCAGGCATCAAATTTAGGTGGCCTTCCTTTTATCGATCCAAGCCTTGCGTGGCAAGAACGAGCGCTATGTGCTCAAACTGACCCAGAAGCCTTCTTCCCTGAAAAAGGCGGTAGCACACGAGAAGCAAAGAAAGTGTGTATGTCGTGTGAGGTGCGGGCTGAATGTCTTGAATATGCGCTAGCGAATGATGAAAGATTTGGTATCTGGGGTGGACTTTCAGAGCGAGAACGTCGTCGCTTGAAGCGCATCAGTTAGCCCTTTTGAGAATACGTAGCAAAACTAATTAGATAGACCTGTGAGCGAAACTTCTCTTGAAACCTGGTGGCAAGACGAAGAAGTTGACGCGACTCCACCCATCCAGGTACTTCATTACGTAACAGCGGTCGTCGTAAGTAAAAACGGTGCAGAGTGGTTACCTAGAACTTTGCAATCGATGAAGCGACAGAGCAGAAATATTGATCAGTTCATTGCTGCTGATGTTGCAAGTGTTGATGAATCGGTTGCATTGTTTGAAAAGGCCTCACCGTCATTTATTGCCCACCTTCCCGAAGGTGCGACTCAAAGTGATGCACTCAATGCGGCACTCTCACAAGTTGAAACAGCCGAGAAGTTCGTGCATTGGGTTTGGATTTTGCATGATGACTCTGCACCCTCTGCTCGCGCACTCGAAGAATTACTGAAAGCGGCTAACGAATTTCCGAAAGCTGCCGTCATCGGGTGCAAAGTTATTGACTGGGACGATGAGAATCACGTCCTTGACGTTGGTAGTTCCATTACCGCAATTGGTACGAGATATTCCGAGTTAGAACACGGCGAGCTTGATCAAGGCCAGCACGACACAACGCGAACCATTCATGCAGTAAGTCACGCAGGGATGCTTGTCCGTTTAGAAGTGTGGCAGCAATTGGGTGGATTCAGTTCAGAATTACCTCACTTTAGAAACGACACTGAATTTTGTTGGCGAGTGTGGGAAAGTGGTAGCGAAGTGGTCGTTGCACCCAGAGCGGAAATTGCCCATCTTGCAGCTACCGTTCGCGATGTTCGCAAGAATGCCGCCAAAGGGTCAGTTCATTTTCTCGATCGCAAAGCCGGCTTGGCACTTTTATTCTCTCGCACGAATCTTCGTTGGCTTTGGCTGAGGGTTTTACTCGTCATTCTTGCTGGAGCCACGCGAAGTCTTGGATATGTCGTAATTCAAGATGTGCGAGCAGCTCGCGATGAGGTGAGAGCAACGCTTAGTGGGATTCTGAATCGTTCACGAATACGTACCTTGCGAAACTCATCTGGCACCGTTTCACTCCCTCATGGGATTAGACCGAGTGTGTCAGAGCAATTCACACATTCAGTTTCTGAAGCATTCAATGGCGTCATTATGTGGTGGAACAAACTGCTTGAGGTACTTTTTCCAAAACGCCTCCACATAAGCGATGTGGGATTTCTTCAGGCAATTGGTGCTATTTTGCTTCGACCTGGGAGCGTATTAGCCCTAATTTCGATTTCAATTGGTCTCTTTATTACACGTGCAGCATTTGTAGGAGAACAGTTAGTTTCAAGTTATACAGATGTCGTTTATGACAATCGGGATGCTTTGCTTGCAGAATATCTATCGAATTGGCATGCCATTGGGTTTGGTTCAGAGATACCATCTAACCCTCTACTAATTGTGCTGTGGTTCTTGTCTTCGATTACTTTCATGCAGCCTGACACGTTTGTGCTCACACTGTGTGTGCTTGGACCATGGTTAAGTGGACTGTCATTGCACTTAGCACTTCGTAACGTAATCTCGAACTCCCAAACAAGAGTATGGCTCGCTGCACTCTATGGATTATCTCCAATGGTTATAAGTGCTGCAGCAAATGGAAATATTGCAGTATTGCTTTTTGCAATTCTCTTTCCCGCCTTTACGCGGGCATTAATAAAGGCACCACATTCGTGGCGATTTGTGGCTGTTGCGAGCCTTCTTTTCGCTGTTTTAATCAGTCTCTTACCAATACTATGGCTCTTAGTTTTACTTGTGATAGCAGCATTGTCGCCACAAGCTTTTCGTATTCATTCGCCGAAGTGGCTCTCAGTTTTTACTCTTCCCCTACTTTTGACATTGCCTTGGTCTCTGTCGATTCTCCTTCGCCCTGATCGCTGGTTTTGGGAATTCGGATCTGACTCACTGGAAGTAGCAAGTGCATGGTCAGCGCTCATCTACACTGGAAGTGGGGTTTTTGTTTCACTCTTGTTTGTCGTGCTTATTGTCCTCTCACTCTTAAGTCTCTTAGATAGCCGAAACAATATACAAAGTATTCGTGGATGGAAAGTAATTTCGCTGACACTCGGGGTTTCACTGATCGGGCAAGCTGTTGCAACGCTTACGGTAGATCCAACCTATTTTTCATCACTTGAAATTCCAGCACTCCTAATTTTTGCGGCATTGCTTTATTGCATAGCAAGTACTGCGATGTCACTTCGGGTTCAACTTAGCCGATCGAATTTTGGCTGGAAGCAAGTTGGAGTTGCTGTTTCTGCTCTAGCGCTAGCACTGATTCCACTGTCAAGTGTGGTTACGAATGGACTCATTGATGATTTGAGTCATGGGCTACGTCGCCAGCCCACGATTTCAAAGGATACGCTCCAGGGTTTTGCTCCTGATGAGCGATTACGAACTCTCTATCTCAATACGCAACCCAATGGGGAACTTCAAGCACAGATTCTCGATGGTCGACCTTTAAGCATTGGCGATAAAGCCATGGTTTCACGTGAAGAAGTGCCACAATTGCAATCCAAAGTCGCACAGTGGCTGTCGGGCTATGCTGCAACAGAAACAAATCCACTCGTAGAACTCGGAATTGGTTATATTGCTCTTCCCGCTAGGGATAGCGCGATATCGAGCGTATCATCAAAAGGAAATTTAGAACGTCTCTTGACGAGTCGAAATCAAGGTTTACTCAATGTGTGGCGTGTAAGTGATGTAGAAAGCAGAGCATCAATTATTGAAAGTGATGGAAGTGTGACACTTTTAAAAAGTGTTTCCAAAGCACCAGAGCCTCCCGAGGTGCATGGAGTAATACTTCCAAGTGATGGTGCACGCAAATTGGTGCTTTCTGACAGAAGAACTGAAAATTGGTATGCAACTTTAAATGGTGAAGTGCTCAAGCAAAATGAAACTGAAGATTTGAGTTGGACGATTGGGCCAAATAAGTCAGGTGAAATCCTGATTCTTTATAGTGATGGAACAAGAACCGCTTGGTTACTATTGTCAGGAATAACGTTAGTAGTACTGCTGCTGATGATTGCCCCACGGAGAAAAAATTCCTATAGAGATGAATGGTTGGAGGAGTAGTGAGCAAAATTCTCGATATTTTCCGATCTACTTGGGTAGTTCCATTTGCTCTCATTATGAGTATTTCTTCAGTAATATTGATGTTGCTTGCCAAGCCAATTTCTGCTGAACAGCAGATTCAGAGCCAACAATTAATTAGTGATGCTGTTTGTTTAGGCTGGAATGAGCAGTTCTCATCTACGTCTCAAAGCATTTATGCCATCAATTCGAGCGAGACTCGTTTGGCTAATACAACAGTTGGCTCACAAGTAGTAGAACTACAGCCCCGAGCAGTTTTTTCGATAAATAACTTCAAAAATCAGAAAGTAAGAATCATCACGCAAGGAACAGCTGCAAACGGAGTCAATGAATTTCATTTCGTCAGAGAATCACGAAATGGTAAGGCAGGTGCAGCAATTGAATCCTGTAAAGGACCTTCCTCTCAGTGGTGGTTTAGCGGCTTAAACACCACAGCAGGTTTCGGTACTCAATTGGTTTTAGGTAACCCGGATAACACAGATGTTGTGGTAGCGCTTCGCGCGTTCACAAAAGATGGAGAATTTGCTCTTGCTGAGAATCGACGCGTGGTAGTGCCTGGTGATAGTGTGAAAGTGATTGACCTCACGAGAACAATTCCGGCTCAGAGTTCGGCAACTCTCGAGGTCACTGCAGTGGATGGTCGAATTGCTGCGAGTGTGCAGGTGGAATCTATCCAAGGTGTGAAGTCCCGAGGACGATCCTTTGTTGCTTCCCAAAAGACTCCAGGAAAACTTCAGTATTTCGCTTCGCTACCTATTGATAGTGTTGATGGAACCATACATCTGTTGTCACCATTTGGAGATGCTGCAGTTGAAATTTTTGCACATACATCAGATGGCACTTTTCCTGTTGCTGGTAGCGAAAATATCTTTTTAGCTGAAGGAATTGTTCAAACAGTGAGTCTTGATCGACTCGGCAGTCGTGACGTCTCGATGATTTCGGTAAAAGCAGATGCTGATGTGGTCGCATCAATGACGTTTCTTGCGTTGAACGCACGTGGTGGTGATTGGGAATCGATTGCACCGATCGAAGAGTTCGGCTCACAAAGTTCACTCGCACTACCGAGGGGTGCTTCAAGTGTCGTACTGCACTTTTATTCCCCCACAGGTGACACTCTCACCGTTCGACAGTTTTACCAAAAAAGGCTTGTCTGGGAGAGTCGAGTGGAACTCGATGCGGAGATTCTCAAGGTTGTAAGTATTCCAAAGAGGAATGGTCTTGGCGGCCAAATAGTTGTCACAAGTACCAGTGCACAAACCGTTGCTGGCGCAACCCTGCGGTTTAATTCTCGTTCAGGCTCACTTCACACTGCATTCGGATTTACGAATCCTCTGTCGGAAATAGCCCCCGCTTTTCGGTTACGTTTGCTCGTACCGTAGACGTGTCATTGAAGGAAATTCTACAACGATTGCTTTACCCTGAGCACGTGGTAGCTTCCCGAAAATGTTCACGACCTTTGTGCCAGCAGTCCGCAGTGTCAACCTTGACCTATGTGTATGCTCAATCAACAGCTGTGCTCGGTCCACTTGCAACCTATCCTGAACCACATTGTTATGACCTTTGTGAGTCTCATGCTAGACGATTAAAACCACCTCATGGTTGGGAACTTGTCACCCTGCATCCAGATCCAAGCACCTTACGTCCAACAGATGAAGAACTTGCTGAACTTGCATCGGCAATTCGTGAAACTACACTCTCCGTTAATCCAAATGATCTGCAGCAAGGTGCGCGTCGGGGTCATCTGCGGGTTATTCGAGATTGACAAATCTCAATGCCAGCATCTTCAGTTGTAAAAGCCTATGACATTCGTGGCGTAGTGCCAGAAGAACTGAATAAATCAATTATTCAGCAGATTGCTCTCGCAGTTGGACGCTTACTTCGAGACGAAGGTGAAGATGGAATTGTCGTTGGTCACGATATGCGAGAGAGTGCCCAGGAATTAGTCCCTGCGTTTATTGAAACACTTCTATCTCTTGGAATCAATGTTCGGGATGTCGGACTTGTTTCCACAGACGCTCTGTATTTTGCCAGTGGGATCTTCAATTTACCTGGCGCAATGTTCACGGCAAGTCACAATCCGGCTCACTACAACGGATTAAAGTTGTGTAGAAGAAAAGCAGTGCCAATAGGCGATGAATCTGGGTTGAACCAGATTAGAGAATTTCTAAAGTCTCCTTCGACAATAGAGCCATCAAGAGATGAGGGGAAACTCACCCAAGAATCTATTCTTGATGCGTATGCCGATTTTTTCGTTTCCCGATTTTCTTTAGACTCGTCCAAGCCACTTAGGGTGGTTGTTGATGCTGCCAATGCGATGGCGGGACTTACTTTTCCGATAGTTGCGTCTCGATTCAGTTTTGAAACTCTTCCACTCTATTTTGAGCTGGATGGAAGCTTTCCAAATCATGAGCCAAACCCAATTGATAGTAGCAACCTCAAAGATCTACAGGCAAAAGTCAGAGAGACGAGGGCAGATATTGGGCTTGCCTTCGACGGAGATGCGGATCGTTGTTTTATCGTAGATGAGAATGCAAACATCGTAAGCCCGAGCATCATCACTGCTTTGATTTGTCAGCAGGTTCTAGAGAATAACCCAGGTGCAGCAATTGTTTACAATGTCATTACGTCTCGTGTTGTACCAGAAACCATCGAAAAATTCGGTGGAAAACCCATTAAGAGTCGAGTAGGACACTCATTTATTAAGAATTTGATGGCACAACATGACGCAGCATTTGGTGGTGAACATTCTGGGCATTACTATTTTAAAGACTTTTGGTTTGCCGATTCTGGTATGTTCGCAGCCTTCTATGTGCTAGAACTTTTGGCATCTTCCTCACTCACACTTTCTCAATTAGTTGAACCTTTTCAAACGTGGCAAGAAAGTGGAGAAATAAACATAAAGGTCGAAAGTGCGGATGAAATCATACGAGCACTTAAGCGAAAAGTTGAGCAAGATGCAATCCTCAGTATTGATGAAACCGATGGACTCACTATTGAATGTGAGTCATGGCGTGTGAACATTCGTATGAGTAATACTGAGCCGTTACTTCGACTCAATGTACTTGCGCGCACAAAAGCCGAGGTTTTACAACTTGTGGATGAATACTCAGGCTTCATCAATGAGGTCCAACCTCAACTTTGATGATTCTCCAACCATGAGTCGTGGCCTCCGCGACGACTGACATTGGGTAGTATCGAGATCGAGTCTGGAATGTGATTGTTGCTTGAGTCTTTTTCGAATTTATGGGATAGAGACGAACTTTCGTGACACGAAATGTTCTGTTGTCGTTTGAATGTGCGACGACACCTCTCTTTATTTTCAACTCAGATAAACACTGAACGGACATAATTTTCGCAAGTGCGGTTATTGGGCGTTGATTATGCAGAGCTTCAAGGTAAAAGCTCGCAACTCGTGCCACCCAACCTGCAGGGGGCAGGTTGGGTGGATTCTCGGTGATACGACGGACTTCGCTTGGACTCTTGAAATAGACCTCAACAGGTTTGGCTGCAGCCGTTGGTTCAAGTGGAGGTTCTGAGTATCGAATCATGGAATCACTAGCTTTTGTCCAACGTAAATTAGCGAAGGGTTTTCCCCAATGACATCACGGTTTCGATCCCACAGTTCTCGCCAAGCTGAATCTATATCGGCAATACTCGGTTCACCTTTCAGCATATGCTCTTCAGCAATTTTCCAAAGTGAGTCACCACGTTTCACTGTATAGGTACCACTTGTGGTTTCAGTTGTTGAAGTCTCAACTCTAATTACTCGATCGATGACAACTGGTTCATTCGAAGCGTGTGCAGGTTGAGTGAATGAAATAGCCAGGCCAATTCCAAGTGTTGCTCGTAGAAATGCTGGGAGTAGTTTTACTCCAATCTTGTAGAGAGTTACTTGACGCCTTCGAAAAACTCTACTTGCAAGTATGAAAGTGATCCCAAAGAGAGTTTTAATGACTGGAATGCTAGCCAGCAACGCTATAAAAAGTAACATTGACGATATAAGCCAAAGCGATATGTCAAACTGATTAGAAGTTAGCACAAAGCGAATATTTGAGGGTGTAATTATTGAAATCCATAGCACATTTGATTACCTATTTGGGCAAGATTTTCCACAGTATTGAATCTGCATTTAATTGTAAGCAAACTTGAGCAATGTCAAGTTTGGTTGAATTGCGAGCAAAATTGTCTCAAGCTCCATCAAGGTTACTACTTGGAATAACAATTATGCTAGTAAGTGCGTTCCTGGCAAGTAATCTCATTTCTACCAATGATTCGACTGCTGTCAAAGTATTTGTTACAGCCTCAAACTTAGCTGCAGGACAAAAGTTAGAAGTCTCTGACCTGATAGAGGCAACACTTTCAAAATCTGTGGACTCAAGCCAATGGTTCAACGAAGCAGATCTATCTCCAAATATGTATCTCATAACTTCGCTGAAGCAAGGAGACGTACTAAGGAAAAGTGATATCACCCTTGAATCATCGAATCGCACGTCTGTAAGTCTGTTGATTCAACGTGGCCGTATGCCTGCAAATGTGCAGATAGGAGATGTGGTCGATATTTGGGACATCGTCGAGCCAGCAGTTCCTGTGATAAAGCAAGCCCGCATCGTCGATATTGAAATCCTGAGTGGTGAAATTGCCGTGACTGTTCTCGTACCAAACGAAAGTGTGCAAGAGTTACTTGAGTATCAAGAACTAACAATTACTGTGCCAGCCTAGAAATATTCTCACTACTATGGTGCTCTTGAAATGGAGTATCAATGGCTATCAATGAACCTGTAAAAGATTACGCACCTGGTAGTTTGGAACGCGAGGATGTCGTTAAAGAAATTCAATTCATCCAAAGTTCTAGCATTGAACTACCAATGTATATCGGGGATGAAATAAGAACCTCTAAAAATTCCTTCAAGGTAGTCGAACCTCACGCACATTCAAAGACGCTTGGCGCTGGATTTCATGCAACGAAGCAGGATGCCCACGATGCAATTGATGCAGCTTTAAGAGTTAGCGAAGAGTGGCGCAACACAACTCTAGAAGATCGTGCTTCAATCTTTTTGCGGGCTGCTGAACTTTTAGCAACGAAATATCGTGCAGAAATCGTTGCAACAAGTATGTTGGGTCAGAGCAAGACTGTTTATCAGGCTGAGATAGATGCAGCCTGTGAACTTATTGATTTCTGGCGATTTAATGTGGATTTCGCACGGCAGTTGCACGACATTCAACCACTTTCTGTGTCTGGCATTAACAATACATTTGACCATCGACCACTTGAGGGTTTTGTATATGCAATTAGTCCTTTCAATTTCACATCTATTGCAGCAAATCTTCCTACCGCACCAGCATTGATGGGTAACGTAACCATCTGGAAACCGGCTATGACACAGATGCTTTCTGCGAATGTGATTATGAAGGTGTTGAGAGAATCGGGCCTGCCATCAGGTGTCGTTAATCTTGTAAGTGGTGACGGTATCGCGGTGTCCGACGTCGCACTTCACCACCGGGACCTTGCTGGGATTCATTTCACAGGATCGACATCAGTCTTTCAGCATTTATGGAAGGAAGTGGCTCAAAATCTGACGTCGTATCGTTCATATCCCCGACTCGTTGGAGAAACAGGTGGCAAAGATTTTGTTGTTGCTCACAGTTCTGCTGATCCTGAAGTAACGAAAGTGGCGCTTATTCGAGGTGCTTATGAGTATCAAGGTCAAAAGTGTTCAGCAGCTTCGAGAGCCTACATTTCATCGACACTCTGGAACACGATAAAAGATGAATTGATTTCAGAGATTGAATCAATTACACAGGGCGACGTAACTGATTTCGGCAATTTCATGTCGGCCGTGATTGATGAGAAATCTTTTGCACGAAACGCAGCAGTAATTGACCGAGCCAAAGTTTCGAACGACGTGACGATTCTTGCGGGCGGCACTTACTCAAATGAAACTGGATATTTTGTTCGCCCTACTCTGATTCAATCTTTAAATCCCAAAGCAGAATGGTTCACCACAGAATATTTCGGCCCATTCCTTGCAGTTTATGTATTTGAAGACAGCGAATATGAATCTGTTGTGAAAGAACTTGAAACTGTTGCGCCATATGCGCTTACGGGGGCAATTCTTGCCCAAGATGAAGACGTGATTAAATGGACGAGCAACGTGTTGCGCTATGCGGCAGGGAACTTCTACATCAACGATAAGCCCACGGGTGCAGTTGTAGGACAACAACCATTTGGAGGAGCGCGTGCGTCAGGAACAAACGATAAAGCGGGTGCAATTCATAACCTTATGCGCTGGGTGTCTCCGCGTGCAATCAAGCGAAATTTGAATCCGCCAACTTCATATCCATACCCGCATATGGATTAGACATGCCGCGAGGAGTGAAGAAGCAGAATCTTCCGGAGAAGATATGCCTCCATTGCCAGAGACCATTTACATGGCGAAAAAAATGGGAAAAGGATTGGGAGAACGTTCTCTATTGCTCTAAGAGTTGCCGTGCTCAAGGAAAATAGTCGTTAACAATTAGACTTAACTCCTCACTCGAATTCAAGGAAAACTGTGTCGAAATCAAAGGTGCTTATCGCTGAGGAGTTGTCGCCGGCAACAATTGATGCTCTAGGACCAGCTGTCTCAGTGGTTTATTGTGATGGTGCAAATCGGGAAGAGTTACTGCAATCCATTGTTGATGTCGATGCAGTGTTAATTCGCTCTGCCACTCAGATTGATGCCGAAGCACTTGAAGCAGCCAAACAACTGAAAGTTGTAGCGCGCGCAGGTGTTGGACTCGATAATGTTGATGTTAAGGCCGCAACTGCACGAGGTGTGATGGTGGTAAATGCGCCAACCTCGAACATTGTGTCTGCTGCTGAGTTGGCGGTTGGCTTATTGCTCGCTTCGATTCGAAACATAGCCACAGCGAATGCCTCCTTAAAGTCGAATCAATGGAAACGTTCAAAATTCACAGGTGTTGAACTTGCAGAGAAGACTGTGGGAATCATTGGACTTGGACGCATTGGACTGCTCTTTGCCCAACGCATTTCGGCATTTGGTGTAAAAATCATCGCGCATGATCCTTATATTCAGGTCACACGCGCACAGCAGCAAGGAATAACTTTGGTCTCTCTTGAGGAACTTTTGAAGCAATCTGATTTCATCAGTATTCACTCACCGAAAACTCCAGAGACCCTTGGCATGATTTCACACGAGCAGCTCGCACTTGCGAAACCCACACTTCACATTATCAATGCTGCCCGAGGTGGATTGATAGATGAAACAGCACTTTATGAAGCGCTAAAGGCAGGTCGCATCGCAGGTGCAGGAATCGATGTATTTTCCGTTGAGCCTTGTACTGATTCGCCGCTATTTGAGTTAGATAACGTTGTTGTTACACCTCATTTAGGAGCATCCACACATGAGGCACAAGAAAAAGCTGGTGTTGCGGTTGCGAAGTCAGTGAGACTAGCGCTTGCAGGAGAACTTGTTCCAGACGCAGTCAATGTTCAAGGTGGTCTTATCGCTCCTGAATTAAAGCCATATCTCGAACTCACAGAACAACTTGGTCACCTGGTTGTGAAATTGAGTGAGTCTCCAATCAGTAATCTTGAAGTTGAAGTTTGTGGTGAACTACTTGACTATGAAATAGAAATTTTAGAGTTGTCCGCACTGAAGGGTGTGTTCCAATCCCTTATTCACGATTCGGTTTCCTATGTGAATGCGCCATTATTGGCCAGAGAAAGATCTGTCTTAAGTGTCGTAAAGCGCGGCGGTGAGAGCAGTGATCATAAGTCTCTTGTGAGAGTTATTGGAATTGAAAGTAATGGCAAGAGGATATCGGTAGCTGGAACAGTCTCTGGAACAAAGTTGCGACATCAACTAGTGGAGATTGATAATTTTGATGTTGACCAGCAGATTTTAGAACATCTCGTGGTCATTCAGTACCAAGATCGGCCAGGTGTAGTCGGAAAAGTTGGAAAGATTCTTGGAGATTCCGATATCAATATAGTTTCGATGCAAGTATCGCGTGACTATGATAGCGAATATTCGTTGATGATTCTCGGTATTGAATCCGATATTTCTTCGTTAATTCTTACCTCATTGTCCTCAGAGATTGGGGCAATCTTCGTCAAATCTATTGATTTTTAGGATTCTTTTTACTCCAATGGGAGTATGCTGAAGTAGAGGTGAATACTATGTCAGCTGACTTCATTGCAAAATCTCCCTATTGCCAACATGAGTTGAATCCAAAAAACGAAAAAGATGGCTATGTCACCTGCGAGTGTGGTCGTAAAACAGATGTTCGATGGGTCCGTGAATTAGGTTGGCTACAAGCCCGCACTCTCTGGGTGCAAGAAAGAATCCTCAACTCAGACCCATGGTTTGATTCCCGTATTCAATCTGAGCCATCTGAGCAAAAAAGTGAACCCCGCGCTTCAGCGGGTCAGCGCATTCTCTATGTGCTTGGTGGATTGAGTCTGATAGTTGCCACTGTTGTCTTTACTGCAGTTGCCTGGGAGCGCATCGGCTCGATCGGACAACTGCTTGCACTTTTATCAGTCGCAGGTATTTCTACTCTCATTGCGCTTAAGAGCAGGACAACCCTCCTGGGTCTAGCAAATACGGCGGCGATTGTTGCTTCCGCGGTTGTGATGACTGGATTCATTGCTGCCCCATCATTCGGGTTGTTCCCAGAAACTTGGTCAGATGAACAGTCTTTCTATTCGGCGGGCGTAATTTATCTTGTCGGTGGTCTATCGCTCATGGCCGGACTTTGGTCCAAAATTCAAAGTTGGCTAGCTGTCGGAGTCTTGTCACTTTGGGTTGGAACGCTTGCTCTTGTTGAAGCCCCGCTTCAATCAAGATTTCAGGACGATGAATTTATTATTGTTTCATATCTAGCGTATTCACTCATTTTTATGCTGTTTGGCAAGTTACTAAAGACTTTCTCAGAGCTGAAATTATCGGCCATCAAAATAGTCACTCTCATAAGTGTCGCTTTGACACTATTCATCGCTTTGCCTCGGATCTTTGGAGTGTTCACCATTCACAACTCGCCATTTGTGCTCGCACTATTTCTCATTTTCTTGGCGTGCGTATGGATGGCCTATTTCCTTTTTATTGTGCGTCCGGTCAGCAACGAAATGTTGATATTTAACATCATTTCCATTGCGGCACCATATCTATCCGCTGCGCTCTTTGGTGTGGGATTGAGCGTTTTACTTTTACCTTCAAGGACTGTAGTTGAAACCTTAGAGAGTTTTGATGTCACTGTAATTGCACTCACCCTTATTGGTTCAATCATTGCAGTGCTCGGGATCATTGTGCGTAACTTCCCCAAGTCATTTTTGAATTTGCCAATTGTTGCAGCCGGAGCTCTTTGGTCTACGACGTTTGTTATAGCCTCGATGATCAATGATGAGATTTTCTATTCATCAGTTGGCCAAATGCACTTGAGTCAGTACACATTCTTTTTCTTGTGGTTGATGGTGAGTGCCTCATTTTCCTTCTTGTGGTGGTCAAGTAATTCTTTGGGACATTTCATTCCTGCACTGGTTACCGGTGTAGTTTCGCTGTTGATTTTCATCAACGAGTTAGGGGGAGAGGCGATTCGTGGACCTGAACCTGTCACGATTCCAATTGCACTTTATTTGCTGTTATCGCTCGTTATTCGCCAGATGAAAAGTGGACATCAAGTTAATAGTGCCATCACTTTGGGGATTCCTTTTAGTTTCGGCTACCTTCCAAGTGCGGTAGTTTCAGTGATCATTCTTGATTCCTCTGAAAATGTTGGAACGATGGATTGGTTACGGTTATGGATTGTGCTTGCCGTTGGAATTCTGGCGATTGTTTTTGGCGCGAGACGTCAGTTGGCAGGTTTACTTTATCCAGGAGCAGTTGGATTCAGTTTGGCAGTTTTACCGCAGATATTTGTGAACCTGAGTTTGTATGTGCCTCGGTGGATAATCTTCCTTGTTATTGGCATCATCTTGATTTTGATAGCAGTGCGATTTGAGAGCCTTAAATCTTTCAGAGAAATCTCGAAAAGTTGGTTTAAGAGCCTGAAGTAGAGATTCTATGTCGCGCTTCCTTGAAGGCATTCACACACTTTTCAATATCTTCTTTTGAGTGTGCTGCCGAGATTTGCACACGAATCCTCGCTTTTCCAAGTGGGACCACCGGGTAACTGAAAGCCACCACATAAATCCCCAGAGAGCCAAGTGTTCTTGCCATCTCGACTGCTTCAAATTCAGTTTCAAACATGACTGGAATGATTGGATGCGAACCTGGGAGTAATGCAAAACCTGCGTCAGTCATCAATCGGCGAAAATGAGATGCATTTGAGGTTAATTGTTCACGCAACAGAGGGTGCCGCTTTACTAAATCGAGCGCTTGAAGTGCTCCAGCAACTGCAGGAGGAGCGATAGCATTCGAGAACAAGTACGGCCTTGCTCGTTGACGAAGCACATCAATAATTTCTTGATGACTTGCAATGTAACCGCCACTTGCACCACCGAGGGCTTTGCCCAAAGTGCCGGAAATTATGTCGACCTTATCTTGAACACCAAAGAACTCAGCAGTTCCAGCTCCAGTTTCACCGATAAAACCAACTGCATGCGAGTCATCGACCATCAAAAGTGCATCGTATTTCTCTGCAAGTGCACTAATTTCATCAAGCGGGGCTAGGAAGCCATCCATTGAGAACACGCCATCAGTCACGATGAGTCGATGTCTTGCGCTTTGGGATTCGATGAGTTTCGATTCTAGATCGTTCATGTCTCGGTTTTTATAGCGGTAGCGCTCGGCTTTGCAGAGGCGAATTCCATCGATGATTGATGCGTGATTTAGCTCATCAGAAATTACGGCATCTTCTTCGGAAAGTAACACTTCAAAGATTCCTGCATTGGCATCGAAGCATGAGGGAAACAAAATTGTGTCTTCTTTAGAAACAAATTCGGATATTTTGTTTTCGAGCTCGGTGTGGAGGGAGTGTGTGCCACATATAAAACGCACACTTGCCATTCCAAATCCGTAGTCATCAAGTGCTTTGTGTGCAGCCGCTATTACATCTGGGTGATCGGCAAGCCCTAAGTAATTATTCGCGCAAAAATTCAGCAGTGTTGCATCATTGACTTTCACATGAACGTCTTGCGGTGAGTCAATAACACGTTCTACCTTGGTTAAACCACGACTTTCGATGTCCTGAAGAGTTTGTTGAAGCTCCGCTTTGGTTTTTGAATACATTAGAGATCAGTCCAATCAATAATGATTTTGCCGCTGTTTGCTTGCCGAGCAGTATCGAAAGCACGTTGCCAATCACTAGCAGGAATGACGTCAGAAATGACATCTGAAACATCGAGACCTGTTTTGACCATAGCCGTCATGGCGTACCAGGTTTCAAACATTTCGCGTCCATAAATTCCTTTAATCGTGAGCATATGTGTTACGACTTTGTTCCAGTCGATGTCAATTGAGGTTGTTGGTAAACCAAGAAGAGCGATCCGACCTCCGTGCCCCATATTGTCGATGACTTCCGGCAAGGCTGACTGGTGCCCACTCATCTCCCAGGCAATATCGAAGCCTTCTTTCATGCCGAGTTTTCCTTGTGCTGAGCGAAGGGATTCGGTCGCAGGATTAATCGCTAAATCGGCACCCATCCGTCGAGCCAACTCGAGTCGTGATTCCTTTACATCGGTAATAACGATATAGCGAGCACCAATGTGACGAGCAATTTTGATAGCCATCAAACCAATTGGGCCAGCTCCTGTAATAACGACATCTTCTCCAACAATTGGGTATGTGAGGGCAGTATGAACTGCATTTCCGAGTGGATCGAATATTGCTGCAAGATTAATATCGATGTCATCACTGTGTCGCCATACATTTGATTCAGGAATGGTTACATATTCAGCAAATGCACCATTGCGGTTGACCCCGATTCCCTCTGTGTTTTTACATAAGTGTCGTCGGCCTGCACGACAGTTTCGACAAAGTCCACAAACGGTATGGCCTTCACCTGAGACAATGTCACCAACATTCACGGTACTGACATCACTACCTATTTCAATAACTTCACCCGCAAATTCGTGGCCTGGAATCAACGGCAGGAGTATGGACTTTTGTGCCCAGGCATCACCTGATTCAATGTGTAAGTCAGTCCCGCAAATACCGGTACGTAAAACTCTAATCTTTACATCAGTTTCACCTACTGGAGGTTGGGGAACTTCGCGCATTTGAAATCCGTTGTCAAAAGTGTCCTTGACTAAGGCCATCATCAGGGATGTCATATCGTTCACCTCCGGCACAAACTTACTCTGTGATATTGATGTTAAGTTTATGGATGGCAGATGGAAACTCCGAGTAGGTAGTTTTTTTCATACTCAGCACAGCAGGCGAACTCAAGGCCCAGTTTGGCAGTCTCTTGAGGAGAATTTGAAGGATGGTCAGCGTCTCAATCTCTGCAATATGGTTACCGATACACGTGTGAGGGCCAAACCCAAATGCGACGTGCTGAATTTTCTCTCGACGAATGTCGATTATCTCAGGACTCTGAAATGCACGTGGATCATGATTGGCCTCGGCAAATGCCATTTCGACAAATAGTTCTGGGTTGCGTTCTCCATCAGGAAGATCTCGCTGATCTGGGGTAACTCGATACATGCTTGGAAGAGGGGAGAAATATCGTAAAAACTCTTGAATAGCATTCTTGAGAGGGACCTCACCTGAATCTATGGCTTTACAATCATTCGGATTTTGGAGCAAGTGCATCGTTGCTCCCGAAATTAATTTGATAACGGTATCTCGACCACCCGCAAGCATCACGCTGCTCATACCTTTGAATTCTTCGAAAGTAACATTTCTATCTTCTAATTGGTATTTTGCGAGATACGACCAAGCATCTTGATGATTTGAAGTCAATCCTTCTTCATACACCTTATGAAGATATGTGTGAAGTCTCGTACCATCTCGCTTAGGCCCATCTGCAGTCCACACATCTGAACCCCAGGACATCCACTCATCCACGTCTTCTGGTCGATTGAAAATAACTCCCAAACAGGTGACGACGTATCGCGTGGCAACGTCGTCCACAAAATTTCCCCCACCATTCGATTCGAATTCGACAACGAGGGATTTGGCGATTTCTTGAAATTGTGGTTGCAACGCCTGGATTCGAGGTCTCACGAATAATTCAGAAAGGAGTGTCCTATACAAGTGATGTTGAGGGGGATCAACCTCAAGCGGAAGTTGTCGGTAATTTCTCACGTCACTGTCACCTTGGAGGTCGGACGAGAACTCCTTAGTATTTCGTAAGGCGACTTTGATTTCTTGGAGGGTCGTAATTCGCTTTCTTGAAGTCATTACTTCTTGAAACGCTCTTTAAGATTTTCTACTGAGGTAGAGACTTTGATTTTGGTGTCTTCGATCAAAAAGTCAGCTCGATTCTCATGCTCAGGAGTTACCTGATTGTTGACTTCTTTTACTATTTTGCCAAGCGCGATTCCTGGAGCAATAAGGCCTGCAATCGAACTTTTTCCGATTCGTCCGCGGGAAAGTGCAAAGACTCCTGGAACAACCACCATCACACTTTTAGAAAGTGTTACCCAATCCTTTTTAACTTTTGAATCGCTTAATGCAACAAGGAAAGCCACGGGACGACGAAATAAAGACATGGC
Source organism: Candidatus Nanopelagicales bacterium (assembly GCA_049421205.1). Classification (GTDB taxonomy): domain Bacteria; phylum Actinomycetota; class Actinomycetes; order S36-B12; family UBA5976; genus JAFMIT01. Next base: position 48,211 of record JBMSMQ010000004.1, read on the forward strand.
TTTATTCTAGAACTTATCTCAATGCCCTGTTTGCTGCGGAAATAATGGCTTTGAGCGAGGCATTGACGATGCTTGAATCTACGCCAACGCCCCACAATGGTGCACCATTGACCTCACATTCGAGATAAGAGGCTGCTTTTGCGTCTCCGCCGGCACTGAGTGCATGTTCGTGATAATCGAGTACTCGAACATTCACCCCGTAGTCAGAAAGAGCCTGACAAAATGCAGCGATTGGTCCATTACCTGTGCCTGAGAGCTGCACCTTTGTGTCTTCATCTCGCAAGGTAAAGTTGATATCGGTCTCGAGTCCAACCGTTGATTGTTGATTAATGGTAAATAACTCGAATCGTCCCCACGGCGCAGCAGGATTCGGCAGATATTCATCTTTGAATATTTCCCACATTGACTCAGGTGATACTTCGCCACCCAATGTGTCGGTGTGTGATTGGATCACTTTGCTGAACTCAATCTGAAGCCTGCGCGGCAAATCAAAATTGTGTTCTGTTTTCATGATGTATGCAACTCCACCCTTACCTGACTGTGAGTTCACTCGAATAACTGCTTCGTAGCTGCGTCCTATATCTTGTGGATCTATGGGGAGATATGGCACCTGCCATTTCATTACATTCAGATCAATGGCTTTTTCGGCCGACTCCTTCTTCATTGCATCAAAGCCTTTATTGATAGCATCTTGGTGAGAGCCAGAGAAAGCTGTGAATACTAAATCACCACCATATGGCTGACGTTCATGAATCTTCAACTGATTGCAGTATTCAACAGTTCTACGGATATCATCAATGTTACTGAAATTAATCTCAGGATCAATTCCCTGTGAGAAGAGATTTAGTCCAAGTGTTACGAGGCATACATTTCCTGTGCGTTCACCATTTCCAAAGAGGCACCCTTCAATTCGATCGGCACCTGCAAGAAATCCAAGTTCCGCGGCAGCAACTGCTGTGCCACGGTCATTGTGAGGATGCAGTGAAAGAATGATGGTGTCGCGATTCTTTAAATTTCTGTGCATCCATTCAACACTATCTGCATACACATTCGGACTAGCCATCTCAACTGTCGCAGGGAGGTTAATAATCATCTTTTTCTCGACTGACGGTTTGATGACATCCAAAACCGCATGGCAGATCTCCAGCGCATAGTCAAGTTCAGTACCCGTAAATGATTCCGGTGAATACTCGTAAAAAATGTTGGTAGTGCCAGCTAACTTTTTTTCATACTCAAGACACCACTTGGCTCCTTGTACAGCAATGTCTTTGATTCCGGCTTTATCCTGATTGAAAACAACCCTACGTTGCAACGTACTTGTTGAATTATAGAAATGAACAATTGCTTGCTTAGCTCCTTGCACAGCTTCAAAAGTCCTAGCAATCAAGTGCTCGCGTGCCTGAGTGAGTACCTGTATCACCACATCATCTGGGATAAGGGACTCTTCAATCAACATTCGAACAAAATCAAAATCCGTTTGGGATGCCGAGGGGAAACCAACTTCTATTTCCTTATATCCCATGGATACAAGTAGCTGAAACATACGTTTCTTTCGCTCAGGTGACATTGGATCAATGAGCGCTTGATTTCCATCTCTAAGGTCAACCGCACACCATCGAGGAGCGCGTTGAAACTGATTATCTGGCCACGTGCGATCCTGGAGAGTGATTGGAATGAAAGCTTCGTAGCGATGCGCTGGCATCACTGAGGGCAATTGCGGATTGGATATTTCAAAGGATGGCATAAGTTCTCTTTCGTTCGATGGAATCCGGCGAACAGGAATCCCGCAGTGAGTGGCCGGTTAGTAAGCCTCACTGCGGCATCGAAGAAGGAGAACGATACGCATTTTCCAAGTGTAGTAACTCGCAACCCGGAAATGAAGCCTTGTACGCTTTGGAGTATGACAGAGACATTTCAGATTGGACTAATCCCAGGGGACGGGATCGGACCTGAGGTTATGGCAGACGCTGTGAAGGTGCTCTCCAAAGTGAGTGAAATGAGTGGCATTCATTTTGAGACTGTCACGTTTGAACTTGGCGCATCTCATTATTTAAATACTGGCGACATTTTGAACGAACGAGTGTTGAGCGAATTACGGCAAATGGATGCACTCCTGCTTGGTGCAGTGGGAGACCCTCGAGTGCCCCCAGGGCTTCTTGAGCGAGAACTCTTGCTGAAACTTCGTTTTGAATTAGATCTGTACGTCAATTTGCGTCCAATCAAACTCTTTGCCGGGGTCGAGAGCGCTTTGGCGCACGCTTCCACCATTGATTTCGTGGTGTGCCGCGAAGGAACTGAAGGCTTGTATGCGGGTAAAGGTTCAATACAACAAGCGGATAGCAATGATGAGATTGCGATTGAAGAGAGTGTAAACACATACTTTGGAATCGAAAGAATCATTCGCTACGCATATGAACTCGCAAGCATGAGAAAACGCCATCTTACGTTGATTCACAAAACAAATGTGCTGACTAGAGCAGGAGGATTGTGGCAAAGACTTTTCACTGAAGTCGGCGATGATTTTCCTGACGTATCCAGACAATATTTTCATGTGGATGCTGCCGCTATGTTTTTTGTTACAAAACCCGAGATTTTTGATGTTGTAGTCACGGACAACCTCTTTGGTGATATTTTGACTGATTTAGGTGCAGCCATTACGGGAGGTATTGGTCTTGCAGCATCTGGCAATATAAATCCGAATCGAACAAGCCCTTCTATGTTTGAACCAATCCATGGATCTGCTCCAGATATTGCTGGTAAAGGTATTGCCGATCCAACCGCAGCAATTTTGAGTGTCAAGATGATGCTTGAGCATTTAGGCTTAGATACAGAAGCAAATATTGTGGGAAATGCGGTAGCTGCATATTTGCAGTCCAATTCAAAGTTGAGCACCACATCGGCAATCTCAGATGCCATTGTGAAGGAAATGAAAGGTTGAGACCATGCGAATTGAAAAAAATCAATATGCAATCTCAGACGACGTACTAAATCGTATTTTTGATGAACCAGGTTTTGGAAAATATTACACAGACCATATGGTGCAAATTGATTGGACCAAATCTGAAAGTTGGCATGAGGCGAGAGTTCAGCCGTACGCACCATTATCACTCGATCCAGCGACAAGTGTGATGCACTATGGACAGGCAATCTTTGAAGGTCTCAAGGCATTTCGTCATCCAGATGGGAGTGTGTATGCATTTCGTCCTGATAAGAATGCAGAGCGCTTTATGAAATCTGCAATCCGATTAGAAATGCCTGTTCTACCTGTGGATTTATTTCTTGATTCGCTAAAAAGTTTCTTGTCGGTAGATGGTCGATGGGTGTCATCGAAACCAGAGCAGTCACTCTATATTCGACCCTTCATGATTGCGACTGAGGTGGGCCTTGGAGTGAGACCATCGAGTCAATATTCATTTTTCATTATCGCATCTCCAGTTGGTCCCTACTTCCCGCAAGGTATTAAGCCAGTGTCAGTGTGGATTTCAACGGACTATGTCAGGGCGGCTCCTGGCGGAACAGGGGAAGCGAAATGTGCGGGAAACTATGCCGCGTCACTCATTGCTCAAGCTCAAGCCGCCGAACAAGGCTGCGATCAAGTAATTTGGATTGACGCAATTGAACGAAAATGGATTGAGGAGATGGGAGGTATGAACCTCTTTTTCGTGTACGGAAACAAAATTGTCACACCACGTCTCACTGGAACTCTTCTTCGTGGAGTTACGCGCGATTCAATTCTTTCTCTCGCAGGTGATCTTGGGTACGAAACAGATGAAGTAATGATTTCTGTAGATGAATTGATTCTCGATTTGCAATCAGGGGTGATTACTGAAGCATTTGCGTGCGGTACTGCTGCTGCAATTACGCCCATCGGCACTATTAAGTCCGAGAAAGGCACATGGAAAGTCAGTAATGGTGAGCCAGGAGCCATTACATTAAACCTTCGGGAGACCCTGATCGGTATACAAACTGGTGCCATTGCGGATACCCACCAATGGATGTGGAAAATTTCAGAGTAGTGACAAAACCCCTATTTCGTGCAAGACTCGCGATATGACGTTCACAATTATTACGTAGCGCATCAGATCGACTGATGCGCAACCTTCCGTTTGTACGGAAGGTTTTTTCTTTAGGAGCAGAGGATGAACGAGTCATTTCAGTTATATGACACCACGCTTCGCGATGGAGCGCAGCGTGAAGGCATTTCCTACTCAGTTGCAGATAAGTTGCTCATTACCAAACTTCTCGATGAATTTGGAGTCGGCTATATTGAAGGTGGATGGCCTGGAGCGCTGCCAAAAGACACAGAATTCTTTGAAGAAGCGAAAAAACTGCAATTAAAAAATGCCACGCTTGTGGCGTTTGGAGCGACCTGTAAACCTTATGTCCAGGCAGATGAAGATCCACAACTGGATGCACTTCTTGCAAGCGGTGCAACAGTGATAACAATCGTTGCTAAAAGTGATGTCATGCATGTGAAAGAAGCACTCAAAGTTGATTTAGATGAGAACCTCAGAATGGTGAAAGAATCTGTTGAGTATCTCGTCAAAAATAGGAGACGTGTATTCGTTGACTGCGAACACTTTTTCGATGGTTTTTTGCGTGATCCTCAGTATGGAATCGAACTTTTGACAGTAGCAGAATCCGCTGGTGCTGAAGTCGGTGTTCTATGTGACACAAATGGTGGCTCTTTACCATCGTATATCTCCAGAGTAACCGAAAGCGTAGTAAGAGAATTAAATATGCGAGTAGGAATTCACGCACAAGATGATACGTCATGTGCAGTAGCAAATACCATTGCCGCAGTAGAAGCAGGCGCAACGCACGCCCAATGTACGGCGAATGGGTATGGGGAGCGAACTGGTAATGCTGACTTATTTGCAGTTACTGCAAATCTGCAAACAAAATTAGGCATCGAAGTCCTGTCTCCTGAGCAATTGCAGGAATCTGTGCGAGTTTCCCATGCGATTGCAGAGATTGCAAACCTTGCACCAAATTCACATCAAGCCTATGTTGGAACGAGCGCTTTTGCTCATAAAGCTGGATTACATGCAAGTGCATTACGTGTTAAATCTGAAATGTATAACCATATTGATCCTCTCGTGGTTGGTAACGATCAAAGAATCTTGGTAACTGAAATGGCAGGTCGAGCCTCGATTGAACTGAAGAGTTTAGAAATTGGTTATTCGTTAACGAAAGAACAAATCTCAGACTTAGTTCAGATTGTGAAGTCGAGGGAAGCTGCAGGCTGGACCTATGAAGCAGCAGATGCATCATTTGAACTCCTGATTCTGGAGGTGCTTGAACGTAAACCTGAGTTCTTCTCTATCAGAAATTGGAAAGTTTCGATGGAGGGTAATGATGCCCGCGTTGAAACTGTCGCTGAATTAGAAATTGAAAGTTTGACTCGAAGAGTCAGTGTCACAGGTAGTGGTAATGGTCCGGTGAATGCTATTGATGTGGCGATTCGAAAAGGATTAGAGCACCTGCTTGGTACTGTGGCTGAAATTCAGCTTGTTGATTACAAAGTAAGAATCCTTGAAGGCGTTGAAGGAACAGATGCAATAACGAGAGTCATGATGCTCAGTAAAAACGAGAATATGGAATGGACCACAATCGGAGTTCATGAGAATATTGTTGAGGCATCGCTTATGGCAATGCTCGATGCCATAAACTTTGGTTTATTAGCAATGGAGGGGAAGTAAGTGTTTCTTGCTCGCGTTATGGCCGACCAAAGTGTTTCGTATGCTGTTGTCGAAGGTCTTGATGAAGTTGGGGATGTAACTGAGTTAACGCAGTTTTATCTCTTAAAAGAACATCCCTTGCTTGGAGGCATTCAGCTGACTGGTGTTGCTAAAAGTCCTGAAGAAGTCAAAGTGCTTGCACCATTGATTCCATCTAAAGTGATCGGAATTGGAAAGAACTATGCTGATCATGCAAAGGAAATGGGTGGCGAGGTTCCACCTGAACCAATTTGTTTCCTTAAACCAACCACATCCATTATTGCATCTCGAGACACCATCCAACTTCCTCGACAATCTGAACATGTTGAGCATGAAAGTGAACTTGCGATTGTTATTTCCAAAATGGGAAGAAATATCCCGAAGAGCGATGCCCTTGATTATGTGTTCGGCTATAGTGTTGCAAACGATGTGACGGCTCGAGATATTCAGAAATCTGATGGTCAATGGACGAGAGCCAAGGGCTTTGACACCTTTTTACCATTTGGTCCTTGGATACAGACAGAATTTAATTACAAAGAAGGACTTGTTGAAGCGAAAGTGAATGGTGTTGTGAAACAGCACGCCTCACTACAATTGATGGTGAGTGATGTTGAAACACTCGTATCCTGGTGTTCTGAAAGTATGACGCTGTTACCAGGAGACGTAATCTTGACAGGAACACCTGCTGGGGTATCGCCAATTACTGCAGGTGACGAGGTTGAATGCTTTATTCCAGGTGTTGGCAGGCTTGTTAATTCAGTGAGTCGATAGGCATCCGCTAGTGTTAGCAACCTTATGAGTTCTGATATTCGAGTTCGATTTTGCCCTTCACCTACAGGAAATCCACACGTAGGAATGGTTCGAACAGCATTATTTAATTGGGCATTTGCAAGACACAACAATGCCACGTTTGTGTTTCGTATCGAAGATACAGATTCTGCACGAGATTCAGAGGACTCATACAACCAACTTCTCGATTCTTTGAAGTGGCTTGGTTTAACTTGGGATGAAGGACCAGAAGTTGGCGGGGAATATGGTCCATATCGGCAATCCGAACGAATGGACATCTATCACGAAGTTGTCGAGAAATTGCTGAGTGCAAAATTTGCGTATCGTTGTTATTGCAGTGTTGAAGAGTTAGAGGAACAACGAGAGAATCAGAAAAAAGCTGGCACGACCCCTGGTTATAGTGGACGATGTCGAGATCTTACAAATGATCAAATGCAAAGTTTTGAAGCGGAAGGAAGAAAGCCTGCGATTCGTTTTCGTATGCCAGGAACGGATTTCACGTGGGATGATCTTGTACGCGGAGAGTTAACGTTCGCAAAAGAACATGTTCCTGACTTTGTAATTGTTAGAGCAACAGGTGAACCTCTTTACACGTTAGTGAACCCTGTTGATGATGCCCTCATGCATATCACTCACGTTTTACGTGGGGAAGACCTCCTTTCTTCAACGCCACGGCAAATTGCGATGCATAATGCTTTAGCCGAGATTGGGGTAGGAAGTGGACGTCTCCCATACTTTGGGCATCTTCCTTATGTGATGGGTGAAGGCAATCGAAAGCTCAGCAAACGAGATCCAGAGTCGGCATTATTGATGTATCGCGAAGAAGGTTATTTGCCTGAAGGCCTACTGAATTATCTAGCACTTCTCGGCTGGTCAATGGGAGATGATCAGGAATTCTTCTCAATCCAAGAGATGGCAGAGCGCTTTGATATTAAACGAGTGAGTGGAAATCCAGCACGCTTTGACTTGAAAAAGTGCACATCAATAAATGGTGATTGGATTCGAAGTCTGAATCCCGAGGATTTATCTGAAAGATTGATTCCATTTCTGGCGAAAGAAAACATTCTCCCAGAAGTCCCAAATCAAGCACAATGCGATATGGTGAGAAGCGCAACTCCATTAGTGCAATCAAGAATGGAAACACTTCGTCAAGGCGCCGCAATGCTCGGATTTCTCTTCTTCCAAGACAATGAAGAAGTTGAAGTAACTCAAGCAACACGGCCATTTGAAATTGAAGCGAGCGAACGTAGCCAAATTAATGAAGAAGCGAAGTCGATTCTTGCAATCGCACTTGATGCACTTACAAACCTTGATGAATGGAATCACGTAGCAATCGAGGCTTGTCTACGCGCTGAACTTCTTGAAAAACATGGACTTAAACCAAAAAATGCATTTGGCCCAGTTCGGCTCGCAACCGCAGGTCGCAGAGTCTCACCACCGCTTTTTGAAAGTCTTGAGTTACTCGGTAAGTCACGATCTTTGTACCGGATTGAGTCGGCACTTCACATTTAAGTTATGCTCCACCCCGCCTAAAACACCGAAATGGTGGGGTATGGGGTAATTGGCAGCCCAGCTGATTCTGGTTCAGTTAGTCTAGGTTCGAGTCCTGGTACCCCAGCGACAGTAGTCAAAACCGCAATGCGGCCCCGTTGTGTAGTGGCCTAGCACGCCGCCCTCTCAAGGCGGTAGCGCGGGTTCGAATCCCGTCGGGGCTACTTTCGAAAAGAGGAATGTATGGTGGACCATACACACGGTCGTGATGTGCTAAAAGAACTTGCACCTGAAGGTAGAGCATTACGAGAACTGATTCCAGCCGTCTATGAAAGTTTTTCAAATCTTTCAAAATCTGCCCAAGCAGAGGGTGAACTCTCAGACATTGTGAAGGAATTGATTGCGTTTGCTATTGCTGTGAATGAACATTGTGATGGATGTATTGCATCACACGCTCGAAGTCTCGCTTTGAAAGGTGCAACTGATCAGCAGGTAGCAGAAACTCTCGGAGTCTGTATTCAAATGATGGGCGGACCTGGCACGGTATATGCACCTCGAGCATTTGCTGCATTTCAATCGTTCAAAGCAACTGACTAATTACGAGTTCATTTTCTTGAGTGCATCGGTGAGTTTCTGTGCGGCCTGCACAACAGCCAGTGAATGAAGTCGACCAGGCTGTCTCGTTAATCGCTCTATTGGCCCCGACACACTGAGTGCAGCAATCACCTTGCCTGCAGGATTTCGAACGGGTGCGGAAACTGATGCAACACCTGCTTCTCTTTCACCCACACTTTGCGCCCAACCACGTCTTCGTACCTGTGCCAAGGCTGATGCCGTAAAGGCAGCATTGTTCAGTCCACGGTGTATTCGATCTGGTTCTTCCCACGCAAGCAGAATTTGTGCGCCGGAGCCTGCTTGCATGGTCAAGACAGCACCAATTGGAACTGAGTCGCGCAATCCCGTCATCCGTTCGGCTGCAGCAACACACATACGTGCATCACCTTGACGGCGATAGAGCTGCGCACTTTCTCCTGTTGCATCGCGAAGTGCAAAAAGGAGGGGAGTTGCTGCTGCCAATAATTTATCTTCACCAGCTGCAGCTGCGAGTTCATTTAATCGAGGTCCGAGAACAAATCGACCGCTCACATCTCGAGATACGAACCGATGTTGTTCGAGTGCACACGCAAGACGATGGGCCGTTGGACGTGTTAACCCGGTCGCGCTCACGAGACCAGCAAGCGATAAAGGCCCTGACTCTAAAGCGTCCAATACCAACGCCGCTTTGTTGAGTACTCCAACACCATTGTCCACATGCTGATATTGCCATTTCAAGGTTCAAGATGGCAAGATTTCAATGTGGGAAAGACATTGGCTGAAAAAGTCTGGCAGGCACACCTCGTCACATCTGCGCCAGGAGAGCCCGATTTGCTCTACATCGATCTTCACCTTGTGCACGAAGTCACAAGTCCGCAAGCCTTCGATTCGTTGCGCGCAACGAATCGAACTGTACGACGCCCAGATCTCACACTGTTAACTGAAGACCATAATGTTCCTACAAAGAATCTCTTACAAATAGACGATCCAATTTCTGCCGCCCAGATAGCGGCACTTCGAAAAAATGCAGAAGAGTTTGGGCTTCGCATTTTTTCGCTTGGAGACAAAGAACAGGGAATTGTTCATGTAGTTGGTCCACAACTTGGAATTACACAACCAGGAATGACCATTGTGTGTGGGGATTCGCATACCTCTACACACGGTGCATTTGGTGCACTTGCATTTGGAATCGGCACATCTGAAGTTGAACACGTCCTTGCAACTCAAACTCTGCCATTAAAACCATTCAAAACGATGGCGATTACTGTCAATAATCAGTTGCCTGCAGATGTAACTGCGAAAGATCTGATTCTTTCAATCATTGCAAAAATTGGTACCAACGGTGCTCAAGGTCATGTTATCGAGTATCGAGGAGAAGCAATTTCTCAATTGTCGATGGAAGCACGTATGACAGTTTGCAATATGTCAATCGAAGCAGGTGCGCGTGCCGGAATGGTTGCTCCGGACAACGTTACCTTTGATTATTTGCAAGACAAAGACTTCGCTCCACGTGGTGATGACTGGGAAAGCGCAGTTGAGTACTGGAAAACACTGCAAACGGACTCCGATGCAATTTTTGATAACGAAGTTATTATTGATGCGAGCACTTTGACTCCTTTCGTTACGTGGGGGACGAATCCTGGGCAAGGTATTGGGCTTGGAAGCAAAGTGCCCTCACCAGAATCGGCGGAAAATGACGTTGAACGTCAATCAATTGAAAAAGCCCTTCGCTATATGGATCTCACTCCAGGCACTCCAATGCGTGAGATACCAATTGACGTTGTGTTTGTTGGCTCGTGCACAAATGGTCGAATCGAAGACCTCCGAGTAGTGGCCGAGATACTGAAAGATCGATCAATATCTCCAACGGTAACGATGCTCGTTGTTCCTGGAAGTACACGAGTTCGACTTCAAGCAGAAGCTGAAGGTTTACACGAGATATTCCAAAAAGCGGGCGCTGAATGGCGAAGTGCTGGATGTTCGGCATGCCTTGGCATGAATCCCGATAAGGTTCCAAGTGGAAAACGGGCAGCCTCAACATCAAATCGAAATTTTGAAGGTCGTCAAGGACCAGGTGCGAGAACTCATCTTGTATCACCACAGGTTGCCGCTGCAACGGCGATTCTAGGCCGACTGGGATCACTCTGGGATTTGTCGGAGGTTTCCTGATGGAGAAGTTCATCCAAGACACTGGCATTGCAGTACCACTTGAAATGAGTGCAGTTGATACAGATCAGATCATCCCGGCTGAATTCTTGAAAAGAATCACACGTCACGGTTTTGAAGATGGTTGCTTTTATGCTTGGCGCAAAGACGCAGATTTCGTTTTAAATCTCCCTCGATACCACGGTGCGAGTATTTTGGTTGCAGGACCAGACTTCGGTACGGGCTCATCACGAGAGCACGCCGTCTGGGCACTGCAGGATTATGGGTTCAAAGTAGTCATATCTTCTCGTTTCGCTGACATTTTCAAGGGCAATGCGTCAAAAGCAGGATTGCTCACCGCTGAAGTTCCACAGAACAACGTAGAAGAGTTATGGAATTGGATTCATCAGCACGAAGGTGCAGTCCTTGAGGTGAATTTAGAGCAGAAATCCATCACCTTTGGCGGTAAGTCCGTTCCATTTGAAATCGACGACTATGTCAGATTTCGACTCCTCGAAGGCTTAGATGACATTGGGCAGACACTCAAGAATGCCGACAAAATAGCGAATTTTGAGAAAAATCGACCATCATTTCTACCAAAGGTTTTCGCGAAATCCGCCGAATGAAAGTGGCGAAAACAGCATAAAACCCACTAATTTCACCCTGTGATGATTAACGGAGTCATCATTTCGAATATTTTCTGGAAGGAAAATTTGTGAAGAAATCTGATCTCGCACTTTTGCTCATAGATCACTATGGGCTTGCAAAGAAAGATGCAAACGCTGCAATTGAATTGATTTTTGAAGAAATCGCTCGTTCACTTTCCAAAGGTGAGCCTGTACAGGTCGCTGGATTTGGTACATTTAAGAAGAAGGTTGTACCAGCTCGTAAAGCACGTATGGGTCGAAACCCAGCCACTGGCGAGCAAATGATGTTTGCTGCAAAGAAGGCTTCAACAAAGCCAGTCTTTCTAGCAGCAAAGGTATTGAAAGAAGTTGTCAGTGGTGCAACCAAGCTTCCTGCTGCAAAGAAGCCTGCTGCAAAGCCAGCGGCTAAGCCTGTCGCGAAGAAAGCAGCTGCCAAGAAGACTGTTGCTAAGAAGACAGTGAAGAAGGCTGCAAAGAAAGTTGCAAGCAAGAAGAAGCCTGCTC
>JBMSMQ010000005.1:0-56617 GCA_049421205.1 Candidatus Nanopelagicales bacterium
GTGCGAAGTCGCTGACACTCCCTGAAATCTCAAGTTGTGGTCTGCCCGAAATGTCTGTTAATACTTCGCAGTCGTGCCACTTCAATCCTGCTGGCGCACCTAAACACTTTGCAACTGCCTCTTTGGCTGCAAATCTTCCCGCAAGTGAGGCCACACTTCGTAATGTTCCATCTGAATGTTGCTGCTCGCGAGTAGTAAGAACCCGATCCAAGAACGTTGGTTGACGTGTCATTAGACCTTCAAAACGGTCAAGTGCTACAACATCAATGCCAATTCCAATAATCATACTTACTCAACTGTGACAGATTTTGCGAGGTTTCTAGGTTGATCTACGTCATAACCTTTAAGTGTTGCCATCTCCGCGGCAAAAACTTGTAACGGGACCACAGAAACAACTGGTTGCAGAAGAGTCGGACATTGCGGTATTCGAATGAGGTAGTCTGCGAATTGTTCAACAATAGAATCGTTTTCCTCAGCGATAATGATTGTCTTTGCTCCACGAGCTCGTACTTCTTGAATATTAGAAACAATTTTTTCATGGAGTACAGAATCTTTCACAGGTGGAACAATCACAATAACCGGGACTCCTGATTCGAGAAGTGCAATTGGTCCGTGCTTCAATTCTCCTGCAGCGAAACCCTCAGCGTGCATATATGCAAGTTCTTTGAGTTTCAATGCACCCTCAAGCGCTACTGGAAATCCGACATGTCGACCTATGAAGAGAACCGAAGTAGCGTCTTTGAATTCTTCTGCAAGTGCTCGTACTGGTTCGATTGTGTCAAGCACAAGGTCAACCTTGGCGCTCATATCAGAAACTTCACTGACAAGATTTTTTAGATCTACTGCACTACCTCGAACTTGTGCGAGGAAAAGAGCAAAGACATAGACGGCAATTACTTGGGTAATGAATGCCTTGGTTGATGCCACAGCGATTTCAGGTCCCGCGTGGGTATACACAACCGCATCGCTTTCACGTGGAATTGTGGAGCCTTGCGTATTACAAATCGCAAGCACCTTGCTGCCTTGCTCCCTCGCATACCGAGTAGCCATCAGTGTGTCCATCGTTTCACCCGATTGGGAAATAGCAATAATCAGGATCTTTTCGTTCAACACAGGATCGCGGTAACGAAATTCGCTAGCAAGCTCTACCTCACAGGGAATCCGAGTCCAGCGTTCAATTGCATACTTCGCAATTAAACCTGCGTGATATGCCGTCCCACACGCAGTGATAATGATTTTGTCAATGTTTTTTAACACATTGACATCAAATTTCAGATCATCAAGCACAATCTGGTTATCTTGAATTCGACCAAGTAATGTGTCAGCAACTGCTTTTGGTTGTTCATTGATTTCTTTCAGCATAAAAGTGTCAAAGCCCGATTTCTCGGCAGCTTTGATATCCCAAGTTACTTCATATTGATTTGTTATCGCAGGATTACCGTCGAAATCGGTGACACGAACCGAGTCGCTTCTCAATTCAACGACTTGATCTTGTCCAAGTTCAATGGCAGTTCGAGTGTGTTCAATAAAAGCAGCGACATCTGAGGCGAGAAAGTTCTCTTTATCACCAATACCAACAACAAGTGGTGAATTTCTTCGTGCCCCAACGACGAGTTCTGGTTGATCTGCGTGCACTACGACGAGAGTAAAAGCACCGCGAAGTTTTTTGCAAACACCACGCAATGCATCTGCTAAATCTGCATCTTTGACTCGCATTGCTTCACTTAAAAGATGTGCTACAACTTCTGTGTCAGTTTCGCTTTGAAAATCAACCCCAGATTTCAGTAATTGAGTTTTAAGTTCAGTGAAATTTTCAATAATTCCGTTATGGATAACTGCAACTTTTCCATCTGCCGAAATATGCGGATGTGCATTGGAGTCATTAGGACCGCCGTGGGTTGCCCATCTGGTATGTCCAATTGCTGTGTGGGTGGGTGCTAATGGATTCTCATCAAGTTCGGATTCAAGAATGCTCAGTTTTCCGGCACGCTTTCGGAAACTAATCTGACCGTCTTCTATTGTCGCAATACCTGCAGAGTCATAACCTCGATATTCAAGACGTCGAAGTCCATCAATCACAACTTTGGTTGCCGATTTTTCTCCGACATACCCAACGATTCCGCACATATTGCCTACCTTACAAGAGGCTTAGGTTGGTGCGGACAGCCGTAGCGATTTCTTCAGCGGCATTTTGGGCTTGCTCAATGGTCTTAGCCTCAACCATCACTCGAATCAGAGGTTCTGTGCCGCTTGCTCGAAGGAGTACTCGACCTTCCGTTCCAAGATCTTCCTCAATCGCCTGAACGACAGCCTGTACTGCTTTATTTGAGGAGACTTGTAATTTATCAACATCCGCCACATTAATCAGCACTTGTGGATATTTCGTCACAATTCCTGCAAGATCATGCAAGGTTCTTTTTGAGGCATTTACCACCCACAATAACTGTAGTGCAGTCAATGCCCCATCTCCTGTAGTTGCATAATCAGAAAGAATGACGTGACCACTTTGCTCTCCACCTAAATTGAATTTTGATAGAGACATTTCTTCAAGTACATATCGATCACCCACAGCTGTTTGAATTACCTCAATACCGTGCTCTTGCATTGCATTTTTAAAGCCGAGATTCGCCATCAGAGTTGTCACCACAGTTTTTTGTTGCAATGTATTTCTCGCATCCATTGTTATGGCAAGAATTGCCAAAATGTGATCCCCATCAACAACTTCACCTAAGTGATCGATTGCAAGCACGCGATCTGCATCTCCATCGTGTGCAATACCGAGATCAGCTTTATGCTCTTTAACAGCAGCCTGCAACGACTCTAAATGCGTTGAGCCGCAATTGAGATTGATGTTCGTACCATCTGGCTCACAATGAATCTCAATAACATCAATCCCGGCACGGCGATAGATCTCAGGTGCAATAAATGATGCTGCGCCATTCGCGCAATCAACAACTACTTTGAGGTCAGTAATTGGTGAGGGAATTGTGGAGATGACGTGTTTGATGTATTCATCTGTTAAATGAAATGCAAACTTCGCTCTACCAACATCACATCCTGTTGGTCGCTGCCAATCTTCTGCTAGGCGATTTTCAATTTGATCCTCAACGCTATCTGCTAATTTCACGCCACCACGTGCAAAAAACTTGATGCCGTTATCGGGCATTGGGTTATGACTTGCAGAAATCATCACTCCAAGATCGGCACCAACATGTGCCGTGAGATATGCAACACCTGGCGTTGGGATAATGCCAAGCCGAAGTACATCGACTCCAGCACTCGTTAATCCAGCAACTATCGCAGCCTCGAGAAAATCACCACTTGCACGCGAGTCAGTTCCAACTACCGCAGTCGGCCGATGTCCCTGAAATTCGCCTAAGTCTGCTAATACGTGTGCTGCCGATACAGCTAAATCCAATGCTAATTCAGCAGTTAGATCCTGATTGGCTATCCCGCGAACGCCATCGGTTCCAAATAATCTGCTCACAAAGACCGAGCCTATCTAAAGAGGATTAATCCGTGGCTACACATCTGAAACTGATGTGCACCTTTAGTGATAATCGGACAATTAGCGCTTGGAGAACTGAGAAGCTTTACGAGCCTTCTTAAGTCCATACTTCTTGCGCTCTTTGGCACGTGCATCTCGAGTGAGAAAGCCTGCTTTTTTCAAGGCTGGGCGAAGTGCATTTGCATCAAGTTCATTTAATGCACGCGCAATGCCAAGTCGAAGCGCACCGGCTTGGCCAGAAATTCCGCCGCCACGAATTGTTGCAAGAACATCAAAGCGACCTTCAAGGTCAGCCAGTTTCAAAGGATCGTTCACGAGCTGTTGGTGAACTTTATTTGGGAAGTATTCACCCAAACTACGACCGTTAATAACCCACTTGCCAGTTCCTGGCACAAGTCGAACACGGGCAACCGCTTCTTTACGACGTCCTGTTGATTTGCTTGGTGCAGGTGTTACTGCACGAACAGTTTTCTTTGCGGGTGCTGATTCGCTGGTATAAACCTCGGCGGTCTCGGTCACAGTTTTCCTTT
Organism: Candidatus Nanopelagicales bacterium; assembly: GCA_049421205.1. Classification (GTDB taxonomy): domain Bacteria; phylum Actinomycetota; class Actinomycetes; order S36-B12; family UBA5976; genus JAFMIT01. The sequence continues at coordinate 4,039 of JBMSMQ010000005.1, forward strand.
CAACCTAATTCTTATTGCGCTACTTGAGTGATTTCAAATGGCACTGGTTTTTGTGCTGAATGTGGATGCTCACTTCCTGCATACACCTTGAGCTTTGTGATTTGAACGTCTCCAAGTTTGTTATGTGGCAACATACCTTTGACTGCTTTTTCAATCACACGACGTGGGTTTGACTTCAAAAGATCGCCATAAGCAACAGCACTCAATCCACCTGGTTGACCAGAGTGACGGTAATCAAACTTGTCAGTGAGCTTTGATCCGCTGAGGGAGACTTTGTCAGCGTTAATAACAATGACGAAATCACCAGTATCTACGTGTGGGGCGAATGTTGGCTTGTGCTTACCGCGCAACAAGCGTGCAACGGTAGATGCAAGACGACCGAGCACAATGTCAGTAGCGTCAATCACATACCACGTCTTTTGAACATCATCGGCTTTCGGCTGAAACGTGCGCACAGCAATTACCTTCAATCATTGTCGTTGGGTGAAGTGAACTTATGCCCCGAGAGGCTTTCGAACACAGGGGTCGAAGGGTACTCGTTGAAGGTGAGATGGGTCAAAACGAGTCATTTATCCCTCGATTTCCGAAATATCCCTTTTTGCCCTGGTCATTTCCTGGCGGCTCAAAAGCTCCGAATCCGCCGGATAAAGCACCTCTTCTAAGGTCAAGCCGTAACTTGGCATCGTGACCACGTCCGAGAGACGCTCACGGCGATCAAGCACTACTCGTGCGAAATCTATTGGTTGTCGACCGTCGCCAATGGCAATAACACAACCAATCAGGGATCTCACCATTGAATGGCAAAAAGCATCCGCTTGAAGCGTTGCCCGAACTTGAGCCCCATCGCGGATCCACGTGAAATCTTGAAGAGTTCGAATGGTTGATCCGTAGTCATTCGGTTTACAAAACGATGCAAAGTCGTGTAGTCCAAGTAACGACTCTGATGCAATATTCATGGCATCAATGTCAAGTTCTTTCCAGTGGATGACAGATTGAAATCGCATCAACGGATCAACCTCTGTATCCATAAGTGCATATGAATAACGGCGGGCTATTGCGGAAAATCGGGCATCGAATCCCTCTGGTGCAACACCAGCAGAACTCACTCTGATATCGGCATCGAGAATGCCATTGAGACTATAAACGAATTTTTGAAAATCAAAATCAGAATCGATTAATGGAACATCGAAATGAATCACCTGAGCGCGAGCATGCACTCCAGCATCAGTGCGTCCAGCAACTGTAACGTCGAGATTTTCTGATATACGTAGTGCAGTACTTATTGCTTTCTGCACTTCTCCTTGCACGGTTCGAAGATTTGGTTGAAATGCCCAACCAGAAAAATACGTTCCGTCATATGCAAGATAAAGGCGAATACGTGTGAGCCCCCGAATCGGGGGCTCAACTCTGAGATTCATGGGGTGAAAACTTACTACTTGCTTTCTTCAGCGGTCTCAGTTTCTTCAGTACCTTCAACTTCGGCATCAGTTGACTCTTCAACTGATTCGACAACGTCCTCGGCAACTTCAGTTTCTTTCACTTCAACTGCTTCGGCTGCTTCTGTTTTCTTTTCAGCCTTCGGTTTCGCTGCACGTTTTGTTGCAGCGGTTGCTTCAGCAACGACAGCTTCAGCAAGTGGTTCAACAAGTTCAATCACTGCCATTGGGGCGTTATCTCCAGATCGTGGATTAATCTTCACAATCCGGGTGTAACCACCATTACGGTTGATGTAACGAGGTCCAATTTCAGTGAACAAGACATGTAGAACACCTTTGTCGCGAATGACAGTTGCGACTCGGCGACGCGCAGCAAGATCGCCACGCTTCGCTGCTGTCACAAGCTTTTCTGCATAAGGACGCAAACGCTTCGCCTTAGCTTCAGTGGTTGTAATTCGGCCGTGTTGAAAAAGTTGTGTTGCGAGGTTCGCAAGAATCAACTTCTCATGTGCTGGGCCGCCACCGAGTCGGGCACCTTTAGTTGGGGTTGGCATGTTTCTCCTTCGTCCTTAAGTCTTAGTAGGACTCGTCCTCTAGTGATTCTTCTTCAGCCTCAACATCGGAGTCATTCTCCAGGTCAAGATCAGCATCATCTACCCACGCTTCATCAACGACAGGGCGATTCCAGCCTTCTGGTGAGTCCTTGAGTGACAAACCAAGAGAAGCAAGTTTTGCTTTTACTTCATCAATTGATTTTGCTCCGAAGTTACGGATGTCCATCAGATCTGCTTCTGAGCGCGCAAGAAGTTCACCAACTGTGTGAACACCTTCACGCTTCAAGCAGTTATATGAACGAACAGTCAGATCAAGATTCTCAATTGGAGTTGATAGTTGTTCTGCTGCATAGAGGTCTGTGTTGGATGGTCCAATTTCAATACCTTCTGCAAGCTCATTCAATTCCTTGACTAAACCAAAGAGTTCAACAAGTGTTACCCCAGCAGATGCCATCGCGTCACGAGGTGAGCGTCCAGGCTTCGTCTCTACATCAATGATCAACTTATCGAAGTCAGTGCGCTGTCCAACACGAGTTGCCTCTACTTTGTAGGTGACACGAAGTACTGGTGAATAGATTGAGTCAATAGCCACACGACCAATTTCATCATCTGGATTCTTGTTCTGAACTGCAGACACATAACCTCGACCTCGCTGCACTTCAAATTCAATCTGAAGTTTGGCTTTGTCGTTGAGAGTTGCAATATGAAGTTCAGGATTATGAATCTCAACCCCTGCTGGAACCTGAATATCGCCAGCTGTAACAACACCTGGTCCAGATTTCTGCAATACTAAAACCATAGGTTCATCAAATTCACTTGAAACCACAATATCTTTGATGTTCAATATAAGTTCAACTGAATCTTCTTTCACACCTTCGATAGTTGAGAATTCGTGAAGTACTCCATCAATCTTGATGCTGGTTACAGCGGCACCCGGAATTGACGAGAGCAGTGTTCTGCGAAGTGAATTACCGAGTGTGTAACCAAATCCTGGTTCCAGTGGTTCCAAGATAAAACGAGAACGAGTCGCTGAAACGCGTTCTTCGGATAGTTCCGGACGTTGTGCAATTAGCACTATGTTTTCCTTTCCTAGGCGACCTCAATATGACGCCTTGGTTCTGGCTTGGTAGACCCTCGTCTACCAAGGGTGTTACTTGGAGTACAACTCGACGATGAGCTGTTCTTGAACTTGGGTATCAATTTGTGCACGCACTGGCATGTTGTGTACCAAGATTCGCATTTTGCTTGGAATAACTTCCAACCAACCTGGAACGGTTTTTTCACCATGCTCTGCGCGAGCAACTTGGAATGGAGTGAGTTCACGTGAACCAACGACGACTTCAACAATGTCACTTGGTGTAACACGGAATGACGGAATGTCTACCTTCTTACCATTCACAGTGAAGTGGCCATGACGAACAAGCTGTCGAGCCATATCGCGGCTCTTTGCAAAACCTGCTCGGTACACAACGTTATCCAAACGTGTTTCAAGGATCAAGAGGAGGTTTTCACCTGTCTTACCTTGACGACGATGTGCTTCTTCATAGTAGTTTCGGAATTGCTTTTCCAAAACACCATAAATGCGTGCGCACTTTTGCTTCTCACGCTTCTGCATCAAGTATTCAGATTCTTTTGTTCGGTTTCGACCGTGTTGTCCTGGTGGATAAGGGCGCTTTTCGATTGGGCACTTACCCGAATCACACTTGCTACCCTTCAGATACAACTTTGTTTTTTCGCGACGGCAACGCTTGCAGTCAGCACCTGTATATCTAGCCATATTTCTCTACCTAGACCCTTCGTCGCTTACGTGGACGGCAACCGTTGTGTGGAACTGGGGTGACATCCGAAATTGAACCGACTTCTAGACCTGCTGCTTGCAATGAACGAATTGCAGTTTCGCGACCTGAACCTGGGCCTTTGACGAATACATCGACTCGCTTCATGCCGTGTTCCATTGCGCGCTTTGCAGCAGCTTCAGCAGCCATCTGGGCAGCGAATGGAGTGGACTTACGTGAGCCCTTGAATCCAACCTGACCTGCAGATGACCATGCAACGACTGAACCTGTTGGATCAGTAATTGAAACTATTGTGTTATTGAATGTGCTCTTGATGTACGCCTGACCGTTTGCAACATTCTTTTTCTCTTTGCGGCGAAGCTTCTTTCCGCCTGCCGCTTTCGATGACTTTGGTGGCATTCTTTTTTATTTACTCCTTGTTAGACAAAGTTGATCAGTTACTACTTCGTGACTTTCTTCTTACCAGCCACGGTTTTCTTCGGGCCTTTACGCGTACGAGCATTTGTTCGTGTGCGCTGGCCGCGAACTGGAAGACCACGTCGGTGACGTATTCCCTGATAGCAGCCGATTTCAACTTTGCGACGAATATCTGCAGCTACTTCTCGTCGAAGGTCACCTTCGAATTTGAAATTTGCTTCAATGTAATCGCGGAGTTGAATGATCTCGTCGTCAGTTAAATCTTTGACGCGAGTATTTGGATTGATGCCAGTCGCTTTCAAGGTCTGTTGTGAACTTGGACGACCAACACCGTAGATATACGTGAGTGCAACTTCAACGCGCTTATCGCGTGGAAGATCAACACCAACAATACGTGCCATTGGGCGGCTCTTTCTATTTCGGCGAAGGTTTCTGGGGCGATTGACGGTCTCACCGCCCGGTGAGTCCTCAGCCTTCGCGCTGAGGGTGTCGTCTGAACCTCTGGCCCGAGAGTTCAGCTACGGTCAAATCGCAGTGCTATTTAGTTGTGTGTTGTGATTACCCTTGTCGTTGTTTGTGACGTGGGTTTTCACAAATCACCATGACTTTTCCGTGACGACGAATGACCTTGCACTTGTCGCACATCGGTTTCACGCTCGGTTGTACTTTCATGGCAATTCCTTTTGTTGTTTCAATCTTGCGATTGAGTGCTACTTATTTGTAGCGGTAGACAATCCGTCCGCGAGTCAAGTCGTATGGAGATAACTCCACCACTACTCGATCCGTTGGCATAATGCGAATGTAGTTCTGTCGCATCTTGCCACTGATGTGTGCAAGGACTAAATGTCCGTTGTCAAGTTCAACGCGAAACATTGCGTTAGGCAATGCTTCAGTGATTGTGCCTTCAAGTTCGATGGCACCATCTTTTTTCGCCAAACTGGCTCCTCATCAGATGAATTGTGGCGACAAGTTCCTACCTTGCCGAACCTTGGGGAAGGCACAACAAAAGGCACGGCACAAGCACGCCAAGGGGAAAGTGTACGAACCTCGCCCGCTTTGCCCAAATCGAGGCAAAATCGGACAAAAGGCACGATGTCACCCAAGGTGAGTACTTTCTGATGAGAGAAACGGGGCAAATGAGCACATCACGACAGTCAAACCAAGTGAGCACCGTATGGTGGATTCTGTCGTGTATTGCGGCCTTAGTCTGGCTTCTCTCTCGGTGCGAACCAGCCGAAACTATCAAATTCAGTTCTAACTCCACGCTAAAGACGGGTCCGGTGGCCGAGGCTGCACTCTCCGAGGTCAGGGATTTTTACCCCGACACTAACGTTTACGATCAAGATCAATATCGCACGTTTTACGATCCAGCCATTCCGCAAGAAGTTCGAGATATATTTGAGGAAAATCATCAGACTTTTTTTAAACGAGTTGAGTTTGAAATTCGACGTCCTCTTATAAATATTATTTACACTGACTCCAAAGACTGGGCTCTACAACAAATAAAAACAATGTATGGTGCAAATTCATCGGGGACATACAACGCAAGTCTCGAATTTCAGGATGGAGCCTTCTTTGATCAAAAATCGTGCTCCAGTAAAGATGCTATCGGTATCTTTTTAGACTACTGGGACATACCACTGATTGTTGTTTCTGTTGAGTGCGGTTGGAGCGATGGAACAAGTCAAAAATATCAGAAAGGCTTTAGCACTACAGTTATTCATGAATTGGCACATTTTTTACAATCCAATTGGGACTCTTACGAGCAAAACAGTTGTCGACTTCCTTTATGGTTTTCAGAGGGGCAAGCAAGTTTCATAGCAAGCAGCATGTCAAAGAAGAACGGTTCATATATTTTTCAGGCAGCTCGAAACACATACATTAGCTACGACTTAAATGGAAGATTACAAGACAACGAATTTGAGTCAAGCGATGTCGGAGAATATTCTGATGGTGCACTTGCAATTGAATATTTGGTAGGAACTTATGGCTGGCAAAGCGTACGAGATGTGGAAAACGCACTTGCAAAAATGAGTCCTTCACTTTGTTCAAAAGTTGATGCTATTTCTTACTTCAATAGAGCCTTTTTACAGACATACGGAATGAATCTAGAAAAGTTCTATGAGGTATATCGAAAATACGCTCTTTCTTTACGATAAAACTTCACCCTGTCGAAGTGTCAGAACCTTCGGGCCATCAGAAGTGATGGCGACGGTGTGCTCCCAATGGGAAGCAATGGAGTCGTCGATCGTGACGACTGTCCAATTGTCGGAAAGGGTTTTAGTGAGGTGGGTGCCTGCGGTCACCATCGGCTCTATCGCGATAGCCATCCCAACATCGAGTCGCATACCCTCACCTGGTTCACCGTAATTCGGAACGAACGGTTCCATATGCATTTCAGTTCCAATTCCATGACCGGAATAATCCTCAATAAGCCCCCAACGATTATCAGCCTCAATGACCGACTGAATCGCGTGACCCACATCGCCCAACGTGTTCCCTGCAACTGAGGCATTGATTCCCGCCCACATCGCGCGATTGGTAACTCGGCTGAGAGCTTTTGCTTCTTCACTCACCTCACCTAACAAGAGAGTGAGTGCACTATCGCCATGCCAGCCATCGACGATCGCACCGAAATCAACAGAGAGAATGTCTCCGGATTGAAGTGCGTAGTCAGAAGGAATTCCATGAACCACTTGTTGATTCACTGACGTGCAAACAACTGCAGGATATCCGTGATACCCCAAAAATGATGAGGTCGCTCCGTGCTTTTTGAGTTCCTCACGAGCAAGTGCATCTATTTCTAGAAGTGTTGTTCCAATTGAAGTTGTTTTTTCAATCAACGACAATGTTTCTGCTACAACTTTTCCGGCTCGCGCCATAATCTCAAATTGTTCAGGTGTTTTTAATTGAATATTTGGTTTACGGTTGAAAATCATTATTTCACTGCTAATGCAGAGAGGATGCGATTGGTGATTTCATCAATATCACCAAGTCCATCTACTTGTTTTAAAATCTCACGATTTTCATAGATTGCAGTGAGTGGTTCAGTTTGCTCTGCATACACCTCGAGACGTCTTCGAATTACATCTTCTGTGTCATCGATTCGGCCTTGATCGAGTGCTCGTTTTGCAAGTCTCTTCACAACTTCATTTGTATCAGCAGTTAACTCAATCACGACATCAACTTTGACATCATCAACACTCAACATCGTATCGAGCTCAGTTATTTGATCAACAGTTCGAGGATATCCATCGAGAATGAAACCATTCTTCGCATCATCTTGTTCTAATCGATCTCGAACCATGTCATTGGTAATAGTGTCTGGAACATATTCGCCTGCATCCATGAAGCGCTTTGCAGCAATTCCAAGTTCAGTCAATGCTAAAACATTTGCTCTGAAGATATCCCCAGTTGAAATATGAGGAATGGAAAGTTCTTTTGCAATGATTGCGGCTTGAGTGCCCTTACCTGCACCAGGCGGCCCCATAAAAACAATGCGCATTGAACTTACCGGAGGAAGCCCTCGTATGAGCGCTGTTGAAGTTGGGATTCAATCTGCTTCACAGTATCCAGACCAACACCCACCATAATCAAGAGTGAAGTTCCACCGAAAAGGAATGATTGACCAAGACCAAGACCACCAAATGCAACGAATGGAATGATTGCAATAATTCCAAGATAGAGAGAGCCTGGGAATGTCAATCGATTGCTGACAAATGCTAGATAGTCAGCAGTTGGTTTACCAGCGCGAATACCAGGGATAAATCCACCATACTTTCGGATATCTTCAGCAGTTTGCTGAGGATTAAATGTGATTGACACATAGAAGTATGCGAAGAACACAATCAAGAAGAAATACATCATGAGGTAGGGTGTTTCAGTTCCAGCACCAAGATTCTGTGAGATCCAAAGTGCCCATCCAGAAGTGGTGTTGCCAGACAAACTCACAATAAGTGATGGCACATACAACAAGCTTGATGCGAAGATAACTGGGATAACACCAGCCATATTTACCTTCATCGGAATATACGTTGATGTTCCACCGTAAGTGCGACGCCCTACTACACGCTTGGCATACTGCACAGGAATTCGTCGTTGTGCTTGCTCAACAAGTACGACACCAGCGATTGTGCCGATACCAACGAGCAACACACCTCCAAGAATGAGATTGCCATTCACTTGGTAAATGTTGACGAGCTGTCCTGGGAAAGTTGCAATAATGGAAGTGAAGATCATGATTGACATACCGTTACCAACACCTTTGTCGGTAACAAGTTCACCAAACCACATAATCATTGACGTTCCTGCAGTCAATGTAATAATCATAACCACAAAGAGGAAAATGTCATCAGAAGGAATGAGATCAAGCGAGCAACCTGGAATCAATCGACCAGGTTCACGCGCTAATGTCAAAATTGACGTTGACTGCAAGATTGCAAGACCAATGGTGAGGTAGCGTGTGTACTGCGTGACTTTTGCCTGACCCGATTGACCTTCTTGCTTCAATGCCTCCAGTCGAGGAATAACCACGCTCATCAATTGCATAATGATGCTTGCAGTGATGTACGGCATGATGCCAAGAGCGAAAATGCTCAGCTGTAGTAAAGCGCCACCACTGAACAAGTTGATAAGACCAAAGATTGGATTCTCTTGCGTGACTGTCAAACACTGCTGAACATTCGCATAACTCACACCAGGAGTTGGAATAACTGATCCAAGACGGAAAATACTGATGATTCCAAGCGTAAATAAGATTTTTCTACGCAAATCCGGGGTTCGGAATGCGGAGATAAACGCACTAAGTTGCATCAGTCAATCCGATCTCTTCTCGGTCAGACCTGAATGGTCTTACCGCCAGCTGCTTCAATCTTCTCGCGAGCGGAATCTGAAAAAGCATTCGCCTGCACACTCACCTTGATGGTGATGTCGCCCTGACCTAATACTTTCACAGGTTGGTTCTTTCGAACTGCACCTGCACGCACTAAATCAACAATTCCAACCTCTCCGCCCTCTGGGAAGAGTTTTGCAATCTGTGACACATTGATTACCTGAAATTCCACACGATTTGGATTCTTGAAGCCCTTTAACTTTGGAAGGCGCATATGCATAGGCATCTGACCACCCTCGAAGCGAGCAGGAACTTGGTAACGTGCTTTTGTACCCTTGGTACCACGACCAGCAGTTTTACCCTTGGATGCTTCACCACGACCAACACGTGTTGGTTTGGTTTTAGATCCTGGGGCTGGACGCAGGTGATGAACTTTGAGCGCCATTATTTGACCTCCTCAACCTTAATCAGATGAATAACAGAACGGACCATACCTCTGATTTCAGGTTTGTCTTCCTTGATGACAGTGTCACCGATTCTCTTTAAACCAAGCGAACGAACCGTTTCACGAGCCGCAGGTTTTTCACCAATCGTGGACTTCACTTGAGTAACTTTGAGTTTGCTCATGCTTTTTCACCAGCCTGTGCTCTAAGGATTCGTGCAGGTGCAACATCTTCGAGGGCTTTACCTCGGCGAACTGCGACTTGCTCTGGTCGTTCCAATTGCTTCAGCGCTGCAACGGTTGCATGCACGATGTTCAATGCATTGGATGAACCAAGTGACTTAGTGAGAACATCGTGAATTCCAGCACATTCCAAGACAGCACGAACTGGACCACCAGCGATCACACCAGTTCCAGCAGATGCGGGTCGAAGTAAGACAACTCCTGCTGCATCTTCACCTTGTACTGGGTGAGGAATTGTTCCTTGAAGACGTGGAACATCGAAGAAATTCTTTTTTGCTTCTTCGACCGCTTTTGCAATTGCTTGCGGAACTTCTTTTGCTTTTCCGTAACCAACGCCTACCTTGCCATCACCATCGCCAACTACAACAAGAGCTGTGAAGGAGAAACGTCGTCCACCTTTTACAACTTTCGCTACACGGTTCACGACAACCACGCGTTCCATGAAATTGCTTTTCTCTACAGCACCGCCGCGTTCTTCACGACGGTTTTTGCGATCGCGACCTTCGCCACGACCCTTTTGTGCTACTTCAGCAGTAGACATCCGTTTTCCTTTCCGTCGTTTCTAGAACTCGAGGCCACCCTCGCGGGCGCCTTCTGCTAGGGCCGCAATGCGGCCGGTGTATTTCGAGCCACCGCGATCAAAAACAACTGCAGATATACCTGCTGCTTTTGCTCGCTCTGCTACTAAGTTTCCAACTTTTCTGGACTTAGCAGTTTTATCTTCATTGAGTTTACGAATATCCGCTTCCATGGTTGAAGCTGATGCCAACGTGACGCCTTTGGTGTCATCAACAACTTGCACGAAGACGTGTCGCGTTGAACGAGTCACCACAAGACGCGGACGAAGTGCTGTGCCACTAATCTTTTTACGGATACGAATAGATCGACGACGACGAGAGACAGCTTTTGCTGCTCGACGCTTACCCCAGGTAGTGAGAGCCATTACTTCTTACCTGCCTTACCTGCTTTGCGACGAATTCTTTCGCCTTCATACTTAACACCCTTTGCTTTGTAAGGGTCGGTCTTTCGTAATTTACGAATTTTCGCTGCAGTTTCACCAACTAATTGCTTATCGATACCAGCAACAGCAAACTTTGTTGGGCTTTCAACTGAGAATGTAATTCCACTTGGCGCTTTCACAAGTACGGGGTGTGAAAAGCCAAGTGAGAATTCAAGATCTGAACCTTTCAATGCAACTCGGTAACCTGTACCTGAAAGTTCCATTTTCTTTTCATATCCTTCAGTGACACCAAGAATCATGTTGTTCACTAAGGTACGAGAAAGTCCATGAACTGACTTACTCAAACGCTCATCGTTCACTCGTGCGACAGAAAGAGTTCCATCATCATTCTTTGCGATGGTGACTGCTTCATGTAGCACTAAACTCAATTGTCCTTTAGGGCCCTTCACACTGACCTCAGAGCCATTGATTGTTACATCAACACCACTTGGAACTGTGATAATCATTCTTCCGATACGTGACATAGCGACTCCCTACCAAACGTAAGCGACAACTTCGCCGCCTACGCCTTTCTTTGCCGCCTGCTTGTCAGTTAACAAACCGGTTGAGGTTGAAATAATCGCGATACCAAGTCCACCGAGTACTCGAGGTAATGCTGTGCTCTTGGCATAGACGCGTAGCCCTGGCTTACTTACTCGACGTACGCCAGCAATTGAACGCTCACGACTTGGGCCATATTTCAGTTGCAAGACGAGAGTCTTACCAACGAGCGCATCTTTTACTTCGAAGTCAGCGATGTAACCCTCAGCCTTGAGGATTTCAGCGATACCAACTTTGATTTTTGAATGTGGCATCGCGACATCAGCTTTATAGGCTGAGTTCGCATTGCGAAGACGCGTTAGCATGTCCGCTATTGGATCTGTCATTGTCATATGGGCTTTGCCCTTCCTCGTTATGGTTTCCGCTCGGGACCTTTAACGTCGTTGATTTACCAGCTGCTCTTTGTGACGCCGGGTAGTTCGCCGCGGTGTGCCATTTGACGGAGGCACAAGCGGCATAAGCCGAATTTGCGATACACGGAGTGTGGACGACCACATCGGTTGCATCGTGTGTAGCCGCGCACCTTGAACTTTGGTTTCGCTGCTGCTTTGAGCTTCAATGATGTTTTTGCCATCTTAGTTCTCCTTGAAAGGGAATCCGAGTTGCTTCAGCAACGCAAATCCCTCTTGGTTGTTAGTTGCAGTTGTAACAATGGTGATGTCCATACCGCGAGGTCGATCAATGCTGTCTTGTGGAATTTCCATAAAAACAGATTGTTCAGTAAGACCAAATGTGTAGTTACCGTTACCATCAAACTGTTTACCGTTTAATCCACGGAAGTCACGGATACGAGGAAGAGCAACTGTGGTGAGACGATCAAGAAACTCCCACATACGAGCACCACGCAATGTCACGTGTGCACCGATTGGCATACCTTCACGCAATTTGAATTGTGCAATTGAAACTTTTGCCTTTGAAACAGCAGGTCGCTGACCTGTGATGAGCGTGAGATCACGAAGTGCGCCTTCGATAAGTTTCGAATCTTTCGCGGCTTCGCCAACACCCATATTGACAACTACCTTGGTGACACGAGGAACTTGCATGACATTTTTGAAGTTGAATTCCTTCATCAATGATGGTGCAATCTCAGCCTTATAGCGCACTTTTAATCGTGGCTCAGTTGCTACTGACATTACTTCTCCTCAGCCTTCTTGGTGGTCTTCTTCACAGCTTTCTTCACAGCTTTCTTCACAGCTTTCTTCGCAGCCTTCTTTGGCTTCTCAGAATCTTCTTCAGCTTTCTTCGCTGGAGCTTTCTTCGCTGTCTTCTTGGGTTTCTCTGCTACCTCAGTTACTTCATCCGCTACTTCTTCAGATGCTTCGGCAGCTTTCTTCGCTTTTGCCTTTGTAGATTTCTCTTCCTTCGACACCTTCACATTGCTGATATGAATCGGGGCTTCAACAGTCAAGATGCCACCAACTGTTGCACCACGTGCTCCTTGGCTCACTCTGGTGTGACGCTTTACTCGATTCACACCTTCAACCAAAACTCGATTCTTTTCCACATCAACGGAAAGCACAGTGCCACGAACACCTTTGTCTTTACCCGCGATGACCAGCACAGTGTCGCCCTTTTTTACGTGCGCCACTTAAATCACCTCCGGTGCCAAGGAAACAATCTTCATAAATCGCTTTTCACGCAATTCACGACCAACTGGACCAAAGATACGAGTTCCACGTGGTTCTCCGTCTGCCTTCAAAATCACAGCAGCGTTTTCGTCAAAACGAATGTAAGAACCATCTGGTCGACGTCGCTGATTCACGGTACGAACGATGACGGCCTTAACGACTTCACCCTTCTTCACGCCACCACCTGGAATTGCATCCTTCACGGTTGCAACAATGACATCGCCAATTCCGGCATAGCGGCGGCTTGATCCTCCCAACACACGAATGCAAAGAATTTCTTTTGCACCGGTGTTGTCTGCGACTCTCAGTCGCGACTCTTGTTGAATCACTGTTCTGTCCTATCCGCTACTTCGCCTTTTCAAGAATCTCAACCACTCGCCAGCGCTTTGTTGCTGAAAGTGGTCGAGTTTCCATCAAGAGCACTCGATCGCCCACACCGCATGAATTTTGTTCATCGTGTGCCTTAAGTTTGCTTGTTCTACGAACAACCTTTCCGTAGAGCGGGTGCTTGAAACGATCTTCAACACTCACTACAACGGTCTTGTCCATTTTGTTGCTGACAACAATTCCTTCGCGAACCTTACGGTCGCCACGCTCTACTGATACGCCGCTCATGCTGCACCACCTGTCGTGATTCCGAGCTCTCGTTCACGCATGATTGTGTAAATCTGAGCGATTTCTTTTCGGTTCGCGCGCAAACGACCGTGACTTTCAAGTTGTCCGGTTGCTGCCTGGAATCGAAGATTGAATAACTCTGCTTTCGCATCGCGAAGTTTGTTCACCAATTCTTCGTCGGTCATGGAACGAAGTTCCTGAATGTTATTAGCCACTGACGACCTCCTCGCGGCGAATGATTCTGCACTTCATCGGCAACTTGTGGGCTGCACGAAGGAGTGCTTCTTCAGCAGTCTTCTCATTTGGGAAGGTGATTTCGAACATCACTCGACCTGGTTTGATATTTGCTACCCACCACTCAGGTGAACCTTTACCGGAACCCATTCGAGTTTCAGCTGGCTTCTTGGTCAATGGTCGATCTGGATAAATATTGATCCAAACTTTTCCACCACGACGAATGTGACGAGTGATTGCAATACGAGCAGCTTCAATCTGTCGGTTGGTGACGTACGCAGGTTCAAGTGCCTGCAAACCAAATTCACCAAAGTTCACAGTTGTTCCACCTTTAGCTGCACCTGATCGCTTTGGGTGATGCTGTTTACGATGCTTGATCTTTCGGGGCATTAACATGTCTTTACGCCTCCGTCTCTGTTGTTGGTGCTACTTCAGTTTCTGAAACTGCTGCAACGGGTTCTTGAACTGCTTCACTTGATGCTGCTTCAACTGCTGGTGCAGCACTTGCATCATCACGACGACGTCCTGGACGACGTGGTGCCTTTGCTTGATTTGCACGCTCTTGAATTGCTGCAGCTTCTCGCTCTGCTCGAGTTTGGAATGCTTCACCTTTATAGATCCACACCTTCACACCAATTCGACCGAAGGTGGTGTGTGCTTCATAGAAACCAAACTCGATGTTTGCACGGAGGGTATGCAGTGGAACGCGACCTTCACGATAGAACTCGGTTCGGCTCATTTCGGCGCCACCGAGACGACCTGAAACCTGAATACGAATTCCTTTCGCACCAGCCTTCAATGATGAAGTCATCGCTTTACGCATTGCACGACGGAATGACACACGACCTGCTAATTGTTCTGCAACACCAATTGCAACAAGTTGTGCATCAACTTCCGGGTTCTTCACTTCAAGAATGTTCAACTGAACTTGCTTGCCTGTGAGTTTTTCAAGATCTTGACGCAACTTGTCAGCAGCTTGGCCTTGACGACCAATGACAACACCTGGACGAGCAGTATGAATATCAACTCGAACGTGGTGGGTCTTGCGTTCAATTTCAACGCGAGCAACACCTGCACGCTGAAGTGCATCGGTGAGCATCTTTCGAATCGCGACGTCTTCTTTGACGTAGTCGCTGTAGCGCTGACCTGACTTCGTTGAATCAGCAAACCAACGAGTATTGAAATCCGCAGTTATGCCAAGACGAAAACCGTTTGGATGAATTTTCTGTCCCACTATGAGACCTTCTTTCCGGCTGGACGGGATTCAACAACCACAGTGATGTGGCTGGTTCGCTTATTGATACGAAACGCGCGACCTTGTGCTCGAGGACGAAAACGCTTCATCGTTGGACCTTCATCGACAAACGCTGCACTTACATACAACGTATCTGGATCTAAGTTCAAGTTATTTGTTGCATTAGCAACCGCACTTGCAAGTACTTTGCCGATCGGTTCGCTTGCAGCTTGAGGTGCAAACTGCAAGACAGTTTGTGCTTCAAGTGCTTGCATACCACGGATGATGTTGACAATACGGCGAGCCTTCTGTGGCGTGACGCGCACAAACTTGGCTACTGCACGAGCTTCTGTTGACATACTCATTACCTCAGCGCTTACTTGCGCTTTGCCTTTCGATCATCCTTCGCGTGCCCACGGTAGGTGCGGGTTGGTGCGAATTCACCTAACTTATGTCCAACCATTGCATCAGAGATGAAGACTGGAACGTGCTTACGTCCATCGTGCACCGCAATGGTGTGACCGATGAATGATGGCAAAATCATTGAGCGACGTGACCAGGTCTTGATGACGTTGCGTGTTCCTTTTTCGTTTTGTGCATCTACTTTCTTCTGTAGATGACCATCAACAAATGGACCTTTTTTCAAACTACGTGGCATCGTTATCAGGCCTTCTTACTCTTGCGACGTCGAACAATCATCTTGTCGCTTGCTTTGTTTGGACGACGGGTACGGCCTTCTGGCTTACCCTTTGGATTCACTGGATGGCGACCACCAGAGGTACGACCTTCACCACCACCGTGTGGGTGATCGATTGGGTTCATCGCGACACCACGAACAGTTGGGCGCTTACCCTTCCATCGCATACGACCAGCTTTACCCCAGTTAATGTTTGATTGTTCTGCGTTACCAACTTCACCAATAGTTGCTCGGCAACGAACATCTATGTTTCGAATTTCACCTGATGGCAAACGAAGTTGAGCAAGTTGACCTTCTTTTGCAACTAACTGGATGGAAGCTCCCGCAGAACGTGCAATCTTTGCTCCACCACCCGGGCGAAGTTCAACAGCATGAATCACAGTACCAACTGGGATGTTACGAAGTGGCAAGTTATTGCCAGGCTTGATGTCAGCCGTTGGACCAGTTTCAACCAAGTCACCTTGCTTCAACTTATTTGGTGCAATGATGTAACGCTTTTCACCATCCGCAAAATGCAGAAGTGCAATTCGTGCAGTTCGGTTTGGATCATATTCAATATGTGCAACCTTTGCTGGCACACCATCTTTGTCAGATCGCTTGAAATCAATTACGCGATAGGCGCGCTTGTGACCGCCACCTTGGTGACGAGTTGTGACGCGACCATTTGCGTTTCGGCCACCACGCTTGGTCAATGGACGCAAGAGTGATTTTTCTGGAGTGCTGCGAGTAACTTCGACGAAGTCAGCAACGCTGCTACCACGACGACCTGGTGTGGTCGGCTTGTATTTGCGAATGCCCATGTTTTATTGACCTTCCGTCTTAGTTCGATCCAAACAAATCGATACGATCGCCAGCAGCGAGGCTGACAATTGCACGCTTTGAATTGTTGCGGCGTCCAAATCCGAAACGGGTTCGAACTTGCTTGCCCTTGCGATTAATTGTGTTCACTGAAACAACACGCACTTTGAAAATACTTTCAATTGCTTGCTTAATTTCAGTTTTGTTTGAGTCTGGATGAACCAAGAATGTGTACTTGTTTTCATCAATCAGACCATACGACTTTTCCGAGATCACCGGAGCGATAATGATGTCGCGTGGATCTGCAATCTTCGCCATTATGCAATCTCACTTTCACTCGCAGTAGCTTTCACACTCTTGCCACCATTTGGCTGAGAAACAAATGCGTCAAAGGCAGACTTCGAAAACACAACATCATCCGCGATTAAAACATCGTAAGAATTGAGTTGATCTACGAAAATCACATGGATGTCTTGTGCATTGCGAAGTGACAGTGCAGCGTTATCTTCGCCACGATTTACGACTGCCAAAACTTTTGGTCCCTTAACGACTAAGTTCACAATCGCAACTGCAGTCCTAGTGCTTGGTACATCACCTTCAACAAACGATGTGATGACGTGTACTCGACCATCGCGAGCGCGATCAGAAAGCGCACCCTTCAAGGCTTGTGCCTTCATTTTCTTCGGTGTGCGCTGGTCATACTTTCGAGGTGTTGGGCCATGAACGACGCCACCACCTTTCATGTGAGGAGCTCGAACTGAACCCTGACGAGCGCGACCTGTACCTTTTTGTTTGAAAGGCTTTTTACCTGAACCGCTGACTTCACCGCGATCTTTCGTGTCTGCAGTACCTGCACGCTTTGCTGCAAGCTGGGCAACCACAACTTGATGAATCAATGGAACATTGACCTGCACATCGAAAATTTCTGCAGGCAGAGTGACAGAACCTTCAGTCTTACCGGCTGGAGTTTTTACATCAATAGAAGTCATCTCAGCCTGCCTTCACTGCGTTACGAACATAAACCAAAGCACCTGTGTGACCTGGAACTGCACCACGAACAAGGAGCAAACCTTTTTCTGCATCAACAGCATGAACTTTTAGGTTCATCGTGGTTTGAGTTTCGTTACCCATACGCCCAGCCATTTTTTGACCACGAAATACGCGACCTGGTGTTGAACATGCACCAATTGATCCAGGCGATCTGTGCTTTCGCTGCACACCGTGTGATGAGCGCAAACCGTGGAATCCGTGTCGCTTCATACCGCCAGCAAAACCGTGACCACGAGTTGTACCTGTGATATCAACAAGCGCACCGGCTTCAAAAACTTCAGCAGTAATTTCTTGACCGACGGTGTAGTTCGCTGCATCATCTGTTCTAATTTCAACAACGTGCTTGCGTGGTGTTACACCTGCTTTTTCAAAGTGGCCAGCCATTGGCTTTGTTACTTTTCGAGGATCGATAGCACCAAAGGCAATTTGGACTGCGTTATAACCATCATTTTCAAGGGTACGTACCAATGTAACAACACAAGGTCCAGCTTGAATGACGGTCACGGGCACAACTTTGTTGTCCGCATCCCAGACCTGGGTCATGCCGAGCTTGGTGCCGAGCACTCCCTTTTCTGTCTTTGTCATTTCCATCGTCCTTACAACTTAATCTCAATATCCACACCTGCAGGCAAGTCAAGTCGCATTAGCGAATCAACTGTCTTTGGAGTTGGATCAATAATGTCAATCAATCGCTTATGTGTGCGCATTTCAAAATGCTCGCGAGAGTCCTTGTACTTATGAGGAGAACGAATTACGCAGAATACGTTCTTCTCAGTAGGCAACGGCACTGGGCCTGCTACTTGTGCACCAGTGCGAATCACTGTATCAACAATCATTTTTGCTGATGAGTCAATGACTTCATGATCGTAGGCCTTCAGCCTGATGCGGATTTTCTGTCCCGCCATCTTTGCTTCCTTCTCTGTGCCGTTGTGCTGTCGTTGGTGGGAGTTACCTCCCACCAACGCTAAGCATTCTTACTTCGTGATCTTTGTTACCTGACCTGCACCAACAGTGCGGCCACCTTCGCGGATAGCGAATTTGAGTCCTTCTTCCATTGCGACTGGGTGAATGAGTTCAACGCTCATTTCAGTGTCATCGCCAGGCATAACCATGTCGCGACCCGATGGGAGAGTTACAACTCCGGTCACGTCAGTGGTACGGAAGTAGAACTGTGGACGGTAGTTATTGAAGAAAGGAGTGTGACGTCCACCTTCATCCTTGGAAAGGATGTATGCCTTTGCTTCAAAGTTGGTGTGTGGGGTAACGCTTCCTGGCTTGCAGCAAACTTGGCCACGTTCAACGTCTTCACGCTTCGTGCCACGTAGCAACAAACCTACGTTTTCACCAGCTTGACCTTCATCAAGCAACTTACGGAACATTTCAACACCGGTAACAATTGTCTTTGTTACGTCTGGGCGGATACCAACAATTTCAATTTCTTCGTTGACCTTGATGATTCCACGTTCGATACGACCGGTGATAACAGTTCCACGACCAGTGATGGTGAAAACATCTTCAACTGGCATAAGGAATGGCTTATCAACATCGCGTGGTGGTGTTGGAATGTAGGAGTCAACAGCCTTCATCAATTCAAGAATTGATTCTGCCCACTTTGCATCGCCAGTCAATGCTGGATGTGCAGCAACGCGAACGATTGGTGTGTCGTCTCCTGGGAATTCATACTTGTTGAGAAGTTCACGAACTTCTAGTTCAACGAGTTCAAGAATTTCTTCATCATCAACCATGTCGCACTTGTTCAATGCAACAACGATTGCAGGTACTCCAACCTGACGAGCAAGAAGCACGTGCTCCTTGGTCTGTGGCATTGGGCCGTCAGTAGCAGCAACCACGAGGATTGCGCCGTCCATCTGAGCAGCACCTGTAATCATGTTTTTGATGTAGTCAGCGTGACCTGGGCAGTCAACGTGTGCATAGTGACGTGCCTCAGTCTGGTATTCGACGTGTGCGATTGAAATCGTGATACCACGTTGACGCTCTTCTGGCGCTTTATCAATCTGATCGAATGGGGTAAATGGGTTTACATCGGGATATGCATCATGCAACACCTTGGTGATTGCCGCAGTAAGAGTTGTCTTACCGTGGTCAATATGACCGATGGTGCCGATGTTAACGTGCGGCTTTGTCCGCTCGAACTTGGCTTTTGCCACTGGGTCCTCCAAGACCTACTTGTTGTTTACAGCCCGGGCGCTGTAAATCTCGGGTTTTTCCTTTGGGGGCATGGGCGTTTTCACGCCCGCGCGTCACTCTCCTCGTGACTTCGCAATAATTTCTGTTGCGACGTTCGTAGGAACTTGCGCATAAGAATCGAACTCCATTGAATAGTTAGCTCGACCTTGCGTTCTACTTCGCAAATCTCCGACATAGCCGAACATTTCCGAAAGTGGAACTAACGCTTTGACGACGCGAGCGCCAGCTCTCTCATCCATGGCCTGAATTTGGCCACGGCGAGAGTTAAGGTCGCCGATCACGTCGCCCATGAACTCCTCTGGAGTGGTGACCTCGACGGCCATCATTGGTTCCAAGAGGACTGGATTTGCACGCCGTGCTGCTTCTTTGAAAGCCATCGAGCCTGCAATTTTGAACGCTAGTTCGGATGAGTCCACATCATGATATGCACCATCTTGTAGCGTAACTTTGACATCAACCAATGGGTATCCGGCAAGAACACCGAATTCCATGGCATCTCGACAACCTGTATCAACCGATGGAATGTATTCACGAGGAATACGTCCACCAGTAATACCGTTGACGAACTCATATCCACCAGGACCATTTACAGCATGACCTGTAGGTTCGAGATCAATAATGACCTTACCGAACTGTCCTGAACCACCAGATTGTTTCTTATGGGTGTATTCAATATTTTCAACTTTTTTGGTAATGGTTTCACGATAAGCAACTTGTGGCTTACCAACATTTGCTTCAACTTTAAATTCACGCTTCATACGATCAACCAGAATTTCAAGGTGCAACTCACCCATACCTGCAATGATGGTCTGACCTGTTTCTTCATCAGTGTGAACGCGGAATGTTGGATCTTCTTCAGCTAGTCGCTGAATTGCAATACCAAGTTTCTCTTGGTCGCTCTTGGTTTTAGGTTCAATCGCAACCTGAATAACTGGATCGGGAAATTGCATTGATTCCAAAATCACAGGCTTTGCAGAATCACAAAGTGTTTCACCCGTTGTGGTGTCTTTGAGACCCATAACAGCAACAATGTCGCCTGCACCCACACTTGGAATTTCTTCGCGCTTGTTGGCATGCATTCGGTAAATCTTTCCGATGCGCTCTTTGCGATCTTTTGTTGCATTCAAAACTTGAGTTCCGGTTTCAAGTGTTCCCGAGTACACGCGAATGTATGTCAATTTTCCAAGATGTGGATCTGACATAATTTTGAAGGCAAGTGCTGAGAAAGGCTCAGATGAATCAGGCTTACGTTCAATAACAACATCTTCGTTGTCAGGATTGAAGCCCTTGATTGCATCAATATCAACCGGCGATGGCAGATACATTACAACTGCATCGAGCATCGGCTGAACACCTTTGTTCTTGAATGCAGATCCAGTCAGAACCGGAGTGATTTTGTCTGCCAAAGTCGCGCGACGAATTGCTGCGTGAATATCTGCTACTGTGAAGTTTTCTTCCAAGAATTGTTCAGCGAATGTGTCATCTGCATCTGCAAGAACTTCAAGCAACGTGTGATGATATTCATCAGCCTGAACTTTTAGGTCTGCTGGAATTTCTTCAACGATGTAGTCCTCGCCTTTTTTGGTTTCGCCAGGCCACACAAGTGCGCGCATTTCAACAAGATCAATCACACCTTTGAAGTCAGCTTCTGCACCAATTGGCAATTGCAAGACTGCAGGGTTTGCACCAAGACGAGACTTGATAGTGTCAACACACATAAAGAAGTTTGCACCAGTTCGATCAAGTTTGTTAACGAAACAAATACGTGGCACGTTATAGCGATCCGCTTGACGCCATACGGTTTCCGATTGTGGTTCGACTCCTGCCACACCATCAAAAACGGCCACTGCACCGTCCAAGACGCGCAATGACCGCTCTACTTCAACTGTGAAGTCAACGTGACCAGGAGTATCAATAATGTTAATTGTGTGGTCTTTCCAGTGACAGGTAGTTGCAGCTGAGGTAATCGTGATACCGCGCTCTTGTTCCTGTTCCATCCAGTCCATGGTTGCAGCGCCTTCGTGCACTTCACCAATTTTGTAACTCACACCGGTGTAGAAAAGGATGCGCTCAGTCGTGGTTGTTTTACCAGCATCGATGTGTGCCATGATGCCGATGTTGCGCGTTTTGGCGAGATCGCTCGTCACTTTATTCTCCAATTACCAGCGGTAGTGAGCAAAAGCCTTGTTCGCTTCTGCCATCTTGTGGGTGTCTTCACGTTTCTTGACTGCAGCACCGAGACCGTTGCTCGCATCCAAAATTTCATTTGTAAGTCGTTCAGTCATTGTCTTTTCACGACGTGCACGTGCAGCATTGATCAACCAACGAAGTGCGAGCGTGGTTGCACGTGCTGACTTCACTTCGACTGGGATCTGATAGGTAGCACCACCAACACGACGGGAACGAACTTCAAGAGTCGGCTTTACGTTGTCCAGTGCTTTCTTCAATGTAGCAACTGGATCAACACCAGTTTTTGCACGGCAACCTTCAAGTGCACCGTAAACAATTGCTTCAGCAGTTGACTTTTTGCCGCTGAGCAAAACTTTATTAACAAGTTGAGATACAAGTGTTGATGTGTAAACAGGATCAACAACCAGTGGACGCTTCTGCGCGGGACCTTTACGTGGCATTAGCCCTTCACCTTCTTTGCACCATAACGGCTTCGAGCTTGCTTACGATTCTTTACACCTTGCGTATCAAGTGAACCGCGAACAATCTTGTAACGAACACCAGGAAGGTCCTTCACACGACCACCACGAACCAAAACAATAGAGTGTTCTTGCAGGTTGTGACCTTCACCAGGAATGTAAGCAGTAACTTCAATACCTGAGGTCAAACGAACACGTGCAACTTTACGTAATGCAGAGTTTGGTTTCTTAGGTGTAGTTGTATAGACGCGTGTGCAGACACCACGACGTTGTGGTGATCCTTTAAGAGCAGGTGTCGTGTTCTTCGACACTTTGTCTACGCGTCCTTTGCGCACCAGCTGCTGAATTGTGGGCACTCGTACTCCGTTGTTTTGGGGAGAGGTTTTCTCCGGTTGCTTCGCTCATCTTCCCTACCACGCACTCGGGTGTGTCGGATTCTTTGACAGAATCCTGACCCATTCGAATGGGTGGATGTCTTGCGCCATCCGTGATCAGCGTTCATACTTCACTCTGAACACAGCACACAAGACCCAGAGAAATCTGGGCAGGGGCGGGAATCTAGCCCACTTCTAGCACTGTGGTCAAAACGAGCAAAAAGGGGCAAAAGTGAAACCGAGGCAATGGGGTCTGGTGGCAGTCATCAGCACACTATTTCTGGCAGGTTTAGCCATTCCAGCCCTATCAAATTCCGACAATTCGGACATTGTTGCTCCTGATTCATCCAAATCACCAATCTCGACCCCATCGTCATCCCAAAGTCCAACCGGCAGCGTTGATGAAAGTCCAAGCCCGACCAGCACCCCTAGTGTGAAAGCCACATCAGCGCCATCCTCTCCCAGCCCCGACCCAAAGAGTGATAGGGACGAAGGGTTACAAATTTCATCTGAGTTCCTCAAGCGATTAATAGGAATGAATGAAGATGATGCCAAAGCTTTAATTTGGGACAACGATTACATTAGTCGCGTTGTCCATCGAGATGGTGAAGATTTTATGGTGACAACTGATTTTCGGCATAACCGTATCAATTTATACATCAACGGTGGCATCGTATTTGATGCCACCGTTGGATGATTGAATAAATTAGTAGCGTTCGTCGTTCAATCGTAGATCATCAAGCAACACTGCTTCACCTGATCCACTACCGAAACCAACATCGCCATAGTCATCAGCGTATGAAGCCAAGCTTGCATACATCTTTGCTTTTGCTTCTTCTGTAGGTTCCACTGTGACATTTCGGTATTGCAAGAGTCCAGTACCTGCTGGAATCAACTTACCAACAATGACGTTTTCCTTCAGACCAAGCAAACGATCTTCCTTCACTTCAAGTGCAGCGTTTGTAAGAACCTTTGTTGTTTCTTGGAACGATGCAGCGCTGAGCCAGGATTCTGTTGCAAGTGATGCCTTGGTGATACCCATAAGTTCTGGACGACCATCAGCGGTCTTTCCACCCTTTTGCAAGGTTTGACGGTTCACTTCAGTGAAGACTGCACGATCAATCAAGTCACCATCAAGGAAGTCGGTGTCTCCACCATCGGTGATGATGATTCGGCGAAGCATTTGCTGAACAATCACTTCAATGTGCTTGTCGTGGATGCTCTGACCCTGATCGCGATACACCTTCTGAACTTCTTCAACAAGGAAGTCTTGAGTTTTACGTGAACCCAAGATTGATAGATGTTCTTTTGGATCAATCACACCTTCAGTTAATTTCTCGCCGGAATTTACGTGGTCGCCATCTTGAAGTTCACGGCCGTCTTTCTTCACAAGTTTGGCTGATTTTCCAACCTTATGCTTGTGTTCAACTTCACCCGAATCTTCCATAACCCAGATCAACTTATCTTTATCGGTTACTTCGATGCGGACAGTTCCATCAGCCAAACTGATTGCGGCTTTACCTTTCGGTTCGCGTGCTTCAAACAATTCGACAACACGTGGCAAACCATGGGTAATATCGCGAGCACCTGCAGCACCAACAACACCACCGGTGTGGAAGGTTCGCATCGTGAGCTGAGTTCCAGGCTCACCAATTGATTGGGCTGCAATAATTCCGATTGCTTCACCAATTTCAACTGGACGATTCGTCGCCAAGCTCATGCCATAGCACTTACCGCACGCACTCAACTTATTTTCACAGGTAAGGATGGTGCGAATTGTTATTTCGGTGACGCCATTTGCAATAAATGTTTCAAGTAAGTTCTGAGTGACATAGTCACCGCGCACTGCTAACACTTCACCACTTGGGCTCACTACATCTTTTGAAAGCGAGCGAGATAGTACTGACGTTTGTGCATACTTACTTTCAACAACTACACCATCGACAACTTCGCCAATTGTCTTTGCTAGACCGTTTTCAGTTTCGCAGTCATATTCACGGACAATCACATCCTGTGACACGTCAACCAAACGGCGAGTCAAGTAACCAGCATCTGCAGTTCGAAGTGCAGTGTCAGCAAGACCTTTTCTCGCACCGTATGCGGAAATAAAGTATTCCAACATGGTCAAACCTTCACGGAAGTTTGATTTGATTGGTCGAGGGATAATTTCACCTTTGGTGTTTGTCACCAATCCACGCATACCTGCAAGCTGTCGGACCTGCAGCATATTTCCTCGAGCGCCAGAGTGAGCCATTTGCCACACTGGGTTAGAACCTTTGAAGTTCTCCTCCATCGCTTTGGAAATATCATCAGTTGCATCGGTCCATACTTCAACAAGTTGTTCGCGACGCTCAGAAAGTGCAATCAAACCACGTTCATAGTTGCGGTCAATCTTTGATGCTTTTTCTTCATATTCCGCAAGCAATGTCTCTTTGCTTTCAGGAACCACCACATCTTCGATACCAATCGAAACACCAGATCGTGTTGCCCAATAGAAACCAATTTCTTTGAGTTGATCCAATGTTCCAGCAACTTCAACGCGCATGTACTTGTCTGCAAGCACGTTGACAATGTTTTCAAGGTCTTTCTTTCCGACAACTTTGTTTACGAATGGAAAGTCACCAGGAAGTGCATCGTTGAAGAGTGCCCGACCTAGGGTTGTCTTTCGCATCAGTACAGAATCAACAATGTCTGAGTTTTGATCGAGTCTGATGTTCTGAAGGCGAATATTTACTTCTGCCTGAACATCCAAAATTCCCATATCAAAAGCCATGATTGCTTCTGCAATTGATGAATACGACGTTCCCTCACCACGTGCTCCAGGCTTTGCACTTGTTAGATAGTAAATACCAAGCACCATGTCCTGAGTAGGAGTCGTGATTGGTTTACCACTTGCAGGCGACAAAATATTGTTTGACGCAAGCATCAAAATACGAGCTTCAGCTTGAGCTTCGGCACTGAGTGGTACGTGCACTGCCATCTGATCGCCATCGAAGTCCGCGTTGAATGCAGTACAGACCAATGGATGGATCTGAATTGCTTTACCTTCAATCAGCACAGGTTCAAATGCCTGAATACCTAATCTGTGAAGAGTCGGTGCGCGGTTAAGTAACACTGGATGTTCAGTGATAACTTCTTCGAGCATATCCCAAACTACCGGCTTCACACCTTCAACCATTCGTTTTGCCGCTTTGATATTTGCAGCATGGTTGAGATCAACAAGTCGTTTCATCACCATTGGTTTGAAGAGTTCAAGCGCCATTTGTTTCGGCAAACCACACTGATGAAGCTTCAACTGTGGACCAACAACGATTACTGAACGACCTGAGTAATCAACACGCTTACCGAGGAGATTCTGACGAAATCGTCCTTGCTTACCTTTTAGCATTTCAGACAAACTCTTCAGTGGTCGACCGCCAAGTCCAGTCACAGGTCGTCCACGACGTCCATTGTCAAAGAGTGCATCCACTGATTCCTGAAGCATTCGCTTTTCATTGTTCACAATGATTTCAGGTGCTTGGTTTTCAATCATTTTCTTCAAACGATTGTTTCGGTTGATTACTCGTCGATACAAATCGTTGAGATCGGAAGTTGCAAACCGACCGCCATCAAGTTGGAGCATTGGTCGTAATTCTGGTGGAATAACCGGAATGACATCCAACACGAGTGAACGTGTTTGGTTTGTTGTCTTCAAGAATGGTTGTAGCACCTTAAGTCGCTTGAGTGCACGAACTTTCTTTTGACCCTTTCCGTTATGAACAACATCTTTCAGTCTTTCAACTTCTGATGCAAGGTCATAGGTTTCGAGACGTTTCTGAACAGTCTCTGCACCCATACCACCTTCAAACCAGTCACCATAGAGGCGTTTCATATCCTTGTAAAGGATTCCATCACCTTCGAGATCTTGAACTTTCAGATTCTTAAAGCGGTTGAAAACACGCTCAATCTTTTCGATTTCAACATCGAAGTTTTTGCGGATAGTAGCCATTTCGCGCTCTGCTGCTTCACGAACTTTTCGCTTGTCAGTCGTGCTTGCATCTTGTGCTTCGAGGTTAGCAAGATCGTCTTCCATTTTCTTCGCAATAACTTCGATTTCTGAATCTCGACGCTTCGCGATGACACCAGTTCGTTTGCTCACTTCAGCTTCAAGGCGTGGAAGTGCGTCATGACGACCCTTTTCGTCAACATAAGTGATCATGTAAGCGGCGTAGTAGATAACTTTCTCCAAATCCTTTGGAGAAATATCAAGAATCGCACCCAAGCGGCTTGGAACACCTTTGAAATACCAGATGTGAGTAACTGGGCAGGCCAATTCAATATGACCCATACGATCTTTACGGACATCAGACTTTGTAATGTCAACACCGCAACGCTCGCAGGTAATACCCTTGAAACGAACACGCTTGTATTTACCGCAGGCACATTCCCAATCTCTGGTAGGACCAAAGATTCGTTCACAGAACAATCCGTCTTTCTCAGGCTTCAAAGTTCGGTAGTTAATGGTTTCAGGTTTCTTTACTTCACCTGAGGACCAAGAGCGAATATCGTCTGCACTTGCTAGACCAATTCTGAGAGTACTGAATTCCATTGATTGACTCACTATCTATTCCACATCCCTAGTCGTAACTCTAAATACTGTCTAAGTTCGTTGTTTCACGTCTGGACAAGTTAATTCCAAGCTCCTCTGCTGTTCGCAAAGATTCTTCATAGGTATCGCGGATACCGATAAGTTCGCCTTCTTTGGAAAGTACTTCAACATTAAGGCACAAACTTTGCATTTCTTTCACAAGAACGCGGAAGGATTCAGGAACTCCAGGTTCTGGAATGTTCTCACCCTTCACAATCGCTTCATACACTTTCACACGTCCGTTGACATCATCGGACTTGATGGTGAGAAGTTCCTGCAGCGCATATGAAGCACCGTACGCTTCAAGTGCCCACACTTCCATTTCACCAAATCGCTGACCACCAAACTGGGCTTTACCACCAAGTGGTTGCGCAGTAATAAGTGAGTAAGGACCAGTTGATCGTGCATGGATCTTGTCTTCAACAAGGTGATGCAATTTCATCACGTACTTGTAGCCAACAGTGATTTTTCCTGGGAATGGTTCACCGCTTCTGCCATCGTAAAGACGTGCTTTACCTTCAGTATCAACGAGTCGTTCACCAGTTGCACTTGGATTTGTAGCACTAAGAAGTCCAATAACTTCACTTTCTTTTGCACCATCAAATACTGGGGTTGCAAGTAAGGACGAAGGTGCAGCCTGACGATATTCAGCGGCAATGTTCTTTGCCCACTCAGGATTTCCATCAATCTTCCATCCAGAGTTTGCAACCCATCCAAGATGGGTTTCAAGAATCTGTCCGATGTTCATACGGCTTGGCACGCCAAGTGGATTGAGAACGATATCTACAGGAGTGCCGTCTTCCATAAATGGCATATCTTCAACCGGCAAGATGCGAGCAATAACACCTTTGTTTCCGTGACGTCCTGCAAGTTTGTCACCTTCACTGATCTTTCGTTTCTGAGCGATGTAAACACGTACTCGCTTCAAAACATCAGACTGCAGTTGTTCGCCATCTGCACTGTCAAAGACTTTGACATCAATAACCACACCTGATTGACCGTGAGGAACGCGAAGTGAAGTGTCTTTCACCTCTTTATCCTTTTCACCAAAGATTGCTCGAAGCAGACGTTCTTCTGGAGTGAGATCAGCTTCAGGCTTTGGTGTTACTTTTCCAACAAGAATGTCTCCAGTGACGACCTCTGCACCGATTCGAATAATTCCGTTTTCATCTAGATCTGACAAGAATTCTTCGGAAAGATTTGGAAGATCTCGTGTGATTTCTTCTGGACCGAGTTTGGTATCTCGAGCATCAATTTCATATTCTTCAATATGAATTGATGTAAAGATGTCATCTTGAACAAGACGCTGGGAAAGAATAATTGCGTCCTCATAGTTTTGACCTTCCCACGACATAAATGCAACGAGCAAGTTTCGACCAAGTGCCATATCGCCATTCTTGGTCGCTGGACCATCGGCAATAACTTGGTTCACTTCAACTCTGTCGCCAACTTCTACCAACGGTACGTTGTTGACGCAGGTACCCTGGTTAGAACGCTGGAACTTTGTCAGTGGGTAATATCGGTAACTTCCATCATCATTCATAACGGTGATGTTGTTCGCACTTACTTCATGCACGACACCAGCAGAATCAGAGATGATGACATCGCCTGCATCAAGTGCAGCGTGTGCTTCCATTCCAGTTCCAACAAGCGGTGCTTCTGCCCTCACAAGTGGCACAGCTTGGCGTTGCATGTTTGCACCCATCAATGCACGGTTGGCATCATCGTGTTCCAAGAATGGAATCATTGAAGTTGCAACGGACACCATCTGCTTTGGCGAAACATCCATAAAGTCAACATCTTTTGGAAGTACATAATCAACTTCACCACCACGGGTTCGAACAAGCACTCGCTCTGCTGCAAATTCGTTAGACGGCGTCAATGGGGTGTTTGCCTGTGCGATGACGTGATCTTCTTCGTCATCTGCAGTGAGATACACAATTTCGTCTGTGACTTTACCATTCACAACTTTTCGATACGGTGTTTGAATAAATCCAAACTCATTGACATTCGCAAATGTTGCAAGCGAACCAATCAAACCAATGTTTGGACCTTCAGGAGTTTCAATTGGACACATACGACCGTAGTGAGACGGGTTCACGTCACGAACTTCAGAACCTGCACGCTCACGAGAAAGTCCACCTGGACCAAGCGCTGACAAACGACGCTTATGAGTAAGTCCAGATAGGGAGTTGGTCTGATCCATGAACTGCGATAGCTGTGAAGTTCCGAAGAACTCTTTAAGTGATGCAAGTAATGGACGAATATTGATAAGCGTTGTTGGTGTGATTGCGGTGATTTCTTGCGTCGTCATACGCTCTTTCACTACTCGCTCAACTCGCAACAAACCACTACGCATTTGATTTTGAATCAATTCACCAACAGTTCGGATACGGCGATTACCTAGGTGATCAACTTCATCTTCTTCAACACGAACAGTTGCTGCTGGACCCTTCATCTGAACAACATCGCTTGATTCATACTGAACGTTAAGTTGTGTGTAGAGACGAACCAAGTATTCGATGGTGTACGCGATATCTTCAGTGGTGAGAACTCGGTCAGTCAAAGGTCGATCAAGTCCGAGTTTCTTGTTGATCTTGTAGCGACCGACCTTTGCAAGGTCATATCGCTTTGGATTGAAGTAGAAATTATCAAGCAACAAACGTGCTGCTTCTAGTGATGGTGGTTCACCAGGGCGAAGCTTTCGATAAATATCGAGCAATGCTTGTTCCTGAGTTTGCGTTGTGTCTTTTTCCATTGTTGCAAGCAACAGTGGGTAATCTGCAAAGCGCTCACGAATCTTTTCTGTACTCCAACCCAATGCTTTAAGTAGTACAGAAAATGGTTGCTTCTTTTTACGATCAACACGAACTGAAACAAAGCCATCTTTTTTGTCAACAACAAATTCCAACCATGACCCACGGCTTGGAATGATTTGTGCTGTTACTTCGACCTGTTCGGTATCCGATGCTTTTTCACGTTTGAAATACACACCAGGTGAACGAACAAGCTGTGATACAACAACACGCTCAGTACCATTAATAATGAAGGTACCTTTTGGTGTCATAACTGGGAAGTCACCCAAAAATACAAGCTGTCGTTTAATTTCATACGTTTCGGTATTCATAAACTCTGCCTGCACATACAAAGGACTCGCATACGTGCGATCTTTGTCTTTGCATTCTTCCATTGTGTATTTCGGTGCTTCAAGAATGTGTTCCCGGAATGACAACGACATTCGACCACCGTTGTCTTCAATTGGATTGAATTCTTCAAAAATTTCTTCGAGTCCTGAAACTTCAGGAACTACGCGTCCTTCAGCTTTCGCTTTCTCGACACGCTTCTTCCAGTCTTCGCTGCCGATAAGCCAATCAAATGACTCGCGTTGAACTGCAAGTAGATCTGGTAAAGCCAATGGTTCGTTGAGTTTTGAAAATGAGATACGGTTATTTTTATTGAGGCGTGAAGCCACAGTATTCCTTCCGCTGGGTTGGCGACGGGAACGCAAGCCAAAAATCGGGTCGGAAATTTGGGTAGCGCAACGCGGCATAGTACCGTATCGGCACACGCCTGTCGACCAGCGGGTCGGACCTCGATGCTGCTAGCTGCTACCTGCCTCGACAGTGCGACAGCGCCTACTAGCGATCCTCGTCCTTGCCTTCTCAGAAAACTGAGTGGAAGTGGGCGAACTCTTGCCCAATCTGGCCCGAAGGTCAAGCACCACGCCAAGTTTTGAGGAAAACTGACTCGCTCTGTCCGTTTTGGGTATTTTCGCAAAAGAAAAAGACCCCGCCGAAGCGGGGTCTTCAGGGTTCTACTACTTGATAGTGACCTTGCCACCAGCTGCTTCAAGAACTTCCTTTGCCTTGTCGGCAACGTCCTTCTTGACCTTTTCAAGAACTGGCTTTGGTGCACCTTCAACGAGATCCTTCGCTTCTTTGAGACCAAGGTTGGTCAAAGTGCGAACCTCTTTGATGACCTGAATCTTCTTGTCGCCACCGTCTTCAAGAATGACATCGAATGCATCTTGATCTGCAGCAGCGCCACCTGCATCGCCACCACCGGCTGCAGGAGCAGCAGCGGCAACAGCAACAGGAGCAGCAGCGGTCACGCCAAAGGTATCTTCGAACTGCTTTACGAACTCTGAAAGTTCAATCAAGGTCAATTCCTTGAAAGCATCCAAAAGTTCTTCAGTGCTTAGTTTCGCCATGTTGGGCGTTCCTTTCCTTTTTGTCGACTGACTGAGGTCTATTCCTCGGTTGTTGGTGTTTCTGTTGAAACTTCTTCAGTTGAAGGAGTTTCGGAGTTTTCGACCTCAACTTCAGTCTGAGCTGAGGTTTCTTCTACTACATCGTTTGCCACTTCAGCACTTGGAGCGGGAGTACCTGCGCCAGCGATGAGGGATGGATTTGCTGCTGCTGCACTTCGAAGTGCTTCAACAGTACGTGCTGTCTTTGAAAGTGGTGCCTGGAACAAAGCAGCAGCCTTTGCGAGGCTTGCCTGCATTGCGCCAGCCAATTTCGCTAGCAATACTTCGCGAGATTCAAGATCTGCAAGTTTCTTAATGTCATCTGCAGTTAAAACTTTTCCGTCATAAATTCCACCTTTGATAACCAAAAGTGGGAACTCTTTTGAAAATGCTTTCAGTGACTTTGCAACTGCAATCGCATCGCCTTGAACGAAGGCGATAGCGCTTGGACCTTCAAGTAGGTCATCAAGACCCTCAACACCAGCACGCTTTGCAGCAATCTTGGTGAGAGTGTTTTTGACAACCGCATATTCAGCCTGACCCGCAAGTGTTCGGCGCAACTGTTTGAGTTGTGCAACAGTTAATCCACGATATTCGGTGAGCAGGGCAGCGTTGGACTCGCGGAAACCTGCTTCGAGGTTCTCGAGTACTGCAGCCTTGTCAGTGCGTGCCATACGCATCCTTTCGGGATTTCGAAGCCAACACAATTTTGTGATGGTTACATAAACAAAAACCCCACAGAGATGTGGGGTAAACCAGAACGGTTCTTACTCTCACCTCTGCTGGACCTCTGTTTACAGAGCCTTAATGGTTTTCACCAATCCGGCGGTCTTCGGTGGGCGAAGGGTAAACCGTGAAGGTTTATTTCGCCAAATCGTGATGGCGGGTAGACCGCCACCACGACAATTTGGGATTTAGCTTGGGTTCTCGTCAGCAAGATTACGGGTGAGATTTGGATCTATCAAGATTCCAGGTCCCATCGTCGCACTTACTGCGATTTTCTTGATGTAACGGCCCTTTGATGAATTTGGCTTCACACGAAGTACTTCATCCAAGACTGATGCAAAGTTTTCTGCTAATTGCTTATCAGTAAATGATGCTTTACCGATAATGATGTGAAGATTGGAATGCTTATCAATGCGGAATTCAATCTTTCCACCTTTGATATCGCTGACAGCTTTTGCAACATCAAGTGTCACTGTTCCGGTCTTTGGGTTTGGCATAAGTCCACGAGGACCGAGCACCTTACCGAGCTTTCCGACTTTACCCATCATGTCAGGTGTTGCAACAACTGAATCAAATTCAGTCCAGCCGCCTGCTACTTTTTCAAGTAGATCATCAGCACCAACATAGTCAGCGCCAGCATTACGTGCTTCTTCTGCTTTCTCGCCACCTGCAAAGACCAGGACCCTTGCGGTCTTTCCGGTGCCGTGTGGAAGATTCACTGTGCTTCGAACCATTTGATCTGCTTTGCGTGGATCGACTCCAAGTGCAATTGCAACATCAACTGTTGGATCAAATTTTGTAGTTGCTGATTCTTTTACCAATCGAAGTGCTGCGATTGGTGTGTAGAGTTCATTGCGATCAAACAGGGCTGCTGCTGCTCGCCATTTCTTACTGCGTTTCATTGCTGCTCCTTTGTGCAGGTCGTGGTACGGACTGCAGTTGTCCTGCCACTGGTTGTGGTTATTCCTGAATGGTGATACCCATTTGTCGTGCAGTTCCTTCAATGATTTTCATTGCTGCATCGATATCGTTTGCGTTGAGGTCTGGCATCTTGGTTTCGGCAATCTCTCGAACCTGCGCTCGAGTGAGTGATCCCACCTTGGTGGATTGCGGAACTGATGATCCTTTTTCAAGTCCAGCAGCTTTCAAAATGAGTCGGCTTGCTGGTGGAGTTTTGAGTCTGAAATCAAAACTTCGATCTTCATACACAGTAATTTCAACTGGGATGATATTTCCGCGCTTATCTTCTGTTGCAGCGTTGTATGCCTTACAGAAGTCCATGATGTTCACACCGTGCTGACCAAGTGCTGGGCCTACAGGAGGTGCAGGGTTAGCCGCGCCAGCCTGAATGTGAAGCTTGATTAAGCCAGTCACTTTCTTCTTTGGTGCCATGAGGGTCCTTACTTTCTTTCATATCCCAACTACTGCTGGGAATCCTTATCCGTTTTTCTGTACTTGGTTGAATGACAATTCAACTGGAGTTTCGCGTCCAAAGATTTCAACCAGACCAATAACTTTCTGTCCTTCGAAATTGATTTCAGAAATAGTTGCCTGCAGTGTCGCAAATGGACCATCAGTTACTGTGACAGAATCGCCAACAGCAAAATCAACATCTTCAATCTTCGCAACTGCTTGAACTGATTGAACACCAGATTTCTTTTCAGGACGTGGAGCCAAGATCTCTGCAACTTCATCGAGTGAAAGTGGTTCTGGGTTATGGCCTTGCCCAACGAAACCTGTCACACCTGGAGTGTGACGAACTGTTCCCCAAGCATCTGCATGGCTCATATCCATTCGGACTAACACATAACCTGGAAACTTATTCTTTTGTACAGTTTTTTTCTGACCGTTTTTCACTTCAGTTTCATCTTGGTTCGGAACTGCAACTTCATAAATGAAATCTTCCATGTGAAGAGTCTTGATGCGGTTTTCCAAATTCAATTTCACTCGCTTTTCATATCCTGCATAGGAATGAATCACGAACCATTCACCAGGCTTAGTCAGCAAGGAGAGTTTGAACTCTTCAACTGGATCGACTTCTTCGGTCGCATCAAGATTCACATCTGCTTCGTAGTTTTCGCTCACACTTTGCTCCATTTAGTTTCCAAAAATCACTAGAACGCCACGACCAAAGAGCAAGTCGATCAAACTTACAAATATGGACATAACAACAACAAACACCAGCACCACAATCGTGTAGGTAACTACCTGATTGCGAGTTGGCCAAACTGCTCGGCGTAACTCACCCATTGATTCACGAACAAAGTCCGCAGATCGCTTAATGAAGTTACCCTCGGTCGCATCTTTACGATTGCGACGAGACTTCTTTGCCGAACCTTCTGTCTCTTGCGTCATCGTCTTCTCTCTTCGTTGCAGGGCAGGAGGGACTTGAACCCCCAACCCGCGGTTTTGGAGACCGCTACTCTGCCAATTGAGCTACTGCCCTAGTTGGTTTGCCGACATATCTTTGGGCAGGCCAAAGAATGGCAGTTAGACCACCGGAGCGCGGAGTTTAGAGCCTTTACGGCCATTGCTCAAAGTTGAAGAGAAGCCCACGAAGCGGGGAGATGGGGCACAATTGCACTATGGGTAAGAGAATCTCGGATCGAATTGGGGCAATTGCAGAATCTGCAACCCTTGCAGTAGACGCAAAAGCCAAGGCTTTGAAGGCTGCCGGAGCACCAGTCATCGGTTTTGGAGCAGGAGAGCCGGACTTCCCCACCCCTGACTACATCGTCCACAGTGCCTTCGAGGCTCTCAAAAATCCTGCGAATTTTCGCTACACCCCAGCCGCTGGCCTGCCGGAATTGAAGGATGCGGTGGTCAGAAAGACCAAGCGTGATTCTGGGCTCGAAGTCTCGAGTAGTCAGGTGCTCATCACCAACGGTGGCAAGCAAGCGGTCTACCAAGCATTTGCAAGCATCCTAGATCCTGGCGATGAAGTACTACTGCCATCTCCATATTGGACTACCTATCCAGAAGCAATAGCGCTTGCAGGTGGAAAAACAGTTGAAGTCTTTGCAGATGAAACAACAAACTATCGTGTGAGTGTTGATCAATTAGAAAAAGCCCGAACTTCAAAAACTAAAGTCTTACTATTTTGTAGTCCATCAAATCCAACAGGTTCTGTGTATTCAAAAGAACAGGTGATTGAAATTGGCTTATGGGCACATGAACATGGCATTTGGGTGATAACTGATGAAATTTATGAACACCTTGTTTATGACTCACATGTTGCCTCATCGCTGCCTGTTGTAGTTCCTGAATTACAAGACACATTCATCATCATCAATGGTGTTGCAAAGACGTACGCAATGACAGGTTGGCGAATTGGTTGGATGATTGGTCCAAATGATGTCATCAAAGCAGCAACCAATCTGCAATCTCATCTCACTTCAAACGTCAACAACATTGCACAACGTGCTGCAATCAGTGCATTAAATGGAAATCTTGATGCGGTGTATGAGATGCGAAAAGCATTCGATACACGTCGAAAAATTATGGTGAAGATGCTCAATGACATTGATGGCGTCTATTGCCCAATGCCAGAGGGTGCGTTCTATGCATATCCAAGTGTCAAAGAACTCATCGGTAAAGCAGTTCGAGGTAAATCGATTACAAGTTCAAGTGAACTTGCAACCATTATTCTTGATGAAGTTGAGGTCGCAGTGGTGCCAGGTGAGGCGTTCGGTCCTGGTGGATATTTACGTCTGTCCTATGCACTTTCAGATAGCGATCTTGTTGAAGGTGTCGGTCGGATACAACAACTACTGTCAGAAGTTAGAGACTAACTCCAAGTAGACGTGGTTCAATCTCAAGTGAAATTGAAAATTTCGCCAACACTGCTGAGTGCATAGATCTCGCAAGTTCCACAATGTCTTCTGCACTTGCGTCCCCACGATTAGTGATAGCAAGTGCATGTTTTGATGAGACGCGTGCGCGTTCATTTAATCCATACCCTTTTTCAAACCCACTATGTTCGAGAAGAGACGCCGCACTGATTTTTACAGCTGTATCTTGCTCCCACCGCTTGATAGTCGCGGGTAGAGAATCCGCAACTTCTTTTGTGACAACAGGATTTGTAAAAAATGATCCGACACTCCAGGTATCGTGATCTTGTTCGTTGAGCACCATACCTTTTTGAGTGCGTAAATCAAGTACTGCATTTCTCACATCGACACTTTTGCTTCGCTTACCAAGTTCAACGCCGAGTGTATGTGCAAGTTCACTGTAGTGAACTGGTGCAGAGTGCACACCAAGTCCAAGTTGAAACGTAACTTCAAGCACCACGTATCTTTCAGGCTCTTGTTTGAAGCGAGAAGTTCGATATCCAAAATTACATTCAGATGCACTGAAGGTACGAATTTTCTTTTCGTAGCGATCAAATGTTTTCACTCGTGCAATTGTCTGACTTACATCTTGCCCATACGCTCCCACGTTTTGAACTGGTGTAGCTCCGACAAGTCCAGGAATACCTGAAAGTGCTTCTATGCCATACCACTCATTTGAAATTGCAATGGTGACAAATTCGTCCCAATTCACACCTGCCTGGACACTCACCATCGCACCTGAACAGGCATCTTCTTCAACTTTGATACCTTGACTTTGAATGTGAAGAACTACACCAGGAAGATCTCTCTCGCCGATAACGAGATTGCTGCCTCCACCGAGAATCAATATCTCAGCATCCTGATAGGTCTGAAATGCATCAAGTATGTCGTTTTCAGATTCTGCGATGATAAAGGTGTCAGCGGGTCCACCAATCCGCAACGTGGTGTGGGGGGCAAGTGATTCTTGTTTTCGAATCTGCATATTCAAAGCCTAAGCGTTTCGTTGAAGCAGAAGGTTCGCATTTTCCCGAAACTTACTTAAGAGCCTGTCATAGTTTCGTTTTGATTCACGTCCGCGATACCCCTCATCACTATCGTGATATCCGTGATGCGTTCCTTGATTGCAAAGTAATTCCTCAGAAATGGCATAGAGTGAAAATCCCGCAGATCGTAACTGCAGAGACCATTCGAGATCTGCATTTCGATAAAACTTTGCTTTTGGGTCAAACGGGTGTTTCAAAAATATGTCACGCTTCACGATAAATAAATAACTCAAAAGTGCGTCCACAGCACCTACTGCTGCATCAAAACTCAACCAATCAGCAGAAACATTCGCACCTTTCCAGCCGACCGCTACTACGTGGTCATTGAGGTAATCACGAAGTGGTGAGATTGCATCGCCTTCAAAGAGTGTGGAAATATCCATCACAACGACATTCTGAGTCGTGACTGCTTCTATCAGTTTGTTATAGCTTTGCGCCCAACCGATGTCTGACATTGATTGATTTAGAATCACAACTTCAAGTCGATCCTTATGCTGTTGAGAGAGTTCAAAGAGGGCACGATGAATTTCTTCATTCTGGCTGAGATCAAGAATTGCAATGGGAAATCGTGTGTGCTCGAGAATTCTCATTACTGAATCGAGAGCATCAGTTAACCATCCATCAACTAGAAGACATACTGCAGTCTCATTATTCGTGAAGTGAATCGAGTTGGGTCGTAGGTCGTTCATTGTTGCGAGGACTTCGTATGTCATTACTTCAAGGGAA
Organism: Candidatus Nanopelagicales bacterium; assembly: GCA_049421205.1. Classification (GTDB taxonomy): domain Bacteria; phylum Actinomycetota; class Actinomycetes; order S36-B12; family UBA5976; genus JAFMIT01. The sequence goes on from JBMSMQ010000005.1 coordinate 42,006, forward strand.
AATCCCTCAGATGTATCGAGCACTTTGTATCCAAAGCTCGCAATTTCATCTCGTAACCGATCGGCTTCTTGCCAATCTTTCCTCGCTCTAGCTTCTAGCCGTAAGGTCGCAAGACGTTGGGCTTCGTTCAGATTATCCATCAGGGAATCTGAACTATGGCATACGCGCGAGTCAGGACTTTTTTATCCTCGCACACGGCACTGATATCAATTTTGATTTCGCCATTGTCTTTTATTTCAGCGATTGTTCCCGAGAATTGAACCTTGGTTCCCACTTCATCATCTGGCACTACAACTGGATTTGAAAATCGAACGCTGTATTCAAGAATCGGTACTGAACTACCAAGCCACCTCGTCACAACATTTAATGCTTGACCCATAGTCAACATGCCATGAGCAATTACATTGGGAAGACCTACTTCTTTCGCAACTCGCTCATTCCAATGAATAACATTCAAGTCACCTGATGCACCTGCATAGCGCACAAGATCTGCTCGGGTGATGTGAATTTCAAAGGTTGGTAGTTCTTTCCCAACTGAGAGTGTTGTTTTATCAATCGTCACGTCACTCACCTCGCTCAACCAGTGTTGTCCACACAGAGCAGATGAGTAGGTTCGCAGCATCATAGAGATCGCCGCGCAACACAATCGTATGAATATTCCCAAGCACTTTTACATCTTCAATAACAGTAGTGACTCGTAATTCATCGCCAGCAATTACTGGGCGTTTGTAGAGAAATCGTTGCTCTCCGTGAACGACGCGAGACCAATTAATTCCAACCTGCTCACTACTTGTGACATGGTTCATTAATTTCAGCGTGATGACAATCGGAAATGTCAAAGGTGCAACAAGATCGTCATAGCCATGCGCCTTGGCACTTGCTAGTGAATGACAAAGTGCTGAACGTTCACCCACTGCAGTAGCGAACTCACGAATCTTTTCTCGCCCAACCAGATAGGTTTCAGCGGAATCAAAACTGAGACCGATACTCGTGGTTTTGACAGCCATTTGAAAATCGTAACGAATTAACGAGTCTCTTTATGCACTGTGTGCTTGGAACATACCGGGCAGAATTTCGACAATTCAATACGGTCTGGATCGTTTCGTCGATTCTTACGGGTGATGTAATTACGTCCCTTACAGTCGCCACACGCGAGAGTAATCTTGGGTCGAATGTCGGTTCCTTTTTTCGCCATGAGCGACTCCTTGCCTTGTTCGGTGCTGCTTACGCAGCGGTTTGTGTAGCGGAGGCCGGATTTGAACCGGCGACGCAGCGATTATGAGCCGCTTGCTCTACCAGGCTGAGCTACCCCGCCCTCCTCCCACGGCTGTGGGAAGCGAGCCCCCTTACGGAATCGAACCGTAGACCTTCTCCTTACCATGGAGACGCTCTACCTACTGAGCTAAGGGGGCATAGCCCGCGAAGAATAGTGCAAGCAAAGTCTGGGCCTGAAATCCGCGTCACGTCTGCAATACCCTTTAGGCGTGAAAGCCCTCCCACTAAGGATTACCCAATGACGAAATCGGTACAGAAAGTTCAATGGAACGAAGCTCTCATGCCAAATCTGACAGGCAAAGTTGTCATTGTTACCGGTGGAAATAGTGGTCTAGGACTTGAAAATGTCAGAGCACTTGCAATTGCTGGTGCCGAAGTGGTGATGGCCTGCAGAAACATTGAAAAAGGTATCCGAGCGCGAGACTTGCTTGGAATTCCTGGCGCAACCATTCATGTTCGGGATTTGAATCTTGCAAGTTTGAAAAGTATTCGCTCGTTTGCCCAAGATCTACCTTGTACATCCATCGATATTCTGATTAATAACGCTGGTGTAATGGCACCACCTCGCTCACTTACTGACGATGGTTTCGAACTTCAGTTCGGAACAAATCATCTAGGACATTTCGCGTTGACTTTACTCTTGCTTGAAAAAATTAAACCTGAAACGGGTCGAATCGTGACTGTTTCATCAAATGCACATAAAGCAGGAAAAATTAACTTTGACGACTTGATGTATGGTGAAAAGTATTCTGCTTGGGGTGCGTATGCTCAAAGTAAGTTGGCAAATCTGCTTTTCGCATTTGAATTGCAACGACTACTCATTCAAATGAAATCAAATATCCTGTCAGTTGCTGCTCACCCAGGATACTCAGCAACAAATTTATCGCTCAGTGTGATGCCGAGTGTTAAAGGATTTTTTCGACAGCAATTTCGCAAATTTGAACAAGTCATTGCACAACCGGCAACTATGGGCGCGCTTCCTCAACTCTATGCAGCGGTAGCAGATGAAGTAGTAGGCGCTGGTTATTACGGTCCGGATGGACTTGGTGAATGGAGTGGATATCCAAAAGCAGTCACGCCAATTGCGAAAGCTCGTGATGCGGAACTCGCAAAACGTCTCTGGATGGTCAGCGAAGTGCTGACCCAGCAACGATTTTCACTTTGAGCAACTCACTGCTTTTTCAGGAAGTTTTCCTCTCAGTAGATACGCTTCTGCAAGATCATCCAAACATTTAATTCCACCAAAGAGCACTGCGTGACCTGTTCCTTCGTAGGTGATGAGATTTGATTTAAGAGCTACTGCTACTTGCTGGGACCAGGTGTACGGAGTGACGTTATCTCCCTTTGAACCCACAATGAATACTCCTTTACCTGACCTGTTCTTCAAAGCAGGCTCATCCTTTGGTGGATCAGGAATCTTCTCATCCTCATATGCCCGCCAGGTCCAATAGCAACCAGGTTCTTTTTCTGGAGCTGGCTCAAAGTCATACACATCATAGAATCGAGTCTCGAATGTATCGATTTTGCTAAGAATGCGATCTTCTTCTTTAATTTGCGTTTCTGTTCTCGTATCGCGTTCATCTCGATCTAGACAATTCACGAGATTCAGAATGTCGTAGGAATTATTGCGAGACAAATCTGTCATCTCATACCCGTCCATAATGAGTCCTGCTGATTCAAATCCCCATGGATCATTTTTCAGCACAAGATCTCGGTAGATCATTTTGAAAGTTGGATACGCATCTTCTAATGAAAAGTACGTGAAGTACAAAATAGCACGCATGATCAAATAGGGTGAAGTTCCGTTTCCTCGTTTGAAGAAGCCGTCTTCAAGTTGCGTAACAATGTAACCCTGCATCTTTCCACTGAGCATCAGATCGCGAGCCTTGATGAGATTGTCTTCAATTTCCTTTCGACTACTTCCTGGGCATTTTGGATCTTTTGCACATTTGTCGAAGAGCCGATTTCGAGATTCCATCAAGGATTTAGCGGATTCAATCTCTTCATCGATGCTTTCCGTGTTCGCAGTAACAGGGCTATCAAGAATCATTCTTCCTACGTGCTCTGGAAAGAGTGCGATGTAACGGGCTGCGAGTGTTGTTCCATATGAGTGACCAACAAAGTTCAGTGGTTCGTCGCCTGAGAGAACTTCTCGGATGATGTCTATATCGCGAACCGTGTTTTCTGTGGTCATTGCCCACCAGTGTGGATTATTTTCCATACACACTTCGTAATACTCATCTGAAGCTCTCTTGTCTTCATCGACTTGTGCTTGGTTTTTGTGGTCAAAGTAGTACTCAAAGTATGAACGTAAATCCAAGTCATCATCACACTTCACAGGTGTTGATGCACCGACTCCACGTGGATCGAATCCAACGATGTCATATGCGTCGCGAATTGATGATGGATAGGCAACACTTTGGATGTATGAGATTCCAGACTCCCCTGGACCACCTGGATTTGAGAGGAGATAGCCTTCAGGATTCTGGTCTTTGGCAGGATCAAGCATCAGCTGAAGAGTGATGTCTTCTGAATTCAAAGATTCATCATATGAGATTGGCACCTTCAGCGTTGCACATTTCACATCTGCTTTTTTGAAGTACTCATCAAAGTATTCTGAATCTTCCAATAGTTCTTTATCACAACTTTCCCAGGAGATTTCTTGCATTCGATATTCATCAAGCCAATTCGCATACGTTGGACCACCACATGCACTGAGTAACACTGCGACTACTACTAAGAAACCATAACGTTTCACATTTCCCCCATAATTGGTTTTCACGACCGAACCCTATCTTTTTCTATAAAGAATGCGACGTCTTGCTTAGTGATGATGAATCTCACCCATCCTAGTTTGCCTTTTGTGTGAAGAGATGAGACAAGTGAAGCAGGCTTCAATCTTGAAATCATTGAAGTGACTTCGGATTCTGAATACATCATGACAAGTGGTGCACCGATGTTGTTCCAGTACCCTGCAATTGCGATTCTCTTGTTGCTGATTGAAGTCAGAAGCTTCTTAATATAGAAGAGTGCTTTCATTGCCAAAGGTGGACTGAAAACGGGCTCAAGAACAACAAGTAAGCCTCCTGGTTTCACAAGTGAAAGCGCATTTTGAAGTCCCTCATCGGCGTGTTTGGATGAACTTTTCGGTGTTGCTCCCACTAGGTGATGCAATACTGCAGCAAGTACTACCACATCAAAACTCTCTACATAATTTGTAATTTCATTTTCATCCAAAATTGAAAGTTGTTTTGTCTCAATTCCAGGATATCGCTCAGAGATTTTTGCTAAGGATTTTTCACTAATATCGAATGCCACACACCGACTTGTTGGGAGTTGATCTTTGAGTTTTTGGAGATTTGAACCCGTACCACTACCAACATCACAAATCGATATTGCTGATCTATTGCCAAGTAGCCGCTCGATTTCTCGGGCGACACCTTTGATGCGTTTCGAGGAGTATTCATGGAGGTGTGCATCAAAATATTCTTGATTCTGTTGCTCATCTCTATCCACCTGCGAAGGGTAGAACTCAGAGAACGGTTCTTTGATTAGGCACCCAGAAGAGAATCGTGTAAGGTTTACCTTACCTAATCTTTAAGGAAATTCTGTGAAGAAAATTCTGACCGCGAGCCTTGCCCTCGTTTTTGGTCTCTCCTTGCTCACGGGCTGCGCCTCTGAGTCATCAACGAATACCCCAGAAAGCATCACCATCTATTCCGGACGAAGCGAAACCCTCGTTGCACCTCTCTTCGAAAAGTTCACCGAAGAAACTGGAATCGGTATTGAGGTTCGCTATGGGGATTCGGCCGATCTCGCTGCTCAAATCATTGAAGAAGGAGAGAATCGTCAAGCAGACGTCTTCTTCTCCCAAGATGCAGGTGCACTAGGTGCACTTGAAAATGAAAATATCCTCTTAGAACTCCCAAGCGATATCACCTCGCTCGTTGCCGATATCTATAAGTCAGAAGCAAACAAATGGGTTGGTGTCTCAGGTCGAGCTCGCGTTTTCAACTATAACCCTGAAAGAGTCACAGAGGTTCCGAAATCTGTTCTTGACTTAATGGACCCATCTTGGAAGGGACGCATTGGAATTGCCCCGACAAATGCATCATTCCAAGCTTTTGTGACAGCACTGCGAGTTCTTAAAGGTGATGAGCTTGCTCGTAACTTTTTGCTCGCGATGAAAGAGAATGCCGAGATTTATGAATCAAACGACGTGATTCTTTCTGCAGTTGAAGCTGGACAAATTGATGCAGGACTTATCAATCATTACTACTGGTATGCCCGAGCGAAGGAAGTTGGTAATAACACATCTGAAGTGGTGAGTGAAGAGTCTGGAACGACAACTTCAGATACCAAACCAATGATTTCCAAGATAGCGTGGTTTGAAGCTGGCGATGTAGGAAATCTCGTGAATGTTGCAGGAGTTGGGGCACTCAATACTTCAGATGCAACATTAACTTTTATAAAATGGCTTTTGTCTAAGGACACTCAACAATTCTTTGTTGACGCAACATTTGAGTATCCACTTGTTGAAGGAGTTATGCCTGCTCTTGATCTTCCAGCGCTTGCAGATATTGAAAAACCAGAAATTAACCTAACAAGTCTCAGTAGCCTGCAAAGAACACTTGAACTTCTAAGCGATGTGGGACTGCTCTGAGAGTGAGAAAACTAAGCCGTAAACCGCCAGTCGAACTGACTTTCCTGGCGGTTTTTGGCGTTCTACTGACCACACTTCCCCTTGGTTATTTGCTTTTGAGATCATCCCAAATCGGTACTGAGGGAATCCAATCGGTGGTATTTTCTAGTAGGAGTATTGGACTGCTTATCAATAGTGGCTTACTGGTGCTTTCAGTATCAGTCTCAGCAATGTTCATTGGCTTCTTGCAGGCATGGTTGATAATTCGAAGCGATCTTGGATTCAAAACATTCTTTACCTTTCTTGCTGTTTTACCTTTCGCTATTCCTTCCTATGTTGCTGCTCTCACCTGGCTTACAAACTTCCCAGATATTCGCGGGTTTCTCCCTGCCTGGATTATTTTGACGTTACTTACAAGTCCTTATGTCTATCTTGCAGTGAGTGCATCGCTCTTGTCACAGTCTGCAAAACAAGAGGAAGTTGCTCGCACTTTGGGATTCAATGCTTTACAGGTAATGTTGAAAGTTACTTGGCCAAATGTTCGTGGCGCAGTTTTTGCAGGTGGCCTTATCTCTGCCCTTTATACACTCAGTGATTTTGGAGCAGTGTCACTCGTTAAATATGACACCTTCACGAGAGCAATCTATATCGCATATCGATCGAGTTTTGATCGAAATATTGCTGCAGCCCTTTCGATGGTACTCGTGATTGTCGCAATCATGTTGTATTTGACGTATAAGTTCTTCACTAGAACTGAAGTTCCATCACATTCATCACTTCATACCTCCCTTACAAAATTAGGAGCGTTCAATCTTCCAGGCTCACTCTTTTTCATTGCCTTGGCTTTCTTGAGTTTCATTTTGCCAATTGGAAGTCTTATACAGTGGCAAATAAGAGGTCAATCAGCAGCACAAATTGATCAAGTGCTGAGGGCGTCTCTTAATACATTCTCATTTGCATTGATTGGCGGAATCACCATTGCAGTTTTCAGTTTTGCAGCCGCTGTCGTGATTGCACGTTTCCATTCGAGATTCTTCCAAACACTTGGGCGACTCTTATGGGTCACACATTCATTACCTGGCCTTGTTGTGGCACTGTCACTGATTTATCTCAGTAATCGATATTTCACCTTTACTTACCAAACAAGTTTCTTAGTCATCGTTGCTTATGTGATTCTCTTTTTGCCAAATTCTTATGCTGTGTTGAAAAACCCAATTCAGAAATCAGCGCGATCACTTGAAGAAGTAGCGCAATCAATGGGGTACTCCTATCGCTCAATCATTACTCGATTACTTATCCCTTTATTTAGTAAACCACTCGTAATCACTGCAACGCTCGCGATTCTGACAATTGTGAAAGAGTTACCAGCAACATTGCTCTTACGCCCAACTGGTATTGAGACGCTATCAACTCGACTATGGGGAGCGGCATCTGCTACTGAATATGCCGAAGCGTCAACCTATGCACTCATTATTTTGATTCTTGCTGGGCTTCCAACAGTCCTGTTGACTCTCGTGCAACTTCCACGTTCGAGCACTACGCTTACATCATCCAAGGTAATCAAGGAGCTTCAACAATGACGAACCAATTGGTGGTCAAGAATCTCCACAAGTCCTTCGGTGAACTCTCAGTTCTGAGAGGAGTAAATCTCGAAGTTACGAAAGGTGAATTACTTTCAGTCATCGGAACTTCTGGTGGGGGGAAAACCACACTTTTACGTCTCATTGCAGGATTTGAAACTCCAACGAGTGGTGAAATTCAATTACACAATGTCACCATTAGCTCTGAAACTAATGTCGTGCCACCAGAGGCAAGACGAATTGGGATTGTCCCTCAAGATCCAACACTGTTTTCACACCTGAATGTTTTTGATAATGTCGCATTTGGACTTCGCAATAAGTCCAAAAGTGAAAAACGCGAAGTTGTAAAGACACTCCTATCACTGGTTCGCCTTGAAAACTTAGAAGAACGCTTCCCGCATGAGCTTTCAGGCGGTCAACAGCAACGAGTTGCGTTGGCACGAGCGCTGGCACCTGAACCTGAATTACTACTTCTCGATGAACCATTTGCAGCACTCGATGCCCATCTTCGAGCAGAAGTACGACACGATGTTCAAACTGTGCTTACTCAACTACAAATGACTGCAATTATGGTCACCCACGATCAGGATGAGGCCCTCTCAATTGCAGATAAAGTTGCCGTCTTGCGCGATGGCATCATTGTTCAAATTGATTCGCCACGGGCCATATACAACCGACCAATTGATAGTGATGTTGCGACGTTTCTAGGTGATGCCGTCATTGTCGAAGGTGTTATTCACTTGAACAAAGTTTCAACTGCACTTGGTGCACTGTCGCTTTCAAAAGAGTATGCGGAGGGAACCCGAGGAAAAGTAGCCATTCGACCTGAAAACTTTTATCTCCAACCACACCTTGAAGGTGATTCGGTTGTAATTGGACGACAGTTCTTTGGGCATGATGCAATCATCGATGTTCAAACACCTCAAGCAGTTATCAAGGCACGAACGAGTGGCCCACTGAGCCCTGAGATTGGAATGAAAGTCACTGTCTGGGTACGTGGCACTGTTTCTTTTTTCCCTTACTAAAACAAAGACCCCGCCGAAGCGGGGTCTTTGCTATTGACTGAATTAGTCGATTGGTGCGGGAACTGGACCAGAGATGAATTCGTCAACCTTTGCAGTAATTGCATCGTTGGCGGTGTATTCATAGATACCCATGGTCGCAATAGTTACTTCACCGTTGGCATCAAATTCAACTGGACCGGAAACGCCGTCGTAGTCGATATCTGAACCTTCATCAAGCAGTGCCTTGCAATCTGCCCAGTTGGTGCACTTCGTGCCACCCTTTGAGACAGCTTCAAGGTTTGCTCCGATGGTTTCACCGTCAGTTGCGCCACCAGCCTGTGCAGCAAGTGCAATCAACATTACTGTGTCATAAGACTCAGCTGCGTATGAGAAGTCGGTCAAAGTTGGATCAACTTCGAGCAAACGCTGTTGGAATGCGTCTGGTGCAGCAGCACCTGGCAAGGTTGCCTTTACGCCAACCATGACATCTGCTGGAAGATCTTTGAAAGCCGTGGTTGAAAGGTTACCGTCTACGAGATAGAGCGCAACATCCTTTGGACCAATACCTTGCTTGATCAATTCCTGAACAACAGCTGTGGTTTCAGCAAAACCGATCACTGCAATTGCGTCTGGCTTTGCAGCTTTTGCTTGTCCAACTTCAGCTGAGAATTCAGTTGCTTGTGGATTGTAGGTAATGACGGTTGAAGTACCGGAGAATGCATTGGCAGCATACTTTGCCAAACCGTTACCGTATGCGTCATCCAAGTTCAAGATAACAGCATTTGTTGCACCTTCATTTGCCATCAACTGACCCAAAACAGCACCTTGGAAGGTGTCGGATGGAGCAGTTCGGAAATACAAGCCATTGTCTTCATAGTTGGTGAAGTCTGGTGATGTATTTGCTGGCGAGAAATGCACAACGCCTGCTTCTGTAATTTTGTCGATAACTGTGAATGACACACCTGACGATGCAGCACCAACAATTGCACTCACACCTGCAGCGAGATGTGCGTCAACTGTCTGCTGAGCAATGTCAGTAGAAGTGTCACCGGAGTCACCGCGGACGTGTTCGACTGGCTTACCCAGTACGCCACCGCCGGCATTAATTTCTTCTATTGCTAGATCGACACCTGCAAACTCTGGTGGCCCAAGGAATGCAAGGCTGCCAGTTTCAGGAAGTAACGATCCGATCTTGAGCGCTGTCGCTTCTTCTTCGCTGCTTGAACATGCAGAAAGCACGAGCAGAGAAGCTCCGAGAGCGGCAATGGTGCGCATCAATAGTGAGCGAGTCATTGATCTTCTCCTTGAAATATTTCATGAGCTCGAAGGACAATCCTTCAAGGGTGCGTATTCTCAAGGGCAAGTTCAGATTGGGCAATAGAAAATAGGTAAAAATCGGTATTTGTTTGCATTTTGTAACACAAATGCCCACTATTCGGGCATTTGTCTCACATTATGAAATGTTTACCGATAGTTCACAAACTGAACAGGGAAGTCAAGGCTTGCTTCCTTGATCAGCGCAATGGTGTCCTGAAGATCGTCTCTAGACTTACTGCTCACCCGTAACTCTTCACCCTGAATCTGAACTTTCACACTTTTTGGTGCTTCATCACGAATGAGCTTAGAAAGTTTCTTCGCCTGTTCCTGGTTGATTCCCTCTTTCAGAGCACACAGGATTTTGAATTCTTTACCGCTCGGACGTGGATCTGCTGGGTCAAGAGTTTTCAATGAAACACCTCGTTTTACAAGCTTTTCCTTGAATACATCAAGGGCTGCCTTCACGCGCTCTTCTGTTCCAGCAGAGAGTTCGACTGATTTGTCACTCTTTCGCTCAATCGCAGCACCTGTGTTTTTGAAGTCGAAACGCTGGTCGAGCTCTTTCGAGGTTTGATTAATTGCATTGTCTACTTCTTGCTGATCAATTTTGCTCACGATATCAAAACTGTTATCCGCCATCATCACTCCAAACTCAAGGAGGCGAAGTCTGCCTTACCGATTCATTGCACTTCAAGGGTGGCGTGTATTCTCTGCCGTGCCCGCATTGCGGGTGGGGCGGGTTGCCCGAGCGGCCAATGGGAGCGGACTGTAAATCCGCCGGCGTAGCCTTCAGTGGTTCAAATCCACTACCCGCCACCACAGGTTTTTGCAATGTAACATCATTTCAGAAATAGTTGCTTCCTATCAAATGAGGAGTTATGGGTCTCAATGAAGGCTAGTCAGACTCAACAGGAAATATTTCTCGATGTATCGAGTACTGCAACCTCACCTATCATCACAGGTATTCCTCGCGTCGTACGTGCGCTCGCAGATAAAAGGAACAGAAACCTTGTTAGTTTGGTTGAATATGATGGATTAGTAAATTCATACAAGCAAATTCAAGATTTACCCCCAATTAACCCTGTGACTGATGACTCTGCACGAAAACGTGTATTCGCAGCTTCTCAGTTATACAAAGCACTCACTGAAAGTCAGTTGCTACGAAGTGTGGTGGCTTTGATTCTTCGAAATCGACTTATGTTTTACTTTGCTCGAAAGTTACTTGGCAATCCAAGCGCATCTGGTGTCATTCTTGATGAACTAACTGGAATTCTTTTTCTTCCAGAAGTGCCTGTCCACAACGCACATGTGAAAAAAGTTCTAGCCTTGAAGAAGTCAGGAAGCATCAAGCTTGCACTGTATCTTCATGATTTACTCCCTCTACAACACCCTGAATTTTTTTCACACGATTTGATCTGGAAATTCAATAACTTCGTGCCCCTCATTGAAGTAGCAGACATAATTCTCGTATCAAATAATGATGTGAAATCGCAAGTCGAAGATTTATTTAAGAAATCTCAAATCAATGTCATAGCCTTACCTGCCGCATTTGAACCATCAAATGAGAAAGTTGAATTTGATTTACGATTCCTCGTTGTTGGAACGATAGAACCGCGAAAGAATTATGTTGCAATTCTTGATGCTTTTGAAAGGCTACACGAGATTCGTCCCGAAGTGGAATTGCGAATTATTGGCAATATTGGATGGAAATACACTGAAATCATCCAACGTATTTCAACTCTTCAAAACCGTGGGGTAAAACTACAGTGGATTAGGAACCTTAGCGACGAGGATCTTCAACGTGAGTATCAGCAGGCAATTGCACTTCTCTATCCATCGCATTATGAAGGGTATGGGTTACCTGTTGTTGAGGCACTGAGTCAATCAACACCGGTCATTACATCAAATAGGCCCGCTATGCGACTCTTTGCAAGTTTAGGTGGGGTTAGTTTGATTAACCCTGAAAATCCTGAAGAGCTTCTTGTTGAAATGACCCGAATGCTCGATGTTGAATACAGAAATGCCAAAGCTCTAGAAATACAACTTGATCAAATTCCAACTAGCTGGTCAATCTTCACAGAACAATGCTTTCTGGCAATCAAGGAAGTCTGAATCCAAGTCGCTCTACATCTCGTTCAAAGAGTGCATCTTTTTCGGATTGCGAAAGCTTCGGGACTAATCCAAGTGTGCTTGCTACATCAATAACTAAGTCATCAAGATTCGTGCATTCATTGAGAATTTGCAAATCATCGTGAGTCAATTGAATGACGTCTACCTCATTTTGAGGAAAGACGTTCACTCTTTTCATAGTCACGGCACCTTCTAGGATCGCTGAAGCAGCCGATTCAAGTGCATCTGAATCGTGAGACCATGCGGCCGTTTGAATTCGCTTCAACCCAGATTCAATACTTGCATAAATCTCACTCGATGGTGCCGTTGCAATAAACGACTGCCAGTCATCTCTATGTCCTGCTGTGAAAAACCAATAGAAAGTGTGCAAAAGATCGTATTTCCGAAACTGCTCCCACGGTATCCGCCCATCATCATTCGTTGTAATTGGGAAAAATTGAATAATTTCGCGCTTACCTAGATGTGCATTTCTTTCAATCTGCCGATATTCAGAGAGTACCCGGCTTCGAGATTCTCGAAATGCTGTGATTCCGATATGCGTTTTCGGGAAATAGTCGATATGAACGTGGCCGGAGAGGAGTGGCCAAAACGAAAATTTGTCCCAATGGATCGCTGAAAACTTGGTCTCATTCTGATAGGGAGTAATCGCGGGAACTCCTATGGCTTCTTCAAGTGTGGTTCGAAGCGAAGTGCCTGCTGTTTTTGGAATATGCATCAAGAAAATCTTTTTGCTCATAAGGTTGTGTTCAAAGACCTTTGAGTAGTGTTCTAACTCTTCGGGTGTGACTTTCCCCTCTTTAAAGAGAAGATAGAGTGCCCTATAGGCATTGTTCTTGCCTAGAAGTCCTTTGCGTAGAGCATACTTCCCGATAACTCTTGCTGGTTTTTGTAATGAACCTTCATAGAGTTGATAGCCAATACGATCTTTTATTCCCACAATGGCTTGAGCCTACTTTACGTTAGCGAGGGTTCCTAAATAAAGTTCAATCACCTTTGGATCATTTGCAAGCGACTTGCCAGTACCCGTGTAAGCATTGGTACCTTGGTCGAGAACATATCCACGATCGACAATCTGAAGGCAGCGACGCGCATTTTGCTCAACGATGATAACTGTTACTCCTGCATTACGGTTGATTGATCGCACATTGACAAACACTTCATCTTGTAATGCAGGTGATAAACCTGCACTTGGTTCATCCAAAAGCAGAACTTTTGGATTCATCATAAGTGCTCTTGACATCGCAACCATTTGTCGTTCACCACCCGAGAGTGATCCAGCGCGCTGTTTTTTACGTTTATCAAGTGCCGGAAAGAGATTCACAACAAAGTCGTATCGCTCGTTGTAGGTGGCTGGACTTTGAATTGCACCCATCTGTAAATTCTCTTCGACCGTGAGAGAAGGAAACACATTGTTGTTTTGTGGGACAAATCCAATACCTTTTTGAACAAGTTGATCAGCTCGAAAGTTGGTGACATTGTCTCCGTTGAGGGTGACTTCTCCGCTCCAGACCTTTACGAGTCCAAACATTGCCTTCAGAAGAGTTGATTTACCTGCACCATTTGGTCCAATAATGCCGACGAGCTCTCCTTGATTCGCATAGAGATTGCAACCATTCAGGATATTCACTCCTGTGAAATATCCTGCAACGAGATTGTCTGCACGAATTACAGCGTTCTGAGCCTCTATCTGATGATTATCAATGCTCATGATTCATCCTCTTCCAGAGTTAGGTCATGGTGAGCACCAAGATAGGCGTCAATAACAGCAGGATTAGACATGACTGATTCTGGCGGTCCTTCAGCAACTACTTTGCCTTCAGCCATCACAATGACCCAGTCACTGATATCCCGGACCATGTCCATATCGTGTTCAACGAATAACACTGTCATTCCTTGTTCGCGCAAATCTTTGATGTGTTCAAGAAGGGATTGCGTCAATGCCGGGTTCACGCCTGCCATTGGTTCATCTAGCATCACAATTTCAGGTTCGACCATAAGTGCGCGAGCCATTTCGAGGAGTTTTCTTTGACCGCCTGAAAGTGCTGCTGCGAAATCGTCTTTCTTTGCGTCAAGTTTAAAACGTTGCAGTAGTTCTTCTGCCCGAGCGGTGATTTCAACTTCCTGTTTCCGCCAGAAGAAAGGAAATAGTGAACGCAGAATTCCTTCACCAATTTGGTCTTTTGCGCCAAGTCGCATATTGTCTATAACACTGAGACGGAAAAGTGCTTTCGTAAGTTGGAAAGTGCGAACCATTCCCATCCTAGCAACTTTGTGTGATGGAACACCTGCAAGTTCAACACCATTGAACGTCCAATTACCTGAATTTGGTTTATCGAAACCTGTAAGAAGGTTGAAGAATGTTGTTTTGCCAGCACCGTTTGGACCGATGAGTGCGGTGATTGCACCGCGCTGAATTTCTACACGTTCAACATTCACAGCAGTGAGACCTCCAAACTGCCTCACAACATTTTCGGCAACGATAATTGGATCTGGCTTTTTCACGCCAGAGACAGCTTCGACATTTCGAAGTGCCTCAACTGCTTTTTCTTTTTGAGATGTATTAGGCGCGTGCATTAAGTGCCAACTCCTTCTTATCTCCAAATATTCCTTGTGGTCTGTAAATCATCAGCAACATAAGGCCAAGCCCTACCAAGATGAAGCGAA
>JBMSMQ010000006.1:0-45770 GCA_049421205.1 Candidatus Nanopelagicales bacterium
GGATTTGTCGATAGCCACACACATCTCATTTTCGCTTCAGATCGAGTGCAAGAATTTGAAGCCAGAATGGCAGGAACGCGCTACGAGGCCGGTGGCATTATGTTTACTGTCAATGCAACAAGAGCTGCATCTGATGAACAACTAATAACTGCATATCAGAAACGTGTTGCCGAGTTATTGAGAAATGGAATCACAACCTTTGAAACCAAGTCTGGCTATGGACTTAATGTTCAAGATGAACTTCGTTCATTGAAACTCGCTGCAACCCTCACGGATGAAGTGACAGTACTCGCAGCACATGTTGTGCCAAGTGAATATAGAGATAAACGAAGTGACTATGTGAAGCTTGTAATCGAGGAAATCCTGCCAAAAGGTCGCGAATATGCCCGTTGGGTGGATGTGTTTTGTGATGAAGGTGCATTCACGATTGAGGAAACTCGTGACATCCTTGAAGCAGCAACTCAACTTGGATACAAGAAACGACTTCATGCAAATCAATTGACTGCCGGTGAGGGTGTCAAACTTGGAATTGAAATGGGATGCGTATCGATTGATCATTGTTCACATTTGAGCGACGACGATATATCCCTACTTTCAGACTCTGGGGTTATCGCAACCCTACTTCCGATAGCAGAATTTTCAACGAGGTCAGCATTTCCAAATGCACGACAACTCATCGATAGTGGCGTCAATGTTGCACTTTCCACAGACTGTAATCCTGGCTCGAGCTACTCAACGTCAATGTCACTTGTGATTGCTCTTGCTGTGCGAGAAATGGGAATGACTCCGAGAGAGGCTCTAAAAGCAGCAACATTTATGGGTGCAAAAGCGCTTGAACGGAGTGACGTGGGAGCAATTGGTATTGGAAAGCGAGCAGATTTCCTCGTTCTCGATGCACCGAGCCATGCGCATATCCCATATCGTCCTGGAGTAGATTTAATAGCAGAAGTTTTCAAAAGAGGACAATTAGTTCTCGATAAAGGAATGTGATGAGAGACGTAGTTATAGGTAGTTCCCAATTAACGTTTGAAGATGTCGTACAAGTCGCACGATATGACGCCCCTGTTTCGATAACTGATGGAGTGCTTGAACAAGTACGAAAAAATCGCAGCATTATTGATGAGATGGCACGTTCTGATGTCGCCGTGTATGGAGTATCCACAGGTTTTGGAGCACTTGAAAGTCAACCGATTAGCAAAGAATTGAGAACCCAACTGCAAAAGTCACTCATCCGCTCTCATGCTGCAGGTGTTGGAGCATTTGTTGAGACTGAGGTTGTACGAGCAATGATGTTTTTACGTCTGAAGACGATGGCTTCGGGCCGAACTGGTGTAAGAGCTGAAGTGCTAACGACCTATCAAGCACTTCTAAATGTGCACATCACACCTGCTGTCAAAGAATTTGGCTCACTTGGCTGCAGTGGTGATCTTGCGCCACTTTCTCAATGTGCACTTGCATTAATGGGTGAAGGTGAAGTCTGGAATCGAGATGGGGAATTAGTTTCAAGTGCTTCCGCACTAGCTGAGGCAGGAATTAGTCCACTTGAGCTTGTTGAAAAAGAAGGACTTGCTCTCATCAATGGAACAGATGGAATGCTTGGCATGTTGATTTTGGCACTTACCGACATTGCCACACTTCTTGATGCTGCTGATGTTATTGCTGCAATGAGTGTTGATGGGCTGATGGGGACGAATGCTGTGTTCAGAGACCAAGTTCACGAACTTCGACCGCATACCGGGCAACAAATTAGTGCAAAGCGAATGTTTAGTGTTTTGAAGGATTCAGGTATCTTGGCATCACACAGTGTTGATGACACACGTGTGCAAGACTCATATTCACTTCGTTGTGCCCCGCAGGTGCATGGTGCAGTTCGCGACACCCTTTCACACGCAGCGCGCGTTGCTGAGATTGAACTTCATTCAGTAATTGATAATCCAGTGATTCTTGATGATCAGACACTTGCAAGCAACGGAAACTTTCATGGAGCACCTATCGCGTATGTCCTTGATTTTCTCGCAATTGCCCTGACAGATTTAGGCTCAATTGCGGAACGCCGAACTGACCGGTTACTTGATCACCATCGATCATTTGGTCTACCACCATTTCTTGCAGAGGATGCTGGTGTTGATTCCGGTCTCATGATTGCTCAATACACACAAGCTGGCTTAGTGAGTGAAAATAAAAGACTCAGCGTTCCTGCAAGTGTTGATTCAATACCGACCTCAGCAATGCAAGAAGATCATGTATCTATGGGATGGCATGCCGCGAGAAAACTACGAAAAGTGATTGATAATTCATTCTATATTTTCGCAGTCGAGTTAACTGCGGCAAGCCGTGCTATTGATTTACGAGCTCCTAGTAAGCCATCAAAGATTGTGCAGGAGCTGATGGAGAGGTTCCGCGAAGTTGTGCCAGGAGTTGGTCCTGATAGATATCTTGGGCCAGAACTTGAGGCTGCAGAACAATTCGTGCGAACCACGCCCTGGCGTAGCATCGTTTCGTAACATTTGTGCAGATTCGGAAGTTTGAAGTTTTCACACTTTGACTAGGGTTTGCTTATGCGTAGTTTGACCGGGATTGGAGTTTCTCCAGGTGTTGTCTTGGGTTCAATCTTCAAGATTGAAAAAATGGTCATTGAAGATCCAGTACCTGCGAGTCCTCGAGAAATTTACGCTGCGCTCTCATTCGTCGCAGAAGACTTAGAAAAACGAGCATTTAACGCTGATTTAGATATTGCTCGCGAAGTCCTACAAGCCCAAGCAATGATTGCTCAAGACCCAGCCCTCATCGAAGCAATAGGCGCACGACTCAAAGATGATGTTCAGTATCCAGATGTCCGTCCAGCGATCAAGGATGCCTTTGCTGGATTTCGGCAAGCACTTGAAAGCTTAGGTGGTTATTTTGCTGAGAGAGTCAGTGATCTTGATGAGATTTGTGAGCGAACAATTGCTTTTCTTGCCGGCAAAGAAATGAAAGCAATCGTATTGAGTGAACCATCAATAGTTATTGCAGAAGATCTCACTCCAGCAGACACTGCTGCACTTGATCTGAATTTCGCGTTAGCACTCGTTGTGTCAAAAGGTGGTCCGACGAGCCACACTGCAATTGTTGCTCGAGGACTTGGTATCCCAGCTGTAGTCGGCTGTGATGGAGTGATGCAATTAAAGGAAGGCCATCCGATTCTTGTTGATGGCAGACACGGCGTCATTGTGGTCGATCCTGACGATGCAACTATTTCATACAGGAAGACCAAAGAAGATGCACTTCGTGCTCGCGCAGCCCAAGTGAGTGGACCAGGTAGATTGTCTGATAAGACTCCAATTGCATTGCTTGCGAATGCTGGAAATTCAAATGATGCGCTCAACGCGGCAAACGCAGGTGCCGAAGGCATCGGTTTGTTCAGGACAGAGCTTTTGTTTTTGTCCAGAAATGAAGAGCCAAGCGTTGAGGAGCAGGTCACGCTCTATCGTGAAGTTTTTTCTGTGATGACTGGAAACAAAGTCATTGTGAGAACACTTGATGCAGGAAGCGATAAACCTGTTCCATTCTTGAATACCACGGCCGAAGAAAACCCAGCCCTTGGTGTGAGGGGATGGCGACTTACCCGTCATGGTGATGGTGTGATGCGTCGTCAACTTCAGTCATTGGCTATTGCTGCAAAGGAAACAAATACTGACCTTTGGGTGATGGCACCGATGATTGACACACGTGCAGAAGCTGCGGAGTTTGCGCAAATCGCTCGTGAATTTCAGATTCGGCACGTTGGCGTGATGATTGAAACGCCAGCAGCAGCGCTGATGGCAGATCAAGTGCTCTCTGAAGTTGATTTTGGAAGTTTTGGCACAAACGATTTAACCCAGTACGTAATGGCTGCTGATCGTTTGGATTCACGGCTTGCTCATCTCACCGATAGCTGGCATCCTGCAGTACTTCGAACAATTGCTCATGCATCTGATCACGCGGTACGAATAGCACGTCCACTCGGTGTGTGCGGAGAGTCAGCAGCAAGCCCTCATCTTGCAGCAGTACTCGTTGGACTTGGAGTTTCAAGTCTTTCGATGGCTCCGGTCGCCATTTCAGAAGTACGAGGATTTCTCAGTACGGTAGATCGCGCTGCCTGCATAGCAGCCGCAAAACTTGCACTGTCACTTGATAGTGCAGAAGCAGCGCGGGAACAAGTAGGAGCATTCTTTGAAGGCGGATGACAATGAAAGCGCACGAGATAAATTGAAACGTGAACTTTCAAAAAAGAATGTGATGCCAACGACGACGAGTGATGAGTCTGGACTTCTTGAAGATAAAACGGATTCCGAGTTTCAACGAGATAAACCACCTCATCACGCTTGATTTATTACCAATCGAAGTGCGAATGCCTGCATAAGTCTGTATTCGCTTGCCTCATCGAAGGCGAGCGTGACTCTGTTATTTGTACTGACACTCTGTTCGGTTGAAATGACAGTAGCATTTTCGGTGATGAGGAATACGCCTTCATCACTTATAGCCCATACACGTACCGATGCACCGGGTTGATAGAGAGTGTTATCTCCTGCTTCGAGCGGGAGACTCGCAACTAATCGATTTGAATCGGATGAGGTGGAAGCGAGTTGTGAAGAGAGTAAAACCATTCCTGGAACGAGATTTTGATTTGAATAATAACCTGAAATTTGTACAACATCACTTATATATCCTTCAGGTAATGTCCCTCTCACTTCAACAACGGAAAGTGCTTGGGAGTCAATTAAGGAACCACTCGGGATTGGTGCATTCACCATTATGACTGATGTTGCTCCTGCGAGATTACCAGCGATGATCCACGCAATGGTTGCAAGCAAAAGTGCAACCAGAATTCTGCGATGTCGAATCAGAAATCGCTCAAAGAAGTCACGGTCAAGTTGCATATGCGAAGTATGAGGGAAATAACTTTGGATAAAAGATTTCCACAGAATGAAAGACTAGAACTAGGACTCTGTGCTTTTTGAATCTGTGCTACCTGAACTTCTCGAATCAGTTCTATAAAAGCCGCTACCCTTGAAAACAACACCTGCGGTGGCAAATATTTTTCTCAGTGAACCTTTACATTCTGGGCACACAGTGAGAGCTTCATCTGAAAAAGATTGCACGACTTCCATATGGTGTGAACACTCTTTACACACATATTCGTACGTGGGCATATTTCCTCCGAGGTGGCAAGTTTGCCACCTTAAAATCATCTTTGCAGAGTAGGGTTCACTTATGCGTGTAGAAGGTATTGGGCTTGGGAAAAGTTTTGGCTCTCGGCGTGCTGTCAATAACTTAAGTTTCACTCTTGAACCAGGCGTAGTGACAGGTTTCCTCGGTCCAAATGGATCTGGAAAATCAACAACTCTGAGATTGATGCTTGGCCTTGATCAAGGTGATGGACAAACATTATTTGATGGAAAGCCGTTGACCGACTATGCCTCAATTTCAAGAATTGTCGGCACTCACTTAGATGCAAAGCTCTTTCATCCGCAACGAACTGCTCGAAGTCACCTCAGGATGCTCGCGGCTGAATCTCGAGTAAGTGATGCGAGAGTCGATGAAATTATCGAATATATGGGTTTGAGAGATGTAGCGAAAAAGCGAACTAAGACCTTTTCACTTGGTATGTCCCAGCGGCTCGGCCTCGCAGGGGCAGTACTTGCAGATCCAAAAGTCTTACTTCTAGACGAACCCGCAAATGGTCTAGATCCCGCAACGATTCATTGGTTACGCGACTTTCTCAAGCAGTATGCAGCAATGGGCAGATGCGTTTTGGTATCAAGTCATCTTCTCAGCGAGATGGAACTTATGGCAGAGCACATTATCGTGATTACTAAAGGTGAATTACTTGCAAATGAATCTGTTGACGAGTTTATTAAACGTAATCAATCGTTTGCTCTGACTATTCGGGTTGATCAACCTGATTCATTACAGTCGATTCTTCTTAATAAATCCATCGATGTGCAGCGAGATGGAGATTTATTGCGAGTCAATATGGAAAGTCCAACGGATCTTGGCAACATCTGCTTTGATAACTCAATTCGCGTCTGGGAGCTCTTCGTCGAGCGAGGTAGCCTCGAACAGACATTCCTTGAACTCACAAGTCAGTCGGAAGAATTCAAGATTGGCAGGATGTGACAATGTCAGTTTTACTTTATGAATGGCGAAGAATTTCAACACTTCGTTCAACTTGGATACTCAGTGGACTTGCACTTACGCAAGCGCTATTAATTTTGATACTTCCTCTTGTCCTGTCTGTGGAATTCACAGAGGACACTTCGACGACACTGAATGAACTCATTCCAATCACCATCGTTCCTATCTTTATTATCTTTATGTCGACGATTGTCGCGGCCGCGTTTGGACATGATTACCGCCATGGCACTATCCGAACCTCTCTCTCACTCTTCCCAAATCGAAAGGAACTTCTGTTTGGTCGTGTAACAGTTGCATTGTTATTTACGGCAGTGATCTATGTCATCACGAT
This sequence comes from Candidatus Nanopelagicales bacterium, assembly GCA_049421205.1. Taxonomy (GTDB): domain Bacteria; phylum Actinomycetota; class Actinomycetes; order S36-B12; family UBA5976; genus JAFMIT01. The sequence continues at coordinate 6,488 of JBMSMQ010000006.1, forward strand.
TTTTGCAGTAATTCTGACGATTATTTCGTGGAGTTCTGTGACGGGTGGATTTGACTGGACAACTTTCCCTCCGGCCTTTATTCGAACCTTGCTTTATATGACGATTTATAACTTAGGTGTGATGGCAATCGTGATGTTGACGCGTATCCAGGCACTTGGAATTGTGGGTCCATTAATGATGACGCTCGCAGTCGAAGGAGTGATCACTTTAATTTTGAGTTCGCGCTATCCCTGGTTATCTGACTATATGCCTTACAGTCAAGGGTTCAATTGGGTACTTGGAGTCTCGTACGACTCTTCATTTGACTCTACATCGATAAGTACGGTCTTCACTTCGATTCCATTGTCATTTGTGGTGTTCAACGCAGTACTTTGTATCTTGGCGGTACTTGTTTTTCAACGACGCGATGCGTCTTAACCGACGAGAACCGCATCAACTAATTCATCGTGTGATTCAAGTGGAATAACACCAGGTTCTAAGAGGCCCGCAATATCTGTAACTGCTACCCTGAATGGACCGCCATTTGCAAACGATGGAATGCTTTTGAGGGCTCTGTCATAGAACCCTTTTCCACGACCCAATCGTCTTCCATCATTGGAGGCGGCAAAAGCTGGAATAAAAAGCATCATTGCCGAATTCAATTCTTCGGTGGATTGATACGGTGCAGCAATCCCGAAAGAATCGAGTGACCACGTACCGTCATATCGATACCAACCAATTTCAGCACTATTCTCAACGCGTGGTAACAACACCCCATACCCCAAATCCTCGAGCATTCCGATAAACATATCTGTCGGTGGTTCATACCCAAATGAAACAAAAAGTGCAATCAGATCTCCAGGTTTCGTATAACTCTTGACAAACTGCATTGCATTTAATGCAAATGCAGACGCACGCGTATCAGAACTTCCAGAGCGCAACGTGTTTCTCGCTTCGGTGACACGATTTCTTAACTGTAATTTCTGTTGCTGAATTTCATCAAACGGAGTGGTCACAGGACGATAATGCCACGAGCGTTCTAGGGTATGGGGTTGAGAAAGGACTGTAATGCGAAGTGTTGATGAGCAGATTTCTCGTTTGCTTAGCACTATAGAAGCGTTAGAACCTTTTCCAGTTTCGTTGACGGATGCACGAGGTTGTATCGCATCTGAGCCAGTTCAGGCAATGCGAATGTTGCCTCTGTTCGACTCAGCCGGAGTCGATGGATATGCACTTATTGCATCAGATGTGATGGGTGCTTCAGTTGATTCGCCAATCTCACTTGAAGTCCTCGATAGAGTCATGCCCGGACGAATCCCAACAAGCATTCTGCGTTCAGGATATGCAGCGCGAGTTTTTATTGGTTCACATCTACCTGAGAACACCCAAGCAGTGATAAGTCTTGATGATGTTGAAGAGCTTGAAACCTCAATTCGAGTTGTAAATAACGTTGAATATGGAACAAATATCCGTTACGCGGCCGAAGATGTTCGAGAAGGGGACGTGGTTGTTGAGGAAGGACAACTGATTGGCCCTACACAAATTGCACTCCTTGCATCGATTGGTCGAGGTAGCCTTACATGCTATCCGCGTCCCCGGATTGTTGTGCTCAGCATTGGATCAGATTTACTTGAACCCGGAACTGCACTGACGCCTGGAAAAATCACTGACACAAATGGGGTAATGCTTGCAAGTGCTGTGGCAGAAAGTGGTGGCATTGCGTATCGGGTTGGACCAATTGGAGATGATCCGCAATCCATTCAAAGGGTTTTAGAGGAACAGCTAGTGCGCGCAGATTTGGTTATTGCGGTGGGTGGCTCAAGTTCAACTGCGTACGATTCCCTCTACAAAGTGTGCCAAGAGATTGGCGAGATGGAATATGCGTCGATTGCACTTCATCCAAAAATCGCACACGGGTTTGGTCGAATTGGTGAAGAAAATATCCCAATCATTGTGTTACCGGGTAATCCTGTGACCGCGTTTTTAGCATTCGAGATTTTCGTCAAACCCGTGATAATGAAGCTCAGAGGAGTAGAAACTTTTGGCGAGCGCTCTTATCTTTCAGCGATTCTTGATGGGCGAATTGATTCAACTCCTGGAAAACGTCACTTTGTGCGTGCGACATTTGAGGTCGACGAGCAAGGCCGAAATCTCGTCACTCCACTTGAAAACCAAGCAGTTCACCTCATCAAGGGGCTGGCTGAGACCGAGTGCCTCATCATCATTCCGGAATCTGTCCTTGAAGTGAATGATGGAGATATCGTCGATATTTTGATGTTGTCGGGAATAGATACGTGATTTCTTGGCCCTTCAGTTTGACTCATGGAGATCTGACACTACGTCCTTTGAAGCTCTCCGATAGGCGCCAATGGAACCAGGTGCAGCAAAGGAATCGTGAGTGGCTGAAACCCTGGCAGGCGACATTGCCAGGTGGTCAGAAACCAAGCGAGAAATTCATTGATCATTTCCGATATCAGAATCGGATGGCGAGATCCGGAAGGGATTTTTCCCTTGGAATCTTTCATAATGGCGATTTTGTTGGCGGAATCACACTCGGAAATGTCACGTGGGGAAGTGCTCGAAATGCATATATTGGCTACTGGATTGATATTTCCCGCGCTGGAATGGGAATTACGCCGACTGCCGTCGCCATGCTGACAGACTGGGCAATTCTTGTAGCAGGACTTCACCGAATTGAGATTTCTATTCGACCTGAGAACGCTCGATCTATTCGAGTAGTGGAAAAACTCGGCTACAAAGAAGAGGGTTACAGGACTCGCTTTTTACATATCGACAATGATTGGCGAGACCACGTTGTCTATGTCATGAGTGAAGACCAGATTCGACTGCAAACTTTGACGTCAAAACGTCCAATAATCCATTTGCGACACTCTGCGTAATTCACGCTCAAAATTGTCCGATTTGGCTATTTTTTGCCTGTGGGATCTGGGATTTTATTGTTTGGCATAGTCATACTTTGGCTTGTCTTTCTCATCCCAATGTTTGTTAAAACCTACCAAGAAAATGGCTCACAGAGTGTTGATTCATTTAGAAGTGCGATGAATACTTTGAATCAAATGTCAAAACGTAAACAACCTATCACTGTTTACACGCGCTCCGCAGTGCGATCTGGGGAGAGGAACCCCCAACTCCAGCGAGCATTGAGTCTTCGTAGAAGAGTCTTTTCATCAATCATTCTCGTGATGATGTTTGTCTTATTTGGAGTTATCACAGGCACTTTTGAAATTTCTGCATTGTTGTTGCCTTTCTTTGCATTTGCAACCTATGTTTTTTGGGTGCGAAGTCAGTTGCGAGATCGCCAACAAGACACTAAAAACCTCTCTGCCAGACCACAAAGCACTCGTACACATTCGCTAGCATTTCTTGCAAAGCTGCGTCGACAAGCAAGTGAGTTACTCACGAAGACTGAGCCAGAAATCAAAACTGAAGAAACTCCGGCATGGCAACCGCTTGCAACGTTTAAACAACCTGAGATTGTGTTACCGCGTTATATTGAATACAAAAGGGAAGTATCACTTCAAGAGCCAGTTGAAGAGTGGGATGCAACTTCAATGTTAGAAGAGGCAAAACGTCAGAGGCGAGCAGAGGAACTCGCTGCACTCGTCAGAGACGCAGAAATAATGAATAACACAAATGCCGATGATGACACTAAAGATATCCCTCGAGTGATAGGTGCCTAAATCCAGGAACTAAACCACATATGCACTTGCCAGTATGTGTAGGAAATTGTTTCGCCAACCCAAATTGGATAAAAGAAAATACTGAGTGTCACACTCACCGCAACTACCGTGCCGACACTGAGTGCTGCCCTAGCTCTTCCAAGTCGGCTTTGGTATGGGGAGCCAAGCATGAGCGAGAGTGAATAAGCAAGTGCTAGCACAATCGCTGGTAGCAAAATAATCGTGTAGAAGCCAAACACCGTTCGTTCTTGGAAAAATAACCACGGGAGCCAGCCTGCAAGAAAAAATCCGAGAATTGAGACTGACCGTCCATCGACATAGCGAATAACTCGCCACAGTTGGTGAATTAAAGCAAGAGTTCCTGCCCACCAAATCAGTGGATTTCCAAGTGCTAATACCTCAGCAGCACAGGTGCCACTTTCGCAGCCATTTTTTCCAGCTGAGTAACTTTCAAAGAAAAATGAGGTTGGCCTTATCTGAAGTGGCCACGTCCACGGATTAGCACTGTAAGAATGGGCAACGGTCAAATTCACGTGAAAATTCCACATCGCAATGTGATAATCAATGAGGTTCTGTAGCGCATCGGGAAGAAAAGTGTCAGATTGTGCATTTCTCATCCACGCGTTATCACTGAGGAACCACCCTGCCCAGGAGAGAAGATAGATACTTGGCACTAAGAAAAGCGCAACCGGAAGAAGTGGCAAGATATCATCTTTCCAAATCTGCTTCCAGAAATTCAGATTTCCAAGACGCATTCTCACGCGCATTCCATAAAACACGATAAATACTGCAAATAGTGGGGCAAACCACAATGCTGACCACTTTGTCGATACAGCAAGCGCCGCAAATATGACTGCGCCTATGAGCCAGGGTCGAAGTCGAGATAGTGATTCGTTGGAGTTAAGTTTTCTATAAAGAGAGTCTCTATCAATCAATAAACATGCAAACGCAAGGAGTAGAAAGAATGTCACAAATTGATCAAGCAACGCAACTCGAGAATGAACAATCGCCATCCCATCAATTGCGAAAAATAGTGCGGCAAGAAATGAAGTCAATTGATGTGAAAAAAGTCGAAGTGCAATTCGGTGGATGAGGATGACCATCGCGATACCAACAAGTGCTGCCACGATTCGCCATCCAAATGGATTAAATCCATAGACTGCCTCACCAAATGCAATAAGCCATTTGCCAACAGGTGGGTGAACTATGAAAGTTGGGTCAGTCAGTAACACATCGGTGTCGCCATTGACGATGAGCGAATCTGCATTTTCAACATATTTGGATTCGTATCCATTTTGCAAAAGTGCCCAGGCATCTTTCGCGTAATAGGTTTCGTCGAAAATGAGCTTTGGTGGTTGAGAAAGATTTGGTAGTCGCAGACCAGCACTTATGAGTCCAAGCGTGAGACTTACCCACCAGCCTCGTAGAAACAGCCCAATTCTCTCCACGTGGGTATTGTGCCCGTTGGGGCTGGGAGAATGTGCACATGGCAATAGATGACAGAGAGGTTTCCCTCTTTATCGCGGCAACTCCAATCGGTAATTTAGGAGACATTACTTTTCGTCTTGCCGAACTTTTGAAGAGCGTCAATATCATCGCATGTGAAGACACTCGCAAAGCCCAATATATTTTGAGTCACTTAGGCATCCAACCCGCAGGACGACTCGTTTCGTTCTTTGAACACAATGAAGAACAGCGACTTCGCCAACTCATTACAGAGCTCAAAACTGGTAGTCAGGTATTAATGATGTCTGATGCGGGTATGCCATCTGTCAGCGATCCTGGCTATGTACTCGTTCGTGCAGCGATTGAAAATGATATTGCGTTCACTGTAGTTCCAGGACCCTCGGCCGTAACAACTGCACTTGTCGCTAGCGGTATTGAAGTTGATCGCTTTACATTTGAGGGATTTCTTAGTCGTAAAGCAGGAGAGCGAAAAGAACAGTTACGGCGATTGTTGAGTGAAGAGCGAACAATGGTGTTTTTTGAATCGGGACACAGAATTCAAGACACTATTACTGCCATGCTTGAAGTTTTCGGAGAATCTCGTCGGGTTGCAATTTGTCGAGAACTTACGAAAACATATGAAGAAGTCTTTCGAGGCTCTCTATCGGAAGCGCTGACCTACGCAAGCGGAGATGTTCGAGGTGAAATTACCATTGTGCTTGCTGGCAGCAACGAAGTGGCAAGTTCAAGTGACAAAGACATTCTTGATGCACTTTCACTACTTGCTGAAGAAGGAATTGATCGAAAAACTGCTGTCAGTCATGTCGCCATTATGCTGAAGGTTCCAAAACGTCAGGTGTTTGACCTGGCGTTGAAGATTCAATTTTCACAAGCCCCGAATATCGACGCCCAATAGGATTAGCCAATGGCAGACACAAAGGCGTTTTACCTCACGACGCCTATCTATTATGTGAATGATGCCCCTCATATTGGCCACGCATACACCACTGTGGCAGGAGATGTCTTGACCCGTTGGCATCGCCAGCGAGGCGAGAAAGTTTGGTTTCTCACCGGAACAGATGAGCACGGCCAAAAAGTGCTTCGATCTGCAGAAGCGAATGCAACAGATCCTCAAGATTGGGTTGACAAGCTTGTTAGAGAATCATGGCTTCCAGTACTCAATGTCATTGATGCAAAAAACGATGATTTCATTCGAACGACGGAGGAGCGACATATTCAACGTGTTCAAAGATTCCTCACACGTCTGAAAGATGCTGGTTGGATTTATGAAGGAACATATCAAGGTCCCTATTGTGTGGGATGTGAAGAATTTAAACTTCCTGCTGACCTCATTGAAGGGGTTGATGAATACAAAGGGCAACAATGTTGCCCAATGCATTCAAAACCAATTGAAATTGTCGATGAGACCAACTGGTTCTTCAAACTCTCTGCGTTTACTGAACCATTGATTGAGCACTATACAAACAACCCAGAAGCGATTCGACCACAATCTGCTTATAACGAAGTGATGTCCTTCATTAAACAAGGACTTCAAGATTTATCAATTTCTCGAAGTACATTTTCCTGGGGAATTGATGTTCCTTGGGATGCAAATCAAGTTGTCTATGTATGGTTCGATGCGCTTTTGAACTATGCAACAGCTGTTGGGCTTGATGATGAACCAGGTAGTGAGGGTGCGACAAAATTCGCTGAAACGTGGCCTGCAGACGTTCATCTCGTAGGTAAAGACATTTTGCGTTTCCACGCTGTGATTTGGCCAGCAATGTTGATGGCGGGAGAACTAGCGCTTCCGCGATGTGTCTACGCCCATGGTTGGTTACTTGTGGGAGGCGAAAAGATGAGCAAATCGAAACTTACCGGCATTGCGCCCCGCCAAATAGTTGACCATTTTGGATCGGACGTATTTCGGTATTACTTTTTAAAGGCAATTCAGTTTGGGCAAGATGGTTCATTCTCATGGGAAGATTTGAGTGCCCGCTACACGGCGGATCTGGCCAATGGGCTGGGTAATCTGGCATCACGAGCAACTGCAATGGTGAATAAATACTGTGAAGGCGTACTACCTACTCCAGGTAATCTCACCGACAAGGAAGTACTGTTAAAAGACCTACTTCAAAAAACTGTAGCAGATGCTGATCGGCACATGGTGAATCTTGATTTTGCTGAAGGTATCAACGCAGTAAAAGAATTTATCGATGCAGTCAATCTATATGTCACTGAACGTGAACCGTGGAAAGTTGCAAAAGATCCAGCGCAACTAGCAGACTTACACACCATTCTTTATACGATTATTGATTGTTTGCGAGCAATTGCGATTCTCTATCATCCGATAATGCCCAAATCAATGAATTCGCTCTGGAGTCAACTCGGAGTGCCTGGCGTACTTTCTGAGCAAACTGTTACTTCTGCAGCGAACTGGCAAAGTACAAAGCCTGGAATCAAGGTGACTAAAGGAGATGCGCTCTTTCCACGATTAGAGGATGAATGACCCGCGAACCACTTCGCAATAGATCTGAATGGGATAGCAACAAAGAGCGCGAACTTGCGTTGCCTCCACTGCCTGAAAAACTTCCATTTCCCGTCGTCGATTCACATTGCCACTTAGATATTGAAGATGGAGATACTTTCCTCACACCAGAAGAGGCACGAGAGAAAGCCACAGAAGTTGGTATTGACCGAATTGTGCAGGTAGGTGTAGATGTCCCAAGTTCTAAGTGGTCGCGCGACCTTGCGCACGCACTCCCCAAAATTCTTGCAGCAGTTGCAATACACCCCAATGAAGCCCCCCGAATTGCCCTTGAACAAGGGGAGGATGCTCTCATTCGAGACATTGCAGAAATTGAAAAACTTGCACGCGATGAGCGTGTACGAGCAATTGGCGAAACGGGTCTTGACTTTTTTCGAACAGATGAAGCAGGGCGTGAAAGCCAACTATTCTCGTTTGAAGAACATATTCGAATTGCCAAAGCACAAAACAAAGCTCTAATGATTCATGACAGGGATGCTCATCAGGCTGTGGTTGAGACACTACTTCGGGTTGGAGCACCAGAAAAAGTGGTATTTCATTGTTTCTCTGGAGATGCAGAGCTTGCAACAATTGCAGCTGAACATGGTTGGTATTGCTCGTTTGCAGGAACTGTGACATTTAAGAATGCAAAAAATGTGCGAGAGGGACTTGCAGTGCTCCCGCTTGAAAACATTCTCGTTGAAACCGATGCGCCATTTCTCACCCCTGAACCATTCCGCGGTAGACCGAATGCCTCATATTTGATTCCTCACACGATGCGTGCTATGGCTGATGTGAAAGGGATTGAACTTTCAAAACTCTGCGAAGCGGTATCTGCAAATTCTGAACGTGTTTTTGGATCATTTGACTAATGGAGTTTCTCACAGCGCCAATTATTCGAACGCTCGCTCAATCGTTGAAATTCACACCTAAAAAAGCATTTGGGCAAAATTTCGTACTTGATGCCAACGTGGTGAGATCTATCGTGGCAAAATCTGAACTTCACCCCGATGATGTCGTTCTCGAAGTAGGTCCTGGGTTTGGCTCGCTAACTCTTGGACTGATAGAAAAAGCCAAGTCAGTACTCGCAATTGAAATTAATGAAGATTTAGCGGTTCTTTTGCCTTCGACTATCAAAAGACTTGCACCTGAATATCAAAATCGACTAACAGTGCTGAAAGAAGATGCTTTAAAAGTTACCACCCTTCCAAAGACCCCAACCGTTCTTGTAGCGAATCTTCCATATAACGTGAGTGTGCCAATAATTCTTCATCTTTTAAAATCATTTCCTTCCATTAAATCAGGTCTCGTGATGGTGCAAACGGAAGTTGCTGATCGACTCGTGGCATCCCCTTCAACCAAGTCATATGGGATTCCAAGTGTGAAACTAGCCTGGTATGGAACATGTAAAAAAGTGGGAGATATCAGTCGTAACGTATTTTGGCCAGCACCCAATGTCGATAGTTCTCTCGTTCTCTTCGAACGCCACGACACACTCCTTTCGAATGTGAATGAAACTCAACTCTTCACTCTCATTGATCTTGCATTTGCAACAAGACGAAAAATGTTGCGTTCTGCACTCGCGTCGTGGGTGAAATCTGATGCGATATTTGAAAAAGCAGGAGTTGACCCCACCCTACGTGGAGAGGCACTTCATGTGCTTGACTTTGTGAGGCTCTTAGAAGCGAACCAAGATGGGGACCAATGAAAAAGATGCAGGTAGTGGTGAAAGTCCCTGCCAAAATCAACCTTTCTTTGAAAGTTGGACCGCTTGGAGACGATGGATTTCATCCCCTTGAAACGGTATTTCAGGCAATTGATCTATTCGACGAAATCACTGCTATTACAGCAGAGGGGCTATCACTTTCTATTGAAGGTGAGGGAGCAGAGGAGCTGGGAGCAGGCAGCGACAATCTTGCCTGGAAAGCAGCCGCATTACTTGCCCGTCACGCCGGAATAAACCCCGACGTTCATTTGCATATTAAAAAGAAAATTCCCATCGCTGGTGGACTTGCTGGTGGAAGTGCTAATGCTGCAGGAACGCTTGTTGCGTGCGATGCATTATGGAAACTTGACACCGAGAAAGACACCTTGATGAAACTTGCAAGTCAGTTAGGCGCAGATGTGTCATTTGCACTCCTTGGTGGCATCGCACTTGGACACGGCAGAGGGGAAAAACTCACCTCGATGCTCAATCGTGGTGAGTTTCATTGGGTCCTTGCTGTTTCCTCGAACGGGTTATCAACACCCGAGGTGTATCGGGTATTTGATATGTTGAATCCTGAAGCCGAGACACCATATGTCGATCCGCGACTTGCTCAAGCACTTGCAAGTGGGGATATCAATCTTGCTTCTGAGTATTTCAGTAATGACCTCCAAGCAGCCGCTTTGAAAATGAGACCAATCCTTAAACGGATACTGTCAGCCGGAGTTGATGCAGGTGCAGTGCAAGCACTCGTGAGCGGTAGTGGACCCACATGTGCATTTTTAGCTCGAAGTCAGGATCACGCATTTCATATTGCAGGTGAACTTCAAGCAAGCGGAGTGGTAGAACGAACAATACTTGCAACAGGTCCAGCGAAAGGTGCTCACGTTATATCGCGTGAGCAGATCTTTCACTAAAGATTCGGAAGACCCTGAACGACTATTTCCGCAAGCGACTTTCTTGATCGCGCGACTTTCTCACGCTCTAGTAATTCATCAGGAAGAGATGCGGTATCGCTATATTTTCCAACAGCAATTACCACGAGAGGCTTGAGATCGCTTGGGATGGCGATAGATGACGTGAGAGTTTCGACATCAAATCCAGCCATTTGATGAATGTGTAGTCCAACTGATGTTGCTTGAATACCTAATTGCCCTACCGCAAGTCCAACATCGTAGAGAGCAAGTTTTCGCTCTTTACCTTCTGAAGAGTGAGTTTGAGCGCAAGCAACAATAAAGAGACTTGCGTTTGGTGCCCAAATCTTGTTGTTACCAGAAAGTGTCTCTGCAATCCGTGTGAACGTGTCAGAGCCACGCTTGGCGATAACGAATCTCCAAGGTTGGGTATTAGAGCCAGATGCGGCCCAGCGAGCCGCTTCAAGAAGCGCAATTACCTCAGCATCAGAGATTTCGTATGTTGGATCAAAAGAGCGAGTACTCCAACGATTTGCGATATTGCCTTCTAATGCGACTGATGTTTCAGCGGTCTTGTTCATAGTGCCCCTAAAAGAGATTGTTTTTGTAATGAAGTTTTCCGAAGCAATTCTGTGGCAATTAATTCCAATTCAGTTCTCACAGGATGTTGCTCATCAAAATTTGAAATAGTGGTTCCCTCATCGCCGGCTGAAACAACATCAGACATAAACGGAATCTGTCCAAGCAAATTCACTTCGTACCCGAGCTCACGAGTTAACTCGGAAGCAACGACAGCACCACCGCCTTCGCCAAAAATCTTCGTTTTCTCATTGCAATGCCCGCACACACTAAAACTCATATTTTCAATGACGCCAACAACATTCTGATTGATGAGCGTCGCCATCATTCCAGCACGAATTGCAACTTCACTGGCTGCGATTTGTGGAGTTGTCACAACAACAATATGTGCTTTTGGCAATAGCTGTCCAAGTGAAATCGCGATATCGCCAGTGCCTGGTGGAAGATCCAAAAGGAGGATGTCAAGATCGCCCCAGAAAAAATCTGTGAGAAATTGGGTTAAGAATTTACCTAGCATTGGGCCGCGCATTGCTATTGGTTTATTGCTGTCTGGGCCTTTCATGCTTGAAACAGAAAGCACTTTTACGCCACCAGCACTTGGTGGAATTCGTAAGTCAGGATCAATTACTGTTTCGTTTGCTTTTAGTCCCATAATTCGTGGAATTGAGTGGCCGTAAATATCAGCATCAATGATGCCAACATTTAATCCACGTGCACTCATGATTGCTGCAAGGTTTGCAGTCAGAGAAGATTTCCCTACGCCACCTTTACCCGAAGCTATCGCGAAAATTCTTGTTCGGGAGTTTGGACGATTGAAAACAATTTCAGGTTCTGGTCCGCGTAGTTGTAATTTAAGTGCTTCACGTTGGTTGTCTGACATCACATCGAGTGAGACGTATACTTCATCAATACCTGGAATCTCTAAGACTTTAGACACGACTCGAGTACGAATGGTGTCTTGCATAGGACACGACTTGATGGTCAAATAAATTTCAATCTCAGCACGACTACCAGAAATTGATACGGATTTGACCATGCCGAGTTCAGTTATTGGTCGATGTATTTCTGGGTCCTCAACTAGGGCAAGTTGGGCGTAGATATCGTCAGTTGAGGGCACGAGGAAAGAATAGAAGATTACTTTGAATCTTGCTCAGTATCAGGTTTTTTCAGGTCCTCAACAGCATCTTCAAGTTCACTTCTTACAAATTCACGAGTAGCAAGATCGCCAAGCGCTATTCGGATAGCGGCAATTTCCCGGCTAAGAAATTCCATCTCTGCAAATAGACGTTCTGTTCGCATGCGATCTTCAGAAATTGTCACGCGATCTCTATCTGTTTGTCGATTTTGCGCCAGCAAAATAAGTGGTGCTGCATAGGATGCTTGAAGAGATAGGAGAAATGTGAGAAAAATAAACGGATACTCATCAGGTGTAAGTCCCTCGGGTGAGAGTAAGTTCCAAACAATCCACGCCACAATGAATGCACTCATATAAGCGATAAATCTCCAGGAACCAATAAACCTAGCGATACGTTCGCTCATCACTCCAAAAGTTTCAGAGTCATAGGTTGATTTGATTCCTCGTTGAGTGACGGGAGTGTCGAGGCGATTGCGTTTACTCATCGTACCCATCCTCTCGATCTCGCCAATCTTCGGGCAACATGTGATCTACCAAGTCATCAACAGTGACAGCACCAAGCAATCGCCCTGCTTCATCTACGACGGGAAGTGCAACCAGGTTATATGCAGCAAAGTGGCGAGCCACTGTTGCCAAATTTGCGTTTGGTCCAAGTGGTACGAGTGCTCGGTCTAATGCGTTGGTGACAAGAGTTGATGGAGTCTCTCGAAGCAGTTGTTGAAAATGAACTGTCCCTAGATATTGGCCAGTTGGAGTTTCGATGGGGGATCGAACAACATACACCTGGGCAGCAAGTGCTGGGGAAATACTTGGATTTCGAACCTGAGCAAGAGCTTGCGCAACTGTGGCGTCAGGGGAGACTAAGACCGGATCGGTTGTCATCATGCCACCTGCTGTGTAATCCTCATACGAAATAAGTCGTCTCAAATCTTCTGCATCTGATGGTTCAAGCGATTCAATAATTTCTAGTGCTTTCTGTGCAGGAAGTTCTTTCAATAAATCTGCTGCATCATCTGGATTGAGTTCTTCGAATACTTCTAGAACTCTTTCAAATCCAAGATGTTCAACGAGATTTACTCGATCTTCTTCCGGTAATTCTTCAAGGACATCTGCAAGAGTGTCATCAGAAAGCTCTGCAACAACTGCTAGTCGACGTTCTTCCGGTAAATCTCTGAGCAGTGACGCTAAGTCCGTAGGTGCCATATTCGCTACCATTGAAAGTAGTCCATCAACTGCATGTGTTGTGTACTTATCATCAAGACCTCGAAGGTCTTCCCAATTTACTGTGAGTTCCTCAGCAAAACGTCGAAATCCTTTGCCTGGTTTTCGAACAAACACTTTGGTGACAATCCAGGTACGGGTGCGCTCCTGATAGTCGATTGCGATGTCACCAATAATGACATTTTCACCCGAACTTGAAAGTTCAACTTTACGATCAATAAGTTCAGCCATCACGACAGTTTCAGACGCACGTTGTGTGAATCTCTGAAGGTCAACTTTTCCCGTGCTCAATATCTGACCCGATTCGATTGCCGTGACTCGCCCCATCGGCAAGAAAATTCGTCGGCGAGGCATGACTTCAACGATGAGTCCCAAAGCTTGGGGATTTTTGGATATATCTGGCGTGATGACGACATCTCGAACTTTGCCGACGACATCACCTACAGGGTCAAAGACACTTGTACCGATGATTCGCCCTACAAATACGCGATTCTGTTTACTTGCCACGAGCCAAGGCTACCTTGCAATCAAGTACCCTGAACCTATGCAAGAGTTCATCGATATTGCCTTCTTTGGTTCTGCCCTGCTCACATTATTGGTCATTATGGACCCACCAGGAGTGGTTCCCATCTTCCTGGCCCTTGCAGGGAAGAAGTCACCAAAGGAAAAGTCAAGCCTTGCATTTCAGGCCACGGCTACATCGTTTGGCGTAATAGTGGTCTTTGCACTTCTTGGTGAACAGGTGCTGAACTATCTGAAAATATCCCTACCTGCATTACAAGGTGCCGGAGGATTACTGCTCTTACTCGTGGCATTAGAACTTCTCACAGGTAAATCGAAAGATCCCAATTTAGAAGAGGATGTCAATGTGGCAATGGTGCCACTTGGAACTCCATTACTCGCAGGACCTGGTGCAATTGTGGCGACAATCTTGTTTTCGAGGCAAGCAGATGAACCACGTCAATACATAGCGCTAGCACTTGCAGTTGTCTTGGTGCATGTTTTCATCTGGCTATCTATGCGTTACAGCCTCGGGATTTTGCGCTTGATCGGGAATAACGGTGTCACGATAGTTGCCCGAATTGCTGGCCTCTTACTAGCAGCTATTGGTGTGCAATTAATTGCTGATTCAATTGTTGGATTTAGTGAACTATGACATTTGTTGTTGCGATAGTAAATCAGCAAACTGATTCAGCAAAGACCACACTTGCATCAAGGTTAAGTATGGCTCTTGCCCAAGTTGGAGAAAATGTTCTCGCAATTGATCTTGATCCCGGCGCTGACCTCAGCCGAATAGCCGGTATAGACACTGAAACTATTGAACAGTCGGTTCACGAGGTGATGCTTGGACTTGCAAGCGTCAATGAAGTAATGGCGGATTCAGATTTAGGAATTGATTTACTGCCATCCTGCATTGATCTTGCTCGGGTTGAGATGCGACTCGTCACAAGAGCAGGACGCGAAAATGTCTTGCGCAATGCAATTGACGCAATCAAAGATGACTATGACTGGGTAATCATTGATTGTCCATCTGCACTAGCATTCTTAACTATCAATGCGCTTTCTGCAGCAACCCACGTTTTGATACCAACTGATGCAGTCCTTTCCAGCAAAAGAGCGCTTAGCCAACTGGTTGAAACAATCGGGGAGGTTCAAGAACTCATCAATCCAGAACTAAAAGTTCTCGGATTTGTTCCAATTGACATTTGGAATAAGGGAGAAAATCTTTCCGCACTTGAAGATTTTGAGATGACACGATTTTTGACAATTCCATATACAGAAGCTCTTCGAGAGACTGATGTGAAGAGCCTTACCACTTTTGGATTAACTGAATCACATTACAAAAATCTTGCGTTTGCACTACTTACCGCTTTGGATTCGAGCGATTAACTCGAGTCCTCTTACGTGGAATTGATTGTGATTTTGCTTTTGGAGTGCGAGATTCGGATTTTTGTGTCACGGGAGCCCTATGAAGCCTGGCTGTTGCATTTGGATCTATACCAAGTCCTGTAAACACATGTTCAGAATTTGAATAGGTTTCTATCGGTTCTGCGAAGGCGAGGCCCAATTGTTTATTGATGTGTTGCCAGCGTGGGATATCTTCCCAATCTACAAGTGTGACGGCAACTCCGCTTGCGCCGGCTCTACCAGTTCTACCAATCCGATGAACATAGGTATTTTCATCATCAGGACAGTCGTAGTTGATGACGTGAGTGACGCCATCAATATCGAGTCCACGTGCTGCAACGTCAGTTGCAACCAACACTTGAACTTTGTTGTTACGAAGTGCTTCGAGTGCTTGTTCGCGTTGTTTTTGCCCCAAATCTCCATGAATCGTACTTGCTTTGAAGCCTCTTGCTTTGAGATCATCATAGAGTTTTGCGGCACCACGTTTGGTTGAGCAAAAAATGATGCTTAATGTGCAGGATTCGGCCTGAAGAATTTTAGCAATCAATTCTGGCTTATCAAGCGGATGCGCTCTCCACACATGTTGTTCGATTTTGTCGACGATGGACTCATCTTCGCCTGGTGTTGAAGCATGAATATGTGTGGGGTTATTCATATGTCCACGTGCAAGAGACATAATTTTTCCAGGCATAGTGGCGCTAAATAGCATTTTTTGTGCAGTTGATGGCACTTGGGCAATAATTTTTTCGACATCTGGAAGAAATCCCATATCAAGCATTTCATCAGCTTCATCGAGAACCAGTATTTCAAGATTACTAAGTGAAATTATGCCCTGATTCATAAAGTCTAAAAGTCGTCCTGGAGTAGCAACAATGACATCAGGCACTTTTTCAAGTTGATTTGCTTGCCCTTGTGAAGCAGCTCCGCCATACACTGTGACGATTCGCAAATTTGTAAGTCGACTCACACGAGTCAGATCATTTCCAACCTGAACTGCGAGCTCACGGGTTGGGGCGAGCACGAGTGCTCGCACACCACTGGACTCAGTTTGTAGGAGTCGTTCAAGAAGTGGAAGACCAAAACCAAGCGTTTTACCCGTACCCGTTTTCGCCTGCCCGATGATGTCATAGCCCTTTAAACCTAGTGGAATAGCGAGTTCCTGAATAGCAAAGGCAGAATCAATGCCATCTTCAGAAAGTGCTTTGATGAATGCGTCTGAAATTCCAAGTTCTTGAAAAAGAATGTTACTGACCGCCAAATCCAACTTTGCGAGATTCTGGGGCTTGGATGTCGACGTATGCAATCGCACTAGCAGCCACAATCACAACTCGACCTTTTGAGTCAACGAGTGATAGTTTCTCGTTCTTATCTAGGGCAGCATTGACGAGTTTCTGCACTGCCGCAGTGTCCTGATCATTCTCAACAACGATTTCACGGGTTGAATTCTGAAAGCCAATACGTATTTCCATATTTCCTCTTAATCGGTCTCTGGATTCATTAGTCTAGGAACTCCTGAGATTCCTCGCCACGCGAGCCTACTCACAAGATAAATCGCGGTTCGTTTTGGTACGCGACTACCTTCGCGAATCCAGCGACGCGCTGCAGTTTCTGCAAGTCCAGTAAGACCCATTGCAAGAATCATCGCTTCCTCGGCTCCGAGCCCTGTGTCCTCGGCGATTACCTGACTTACGAGCACAGCACATTCATCTTCGTAAAACTCAATTTTCTCTCGAACTTCTACATCGTTTGACAGATCCGATTCAAAGACGAGGCGATATGCCGCATCAGGGTCTTCTATAAAGTCAAAATAAGCAGTAATCGTTGCACTGACCCGTTGTCTATTGTCTGCCGTAGAGGCTAACGCAATCTGTAGTCGGTCTAAGAGCTCTTGGCCAGTAATGTCCACAAGAGCGATGTAGAGAGATCGTTTTCCATCGGCGAAGTGCTGGTAGAGAACAGGCTTTGAAACACCAGCCCGTTCAGCAATTTCGTCCATTGATGCTTGATGGTATCCATACGTCGTAAAAACTTCACGAGCCGCATCAATGAGCATTGCTCGTCGTTCTGTTCGGGCGATTCGCGAAGGCTTTTCTGCCGCAGATTCACTCACAGGTAAACCCTACTCCTGGGGATTTCCTTGGCCTTGAACTAGAGACTCCCGCGCTTCAGGAGGTACTGAAACGCAAACCAGCCAGGAACTGTGGGAATCCAGAAAGTGAGGAGTCGGAATAAGAGAACTGCAGAGAGTGCGATACCAGCATCGATGCCAATGGCAATGAGTCCAGCAGTCATGACTGCTTCAACCGCACCAATACCACCAGGAGTTGGTGCGACTTGACCCAACGTTGAGCCCGCGAGATACACCAGTGAAATTGCTGCTATTGAACCATTTCCATCGAAAGCGAAAACACTTGCCACAAGCACTGCACAAAATGCGAGGTTTAACATAAACATTCCACCAATTCCCACAGCAAGTTTTGCTGGCTGCTGTGATAGTGTGATGAATCTCGGTACTACTTCTGAAATTCTAGGACGTGCAATTGCAACGAGGTAACGCCTCACTTTTGGAAGTGGCAAAATCACGAGCAGTGCAAATAACACGGTGGCAAGTGCAATCACTGCTTCACGTGGTGGATTGAAAGCAAAATCTTGATTGATTCCAGTGAGGTACCCAGCAACAAACAAGAGACCAATATGAACGAGGAAAGCTAGGACTTGCGATACTGCAACTGTCGCACCAGCAGCAGTGGCAGGAAGACCTTCACGCTGTAAATAGCGTCCATTGATGGCAACAGTTCCAAGTGCAGGTGGTGAAATTAGGGTTGCAAATGATGCCGCCCACTGTGCAAGAAATGTTCGCCACAGTGAAAGTTTTTCGACGACAAATCCCAGAAGTGCCATTGCTGAGCCTATGTATGTGATGATGGTCATCACGATTGCAAACCCTACCCAGTTGTAATTAGCGGTGGCTAGAAGATTGAGAATGTCGACATCGCCAATTTGGCCCAACAAAATGTATCCAGCGACAAATGCTAGTAGCAGAGTTATAAGTTTTCGTGGTTGTAGACGCTCGAGGGTTACTGATTGGACAGTTGTTGATGGCGCATTTGCAGCAACGAGTTCACGAATATGTCCCAAGAGTCCTCGTTGTCTCCTCAGTAATTTACGATTGGCAGAACTCAAAGCGAATACCTGCAATGCTGGCAGAGCATCAGCTATCTCACTTGGACTAAATACCCTTTGGGCTGCCTCTGTTGCTCGTTCTGGTGTCGTGAGTAGCGAAAGAGAGATCAACATATCAGCCAAATCAATTCTTCGTTGCAGGTCGCTCATTGCAATGGAACCAGAGGTGATGTGCAAAAGCGTCACAGAGTGGTCTGGATGAAACACAAGATGGTCAGGTGAAAGTGAACGGTGAGCAATTGAGGCATTGTGGAGAATCTTGAGTGCATTCCATGCGGAGGTGAGTCCCTCATCGGTTATTGCCTCTTCCGGGAGGTCAATGTCATTTATCCATTCATAGGCTAAAACCGATGCATCATCACCCATAGATCTGATAGTGACAAGTCTCGGAGTTGGCGCGTCAACTGCTGCAGTTGCATATGCCATGAGCGCAGAACGTTCCACTGCTTGTCGCATCGTCCAGCCGCCTAGCGCATCGTTATCGCGAAGCCTTAACGATCTCCACCAGCGGGGAAAAAGTCCTGCACCTTCTAAATCTCGGTCGTAGACAACAACATGAAATTTCTCACCTTCGGGTGTGGTTGCAACATAACGTCGTCCGCGATCGGTCGAAGTCATTGCACGTAAAACATTGATAGGAATTCCTGCAGAATGCAAAGTCTTTGCGACCTCAATTCCCTTGGGACGTGTGGTCGGGGTTCCAAACAGATATCGAAATCCAAGTCCGACTGCCCATCCGAAAAGGAGTGATGCAACAAGTGAAGTTACCGTGAATCGACCAGCGAGATTATCTGCTATTGCCGATGCACCAACTATGACACTGGTGGCGATACTTGCACTGCCTCGAAGTCGGGCAACAGTGATTAAAGATGTGACGCTTGCAATCAATGCTTGTAATGGGAAAATTTCGCGCAAAGTGGTGCCGGCTAGTGCAAACCACAAATCGTTGCTTCCATAATCTCGTAATAGTCCAACCGCTACTCCAATGAGAAGTGCAGTCACTATGAAACTCAAAATTGCTTCTGCAAGTAAGCGGCCTCCTTTACGTGTAAGAAGTGAATAGGCCACAATAAAAGGAAGAACGAATTGCCCAATACCTGTAATAATTCCTAGACCCAGTGCAATGATGCCGGGGAGTCGTGAAGCGCTATCGGCAACATCTTGATCAATGGCTGAAAAGGTATTCAGAAGAATTGTTGAAAGTGTAATAACACCGATTGTTCCCACAAGGGCTACAGTGAATCTCAAAACATCAATTGGGCGCCGAACTCGCTTTGAGAACACACCTTCTTCGATGACGATGGTGCCCGAATTATTGGTCACAGGGACAGTTTTGCACCTTTGTTCTAGATATGAGCGCTCGGGTGAAGTGTCAGCACGTGGATTTAGAGTAAGCGCGTGAATCCAGTCAGTCTGAGGCGAAATTTGTCGCACGTTGCCAATTGGACACTTAATCGTGATCTTCAAAAGCAGATTGACTATTCACTTGATGATTCGCAGATGAAAGTTGTTCAACACAATCGCGGTGCACTCATAGTTTTAGCGGGACCTGGAACGGGAAAAACAGCAACACTCACCCAGTCGGTAATTGCGAGACTAAAGGAAGGCATTTCGGCTGAAGAAATTTTGGTGATTACTTTTGCTCGCGATGCTGCGGCGGAAGTTCGAAATCGGATAATTTCACGGATTGATGGCGGGCAAATTCCGACCATCAGCACATTTCACTCGTTAGCACTTTCAATTGTGCGTGAATTCACAAATGAAGAAGCAATTCCCAAATTAGTGAGCGCTCCTGAACAAGAGGCGATGATCAGAGAACTTGTTAGTGGTTTTGCAGAAGAAGAACTATTAAAAAACACGATTTCCTGGCCGGAAGATTTATCGGAAGCCTTAACCACGCGTGGATTGAGCGTTGAAATTCGTAATGCACTTGCTCGAGTACAGACTTTGGGTTTGCGTTCAGAAGATATTGAGCGCATTGCAAATGAAGAAAACAATGAAGTCTGGAAAGTAGTAGGTCCATTCTTGCGAATGTACCTCGACACCTTGGCAGATATGAATTCATTGGACTACAACGAGTTGATGATTCATGCGAACGAGCTTGTAGAACTTGAATTTGTACGAACTCAAATGCAAGAACGATTTAAAGTTATCTATGTTGATGAATATCAGGACTCAGATCCATTACAAATTAAGTTGTTGAAAGCACTCACTACAAAGGACACCTGCCTCGTGGTCGTCGGTGATCCAGATCAGTCAATCTATTCTTTTCGCGGGGCGGAAACCCAATCGGTAGAAAACTTCGCAGAGACTTTTGGGCATATTCTCCCACGTCCGAGTATTCACTTTCTTTCTACAAGTTATCGGTTTGGTGAAGCAATTCGGGACGCTGCACACCGTGTTATCTCGAGAAATCCGATTCACCCCCATCTACAAAACGCAACAGGTTATCGACAACTTCAGGTTAATTTAGAGAAACAATCGTCAATTGATGTGACACATTATCGAGATGACGAACATCAAGCAACAGAAATTGTTGAAAAAATTATGCAACTACGAGCCTCACATAATTTTGAATGGCAAGACTTTGCCATTCTTGTCAGATCAGGTATCCGATCGATTCCGACGTTGCAGCGCACTTTGATATCCGCTGGCGTCCCTGTTACAACAACTTTCGACGAGATACCACTAATAGAAGAACCACCTGTTCATGCGTTACTCCTTGCTTTGAAGTGTGCCGCCGGTCAATTGACCACACACGAAGTGATAGAACTCCTGCACACAGGATTAGCTGATATGAGTCCAAGCGATACACGCCGACTTGCCCGGTTACTGAAGCAACATCATCCAGAATTAGCAAAAGGTGCATTTTGGTCAGAATCCATATTGTCTGATGCTTTAATGCAACCAGCATTCACAGCACCACTTAACCCCGAACTTGGTGGAATTTCTCTAGTGAAGTTCCAACGGTTACAGAAGATTCTTCTTGATGCTCGTACCCAAGTTAACCAGGCGAAATCTGCTGATGAAATTCTTTGGGACATTTGGACTCAATCTAAGTGGCCTGAACGTTTAAGAAAGATGTCGTTAAGTAACGACGCAAGTGCTTCGATTGCCCATCATCATTTGGATTCTGTGATTTCCTTCTTTGAATCACTTGCCACATATAGAAGAAGAATCCAGGCGAAATTAACATGGCGAAACACTGAAAAACATATTCAATCTTTGTATGTACCGACACGACAAGTGCTCACCGATTCAAATCGAGATGCTGTGACGCTGATGAGTGCACATAGATCAAAAGGACTTGACTGGAATGTGGTATTTGTTTGCAGTGCGAATGAATCCGTCTGGCCAGATTTACGGCGAAGAACTTCTCTGCTCGCACCCGAAAAATTAACGCGCGAAACTTTGTCTGAAACACTTGATCGATCAATTGTTGTGCAAGAGGAAAGACGACTTTTCTATGTTGCTTGTACGAGAGCAAAACAGTATCTCTATGTATCAAGCACAGCTGCGAATTCACGAAGCGATGTGGTTGCATCTCGATATTTAGCTCAGGTTTTACCTGGGAGTGAATATGATGAAAGTCAGCCGATATTAGATACTCCACGCTACACCGCTATACAATTAATAGCACAATTACGACGAGTAGCTTCAGATGCCTCGCAGCCTGAAAACATTCAACGTGAAGCCGCACAGCGTTTAGCTTTTTTGGCTCAACAAAAAGACAAGAATGGCGAACTACTGTTTCCAGAAGCACATCCGAGTTCCTGGTGGGGAGTTGTTCCCGAAACCATAAGTACACACCCGATTGATGATCCCACTAAACCTCTCTACCTGAGGGGTTCCTCTTTGGAAACCTTTGATAACTGTTCTCTGATGTGGTTCTTACAAAGGAAAGCGGAGGCAGAAGAGGCAAAGAATGCGAGCCTAAGTTTTGGCTCAATAATTCATGCGCTAGCTGATGCAGTTGAACGAGAAGTGATTCCTGCAGACATTGAACACATTGAAAACATAATTAATGAGTTGTGGCCAAGGCTCGATTTCGACACCACCTGGCAACGTGAAGGTGAACGAATAAGCGCGCTTGAGTGCATGAACGCTTTTCTCAACTGGAGAAAGCAACGCACCCGTCGACTATTCGGTACTGAAGTAGATTTTGATGGCATTTGGACGTTGACAAAAAGCGATGGAGAAACTGAACAGTTACGCCTCAAAGGTCAGGCAGACATTGTTGAGATTTCAGACGATAATGGTGTTTACATCATCGACTTAAAGACTTTTCAAAATCCTCCCAATCCTGAGGCTGTTGAAGAAAATCTGCAGCTTGCGATTTACCAAGTTGCAGTGACTTTGGGATTGGTCACTGAAAGTACTGATCACACCTCGGCAGGTGCAGCGCTTATCTCTTTACGAAAACCCAAGTCTGGATTGCCAATTCAACTCAACCAGTCAAGTATCGAAGAGAGAAAAAATTGGATAGAGGACAAGATGATTCAATTTGCCGAAGTTGCCAGATCTGAAGGGTATGAAGCTAAGATTTGCTCTTCGTGTTCGTATTGCCGATTTAAAAAAGTTTGCCCATTGCAAAATGAAGGTAAGCAGGTGTTGTCGTGAGTTCACAGAAACCAAATGACTCTATGGACAGAATTGAATTTACAGATGAACAAATTGGCGCAATCGAGTCGAACGAGCAGTGCATTCTGATTGCTGCAGGAGCAGGTTCTGGCAAAACCACTGTTATGGCTGAGCGAGTGTGGTTTCTCATTCGCTCTGGCAAAGCGAGAGCCGATGAAATACTCGGGCTCACATTTACAAGATTCGCCACTGCCGAATTGCAAACACGAGTGCAAAAACGCTTGATGGCATTAGATTGGGGATCAACACCGAATGAAGATTTCGTTGATTTACAGCCGGCCTTTCACACCTATCACTCATTTGCGGAGCGAATACTTCGAGAAAACGCATTACGAATTGGGTTTGAGCCGGATTCAGTTTCACTCACTGATGTTCGCAGAAATCAGTTAGCGGCACTTGTTATACGAGAGTCTTCACTACCACTTGGAGAGTTGGATACCACCTTTAAGAATATCTTGAACGATTTACTCGATTTAGATGATAATTTATCAAACAATGTGATATCAACGGATGAACTTCGTTCATTTGATTCAGAGCTCGCAAGGGATCTCGATAAATTTGAGATAATTCAAAAGACGAAAGATGTTTTGAAAAAGTCCGCTAAGCGAATAATTCTGGCTGACTTAGTTGATGAGTTTCGATTAGCCAAACGCATCCGAAGCGTTTTTGATTACGCTGATATGTCACGACTTGCTTTGCTAATTCTTCAAAAATCCCCAGAACTTGTCCTACATTATCGATCAATGTACAAGCAGATTCTCCTTGATGAATATCAAGATACGTCTGTAGCGCAGCGAGAGTTGTTGAGAGTGCTGTTCGCTGATGGGTCTACTGGAATCACTGCAGTGGGGGACCCCCTTCAAGCAATCTTTGGTTTTCAGGGTGGAAACATTGATAATATTCTTAACTTCGGTTCGTACTATGCTTCTAATGATCATCATCAAGCTGATTTAACATTAACCCAGCGAAACGGTAAGAATGTTTTGTACCTTGCGAATTTAATAGCTAAGCCAGTTCGTGATTGCTACCCCGAAGCAAATCTTAAGGATCTAATTCCGGTAAAGAATCCCAAGTTTGGCGATGGTCGAGTCACTATAACGTCATATCCGACCACCAAAGAAGAGGCGGCAGCGATTGCGAAGACCTTTAAAGATCTCAGAGAGAATGGTGTTGCATATGAAGATATGGCTGTACTTACGCGAAATCATAGTGAGTTACAGAATTTGTCTAAGGCACTGACAGAACTTGATATTCCAGTGCAAATCCGGTCTAAACGTGCACTCGTTAATCTTCCAGAAATTGCAGAGATAATCTCGTACCTGCGAGTCATTGCCTATCCCGCTGCGAATATTGATTGGTTGAGAATCCTCACAGGACCAAGGTTTGCATTGTCTATGAGAGACATAGCTGGGATTGGTCGAATATCACAGTCTCTTTCCACCTACGTGAAACGAGAATCAATTCGAGACTTCGAATATGAGATAAATCGTGCGATAGAGGGTCATGATCAAGCAGATATAGCGGCTTATGGAGATGTCATCGAATATCTCGCAGAGAATGATTCGATGGAGATAAGTGAAGATGCTTTAGAGCGGGTGCGGTTATTGAATGAGGATATAACCTATTTACGTCAATACACAGGTGAAAGCCTTCCCGCGCTTGTTCAGCGAATTCTGAGTGTAAGTGGACTTGGTATTGAACTCTATGCCCACAGCGAACGAATTGATCGGGGCTTAGGAGTAAATATCCAAGCTTTTCTCTCAATGCTTGCAGACTTTTCGAGTTTGAATCGAACATCAAGTATTTTTGATTTTCTCACTTGGCTTTCGGATGCAGAGCGCTATGACAATATGGTGAATATTGAGATTCCAAGGCGCATAGGTGCGGTCAACCTGATGACAGTACATGGTTCTAAAGGATTACAGTTTCGGGCAGTGGCATTGCCATATCTGTCACACAACATATTCCCAACATCAAAGACGTCACCGCGTTGGACCGGAACTGCTTCTGCGATCCCACATGCTTTGAAAAAGATTATTCACTCGAGTGAGTTAGCAAAGTTTCCGCCTAGAGATCGAAAGATCACTACAAATGATCACAATGCATTTGCGCAACTATCCAAATCGGAAGATATTCTTGAAGAGCGAAGGTTACTCTATGTAGCACTTACCAGAACTGAAGATGTTCTCTTGATTTCACATGCACACTTTGACGGTGCAATTCAAAAAGAGCCATCTCAGTTCTTCCTTGAACTTGCAGAGCAGGGTAAAACTAATGACGATATCAACGTCACTCTCACGTCCGTTGAAGATTTAGCGCCAGTAGACATTTCCTCGGTTCAGACTGCTGCTTGGCCCCACGTTCAACAAAATGATGAAATGAAATCAATCAGGGATTTAGCCCTTAAGGTGCAATCTCTGATGTCGATGGATATTGAACTTGAAAACACATCAGATGTACTTCTCAGGGATTGGGATCTAGCAATTGCATCCTTGATCAAGACTCGTAGTGATGAATCTGATCCTAAACGTAGTGTTCAAATACCTGAGAGTATGTCAGCCTCGGATATTCAACGACTCATTAGCGATGAATCTGCTTTTATCGCTGACCTTGTTCGTCCAATGCCGAAAGCCTCGCACTATGGTGCAGATATGGGCACCCGCTTTCATGAATGGGTAGAAAACTACTATCGTCAGAAAGCAACTCGTGGAGTACTGATGGCACTTCCAGGCACGGAAGATTTCAATGAATTGCAAAGTGACATTATTGAGCAGTCTGATTTACGACAATTGATAGAGCAATTTAGGCAATCTAAATGGTCAGATATGCAAGCCTATGCCGTTGAAGAGCCCTTCACCGTACTAATTAATGAGAGAATAGTGAAAGGTCGAATCGACGCGGTGTTTCAAGATGGTGATCGCTGGTTACTTGTTGATTGGAAAACCCATGCGGAACTTGATGCAGATCCTTTGCAACTTTCGATTTATCGAATAGCTTTCGCAAAGAAACACGGTATTGCAGTGGAAGATATTGACGCTGTTTTTGTGTATGTGAGGCGAGATGAAATATTCATTCCAAGTACGTATGTGTCTGAAGCAGAACTCACTTTTTAGAAACTTCAGCAAAGAGCGCTAGGTGATCACTAATAGATAACTCTAGAGTTCCCGAATCAATAATAGTTAGAGTGTTAGAAATCAGGATGTGGTCAAGTTGCGCCCGTGGTTGAAGTTTTGGATAGGTAGGGCTTAACGCTGCGTGGTTGAGCTGCGTCAGTGTTTTTGTTATACCGGGTGCCAGGTTGAAGTCTCCTGCGAAAATTATTGGTTTTGTTTGAACGAATTGACGTAGTGCCAACAATTGTGAGATTGCACGGGACGGTATGAACGATAAATGAGTCGTTACGATGTCAATTTCACCCTGCGGGGACTTAACTGTTACCCGAGCCGCGATTCGTGGCTCATCAGGAATCATTCGCCAGCGATTTTTTCCATCGACCAGAAAAGGCATTGGCAATGAAAGTCGTGACCCAGAAAGTTGCATAGTTTGCACATCATTGATTGGAAAGCGAGAGAGAACACCAATGCCATATGAGTTTTCCGGCGGAGTCTTTACCTCGGAAGATGTTGGCATTCGAAATGCATCGCGATCTCCGGGCTCTCCCACGAGGGCTGGGAAGAAATATGCGAATTCAAAACCACCATAAATTCTCAGTATTTCTATTTGATCGATCATCGAACTTCGTTCTTTAATGAAGTCTACTTCTTGTAAACAGACGACATCTGCTTTAAGTTCTTGTGCGAGGGATTGCAAAGCGCTTTCGCCAACAATCGAAAATTCACCGAATTTCAACCCGTGGGCAATATTGGCGGTG
Source organism: Candidatus Nanopelagicales bacterium (assembly GCA_049421205.1). Taxonomy (GTDB): domain Bacteria; phylum Actinomycetota; class Actinomycetes; order S36-B12; family UBA5976; genus JAFMIT01. The sequence goes on from JBMSMQ010000006.1 coordinate 33,299, forward strand.
AGAATTTTCAAGTTCTGCTCCAGGCATCAGGCATTTCTGAACCATACCAAGCCTCGATAATTTTTCGTGCGATTGAAACTTTCGCAGGAATTCTCAGTTTTCCACTCTCGCAAGCTTCTCGAATCTCAGATTTAGATAACCATCGTGCCTCTGCAATCTCAGCCCCATCTACCATGATCGCAGTAGAGGTTGCTTTTGCACTGAAGCCAAGCATCAAACTTGCTGGAAATGGCCATGGTTGGTTGCCAAGATACACCACATCTGTCACTTCGATAGCAGTCTCTTCAAAAACTTCGCGAGCGACAGCTGACTCAAGGGTTTCACCAGATTCAACAAATCCAGCGACAATAGAAAAATCAGTTTCTTTCCACGTTGCTTGCCGCGCGAGAAGAATTCGATCGTCTGCATCAATGACACCTACAATAATGACAGGATCAGTTCTTGGGTAATGTTCAACCGACTCAGCTTCGCACCATCGGCTCCAACCACCTTGAGTAATTTCGGTGAACGCACCGCAACGTGAACAATGTTTATGCGTGGTGTGCCAATTGACAAGCGCAAGTGCACTAGCAGCGAGTCCAACTTCCAAGTTACTCAACGCTGGTGCGAGTGAACGTAAATTGACATACCCTTCATTCTGCGGCTCAAAGAATTCAAGATAGGTGAAATAGTGAATTTCATTGTGTTCGCCTAGATATGCGACATCGCTATCAGGGTGAACATCAATTGTGTAGGTCAAAGAATTGTTGTTTGCAAGCAATGCCCCTGGAGCACACCTAATGAATTTTCCAATTGCACGTAATCGGATGAGTTCATCAATATCAGTTCGAAGTTGAGCGTTTCGATTCGCCTCAAATCGTCCCAGTGGCAGACGTGGTAGTGGTTTCACAGCGATGCAAGTTTCGCCTGAACTTGCATCAAACTTGGGTTTGTGAAGGCAGAGCCATCAGCAAAAATCAAGGTAGGAACCGTTCTATTTCCACCATTAACGCTCATAACCAGTTCTGCAGCTTCGGGATCATGTTCGATGTCAACTTCTGTAAATGAGATGCCTTCACGCTCAAGTTGAGACTTCAAGCGTGAACAATACCCACACCATTGGGTTGAATACATTGTAAAACTCATACAGATCCTCCACAGCAGACTCTAAGGCAAAGGCTAGTCGGCTGCAGGTGCAAAGATTGGGAGGTGATATCCCTGGATGAGGAGCAACTCCGAGTTGCCAACCACCTAGATGGTGCCCTCGTGGTCATTGCGACTGCAGGTTCAGGAAAAACGACAGCAATTAGCCATCGCATTGCGACGATGATTCAAAAAGGTGTAAAAACTGCTGAACAGGGCCTGGCACTGACTTTTACCAACAAGTCGGCTCTTGAACTAAAGCACAGATTGCAATTGCTCTCCATCAGTACTCTTGCGACCGGAACATTCCACGCAATCGCACTTCGACAACTCAGCTATTTTTGGCCTCAAGTCTTTGGAGGCGCGATCTGGCCAATTCAATCGCGCACAACACTACTCTCAACCTTGACGTCTAAACATTCCGTTGCCGAGCGTAGATATATCGAAACGGAAATTGACTGGCTCAAGTCATCAGGACTTGATGCAGTCTCGTACCAAAAATTACAACGAGTAGGTGAAGTATCATCGAATGATGTCGCCGAAATCTATGGTCGTTACCAAGATTTGAGTCACTCCAAGCGAGTTATTGACTTTGATGATGTATTGCAGTTGACGATAGGCATGTTGTCGAATCATCCTGAAATTCTCAAAGATGTAAGAAAACGCTACACCTGGTTCACTGTGGATGAATTTCAAGATGTAACTCCAACCCAAAACACACTTTTACGATTGTGGGTAGGTGAGCGTGATGATATTTGTGTGGTGGGAGATCCTGCCCAAACAATCTATTCTTTCGCTGGTGCTCGCGCTGAATTCCTGAAGGATTTTTGGATCAAAGATGCCGAAGAATTGAAACTCACTCGTACCTACAGATGTCCAGAAAACGTGACCCAAGTAGCACAGTCACTTATGGCTACGTCATCAACACCAGTGACGATGGAAAGTGTCCATCAATCCCCAGGTCTTCTCACAACACTCAGTGTGCCAAACGAATCTGAAGAGGCGAAACTCATTGGGCTTCAAATTAAAGAGCTTCTTGATTCCGGAATTGAACCTCAACAGATTGCAATTTTAATTCGACTCTCATCTATGTCACAGTTATTTGAAAGTGCTCTAGAAGCAGAGAGCATTCCATTTCGAATGAAGGGTATGCGCCCATTTTTTGAACGTTCGGAAATCAAAGAAGTTCTGTTAGCACTTCGACAAGACTACGAAGCAACAAGTCACAACATTAAACAACTCATTACTGAAACTGTCACGAAGCGTGGCTGGTCAAACGATTCCCACGCTTTAAGTGAGGCTGGGAGACAAGTGTGGGATTCCGTTACGGGACTATTGAATCTCGCGGATCAACTTGGAGACGATGTAACACTAGGAGAGTTCTTTCACCACATTGGACTTCTAGCCCAACAAAATTTAGCACCAACAGAGTCTCTCGTAACAATTTCTACCTTACATTCTGCAAAGGGATTGGAGTGGGAGTACGTCTTCATTCCAAGCGTTGTCGAAGGCGTTATTCCATACGCAAATGAAGTTCAGGATGAAGAGCGACGTTTACTATTCGTTGGAATCACTCGTTCCAAATATTCCGTCACACTTTCTGTTCCGAAAGAGCGATTTGGACATGAGGTCACTCCATCTCGTTTCTTGCTAGAAATGAAACAGCAACCAACAAAAACACTAAGTCAAAAAGAATCAAATGTTATGAAAACCGAGGTTGAAGACAAGCAGGTGATTCGCTGTCGCATATGTCAAAAAGGACTGTCAACTGCAACTGAGAACACATTACGCCGTTGTGAAAGTTGTGAAGGGCAGGTCGACGAGAAACTTCTCGAGAAGCTTTTCTTATGGCGACGAGATTTTGCATCTGCGACAGGTCAAGTTGATTGGCTCATTCTTTCAGATGTTTCTCTCCAAGCAGTTAGTGAATTACAACCTGCTTCGCTGGAAGAATTACAACTTATACATGGATTTTCTAGCGCGAATCTTGATGCCTTTGGTGAAGAAATATTACGAATTATAAATTCACGCGATTGAACCCAGGAACCCAACGTTCAATCTCGGCTCGTGCGGCGATAGTACATTCAAGTTGGGAAAGCACTCCAATTGATCCCAGCCATACGCGATGAATCAGCATGTAAGAAGGTGGTAGGTTAATTTTGAGACCGATGCTGAATTCTTCTTTTCGCGGATCATTAATGCGACTAAATTGATCCCGCATCCAATCTCGACTGAACCGAAATGTTTCAGTTTTTGTAGGTTCCGTGAAAGGTGCAAGGTAATCATGAAGTTGTTCTGCAGATACCTCAATATTCTCAAGGAGAAAACCCTCTTTTCGTAAACCATCCATCACTGCTATGGGATTATCAGACATCGCAATTCTCAGAAGCCTTCCCATGGCTTCTGGTAAACCCTCAGGAAGAGAAGCAACTGCACCAAAGTCCATCACTCCAAGTCGACCATCGGGCGTAAATCTGTAATTTCCAGGATGTGGATCTGCATGCAAAAGGCCCGCACGTGCTGGGCCTGAAAGTAGGAAGCGTTCATAGAGTAATCCAATTCGATTACGTTCCTCTTGCGTTCCAGATTCAATGATTCTGGACATTGGAGTGCCTTCAAGCCATTCAGTGACGATTAGGTTTCGTCCAGATACAACGACGTGGGGAATGGCAACTTCTGGATCGCCCTCAAAAGCAGCAGCAAATGCGCGCTGATATTTTGCTTCGTTAATGTAATCAAGTTCTTCGATAATCTTTGCTTGCACTTCTTTCAACAAAGGATCGATATCAACACCGGGTGCGAGCACAGCAATTAATCGAGCAACTCTGCTTGCTTGTTTCACATCGGATTCGAGTGCTTTGGCTGCACCAGGGTATTGGATCTTGACAGCAACTTCACGTCCATCGTGCCAAACGCCTTTATGCACCTGGCCGATAGAGGCAGCAGCGACTGGAGTTTCGCTGAGATCCTTGAATTTATTTCTCCAACTTGCCCCGAGTCCTTTAATGATTTGTTCTTCGACCACGGGCCATGGCATAGGTGGTGCGGAATCTTGCAGCTTCGTTAACGTTTTACGAAATGGAGCGGCGAATTCTTCGGGAAGTGCTGATTCGAAAATTGAAAGTGCTTGTCCCATTTTCATCGCACCGCCTTTCAATTCTCCAAGAATCTGAAAAATTTGCTCAGCAGTTTTTGCTTGAATTTCCGCGGTTACTTCCTCGCTCGTTGCGCCAAGCACTCGTTTGCCGACTCCGGCCGCTGCGCGGGTTGCAACTCCAAGAGGAAGAGATGCTAAACGCAGACTTCGAGTGATGGGGGATTGAGGAATTTCGCTCACTGGCTCATTCTTGCCCGAGTAGGGAGATTTCACCTGTTGAGCGATGTGTGCAGATGTAGTGCTCCCAGGAGCGCAATCGCCAGACAGGATTTGGTGGTTGTAGTTCAAGGCTGTGGTTGATGAGAGCAGATGATTGTTTCATGTCGATGAGTTCAAGTAAATAATTGGTGAGCGTCCAAGAGAGAACATTGGCCCATCGCATTGCTATCACAGGAGGATGTCGTCGTTCGTGTAAAAGTTGTGCGGTACCGAGTGACCAATCCTGGTCGTTTGTAGAGCGAATTTGATTCAGGCAACTTCCACAGAGTCCACCCTTCACACCGAGTAGTGGTCCAATTGCAAGTCGTCTTTGATGAACAATCACAGGAAAGATGATGGTGTTAGGAAACTGAGCCTCAATACCTTCACTATCGTGCGTCACATCAAAGCACACTGCAATGTGTGGATTTTGAATTGGAACTCTTAAATCGTCCCAACGTTTTGAAATATACTCAATACCGAGGCCCGACAAATCCTCATCACGAATTCGTTCCTTGCTGGCGGGAATCCATCCGACCGGAACGTCGTGAGATTCCAGCGCCGATAAAAGAATTGCTGCAGGACGCCCTGCACCGTAAATCAAAACCCGATGCTTTCCACGATTACTTTGTATTTCCGCGCTGGAGAGTCCGAGTAATTGAGCATCAGCATGTATGTTGGAGGGTTCGTGGGACCTGATGCTGTTTATTGGCTTTAAATGCCCAAGTTCCAGTAAATCAGAAAAGACCTTTCGCATGACGTCTTCCTGCAATCCCATTGCCAGTCCGCTCTGGAGTAAGTGATTGAAATCGACCTTACCATCACACAGTTGTAAAAGTTTTCGAAACTCCTGCGAATTTTCAGTAATGAGATAGCAGTTTGAACTTGGATCATCTTTAAAGCCAATCGCAATCGAGCCTTCTCGTGTCCAATAGATGGGGGAGCCGGGGTCTCTTCGAATGAAGTTCATGAGCCTGAGCGTTCGGTTTGATGCTCTCCAAAAGTCATCAACCCACTCAATTTTTGCTTTCAAAAAATAAATATTTGGACAAATCGGGCGATTTCACGCGTGGCTATCTCATCTTGACGCCTTGAGGGGCTAGGTTGAGCCTGCTCAGAAATTCTGGGCGCGGGAGTAATCCCAATCGAAACTTGGAGGAACCGTGGCTGAAACTGTTCACGACAAAACCCCCTACTGCGTGAAATGCAAAGCTAAGACTGCGCCAATGACGCTTACTGTTGAGGTAAATGAGAAGACTCAGCGTCGAAGCGGCAAAGGTATTTGCCCCACGTGTGGCACTAAGGTGAATTTGATCCTTGGTAAGGCGTAATTCATACTTTCAAAGACCCAACCTTTAGAAATTAAAGGTTGGGTCTTCGCTTTGTTGCATTCGAATTTGTATTTTTCTTAGATACCCCGAAAGATTGTCGAAGTCACGAATGGTTGGAAGAGTGTCCGGCGAAGAGAAAACAAAGTTCATCTCATTTTGAGTCGCTAGTGCAGAAAATTCCGTGAAGAAATCAGAACTCTTGCGAATCAGCGTTGGTTCAAGTTGAAGTCCAACGAGTTGTGAGAAAACCTTTGATGCAGGGGTTCCAGAAACTCTGCGCCGGTTCATCGTCTCAACCAATGCATCTGCATTTGGCAGCTTTCCGTGAATTACTTTGTACGTGATGAACGAAACCCATCCATCAATAAGTGCCAGCAAAAATTCAAGCTCTTCGAGCGCCTGGAGTTGCTCTGGTGTTGTTGGTGGTTCAAACAAACCTTCACTCATCGCCATCTGAATGGATTGGGGATCTTCGAGATTGATGTTCGACATCATTTCTCGAACATGATCCTGATTAAACGAAATGCCGCGAGCATATTTCACAATAGCTCCGATTACTGCGTCTTCAATCCAAGGGAATTGTGCATAGAGACGACAAATTGCGGACTCTCTGACGGCACAGAGCATCAAAACTTCACTTGCAGGCAGTTCATAGTTACGAGCAAATAGTGTGATGTGTTCGGGCAAAAGTGCGGGTATTTTTTGTGGTTCAAGTGGAATCGAAATGTCTCCACCGCTGAGGGTTTCTGATGCAAGACTTGCTAGCCCTTGTCCAATCTGAGTGGCAGTAGAAATCGCACCGAGTTTTTCTGCCATCTGAAGCATAGGCATCAACATCTGCTGAAGTTCAGGAGGAACTTCGCCAAGTTCCTGCATTGGATTCATTTCAGTCATTAACCCAGCCATAGCCAATGCAACCGGCGAAATAATGGGTTTCCAACCTTCAAACATTTGATCTATCCAGTGTTGTTCATCCCAAGCATGTGCCAGAACACTTGAAGCAGGGAGAGTTGTGTGTTCATCGAGCCAGGATTGTGCAAGTCGAATTGCGTCATTGACCGAATTTTGTTGATCAGGCGTTACTTGAATGTTGGATTTTTTGATTCCATTGACTGCGGTCTCTTTAATTATTGACCAGGCGATTGGCCCCTCATCAAGAGACTGTGCTTTTTGAAGCATCCCGCCAAGTTGCTGAAGCATTGCACCGAGCGCCGACAAGTCGAATTTGTTGTGGTCATCAGGTGTAAAGCCAAATGGGAAGTTCATCGTTCTCGCCTTTCCTTGAGTAAGTCTTGCACGACTGTGGGAAGTACGATGCTCCAATGGCTGCTTTCATTAAGATCTTCTTCGACTCCCTCATCTGGCTGGTCCTGCCATTTCTGGTGACATTTGCAGCCTACGTTCTCATGCGTAAACGCGAAAAAGAGGGCCACCATTCCACGATCGAGGCAAGCGTGAGAGAAATGCGACAGTACCTCTCCACTTTGGGTGAAAAGAAACCACGTGAATAGTACTTTCACGTCGATACGAGAAAACCTTGCAAGTGTCGTACTCGCGCTGACCCTCTTATTTCTCGCTGGGGTGTCTGATCTTCCCTATGTGAGAAGTGAAGCAGGTAACACCTATGAAGCAACAGGTAGCGTGAACGATGAACCGTTGCTGATGATTGAGGAAAATGCGGCTTTCCCGACATACAAGAGTTCAGGGCAAATCCTTATCCTTACAGTGTCAAGTTGGGGAGGACCTTACGGTCGCCTCACCTGGGTTGATGCGATGAGGACATTTTTCGATTCAGATGTTGTTATTGTCCCAACAAGTTTTCTCTTTGATCCAGACCAAACAAGTGAAGATATATCAAATCAGGGAAGCCAACTATTTCTCTCTGCAGAGTCCAATGCAATTGCTGCTGCGATGGAATATTTGAAACTTCCTGTATCGAAAAAACTCATCATCGGTTCTATTTTTGAAGAGACGCCCGCAGTTGAAAATTACAAACTCGGTGATGTGCTACTTCAGCTGAATGGAATTGCACTAAGTGATTTTGAGTCGATAACCAAGATTATGGATGATGTAAAACCGGGGGAGAGTGTTACCTACACACTAATTCGTGATGGTAACGAACTCGAAGTGAGTTCAGCAACAATTGAAAACGACGGACGAACGATTGTAGGAATTGGCATCCTTGAACAAACTATTCCGCCGGTTGATATCGAAGTGCAGTTGCCAGATGTCAAGGGTCCAAGTGCGGGATTAGCGTTTGCAATCTCACTTGTGGAACTTTTCAGCAAGAAAGATTTCACCCAAAACCGAATCATTGGAGTTACCGGTGAAATAACCGCAAATGGCGATGTGAAGGCAATAGGTGGTCTTGACCATAAGATAAATGGAGCTTATGCATCAGGTGCGAGACTTATGTTGATTCCAAGAGAAAACTGCAATGCGGTTCCAAAAGTGACACCACAAGATTTACGTTTGGTGCCGGTAACAACTCTTGAGGAAGCCCTTGAGGTACTTCTTCAGCCCAATCCGAAGTCATATCCAAAGTGCTAGCCTCAAGATGCCAAATCTCCCACACTTGGTAGTTTGGGACTATGAGCGACTCGTTTAGAACTTCCCAGGCTAGTTCCCGTCCAAGGCGAGCATTTGGAATTGCACTTATCGTGCTTGCCGCACTCGCAATTGCATTTTTTGCGTTCGCGGGATTCATCACTGAAAGAATGTGGTTTGATTCAGTTGGACAAACTATTGTCTTTGACACAGTTCTTCGTACTCAGATTTTCCTCTTCGTCATCTCGGGTGTTCTTGCAGCTGGATTAGCAGTACTCAATCTGTGGCTCGCGTTTCGAAGTCGACCTCCGTTCATTCAAGCGGCAGATATGCCAGGGTTGGAAAGAGTTCAGGAAGTGCTTGGATTCTTGCGAAGGTTTGGTTTTATTGCGATACCACTTGCAGTGGGTCTGATTACGGCGGTCAACTTCAGTGGAAGCTGGCAGTTGTGGTTGCAGTTCAGAAATGCCCAACCTTTTGGTGAAGTTGATGCAACATTCCAACTGGACATCGGTTTTTTTGTTTTTGATCTCCCATTCTGGCGAAATTTACAAAGTGCATTGAGTGGCCTACTTCTCCTCTTGATTCTCATCGCACTTGTCGTTCACTACCTTATAGGCAGTATTCGACCTGCTCAAACCTCAGCGACAAATCGCATCGGCTTCTTCATTTCCGATGGTGCACGACTTCATATTGCAATTCTTGGCGGAAGTTACCTACTTCTTCAAGCCTGGAGCCTCTGGTTAGATCGTTACGAACTCGCATTGAAATCAGACGTTTTGATGACAGGACTCAAATTCGTCGATGCGAACGTGAATCTCCCTGCGCTCAATGTTCTGATGCCTATTGCACTTGTCTGTGCGCTGCTGTTCTTTTTCAACATATTCAGAACAAACTGGACATTGCCAATCCTCGGAAGTGCACTTTTTGTTATTGCAACTGTATTACTTGGGAGTGCCTGGCCCGCATTTGTGCAACAAGTGCAAGTTCGCCCAGATGAGCAAGCGAAAGAATCCCCATTTATTGCCTACAACATTGAAGCGACAAGAAAAGCATATGGACTTACGGATGTGAACTACCAAAGTTACATCGCAAGTGAAACCGTTGACTCCACAATCCTTGAGGGAGATCAGGCAAGTCTCCGAAACATTCGACTTCTTGACCCCACGATTGTTTCTTCGACAGTTGAGCAACTCCAACAGCTCAAAGGATTCTATTCATTTGCACCAAATCTTGATGTCTCGAGATATACGATTGATGATGAGACTCGCGGTGCAGTTCTCGCAGTTCGAGAGGTAAACCTCGCCGGTATTCCAGAAACCCAAAGAAACTGGGTAACGAATCATCTGATCTATACGCATGGAATTGGACTTGCTGCAGCTTTTGATAACACTTCAACGGCAGATGGACAACCGTTCTTCATTGAATCAGATGTTCCACCTAATGGACTTCTTGATATTGACGAGCCACGTATTTACTTCGGTGAAAATTCTCCGGAATATTCCATCGTTGGGGGATCGGGCAAAATTGAACTTGACTACCCAGACGATACAAGTCCAACTGGGCAACAAAACACGACTTATAAGGGTAATGGTGGTGTTGCAGTAGGAGGTCTCTTCAACAAACTGCTCTTTGCCGCTCGTTATGGCGAAGCAAACATTTTGCTCTCAGAGCAGGTTACCGAGGAATCACGGATTCTCTACAAGCGAAATCCTGCAGATCGGATTCAGGCGGTTGCTCCTTGGCTCACTCTTGATGGAGATCCATATCCAGCAGTGATTGATGGTCGTGTTGTGTGGATATTGGATGGCTACACAACAAGTGCTAACTATCCATATAGTCGCGAAACAGTAATTGCGAATGCTGTGACAGATTCGCTTGGTGTCCGAACTGTCACATCAACACTCAACTACATTCGAAACTCCGTAAAGGCCACTGTGGATGCATATGACGGAACTGTCACACTGTATGTATGGGATGAGAAAGATCCGATTGTCAAAGCATGGCAAGGTGCATTTCCAGAACTTTTCAAGAATAAATCTCAAATGTCAGATGAATTGATGAGTCAAGTTCGATACCCTGAAGATTTATTCAAGATCCAGAGAGATATCTTGCGGAAATATCACATCAGTGACCCAGGAGCATTCTTCACTGGTGAAAACTTTTGGATTATTCCTGATGATCCAACCCGTGGCACAGAAGGATTGTCACAACCACCGTACTATCTCAATTTGAAGATGCCGGGTGAAAACAAAGCTGTGTTTTCATTGACAAGTACCTTTGCACCACAGCGTCGTCCATCACTTGCGGGATTCTTGGCAGTGAACTCTGATGCGTCGTCGGACTACGGCAAAATTACACTCTTACAACTACCGAGCCAAACAACAATCCCTGGCCCGGTACAGGCTCAAAACCTTTTTGAGTCAGATGCCGAGATTTCATCGGAACTTTCGCTCTTACGTCGTGGAGGTAGTGACGTAGTGCTTGGAAATCTGTTGTCCTTGCCAATAGGTGGCGGCATCTTGTATGTACAGCCTGTCTATGTGGAATCTGTAGGTGTCGGTGGTTTCCCATTACTCAGAAAGGTTCAAGTCGGCTTTGGACAAAAAGTAGTCCTTGCAGATTCGCTCGCTGAGGGGCTACGTCAGGTACTTGGTGAACAAACGCCAAATCCTGATCCGAACCCAGACCCTGATCCGAACCCAACCGGCACCTTGCAAGAGCAACTCGAAGCTGCGCTGCAGCGTGCAGCAGATGCATACGCTGAAGGTGAAGCAGCACTTCGAAACAATGATTTTGCCGCGTATGGTCAAGCCCAAGCGAAGCTGTCGAAAGCACTGGCTGAGGCTCAGAAACTCGCAAAACAATTGGGAATCGGAATTTAATGCTGTATCTTCAAGAGCGACAAGCAGTCGTTGATGCTTGTAAATTCCTGCAAGAGAAGCACCTTGTTGTGGGAACCGCAGGAAATGTGTCAATCCGTCGAGATGACGACATCATTATTTCGCCGACCGCTGTCGAATACAGTCAAATGACGGTGACCGACATCGTGGTGGTGGATATGGCAGGCAATATTGTTGAAGGCAAACTCAAGCCATCATCGGAATTGCCATTTCACATTTCAATTTATGCATCAACTGATTATCAAGCGATTGTTCATACCCATGCACCTGCATCTACTGCACTTTCTGTTGTTGTAGATGAAATACCTATTACACATTACTACTCAGCACTCTTTGGTGGAGCCGTTCGTGTGGCACCGTATGCGCTTTATGGAAGCGATGAACTTGCTGTGCATATTGCAAAAGCCTTGAAGGACAGAACAGCGGCACTTCTAGCAAACCATGGAGCAGTGACCGTTGGAGCAGACATTAAAGGCGCGATTGGGCTTGTTGAGTATCTTGAGTATCTCTGCGATGTTGAATTGAAAGTTTTAGCAACAGGTCGACTGGCAAAAGTGATTACATCGGACGAACTTAATCAGGTCATCCGAAAACTTGATACATATCGGCAGTAATTAAAGTTCAATCACTTCTTCAAGTGATGGAGCATAAGCATCGAAATCACAGTGGGTTCTGAGGTATTCTGCGAATAATTCACTTGTGTCATCATCACCGTGGATTGCGAAAACCCGACGGGGTTTTTGACGAGCGGTCTGTAGCCAGTGAACTAATTCGTCTTTATCGGCATGGACGCTGAAGTAGTCCACCAGTTCAATTTGAGCATGTACCTCAACATCTTTTCCAAACATCTTGAGATTTTTTGCGCCATCAATGAGGCTTCGACCTCTGGTGCCAACCGCTTGGTATCCAGTAAGAATGACGGAATTTTTGGCATCAGGAAGCATCCTTGCAAGGTGATGCACAACTCTTCCACCAGTCGCCATACCGCTTGCTGAAATAATGATGCAGGGATGTCGCTGTTGATTGAGTGACTTTGACTCTTCCACACTTTGCAGTTGGGTGAGATTTCCAGCACTAAAAACATCTGCCTCACTTGCTGAAATTTCAGGATTGATTTCCCACGACTTTTCTCTAATTGCTCCTCGATAGAACTCGAGAGCCTGAAGCGCCATAGGTGAATCAACAAAAATAGGTACTGATGGAATGATTTGTTG
>JBMSMQ010000007.1:0-41738 GCA_049421205.1 Candidatus Nanopelagicales bacterium
GTTCATTCGTCACCGTATTGAACAGTCCCGCGAGAGTGTCGCCCAACAAAGTAACTGCAACAATGATGACAACCGCAATTAAACCTATGATAAGGCCGTACTCAACTGCAGTTGCACCTTCTTCGCGACGCGCGATGTCGCGGACCTTCAGGCTCCAATTGATTAGATATTTCACTTCTTCCTCCTCGTGCTCTTAGGGCGCAATCTAGCACTTCCCGACCCAAGAGTGGGCATATTTTCCATTTTCTAATCTAAATTAAGGGGGTTGATTCTAAAATTTTCGTATTTGGCACACTAGTGTCCTGAATTGAGGTGGATATGAGTAACAGCCCCGGCTACTCCATAACAGTGCGGGTTGTACTTCCTGCGCAAGGCTCTTCAACGGCCGAATTAGCCCAAGCTGTGCTCAATACGGGTGCTTCCCTCACGGCTCTCGATGTGGTGGAGTCTCATCACGATGAGATGGTTGTTGATGTCACGTGTGATACCGCCGATGCGGACCACGCTGATCTCGTTACGAAAGAAATACTGGGGATTCCTGGTGCCATTGTTCGGAAAGTGAGTGATCGAACATTCCTTTTGCACCTCGGCGGAAAAATCGAAGTTGTCCCAAAAGTCCCATTGAAGACTCGTGATGATATGTCTCGTGCCTACACACCAGGCGTGGCACGTGTATGCCTTGCAATCGCTGAGGATAAATCGAATGCTCGAAGGCTTACCATTAAACGCAATACTGTGGCAGTAGTCACTGATGGCTCTGCAGTTCTTGGACTTGGCAACATCGGTCCAGAAGCGGCGCTTCCTGTGATGGAAGGAAAAGCTGCTCTTTTCAAACGCTTCGCGGATGTGGATGCATGGCCGGTGTGTCTGGCTACACAAGATGTTGATGAAATTGTTCGCACAGTCCAAATACTTGCACCTGTGTTTGGTGGAATTAATCTCGAAGATATTGCATCTCCTCGCTGCTTTGAAATTGAAGAGCGACTCCGTGAAGTGCTCGACATTCCTGTGTTTCACGATGACCAGCATGGAACAGCCATCGTTGTACTCGCAGCACTTATCAATGCACTCAAAATTGTCAAAAAAGAATTGTCATCAGTCAAAGTAGTCATGAGTGGTGCTGGTGCCGCAGGCACCGCAATTGCAAAGCTCCTTAAAGCCCAAGGAGTAAAAGACATCATCGCTTTCGATACACACGGTGCTGTCTATCCAGAAAGAGAGAATGTCGCACCAATTAGTTCCTGGATGCAGGAACATACAAATTTGGATGACTTCCGCGGAACTCTTGTGGAAGGTCTCAAAGGTGCAGACGTCTTCATTGGAGTCAGCGCACCGAATATTCTCACCGGTGAGGACCTCGACACAATGGCGCAAGATGCAATCGTATTTGCTCTTGCAAACCCAGATCCAGAAATACATCCAGCTATCGCGAGTAAGCATGCAAAAGTTGTCGCGACTGGTAGAAGTGATTACCCAAATCAAATAAATAACGTTTTAGCATTCCCCGGAGTATTTCGAGGTCTTCTGGATGCTGGAAGTTCAAAAATCACGGATGAGATGCTGATTGCTGCGGCTACCGCAATTTCGAAATGTGTGGGCGAAGATCAACTCAACCCGAGTTTTATTGTGCCGAGTGTATTTGACTCAAGAGTAGCGACTGAAGTAGCAAATGCGATAAAGCGGGTTGCGCTTTCGCTCTAACGAATTCTAAGTTGCCCTCGGCTATTTGCAGTCCCAGACTGCGTCGTTACGGAAATCACGGAAGTTCGCGCGCCAACGGGTACAGTGAAACGAATTGTAGTTGCACTAACAACGGTAAAGCTTGCGGAGATACTTCCAAGTTTCACGCTTTGCACGTCAATGAAGTTGTTGCCTGTGATAGTCACGACGTTGCCCACTCGGGCAGATGTGGGTGAAAAACGAGAAATAGTCGGTGGTGGTACAACAATATTGATACTGTCTACACTAATCACACTTCCAATAGAGTTGGTGAGCATTATTGGCCCACTCAGCGCACCAGTAGGAACTTTGAGTGTGATTTGACCCGCCGTAATGCGAGGTCGAGAGGCTTTAGCGCCTCCCGTGAAGTTCACTGATACATCCCGTGTGAAGTTTGCACCAAGAATAGTGAGATTCCCTCCAATTGAAATGTTTTGAGGTGTTATTGTGCTTATTGTCATCGGCAAAAGTACGGTGAAGGACCTCCGTGCCGAAACATTTCCACCTGCTGTGATCAGCGTTAATTTACCAGAACTCATAGAGGAATCCACCTGAAACTGAAGAGAATTCGTGCCCGTTACGGTGAAAGGAATTGCCTGTCCAGCAAGTGTAACTGTTATCGTTGCGCCGACATTGTCACCAATGATTGTAATGATTTGATCAATAACACCTGATTGAGATGACAAGGATGAAATTGTCGGTAACGCGGCTTGAGATAAAGTTGTAAAGTTTTCTAGGGCAATAATTTCATCGCCAGATGTCTCTGCAACAAGAGAGCCGCTTGAAACATTTGCGGGAAGACCAAAGACAATCTCCTCGTTGGAAATATGCCAAAACGTTGATATTTGCGTTTCACCAATTCGTAAACCAGTCACCGCATCAAGATTTGAGCCGATAATGCTTACTGCTTTGCCACGTCCTGCCGAGGTGGGAGTGACATCGCGAATAAATGCTCCACTAGAAGGAGAGCCAAATCTCAGGGCATAACTTCCCCGCGATGCGTAATCGTCATAACCTGTTCCTAAACTCAAAGATCCTTGACCGACACCATCGATACTGATGAAGTAAGTCCCTTCACTCAACTCAAGTTCGATGTGTGCATCTAGACCCTCAGTCAGATTGGTGTAGTAGTTTGAAGGAGTCGGAACGAGGGGATTCGATGTTGATAGTAGTACTCCAAACTCATTATAGATTTTTAGCTCTGGGTCCAGATTGGGCGCAAACTCGGCAGGAAGTAATTCAATATTCCATAATCCAGCATTGGCAAGTGAAACATTAAATCGAAAGAAGTCAATATCATCTTGTGTTGAGATGACACCGCTCGTCACCTGCTGCAATGCTGTGTCATCTAGAGTTGTCGCTGAACCAAAGGAATTACCGTGATCATCTGCATAATAATCTAAATAATAATCAATTTGGGCATAGTCATCATCGCCAGCAATCTGATTCCATCGTGTGTCTGCACTTGGATAACCTCCATAACTCCACGTTGCTATCCCTCGACCGCGTCCTGCTCCCATAATTGGTGTCCACATTGCGTGGCCACCGTAGTACTCAATTCCAGTTGTGGTTCCATCATGAGCTAGGCCCAAGTTGTGCCCAACCTCATGGCTAATGATTTCTGCGGTGTCTGCCGGCGGCGCAAAATATGACCCAAACTTTGAAAAATTGAGTGCCGGATAATTCCAGGTATTTCCACCTGCAAACACGTTCACATAAGCCACACCTCCACACCCACATCCTTCTTGCACTGAACTTTCAGACAAAATCAAAGCGTGAGACCCTCGAGCTTGAAAAGTAATTTCTCGAGCACCAGTGGGCCGCTCAGTAGTGACATCGACGTCATACATTGAAAATTCTTCCGCAACATTTGACCAAATTTCATATATTGCATTTCGCTCAATTTCAGTAAAAGTAGTCGCATCACCGTCTAACGTATATCCAGCTGAAGTTTCTCCTACATCAATACCGTACGCACCTATCCACCATGAATTTTCCTCCCAAGTGTGACCGTCAAAATCCAAATAAATGATCGCGTCCGCAGTAGCGTTTGTATGAAGTGAGAAAGCATCATCTGGATCGAATGAGGGCCTTGAGCCAGAAAGAAGTTGGCGGAGGTACTGTTTTGACACAAGAGAACTGGGCGGAGCCTCAACGAAATATTCCTGGCACATACGGTTCAATTGCACCCGCTGCAGAGCCGCATCATCGCGATTCCATTTCTGGTAGGACTTACATGCCAATGATCCGGCTGAGACAGCAGGTATCTGTAGTCCTACTGTTGCGAGAGCGATACATAAAAGAGCAATGTGAAATTTACGCATAGAGAAGATTCTATCTAATAAAATGAGGGGCTCACTCGCGTGAGCCCCTCATGGATTTGAGTTACTAAACCGGAATAGTTCCCGGAACGGTGTACCACTTAGACCACTTAGAAACAATGGTTCCTCGAGTAGTCATTGTGATGATGCGGAATTTCACTCGATCACCTGGAATCATGAACGGAATCGCACATGAACTTCCATATGATGTACACAAGTTCCACATTTCACCTGCAAGATCGCTGTATGCCTCTACAATGAAGTAAGCATCATCAACTTGAGATCCGGCAAGCGTTGGGACCCGAGGTTTGTTCCAGCTTACAAGTGCCAAGCCGTTGTAGACACCGTAATAGATATCTTCCCATTCGACAACACGAATTGACTTAAATGTTGCTTCAGTTGGAAGAGGAGCTGTCTTGAAAGTTCGAGTTACAACTTCTCCAGCCGTACGTCCACTCATTGGTGTGATCGTGACTTGATATACCTTGTCATGTCGTAGATTCTTGAAAGAGCAAGAAACTGAATCTGTAAAGTACTCAATCGAATCCAATTTAACACGACAACGTGTTGTTTTCGGAGAATCAGTGGATTTCAAAACTACTTCGACATATGTCGGATTGCCATACCAAGGAACAAAGAAGCTAACTGTTGCAGTTCCTTTCGTCAAAGTTCCACCAGGAGTGATGTTCACACGAGTAACGCGTGAACCGTCTGTTGGTTCAGTTTCGAGTGCTAAAAGCAGCGCGTCGTGTGCATTGACGATTCCTGATCCACACATGTACTCATGGAGGTTACATGAATAATCATCTTTTTCACGGACACGATCAAGGTAGTAGCCTTCATATTCGATATCCCCAAATGCACTTGCAGATCCTTGAAGTACTTCTTCCAACTGATCCACACTCAAATCTGGATTCACTGAGAGAACCAGTGCCGCCACACCACTCACGTGCGGAGCAGCCATACTCGTACCTTGATACCAAGCATATGCTTCATCACCCGGAGTTTGCGCTCCAGCATTGAGTGTTGACAAAATCGTATTTGTATCAACGTACTCATAGCTTCCCCAGTATTCATATGACTGAATGCAATCTGCAAAATCACCAAATCCCCATTGTGAGAACTTCGTATCGCACCAGTCTCCACCTGGAGCTGCAATGTCAACATGTACACCGTAGTTCGAGTAATAGGCACGCTCTCCACTAGGTCCAGTTGAGGCTACAGTAAAGGCACCTTTGCAACTTGCAGGTGACGATGAAGCCGCTGGGTCATAACCGTTGCCCGCAGAAACAACAACGAGCGTGTCGGTTAAGTATCGAACCGCGTTGATAACTTCGTCATACAATGGATCGCAAAGGCCAGTGCCACCCAAAGACATATTGATAATGTCTGCAGGGTAGGCATTATTATCAATGCCATATTCTTCGAAGCTAAAACCTGCTGACCACAAGATCGCTGCAGCAATGTCTGATGAATATCCACCACATTGACCAAGTGCACGTGCATGAACAACATTCGCATCATATGCAATTCCGAGAACGAGACCTGAATCACGCGATGCTGCAATCGTGCCATGAACGTGTGTTCCGTGCCACGATGAATAATCTTCGGTTGTCTCATCACCATCATCACACCAGTCGCCTGGATCTGCACCGTCGTTATCCCAATCGGTACCGTCATTGCTGACATCTTCAGAAGTGAAGTCCGCTGAGTCAGCAACAGTCAATTCTGAATGGACCGTGTAACCAGTATCGATAATTGCAACATTTACACCTTCACCTGAATTAATTTCCATAGCATCAAGTTCATGAAGCGCTGTCAAAAGATCAATACCGTGCATATTCGTACCAGAACCCAGCCAGTCATAGTTTGGCCAAAGACTCCACTGATATTCGAGCCCCAAATCATCTGTGATGACGGGATCTTCATGGGCAGGGCGAATTGCTGCAATGTCCTCTGCAGTCAATGGTTTTACATTCCCACCGCGTAGAGAATCCACGCGAGGAGTCTTTACAAACTTATCTGGATAAATCTGCACTGTGCCAAGATTGAGGCCCGATTCGCGCAAGGCTGAAACAATCTTGCCTTTTTTCGCAAATACAACACTGAAGTTTCCATAAATTTCACGTGACTTTCCAGCAAACTTGGCTGACACAAAATTCTTTGTAGCTGAGTTTCCTGACACGATGTAACGGTCAGCCTTCGAAAAACCTGAAGCTTCAATCGTTACTCCTGCAGATTCTGCGGATACACTGCTCGTAAAAAATGTGGTCAGCGATATCGCCAAACTCACAGTACTTACGCCAGCGATTAATTTCTTTAGTTGGCTATGCACAAGCCACTCCCTTCGGTGAATACCTGTGGCAAGGGTAGGCTGAAATATCCAAGTTCTCAAGGACTTTGAGCAGACATTTCACCATGAATCCTGGTGAAATGTCCGATTTCCTACTAACGAGGTCGGTAGGTGGACCGTGAAGTGCTCGAGGTACTCCCAATCCCGTTCGTTGCGGTGATGCGAATCTTGTACCGGGTACCTGCGACCAGTCCAGTGATCACACAGGAGAGAGCACTTGTGGTTTCACAATAACCGGCAACCACACCACTCGAAAGAAGTGCTTCTGCACTGTATGAAGTTATTGGACTCCCATTGTTGGCAACCGAGCCCCATTGAGGAGTCAATGAACCGATGCCAACAGATACTTTTGTGAGTCGAGGTGATGAAGGCGCACCTGCAGGCATAAACTCAAGTTCAACACCAGTCACATAACTAGATCCATACTTTGCTTGAATCGTCGCCACATATGTCGTTCCATTCTTCAATCGTGTAAAAGTACATTTCGTTACGCTGACTGCGTTTGTACATTTCGACCTCGAACCTGCGAGTGTCACAAGGTACCCTGTTAAATTAGAGGTATCTTGCGGGGTGTTCCAAGAAATTGTTGCGCGAGCACTACTTACAGTTGCGACTGCATCTTGCACTTGATTGTCAAGTACTCCTGTACCAATCAGGGCAGCTTCCACTGCCAGATGCGCATCGACGATTCCACTCCCACACATTGAGGAACTAGAACACGGTGAATATCCACTGTCGACTGGAAACGGGTTGACCGATGCCAACAGAATATTCTCAACCTGAGATGCAGTTAGAGATGGATTTGCTGAGCGAATGAGAGCGACAACGCCTGCCACATGAGGGGTCGCCATACTTGTTCCTTGATACGCGGCATAGATTGGTGAGCCTGGTGTAGTGACTCCACTATTGAGCGTTGAAAGTATCTCTCCACTCACTCCATAGTCGCTATCTCCACCTGGTGCAGCAATGTCAACAATTGATCCGTAGTTTGAATACCAAGCGCGATATCCTTCTGGACCCGTAGCAGCGACAGTTATGACGTTATTGCAATTAGCAGGCGCGTAGTTACTTGCATTCGAGATTTCATTTCCTGCTGCAACAACCACAACTGTGCCCGCATTACGCGCACTCGCGATTGAACTTTGAAAAACTGAACTGCATGTACCAAATCCACCGAGTGACATATTGATGACATCAGCAGGGTTTGAATTTCTGGGAACTCCTGTCACACTGAGCCCCGCAGCCCAGCGGATCGCCATTGCGATTTCAGAGTCATATCCACCCCATGAGCCGAGCACTCGACCGTGGAGCACTTTTGCAAATGGTGCTACGCCTACAACACCAGCATTGTTATTTTTTGCGGCTGCAATAGTTCCGTGAACATGGGTACCATGCCAAGACGAGCCATATCCACCCCACCAATCACCTGCATCGCTCGGGTCGGAATCTCGACCATTTCCATCATTTGAATTCGCTGGATCTCCAATGAAGTCGTATCCACCTATGTAAGAGGCTGCTAAATCTGGGTGAACGGTGTAGCCGGTATCAAGCACGGCCACGACAGCGTCTTCACCTGGATTTTTCGTAGTGAAGAGATCATGTGCTGCTAGCAAATCAATGCCGTACTCGGCGCTAACATCCATTGACCATAAATCTGACCAATACGTATCATTGGGAATATCACTTCTCGTCTTGCGTTGATCTGGAATGATGGTGACGGCTCCAAAATTGTCATTCGCAGCCTGCAGTCTGTCTACGATATCTTGTGAGTGCGCCTGAACGAGAGCAAAATCTCCAAACAATCGTCGTGCGTTACTAAAATCTTTCAACAGATGCTTGATGGCACCATTGCGCCCCTCAACAATGTATCGATTTTCTAGTGACACACCGGCAATACTTACTTTTGTAGCAAGAGCAGATACAGGGTTCACTGTCACAAACGAAGATAGAAGTAACATAGCGACGAGAGCAGATTTCAGTTTCATAAGAGCCTTTCTAAAGGTTCACTCTATCAAAATAAGAGGAAATAGAGAGCGCTGAGAAAAGCTAAGCACGAGAGGGCAATTCTTAGAATTTTCTCATTTAAGTCTTTTGCTACGTAAAAACTTGCCCATCCCCCTACAAATACTGAAATCCACAGTAGCAGTGCGTAACTCCAAATCACGCGATTTGAAACTATAAACAATAAAGAAAGTGCAATATTGCTCAGCGTGATGATGTAATTCTTCAATATAACGAGAGTTGCCGCGTTATACGTCGTCGATCTATAAAGAATGGACAAGTTCAAGATTCCCTGCCCCGGGCCAAAATATCCGTTGTATATTCCACTCAAAAATAAAAATGGCATTGAAAATTTCTTTTTTATTGTGGTCCTAGGAAGACCAATCCAAACAGAAGATCCCGCTATAAGAAGTAATAGTGGTATCAGGAATTCAAAGACGTACTCAGGAAGAGTGATTAAAAGCATCCCGCCAAGCAATGAACCCAAAAGAGTAATGAGAGCGAAAGGAAACCATTTTCGAAATTCCACTAATCTTTTTCGAACAGGAGTAATGAGAGCCGCTGGATTTCCAGTGATGACTCCCACAGTGTTCGTAGACGCTGCAAGGACTGGTGGCACTCCTACAGACGTCAGCGCTAAATATGAAACGAGTGAACCACCACCAATGAGACCATTGATTATTCCAGTAATAATTCCAGCAGAGATAACAAGTAGTGCTTCAAGAAGCGATATATCGTCCACTACTTAAAAAGTTTACGAAGAAGTGCAAGCCCCAACACGATAGCTAGCGTTTTACCTGCGCGATCTATGCGAATACCACCATTACTATCGAGATAGAAACTCTTTACTTTTTGAACTTGAGTATCAATGATGCGATTGGGCTGTGAACGATCAGCAATCTCATCGACTGCTTTCAACAAACGAGTGCGAACTGCTTCGATTTCTTTCGCTATTTCTTGAGGTTTTTGGGAAGCCATAGTCCTAGCCTAAAAGTGTTCTTCCCTTTACCCAAACTCGCTTCACAATCCCGATGACCTAGAATTCACATCCTTGCGGGCGTGGTGAAATTGGCAGACACGCAGGATTTAGGTTCCTGTGCCGAGAGGTGTGAGAGTTCGAGTCTCTCCGCCCGCACCAAGCGGGTGTGGCGAAATGGCAGACGCAGAGGCCTTAAAAGCCTCGGTCGAAAGACGTGCGGGTTCGAGTCCCGCCACCCGCACTCAGGATTTACAAGCGCAATCTCCCCCACAACCCAAGTTGTAGAGTGACTTCAATTCAGCAATTGCAGATCGAACTGCCTGCCCTCGGTGGGATATCAAATCTTTGTGAACTGCATCGAGTTCAGCCGTTGTGACGGAGAGTCCAACCGGTTGGAATATTGGGTCATACCCAAACCCGCCTTCTCCTTTAGGTGCGCGGGTAATGACGCCTTCAAGGATTCCTTCAACAACCCTTTCAGTTCCATCTTCAAGAACAATTGCGACCGCGCACACAAACTGTGCACCTCGGAGCTGGTCTGGAACATCTTCTATTTGCGATAAGAGTAATTGAAGATTTTCAGAATCTCGGCCATGGTTTCCAGCCCAGCGAGCAGAAAAGATACCTGGCATTCCATTCAGTGCATCGACGCAGATACCTGAATCATCTGCAATCACTGTTCTGCCAGTATGTTGATGTATCGAACGAGCTTTCAACAGTGCATTTGCTGCAAACGTTGTTCCTGATTCAACAACATCCGGGGCATCATCCCACTGATGCAATCCGACGATACTAAAGTCTTTACATACTGAATCAACAATTCTTTCAACTTCTTGAAGTTTATGTGCATTCTTTGAAGCAAAAACTATTTCGATGCTCATAGTCCAAGTGCCACATTTTGCAGTCGAGTGAGTTCTTTGCAACCTAGAGTTGCCATATCGAGTAATTCATTGAGTTCACTTCGACTAAAAGCGATACCCTCAGCAGTTCCTTGAACTTCGACAAAACTGCCACTTCCTGTCATCACCACATTCATATCCGTCATTGCAGTGACATCTTCTTCGTACTTTAAGTCAAGACATACTTCAGCGTTAATGACGCCAACACTCACTGCACACACAGAATCAATGAGCACTCTATTGGCCGGCGGAACGTGTCCTTCTTTTTCGGCCCAGGTCAGTGCATCAACAAGTGCGACATATGCGCCTGTGATGGCTGCTGTTCTCGTACCACCATCTGCTTGTAACACATCGCAATCAATCACAATTTGGTTTTCGCCAAGCGCCCCATAATCAATGGCGGCTCGAAGGGATCTGCCGATGAGCCTGGAAATCTCTTGAGTTCTGCCACTGAGACGTCCCTTGACTGATTCCCGATCGTTTCTGGTATTTGTGGCTCTAGGCAGCATTGCATACTCTGCTGTCACCCAACCGAGTCCCGAACCTTTTCGCCAGCGTGGCACATCTGGAGTGAAGCTTGCCGTGCAGAGGACTTTTGTTCTGCCAAAACTTACCAAACACGATCCTTCTGCGTGTTCCGACCATGATCGATCAAAGGTCACTGGGCGAAGTTCATTTTGTAAGCGACCATCAATTCTCATTGCTCTCCTATTGGTATATGTTCTGCGTTAACTTCTGTGCCAAGAATGCGTAGTCCAAGTAATTCAAATCCAGTCGTAGGACCAGTCGCAATGAATCTATGATGTGGTTTTTCGGTCGATGTTCGGAACATATCTCGATTTTGCAAAAGTTGATACACATCTTTTGCGGTTTCTTCTGCACTTGAAACCAACGTGACGTTATCACCCATCACAAATTGGATGACTCCAGTAAGAAGTGGATAGTGAGTGCACCCCAAAATCAAAGTGTCAACCCCTGTTGCCTTCAACTCATCCAAATATTCGTGTGCGGACTTGAGAATCTCATCTCCAGTAGTCACTCCTGCCTCAACATATTCAACGAACTTTGGACAGGCTTGAGAAACAATTTCAATCTTTGTGGCCAGAAACGCATCTTGATATGCTCCAGAATTAATGGTTGCGAGCGTACCAATGACTCCGACTTTCTTACTCTTTGTTGTGCTTGCGGCACGCCGTGCTGCCGGTTGAATAACTTCGATGACTGGGATGCTGTAGCGCTCGCGGGCGTCTCTCAATACTGCCGCCGATGCAGTATTGCACGCAATCACAATGCAGCTCACACCTTCTGATTGAAGCCAATCCATAATTCTCAGAGAGTGGGCTCTCACATCAGCAATGGTTTGAGGCCCGTATGGTCCCTTGGCACTGTCTGCCACGTAAATAATTTCTTCATTTGGCAACTGATCCATAATCGCTCGAGCAACAGTCAAGCCCCCAACACCTGAATCGAATATTCCAATCGCCACGTGGCAACTCTATGGGAAGGGCTTTTGGGTAAATTCGAAATTAGGCTAGGGCTATGCAACTCTCGGATGTGCTCAGAATCCCAGCTCCAAGTCGAGATTTGCCATCGAGCCCACTTTTGAACCAGATTCGAGAATCTGTCATCGGTGATGATACGAAAATCACCACCCCTTTTGGTGTCAGGACGGTGACGTATGCCGATTACACGGCATCCGGCAGAGCGCTGACTTTTATTGAAGACTTTATCCGAAATGAAGTCCTTCCTCGTTATGCAAATACCCATACTGAGTCAAGTGGAACTGGATTGCAAACGACACGTTTTCGTGAAGATGCACGCGGAATCATTAAGACCGCTGTGAATGGCGATGATTCAACTGCGGTTATTTTTGCAGGAACTGGAAGTACCGGAGCAATCGATAAGTTGATGACCATTCTGAACTTACGGCTTCCAAAAGAACTGAATGATCGCTACAACTTGCTCCAATCAATTCCGGCTGATGATCGCCCTGTGGTGTTCATTGGCCCTTTTGAACATCACAGCAATGAACTACCGTGGCGCGAAAGTATTGCCGACATCGTTGTTATTCCAGAAGACTTAGATGGACATATTGACGTTGAAATATTAGAACGCGAACTTAAACGCTTTGCACATCGACCATTGAAGATTGGTTCATTCAGTGCGGCGAGCAATGTGACAGGTATTGTCAGCGACACATTTGGCATCTCTACGCTCTTGCACACTTACGGCGCACTTGCTTTTTGGGATTTTGCTGCGGCCGCTCCCTATATCGAAATTGAAATGAATCCAAAATCAGATACCCATCCTCTTGCCTATAAAGATGCAATCTTTGTGTCAACACATAAGTTCATTGGTGGTCCATCTACCCCTGGACTCTTGATCATACGAAAAGAACTTCTGACGAACAGTGTTCCAAGTGTTGTGGGCGGAGGAACAGTTCTGTATGTCAATCACGATGAGCACGTCTATCTTGATGATGCTGAACACCGCGAAGAAGGTGGCACTCCGGCAATTATTGAAGCAATACGAGCAGGACTGGTGTTCAAAGTCAAACAAACCATTTCTGTTCCAGTCATTGCTGAACTTGAACACGATTTTGTCCAGAGGGCAATCGAAGCGTTTGATACACATCGCAATATTCTGGTTCTTGGTAATAAGTCAGCGAGTCGATTGTCAATTGTGTCATTCACTATTAAATGTGATTCGGGTAAGTATCTCCATCACAATTTTGCAGTGGCAATTTTGAATGACCTCTTTGGAATACAGGCTCGAGGAGGCTGCAGCTGCGCTGGACCTTACGGGCATCGGCTTTTGGGCATCGATGAAATAACAAGTCATGAATATGAAAGGGAAATCGTTCAGGGTTGTCAGGGTATTAAACCTGGTTGGGTGCGAGTGAATTTCAATTACTTTATTTCGGAAGAGACTTTTCAATTCATACTGAAAGCCATTGCCATTGTGGCAGAGCTTGGCTACAAACTATTACCTTTATATGAATTCAATACAATCACTGGCAGGTGGCGTCACAAAGATGGTGCAATTACACCGCCATTAAGTCTTCACGATGTCAATATTGGAGAAAGAGGTCTTGAATATCGCTCAGTAGATCTTGATATGTCCAGTGAGAATCTTTCTGATTATCTTGAATGGGCTATGACATATCTCACTGGATTGCCAGATCCAGATATGAGTGAACATCCATCATTGCAATCAGAATCGTTAGAAAATTTACGATGGTTTGAACTTTCGGCCAAAACTGCACTCCTCCCTTGATTAGAATCGTGAAAGTGAAGAAACTCTCGATACTCGTAGCGTTTGCTCTCATTCTGGTGAGCATTGCAATGCCAGTCCTTGCAGATGAGAGTCCTACTCCGGACCCAACACCTTCAGAGTCAACATCTACCCCATTTCTTCCCTTAAAGTCGCTCAACACATTTAAGAAACGTCTTGCGAGCTCGTCGCTGACGAAATCAACCAGCATTGCCCTTTCAGATACTTTAACTCGTGAACCGATTTGGAACAAAAACGGTATGCGCGAGCTAGTGCCTGCATCCGCCATCAAGATTCTGACAGCAGCAATTGCCCTAGAGACCTTCGGCCCGAATTTCCGCTTTACCACAAAACTTACATGGGATGAAGCCACAAGAACGCTGACTCTTGTTGGAGATGCGGATCCAATGCTCAGAACTGATCATTTGCGAAAACTCATCGAGCAGCTCTATCAGACAAACATTGACTTAACTGAACCAATGATTGTTCAAGCAGATGCAACTATGTTTCCTCGTCACACAAAACCTGAAGGTTGGGTGCCAAACCCAATGCCACGATATGTTCGACCCATCACCGCACTTTATCTTGATAACAAAATGACTCGCGATCCCGTGCATGACACGTTAGCGAAATTCATGAAGCTCCTCACCAAAAGTGGAATTACCGTTGCCTCGAACCGAGAGGCAAGAGCGACAGGTGAAGTCACCGCTGAAGTAAAAGGATTTCCTCTCATCGCACATGTGAGAACAATGCTCCAAAATTCAGATAACACAATCGCTGAGATGCTACTTCGACGCGCTACATATCAGGAAACTGGCAAGGCAACCTGGAAGGCAATGCAAGCATTTGCAATACAAAAACTTGAAGACATCGGTCTTTACACAGAAGATCTCAAGATGGTGGATGGTTCAGGACTATCGCGAGCAAATCGCGTAAGTGCGAATCACATTATTGTTTTGCTTGGAATGATTGCTGATGAGACTCGTTTGAATCTTAATGTGATTGAACGAATGCAATTGATGGCGGTGAGCGGCCAGACTGGCACACTTGAAGAGCGTTTCACTTCGAAGAAGACTCGTTGTGCTCAAGGAAGAGTTCATGCAAAAACAGGGAGTCTTTCAGATGTTTCAGCACTTGCAGGATATGTCACACACGTAAATGGAACTGAAGTCGCTTTTGCAATACTTGTAAACAACATCAATGGATGGAGTCAAGGGTATAAAGTTCGCGACCAAATCGATTTTATGCTCGCGGGACTCGCTGGCTGCTAACCCTGATTGTCTTTATCAGGGATGCTGTTGTAAATTTTCAAACAGTCAGGGCAAATCGGGAATTTGTCTGGATCTCTTCCTGGCACCCACACTTTGCCACATAGTGCAATGACTGGTTTTCCAGTGACAGCACTTTCTACGATTTTTTCTTTGCGAACATAGTGGGAAAACCGATCGTGATCACCATCATTAGTTGATGTTCGAAGATCACTCTCTGTATCGAGTGATGTAAGGGTGTCATCAAGCGTCGACTTCATTGTGTGGTCCTGAAAGTGTCTGATACCAGCAGTACAAGAAGAGCCTCAATGGTATGGAGTCGATTTTCAGCCTGCTGAAACACGATACTTGCTTTGGATTGAAAGACTTCGTCAGTTACTTCAACGCCTTGTTCATATCCAAAATTCTGAGCTATCTTCTTTCCAATTTCTGTATTCACATCATGAAGTGCTGGTAGGCAGTGCATGAATTTCACATTCGGATTCTTTGTTGCGGATAGAAGGGAACTATTCACTTGAAAACCCCTGAGCAGATTGATGCGCTCAATCCAAGTTTCACTTGACTCACCCATCGAAACCCACACGTCCGTATATACAAAATCAGCATTCAGGACGGCCTCTATGGGATCATCCGTGAGTAGCAATTTCGCTCCCGATTCTGCCGCAAACTCCAATGCCTTTGCTTCAAGTGTGAAGTCTGGTTGTAATGATTCAGGAGCTGCAATTCTGATATTTACCCCGAGTATTGCGCCCATTGTCAACAAAGAGTTCGCAACGTTGTTTCTTCCATCCCCAACATACGCTATTGAAATGTTGTTCCAGGACTCATTTTTTATTTCTTGTATTGTGAAATAATCGGCAAGCGCTTGCGTGGGATGGCAAAGTTCTGTGAGCGCATTAATTACTGGCTTTGAAGAGTGCTTGGCTAACAACTCAAGATCGCTTTGTTTCGTACCACGATACGCAATAGCATCATATATTCGTTCTAGAACTCTTCCTGTGTCTGCTATCGATTCCCGTAGCCCTAGTTGGCTGCCGCCATGATCAAGCGTGGTTGAAAATCCACCTTGACGTTTCATTGCAACTTCAAATGCAATTCGTGTACGAGTGGATGACTTCTCCAATACAAGAGCAAGATGTTTACCTTCAAGGTATCGCTTCGAGTCAGCACGCAACGTAAGTCTTCGAGCGAGATCAAATACTTCCTCAAGATTCTCGCGTGTTACATCTCTATCTTCCAAGAGACTACGGTTAAACAAACTCACCACGCGAGCCTAAACAAAAAGGGTGCAGACCACCTAGTCTGCACCCTTTTTGGAGTTCTAACTTATGGCATCAATAATCCAGGAAGATCTTCTACAGTTGAGAAAATGTAAAACAGGATGAGTGCTGCACCAGCCAAAGAAATATCTTTGTTGAATGAGATTTGTGACGTCATCTTTGCCTGTGCATCTGTTTCAGTCCAAAAGTTGTGGAAGATAAATGCAGTTGGCAAGAGGAAGAGTGCTAGCAGCAGTGCGCCGTATGCAGGGTAGACCCCAGCAACGACCGAGACTGCGCCGAGAATGATCATGAGGCCAGATACTGGCACCAAGAGTGTTGCGAGTGGCAACTTCTTGTATTGCGCGTACCCAACCATTGCTTCACGAGCGGCAAAATGGCCGATACCTGAAGCCAAAAATATGACGCCGAACAAGATTCGTCCGACAATAAATACGATTTCCATTGAGATGTGTCCTTTCAGTTAGGGGAATAATAGTTGAAACTTCAACTATTTACCAAATGGACACGTTGGTGGAGGTGCCGAGAATTGAACTCGGGTCCGATGACATAGATCAGGGTCTTCTCCGGGTGCAGCCTCTGTGACGTGTGCTCAGCTATCCCATTCCTTGAGGCCCAAGGGATACACAGCCAAAGTCACTGTTTGGTTTTCCGCCTAGCCCCGTGACCGGGCTACTTGGTGAGCTGTCTAGCGACGGAAGGTTCCAGCGCGACAGCATCGCTGGGCTTCCGGACTTTTAAAGGCTCTGCTTATGCAGCGAGAGCGAAGTCAGTGCGTTTTGATTCGGCACTTATATTTTCTGTGGGTGGATTTACGAGATCACCACAGGTACTCGACCCGCTTCTCCCGTCTCGACGATCACCGTCGAAACCTGTCACCCCCTGATGACGCTATTGAGTTATGAGGTAATGCTACTAGCACTGCCTGATACATAAAAACGCGAATTTGTAGGAATTATTCCCGAATACCCTTTCGCAGTCTGCCTTCTGATCGGGCCATCTCACGCTTCGCATCTCTTTCTGCAATCGCGTGACGTTTATCTTGGGCTCTACGACCTTTAGCAAGCCCTATTTCAACTTTAACTTTTCCATCTTTGAAATAGAGGGAAAGTGGAACGAGTGTGTAACCTTTACGAGAAACTGCTATTGCGATTTTCCTAATTTCATCGTGGTGCAGTAAAAGTTTTCGTTTTCGCTTCGGTTCATGATTGGTCCAAGTACCCAAGTCATACTCTGGAATATAAACGTTATGTAACCACATTTCATTGTTCTCAACTATAGCAAAACCATCAGTCAGGGTTGCTCTGCCAAGGCGAAGGGACTTTACTTCAGTGCCAACAAGAACAATTCCAGCCTCGTAGACTTCATCAATACTGAAGTCATGCCGTGCTTTTCTATTCTGGGCAACAATCTGTCGGCCCGTTTCTTTCGCCATAATGGGTTCAGAGTAGTGCAGAAACCTGCCTACTTAACAAACTTTGCGCATTGGCCTTCCGTACCAACCCATCGGATCCCAAGTTTGACCACCAAGCCGGATTTCCAAATGTAGATGTGGCCCAGTTGACCAACCAGTTGTCCCCACAAATGCAACAGTTTCACCTTTGACCATTCGATCATTCTTATTGGCGTTGTAGCGTGAAACGTGAGCGTAGAAACTCACCATACCCTTGCCGTGCGAAACCATGATGTAATTTCCATATCCAGTTGCTACACCCCGTCCAACCACGATTCCTGAATCAACAACACGAATTGGTCTGCCGGTAGGCGCTCCAATGTCAGTACCAGCGTGACAGCGACGATATTTGAAAATCGGGTGAATACGCCATCCTGCGTGTGAGGTTATTGGTGCACCTTTCACTGGCCAAATCAATTTACCTGTCGCGTTCGCATCATTACCGACATTGCCATTTTGGTTTGCAAGATCTCGGATTCGCTGTTGCTCTTTCTTAAGTTTGTCGTATCGGCGCTTTGTTTCAGCCTGGTACTTCTTCGCTTCATTGAGTACTGCCTGCCGAGCCTTCACGAGTCTGTTTACTTCCTTCTGGGCAGCTTCAGCCTCCGCAGTTGCCTCAGCAGCTGTCAGCACCTTTTCCTCTGCAATCTGTTTCTTGACTGCTTGATTGGCTTCAAGTGCCCTTAATTCTGCGGTCAATTGAGTCAAATCTTCACGTGTTTTCATCAGCGAATTGATTTCAGCATTCTTGTCTCGATACCAAGACTGAATCGACGCAATTCTTGAAGTAAATTCTGATGGCGAATCTGATCCAATAATCAATGCGAGTTCAGACATTGGACCTTGTCGATACATTGCCTTGATAAGAAGTGTGACTTTACTCTCCTCGGAATTCAACGTCGCTTGGGTAAGTGCCAATTTGTTCTGAGCTCGTTCAGTTGCATTGGTGGCAGCAATGAGTTCAGTTTGGGCGACTTGATCTTCGTTTGTCGCCCGGGCAAGTGCTGCTTTAGCAGAACTCAATTTGGCCTCTGCTTGTTTCAGTTTCGCCGCTACCTGGTTGTAATCGCGAAGTGCTTTGGCAACTTGGGCATTCGCTTGGTCAACAGCATCTCCAGCTTCTTCAAGTTTCTCTTTAATGGTTTTGTTGGGAGCGGTCGCAGTCGCTGGATAGAAGGTTCCGCCAATGATTCCAAAGAGTGTCAGGACAATCAGTAATTTCCGCATCATCACACCTTCAAGTACCTTTGTAAGGTAAGTCCTGCTGCTACAACTGCAAGCCCTAATCCTGCCAGCAACATCCAAGGAATAACCCCGATAACGGCATCCCAACCAATAAATGTTGTGAAGGTGAACGTAGTTGCAAGGTTTTGGTCAATCAAGTAAACCTTTCCAACGACAAGTGCTGCGGTCGCGAATGTAGTTCCAAAGAGTGCCGCTACCGCTGCCTCCAAGAGGAATGGGAGTTGAATGGAGAAATTACTCGCGCCAACGAGTCGCATAATCGAAGTTTCTCGCCTTCGAGAAAATGCCGCAACTCGCATTGTGTTTGATATGAGAAGTGCCGTCACCAACAACATAACGCCAGCAATCACGAGGGCAAGTGTCTGAAGACCCGCCAATGCTCTGAAAAGGCGATCAAGTGCTTGACGTTGATCGACAACATCCTCAACACCTGGCCGACCTGCGAAAGCTGCAGCGATAACTGCATACTGTGTTGGATCTGAGAGTTTTACACGGAATGACTCCGGCATTTGGTCGATTGTGGCAGTTTCAGCTAATGGTGAATTCTTGAATTGCTCTTTGAATCTACTCAATGCTTCGGTTTGGGTTTCAAAATAAATGGTGTTGACAAGCGGCTTGAGAGCTTCTAAATCAGCATTGATTTGAGTTTTCTCTTCTTCGCTTATTCGTCCACCCGCACAAGTTGGGGAATCACTGATATCTCCACAAAGAAAAATAGAGACTTCTACTTTGTCATACCAAAAGTCTTTCATTTCTTGCACCTGTGCTCGAACGAGTAAGCTCGATCCAAACAGCGATAAAGAAACTGCAACTGTTATCATGACAGCTAGCGTCAACGTGATATTACGACGAAGGCCAGTCATCACCTCTCGAAGTAAATAGCGAAACTTCATTATGCACCCATTCCGTACACACCACGGGATTGATCTCTCACAACTTTCCCGCCATCAATTTCGATAACACGTTTTCGCATTTGATCAACAATCGCAACATCGTGAGTTGCCATCACAACAGTCGTTCCAATCTTGTTGATTCTGTCAAGAAGTTTCATAATTCCGATAGATGTCTCAGGGTCGAGGTTTCCTGTTGGTTCATCGGCAATTAACACTGCTGGCTTGTTCACAAACGCACGGGCAATTGCAACTCGTTGCTGCTCGCCACCGGAGATTTCGTTTGGGTAGCGTTCTTCTTTTCCTTCGAGTCCAACTAACTCCAAGACGTTTGGAACGATACGTTCAATTTCTTTATTCGGTGTACCTATAACTTCGAGAGCGAAAGCGACATTCCCAGCAACTGTACGGTTTGGAAGAAGTCGAAAATCTTGAAACACACACCCAATCTGTCGCCGTAAAGTTGGCACTTTCCAACTTGAAAGCTTGGTGAGGTCTTTGCCGCCCACCCAGATATTGCCCGCTGTCGGTTTTTCCTCGCGAAGTACTAATCGGAGGAACGTTGACTTACCAGACCCTGATGCGCCAACCAAAAATACAAACTCACCTTTTTCAATGTCGACGCTGACATCATCAAGGGCGGGTCGGGGCGCACCCTTGTACATTTTGGAAACTGCTTCGAAGCGAATCAATATCTCACCTATGGCTCGGGGAAGAAGGTGATTTTAGAGTTCAAACAGGGCAAGTCACGGGTTAGAACACACCCAAAAGTATGACAAATGCCACTTTCCTGACAGGATTATGACCGATTTCTCCAACGGATTCCCGCTTCTATAAAGTCATCAATTTCCCCATCGAGGACAGCAGTGGTATTTCCTGTTTCAAAGTCCGTTCTTGCATCTTTCACCATTTGGTAAGGATGCAGGACATAGTTTCTAATTTGTGCACCCCATGAACCAGCGCTGTCACCTTTCAGAGCTTCAATTTTTGCCTGCTCTTCATGTCGCTTCCTTTCAAGTAACTTAGCCTGCAAGATAGCAAGTGCTGTGGCCTTATTCTGAAGTTGCGAACGTTCATTTTGGCAGGCAACCACGATTCCTGTTGGGATGTGAGTGATTCGAACCGCTGAGTCAGTGGTATTCACACCTTGCCCACCAGGACCACTGGATCTGTACACATCGACACGCAATTCATCATCTGGCACATCAATTGCATCAGATTGTTCAACCACTGGAATAACTTCAACTCCAGCAAATGATGTATGCCGTCTATTCTGCGAATCGAATGGAGAAATTCTTACTAAACGATGCGTTCCCTGTTCAACTGAAAGCGTTCCATAGGCATATGGAGCGCTCACACGAAATGTAACAGATTTGATGCCGGCTTCTTCTGCATAGGAAGTATCGTAAATTTCAGTACTCCAATTTTGTCGCTCGCAATATCGCAAATACATTCGAAGCAACATGCTTGCCCAATCCGCAGCATCTACTCCCCCTGCTTCCGCACGTATTGTCACTAGTGCATCACGTTCATCAAATTCACCACTCATCAGTGTTTGCACTTCAAGTGATCGAATCAAGTTCGAAAGTGCACTTACTTCTTCTTCAACTTCGCCAAGGGAATACGCATCTTCTTCTCCTAGGGCAAGCTCGAGGAGCACCATTGCATCAGAGAGTCTGGTTGAAAGTGATTCGAATTTTGCAACTTGATTTTGAAGCATCGAAAGTTTCGACGTTACTTTTTGGGCAGAAGTAGGGTCATCCCAAAGATTCGGGTCGCTCGCTTTGCTTTCAAGTTCCCCTATTTCTGTCTTGAGACGTTCAACATCAAGCACTGCTCCGATGGTGAGGAGTGCCTTCTGTAATTCTTCAAGTTGACTCTTGAGTTCATAGGACATAAGAAGGAAAGCCTACGCAGGGGCGTCGAATATCTGTGATCTGATCATTGCTTCGGCAATTATTTCGATGTGACCAAGACCCAAAAACCCTATTGGTGGCTGCCATTGATACCCAGCCTGCAAGGAAATCGAATCTTTCGTAACTGTCAGGTTTTTCACCACTGAATTCGGTATCTCCATCGAGAGTAAGGTAAGGATTTCTGACTCGATAACGTCTGCGTTAAGGGTGATGTCTGAGAATTCACCGGTTTCGAGAAAGACTCCCATGTCATAGTTGTTCACAGCAATCATCAATGCTCGATCTAGTGAATTATGAAGAGTCTGTTTTTTCAAAAAATAGTCAGTTGCATTGACCGCCGTAAATAATGTGCTCACTCCAACGAGTAGTAAGCCAATGAGTAACAATAACGATGAGCCTCGATCATCTCGAAAAGAAATCACGTGCAAACGTTCCTTTGGCTGCAATTTTTGGGACAAATAGTGAGTCGAGAGGCATTATCAATCGAATTGTGAGTTTTCCATCTGGCTCATAACATGCCGGATCACACGAATATCTCATCTGAAGAGATTTTTCTTTGGAAAGTGCACTTTTTAAAGAGAGAAGTGTTTCCTCGGCATCCTCAAGGTTTGCCAAACTCCAACCTCTTCCCAAGACACTTAAATAATTTTCTATCTCTCTACTTGTTTTTGTAATGACTGAATATTCCAAAATAACAGGTATAAGAAGAGAGACGAAGAGACTGAATCCTAAAGCTAACTCAAGAGAAACATTTCCTCGCTCACTGATCACTTTGTTCATATACTCCATACACCCGCGCACTTAGTTTCGAATCCGTGACATCGATGTGAATCAGTTTTGCGGTATTTTGAATACTCGTCTTTGATGTGACCTCCACCTGATATCCACGCTCATCAAGGAAACCTTCAATATCGTGTGAAAGATTTTCCGTGTGAGGTAAGCGAACTCCATTGCGCAAAACTTGCTCAGACATCGTCGCAATCCTCTCTCGCTGCAGAACAGAAATGACAAGGTCGCTTGTGGCAAGAAAAATGAAGGCAATGAGTGGGAATGCTAAAGCAAACCCCACGACTGCAGAGCCCTCTTGAGCGGCAATCGATTTACGAAACATCAGATATAGCCCTGGACAACACGGCCGACAATTGATCATCAGCAATCAGCCAGATTGCCGCCACTAGACCTGCGGTCATGACTGTGATCAATACCCAGCCGGGAACATCACCGAGTTCGGCTTGAAGTCGCGCAAGTACTTTTTTCATATTTTCTCCTTATAGATGTTGCAATGATTTCATTGCCGGAAAGAGAGCTACTGCAGTGACACTCGGTAGAACCGCAAAGACAACTGGAACCATCATTGCGATTTCCTTC
The DNA here is from genome assembly GCA_049421205.1 of Candidatus Nanopelagicales bacterium. Classification (GTDB taxonomy): domain Bacteria; phylum Actinomycetota; class Actinomycetes; order S36-B12; family UBA5976; genus JAFMIT01. Next base: position 22,966 of record JBMSMQ010000007.1, read on the forward strand.
TTTGCAGCAAGTTGCAATAACGCTCTCCTGGCGTAATTTCTAATTTCCCCCGCAAGTTGCACCAAACTCGCCTCGGGCGAATTACCCCGCTCAAGTGCGATAGCTAGCGTTCTACCAAATCGACCAAGTGCAGTGTCGCGTTCAAGGTGTGAAAGTTCCTTCAATTGGTTAACTAGCAATTGTTGACTACTGTCCAGGTCCATAATTGAGCAAACACGCCTCTTGAGATCATCATTACTGCTGCTCAACGCCAAAGCAAGCGATTGTCTAACTCCTAAATGTGTCGTGCAAAGAATTGCACAGTCTTCGGCAAGCGTTGCGGTTGCAAGTGTCAATTGAAGAGTTCGGTTTCGTACTTCTTTTGCGAGATACATCTGGGTGTAAAACCATCCCACTATAAAACCAGTAATTGTTCCAACAACAACATACTCCTTGATTCCGACACTTGCTATCAGAGTAGTCGTGATGCTCACAATCATAGACATATTCAGCTTCAATGCAAATTGATGTGATTGAAGTTTCAAGTTGATGGACTTCAAATACTCCGAACGTCGAGTCAAAATATCAAAAACACTCCCAAAAAAGATATATATACCTGCGCCAAAAACCAATCCCAGTATGAACTTCAAAACTTCACTCCAGGGAACTTAGCGATTTTCACCATTGCAAGATATCCACCAAGGGAAACCATTGTGATGATGCCAAGCACTCCAAGTCCTTCGCTCGTGAGATAAATCTCTCGGACTTCTTTTCGTGTAGCAGTAAAGATGAGCACGAGAAGTGGTGCGATACTTGCAACCCTCGCAGCAATCTTGTTAGTTTGATATTTGGAATTTATTTCAAGAATCAGTTCCTGGTCTCTTCGAATCGCTGCAGAAAAGTCGAACAACAGTGAACTCAATTGCCCAATCCCGTGGGTGTTACTTATAAGCAGCAAATTCACCAGGCGAGAGAAATCGTGTGAGTGAATATCACCCGTAAGTGCCTGAAGAGATTCATTAAATGATGCACCATGTTGCACCTGAAAATATGCCCTATCAAATACAACCTTTCGCTCCATAGGTAGTGTATTGCGGGCACTAAAGAATGCCTCTTGAAGAGACATCCCAACTTGAATGCCTGAGGCAATTTCATCAATGAAGACAGGCCACTCGTTGCGCTTCGATCTCACCATTTTTGAAGGCCTTGGACCAGTGAGGCTTTGAATAACGAGCCAAAGTCCAGAGCCGAATAACATACCTACAAGTGCACTCATGAAACGGCCTGCCAAATCTGATCAGCAAAAATCGGCCCACGCCGGTTCTTTGACTTCCACTTGTTTTTGGATACCCATCCACTTTCACTTAACTCCACTAAGGAGGTAACTTCAGGCAGGCTTCCATTAAGTTTTCCAGTCAATGCAGCAATCGACTGAATCTTTCGTCGTCCATCAGATAAACGCACTACGTGAATCACTATGTCGACTGAGGCTGCAACAGTTTGCGAAACGAAATCAGCAGTCACATTAGGTCCTGCAAGTAACGGAAGTGTGCAGAGTTTCAAAATTGTCTCGTGAATCGAATTTGAATGCAGCGTTGCCATACCAGGGTGACCACTATTGAGTGCAAGTAACAGATCAAGAGATTCAGCCTGTCTAACCTCTCCCACGATCAGACGTTGCGGACGCATTCGCAAGGCCTCTCTGATTAAGTGTCGTAGTGTTATCTCACCTTTTCCCTCTAATGTGGGTGGCCTAGTTTGCATAGAAACTAGGTCAGGTTGTTGAAGTGAGATTTCGAACACTTCCTCACAAGTGATGATTCGTTCAGTATGAGGAACTTCATTGAGAAGACAATTTAAGAGCGTTGTTTTTCCAGAGCCTGTACCACCACTGATGACAATATTGAATCCGTCAAGCACACTTGCCTCGAGCAAAGTACGAATTTCATCGTTGAGCACATCTCGTGAAACCAATTGATTCAAATGTGAGATTGATCGCTGAAACTTTCTCACATTGACTGCCCAAAACTGCTTTGTGATGTCGGGTATAGTGACGTGTAATCGTGAACCATCTATGAGTTGTGCGTCTACAAAAGGTTGCGAAACATCTAATCGTCGACTGCTATGCCTTAAGAGTTGCTCCACCCACAGCTGAACATCATCATTAGTGATTACAATTTCAATTGGGTGATTCGTTCCTTCTTTGGCAACAAAAACATGTCTTGGGGAATTTATCCATATTTCTTCAATTGTTTCATCAACTAATAGGTGGTTAAGTCCTGCAAGTCCAGTGAGCACTTCATAAATCTACGAATACAGAGAACAAAAATCCATCTGATAGATCTCAATGAGAGTAAAGCAAGAGCAACTTTAAATTCAACTCGTCAGTCGTATCAAATCACGCAACGCCCGCATCGCAACGGATACAGATGCGATATCTACTTTTTCATGGGTTAAAACATCATGAATCAATTGCTGCACCCGAATGATTGACTGCTTGTGAACATTTTGCCAAGTCTCTAATTTTTTGTTTGGTGTATCGCCTTGAACTTTCAAGACGTTTCTGGTGAGGCGCGATACCGCAGAATATGTGTCAGCTCGAAGTGCTGCTCGTGCCATCGTTTGCCAACGATCAGATCGATTCAGCGAAGTGATGATGCTCAATATTTGGTCACCATTGAATGCATCCATGACCATAAAATACGTTGTTGCTACGAAACTAAACTCAAGTTTCGCCTCATCAGCAAGTACTGCGATATCAAATGCCGAATAGTCATCCAATAACCCAGCTGTTCGGTCAGCAATTTCTTTACTAAACCCTAATGCTTCATAGCCACGTGCTTGAGATTTCCAGCGAGTCAGTTCGTATCCGGTGAGCAATGATTCGAGATTCTTCCGAAGAGTGGCTATTGCTGGAGCGAAAAATTCAATACTTTGGCTCACTGATGCATCAGATGCTCGGTTTGAAATTATCCAACGTGCACTTCGGTCAATACATCGTCTCATTTCACGAAGTAGCACGATACGGTTAGACCAATCCACTTGAGCATTCACTATAGAACTATGTACAGCATCAATGTCGTTCACTGCGAGAGTGATAACCAGTGCCGCAACTGCTTGCTCAATTGAAGAGTTCGTCTCATCCATCAAACGATAGAGTGCGCTAATTCCAGCAAGATTGACAATTCGATTTGCAAGGACCGTGCTCGCGATTTCACGACGTAGGCGATGTGAACGAATTTCTTCAGCAAATTCCTGGTGTAGAGTTTTGGGGAAATAGGCAAAAAGCCATTCTTCAGCCCAAGGTTCATCCACCAATGTCGATTTCAAAAGTTCATTTCGCAAGTGAATCTTCGCATAAGCGAGAAGTACAGAGAGTTCTGGACGGGTTAAGCCAAGACCTGCAAGATTTCTTCTTTCAATCTCCTCAGAACCAGGTAGTCCTTCTTTTCGAGGGTTGAGACCTGCGTTTCTTTGCAGGAATTCAATCATTCGCTTGTGGACGTCAAGAATTGAATGAGCCTCTTGTTCCGCAAGTGTCAGTACTTCGTTTTGATCAATATTGTCTTTTAATACTTGCTCAGCAACCGTATCGGTCAAGTCACGCAAAATTGTGTCTCGTCGATTAGTATCAATTGACGCTAATAAGATTTTCAAGTTCACTTCGTGATCTGACGTATCGACGCCAGCAGAGTTGTCTATTGCATCAGTATTTATGGAGACGCCACGCAATGCTGCTTCAACTCGGGCCGCTTGGGTGAAACCTAAATTCCCACCTTCACCAACCACCTTGCAACGAAGTTCATTTGCATTGATTCTTAGGGAATCATTTGATTTGTCGCCAACATCAAGATGTGATTCCAAACTTGATTTCACATAGGTACCAATACCACCGTTGTAAAGCAGATCAACTGGCGCTTTGAGTATATGACTCATAAGCTCATAAGGGCTGAAAGTTAAGGTTTCAGCATCAATGCCAAGTGCAGATGCCGCTTCAGAAGATATAGTGATAGATTTTTCGCTACGGGAGAAAACTCCTCCACCTTTACTCATCACTTTTCGATCAAAATCTTCCCAAGAAGAGCGCTCAAGTTCGAAGAGGCGTTTGCGTTCCGCATATGCTTTACCAGTAGGTGTGGGGTCAATGAAGATATGTCGATGATCAAACGCTGCAACTAACTGCATATTCTGGGATAGCAGCATTCCATTGCCAAACACGTCTCCACTCATATCTCCGATGCCAACAACCCTGACGTTTTCAGATTCTAGATTGATTCCCGACAACAGCAAGTGATGCTTTACGGATTCCCAGGCACCTCGGGCGGTAATTCCCATTGCTTTATGGTCATATCCCTTACTACCGCCGCTGGCAAATGCATCCCCAAGCCAAAATCCTCGCTCGAGTGCAATTGCATTCGCTGTATCCGAAAATGTCGCTGTTCCCTTGTCCGCAGCCACCACGAAATATGGATCTGCCTGATCTCGAATCAACACACCGGCTGGCTGAATAATCGTTGTTCCCTGAAGATTATCTGTGACAGACAAAAGCGCTCTGATGAATTCTTGATAACTCGCCTTACCAGTTTCGAAAACTTCTTCCCTCGACATTTCAGCGCGTAATCGTTTAGGAACAAAACCACCTTTTGCTCCAGTTGGAACAATGATGGAATTTTTACTGAATTGCGCTCGAACTAAACCGAGTACTTCAACTCGTACGTCATCGTGGCGATCACTCCAACGCAATCCACCTCTGGCAACTTTACCGAAACGAAGATGAATTCCCCTAACTCGAATTGAGTCCATCCATATTTCATACATTGGTCGAGGCTCTGGCATCAACTCAATCATCGATGAGTTGAATTTCAATACAGTGAGTCGTTGCTTTTCGAATTCATCAGTATGCAGATTGATTCGAATCGTTGCTTCAATACTTTGAAGAAGTGCCCGAAGAATTCTGTCGTGTTCAAGCGAGTTAACATCAGCAATATGTAGTTTCACCTCAACGTTTTTACCTTGGGCTTCGACTTGGTTTGCAAACTGAAGTTTCAATAGGTCAAGCAACGGTTTAGCAACAGCCGAATTTTCAATAAGGACTTGATTAATGTAGGCAACAGAGTGGCCCACCCATTGTGAAAGATAACTCACATACGTTGAAAGCACAATAACGTCATCTAGAGTCAAGTCGGCTAGCACAATAAGTCGTAGCAACTCAGTTATTTCGAATTGTTCTCGAAGTAATTCAGCAATTGCCTTTGAAATTTCAACTTGCGCGACCTCACTCACAGATGACATAGCACTGAATCCAATATTGTGAATCCACCAAGTTCCATTAGGGGTATCAATCTCAAATGGGTTCTCATCTGATACGTCTAACCCAAATGAGGTCAATACGGGTAGTACTTGTGAAAGCCTTAATTGCTGTTCTTTTGAATACAGCACAATATGTGCCGATTCATCGACATAAAAACGACACACTTGAGAATCTTGAATTGCAAGAGCATCAGCGATTGCCATTTCGGCTGGATATTCTGCTTGGTAGGTTTTGTCGAAGGCTTGGCCCCAGACTCTCATGAACTCATATCGTTCATGGTCATCCTGGAACTCATCAAAAACTCTATCGGCGAATTGGTCGAGCCACGATTGTGCAAGCTCTTCAATTTCAGTTTCTATCTGTTCTGAGAGAAGTGACTCATTGCCGGCGTCTAATAAGACTCTGAAGTGAACCCGAGCCAAACTACTTTGATCTAATTGCACGGAACTTTCAATCTCAGTCACAGTAAGTCTCTGCTTCAGATAGTTTTCAATGCGAATTCGGGTATCAGTATCGTACGAATCACGCGGCATAAAGAGTAAAACTGACATAAATTTACTGAAGCGATCGCGGTGCAAAAAGACATTTACTTCTCTATGACCGCGATGAATCAGAACATCTTCAGCAAGGTTCTTCAACCACGTTGCTGAAACTTGCAACATTTCATCGCGTGGAAATGTGTCGAGAAATTGAAGAAGATTCCTATAATCATGAGACTTTTCTCGAAAACCACTCATTTCCAATACTTGCAATACGGTTGTGGACATCACAGGAATCTCCAACACACTGTTGGTATATGCCTCGCGACTTAGAAGTCCAATAAATCGATGCTCTCCAATGACCTTCCCTTTATCATCAAAATCTTTAATTCCAAAGTAGTCCATATGCACATTTCGATGCACCAAACTGCGCATACGAGTCTTGGAAATGATGATGGGACGCGAGCTCAAGGCAAAGTCATCAGATTCGTCTAGTTTTGGAAGTGTTCTTGATGAGTCCGGGTACATTCTTAAAACTCCAAGTGCTGAGGAGTTGTGTGATTCCAATACTCGCGACTTTGCGCTGAAGGTGTAATAGCGGTAGCCCAAAAATGTAAGATGGTTGTCAACCAGCCAGTGAAGTAGGTCCGTTACCTCAATTCCATCCGCGCTCTTAGAATCACTCCATTTCCGAGCAAGGTTTTCTGCAATTGACAGCATACTTTGCCAATCTTCATTGGCAAATAAAACTGCTTGTAGCGTTTCTTCGACTGCTGCTTTTACTTCTAGGTGATTTTCAGGCGTCAAAAGTCGGCTAATTTCAAATGTGCTCCACGATTCTGCTTGATGGACGTCATTTGTCTCTTTGGAGATACTTTCAAATGTACCTTTCGAATCTCGTTTGATGTTGAGAATCGGGTGGGAAAAGCTGATGATCCCTCTCGTGACACGATTGAGGCATGAGGTGAGTGAGTCGATAAGGAAGGGAACATCCCGAACAGTAATTTGGACATAACTATGACCACTCTGCCATCCATCCACATTGATTTCTGGAGTGAATACCCGAACTCGCATCGTTTCAAGTTGATGCCCTAAGTCGAGGTGAGCGGACGCTAGTTCCTTGATGTTCGAGTGACTGAAACTTGTTTCCGAATAGAAAGGTAAAAAGGAATCAAGTTCCTTATGCTCAGGCATGAATCACTCATTTCGAGGTCATTTGACCTAATGCTATTGCCCTTGACGCGACTATTCCAACTTGGGTAGAGGTAGTGTCGAAGAAATTCTAAGTTACGCGAGCGTAACTTAGAATAAAGCAATGAATCCAAGACTTCGAGGAAGAACTCATCTTGTAGCCGCACCAGTTTCACTGATTGCTGGAAGTGTCCTGATATACCTGAGTGAAGATTTTGTTACAAAACTAGGAGTGTCAATTTTTGTGTTGAGCGCCGTCAACCTATTTGGAATTTCTGCGCTCTACCATGTTGGGAACTGGAATCCCACAACAAAACAATGGCTGAGACGACTTGATCACTCAAACATCTATGTGTTGATTGCTGGCACCTATACACCAGTTGCTCTCTTACTCTTGAGTGGAAGCAAACAACAAATTCTCTTACTTCTGATTTGGGGTGCTGCACTCCTTGGAGTTCTGCTCAGCACACTCTGGATTACTGCTCCCCGAGTACTCAGCGTGGCCGTGTATTTAGCGATGGGTTGGGCATCTCTTGCATACCTCGTTGATATTTACAATGCAGGAGGAGCGGCTGTACTCACACTCATTGCACTTGGAGGACTTTCCTACAGCGTTGGCGCAGTTGTTTATGCTCGGAAATCACCAAATCTCAGCACGGTGTGGTTTGGGTTCCATGAACTCTTTCACGCATTCACAATTTTAGGATTTCTCTTTCACTTCAGTGCAATCACACTCTTTGCACTTTAGCGCGCTGCAGTTCCCTCTTTGTAATCCTTGTCTTGTTTAACCCATGACATAAGTTTTCTTAGTTCTCGGCCCGTCGCTTCAATTGGATGCGCTTCGCCTTCAGCACGTAAACGTTTGAACTCAGGTGCGCCAGCATCTTGATCTGCAATGAAACGTTCAGCGAATGCTCCACTTTGGATATCTTTCAACACATCTTTCATGTTCTCTTTTACTCGAGCATCGATTACACGTGGACCTGAAACATAATCACCGTATTCGGCAGTGTCCGAAACTGACCATCGCTGTTTTGCGATTCCGCCTTCATACATCAAATCAACGATGAGTTTCAATTCGTGTAAGCATTCAAAATATGCAACTTCAGGTTGATATCCTGCTTCAACCAAAACTTCAAAACCAGCCATTACCAAAGCACTTGCACCACCGCAAAGCACTGCCTGTTCGCCAAACAAATCTGTTTCGGTTTCTTCAGTAAATGTGGTCTTAATTCCTCCGGCTTTCAGGCTACCGATGGCTTTTGCGTAAGAAAGCGCAAGTGGCCATGCTTCGCCACTTGCATCTTGTTCGACTGCCACGATGGCTGGAACGCCGCGACCCGCCACATATTCTCTACGCACAAGATGACCCGGACCTTTTGGTGCGACCATGCAAACATCAATATTTTTATTGGGCTGTATGTAGCCGTAACGAATATTGAATCCGTGTGCGAAGAAAAGTGCATCGCCATCTTGCAAGTTAGGCTGTATCGCTTCCTGATAGAGACCTCGCTGCACTGGATCTGGCACTAACACCATTACAAGATCACTTTCAGCCACCGCAGTTTGGGGATTTACTACACGTAACCCTTCAGCTTCTGCTCGAGCTCGCGACGCTGATCCATCAGCAAGGCCCACTCGAACATCCACGCCGGAATCTCTGAGCGAAAGTGCGTGCGCATGCCCCTGTGATCCATACCCTAAAACTGCTACCACTCGATTTTGAATGATGCTCAAATCTGCATCGGATTCATAAAATAATGTTGCCACGATTCCTCCTTGGAAAGTTTATGCGTTCTTTTCAGTATTTCTCAGTGATCTGTCACTGATTGATTTATTTCCACGTGCCATTGCCACGACGCCAGATTGCACGAGCTCTCGGATGCCGAAAGGTTCTAAGACTTGCAATAGAGCGGCAATCTTGTCGGTAGAACCTGTAGCTTCAATGGTCATTGCATCATGGGCGACATCAACTACTTTCGCGCGAAACATCTGCACGACCTCCAAGACCCCAGAACGAGCATCTTGGTTTGCTTTCACTTTAACTAACAGTAACTCGCGCTGAACTGAATTACTTGATTCAAGTTCAACTATTTTCAAGACGTTGATAAGTTTGTTAAGTTGTTTCGTGACTTGTTCAAGTGGCAATTCTTCAACATTCACAACAATTGTCATTCGTGAAACATTCGGTGATTCCGTTGGCCCCACAGCGAGGGATTCAATGTTGAACCCGCGTCGAGAGAAGAGACCTGCAACGCGTGCAAGAACACCAGGCGTATCTTGAACAAGAACTGAGAGCGTGTGTTTACTCATTTAGTCTTCACCTCTTTCCCATTCTGGTGCCATATCGCGAGCGATCTTGATATCATCATTGCTCATTCCTGCCGCTACCATCGGCCACACCATTGCATCTTTATGGACTTGAAAGTCAACTACTACTGGTGCATCGTTGAGAGACATTGCTTTTTGAATAGTGCTATCAATTTCATCAGGTGTTTCACAACGTAATCCATGGCAACCATAGGCTTCTGCAAGTTTCACAAAATCAGGAATTCGAAATGAGTCAAGGTTTGTATTCGAATATCGCTCGTTATAGAACAAGGTCTGCCATTGTCGGACCATTCCAAGTGAACCGTTGTTGATGACTGCAACTTTAATCGGAATATCATTGATCGCACATGTCACAAGTTCTTGATTGGTCATTTGAAAGCAGCCATCTCCATCAATGGCCCATACCATTGCATCAGGTGCCGCAACTTTTGCACCCATTGCTGCGGGCACTGCATACCCCATTGTGCCTAATCCTCCTGAGTTCAACCAGGTATTTGGTTTTTCATAGCCAATGAATTGTGCCGCCCACATCTGATGTTGTCCCACTCCAGAAGTGAAGATGGTGTCAGGTCCAGCAATTTGTCCTAGTCGCTTGATTACCTCCTGTGGGGCAAGTGAACCATCATCGGGTAGGTCATATCCGAGCGGATACTTCTCTTTCCAACTTGAGCAAATTGCTAGCCAATCACTGAAATTGAACTTCTCTTTGCTTGCCTTCAGTTCAGCTACGAGTGAACTGATGACTTCTTTGACATCTCCTACAATCGGCACATCGACATCACGATTTTTGCCAATTTCTGCAGGGTCGATATCTGCGTGAATCACTTTGGCATCAGGTGCGAAACTTGAAAGCTTGCCAGTCACACGATCATCAAACCGTGCTCCTAGAGTGATCAAGAGATCGGAGCGTTGAAGTGCACCAACTGCCGCCACTGTTCCGTGCATTCCGGGCATTCCCATATGAAGTGGGTTTGAATCAGGAAAAGCACCTCGAGCCATCAAAGTTGTGACCACTGGAATCTTCAAATATTCTGCAAGTGCCAAGAGTTCCTTATGCGCTCCGGATTTGAGAACACCACCGCCAACATAAAGTGTTGGTTTTTGTGAAGCAAGGATGAGCGACACTGCTTCTTTGATTTGTTTTTGATTAGGACTAAATGTTGGGTTGTAGCCTGGAAGTGAGACTTTATCGCTCCAGACAAATTCTGCATATGCTTGTAGAGCATCTTTAGAAATGTCGACGAGCACAGGACCTGGGCGGCCCGTTTTTGCAATATGAAACGCTTCAGCAATTGCATTTGAAATTTCTTGTGGCTTCGTGATGAGATAGTTGTGCTTCGTTATTGGAAAGGTAATTCCACGAATATCTGCTTCTTGAAATGCATCTGTGCCGATTGCCCCGGATGGCACTTGACCTGTGATGGCAACGATGGGAACTGAATCCATCATTGCATCAGCAAGTGGTGTGACAAGATTTGTTGCACCAGGTCCTGATGTCGCCATACAGACACCGACATTTCCGCTTGCCATTGCATACCCTTGTGCGGCGTGACCTGCACCTTGTTCATGTCGAACCAAAATGTGTCGAATCTGCGTGCTGTCCAAAAGTGGATCGTAGGCCGGCAAAATTGCACCGCCTGGGATACCAAACATATCTTTCACACCTACGTGTTCAAGAGATCGAACCAATATCTCTGCACCTGAGATGGATTGACTCATCGTTCTTCCTTTCGTATCCCGTAATGAAAAACCCTCCGACCTTACGGTCCGGAGGGTGCGCACGACTGAGACTTTCGCTAGGCCGCGCGCCTACTAACCACCACGAGAATGATTGTCATACCCAAACTGTAATCAGAGAGAGCAAATTTGTCACTAGGTGCAAACTGCACCGTTACTTGCTGACCCCACTAACTTTGCATATTTGTGAAGCACCCCAGAGGTGTAGCGAGGTGGTAGCGGTTCAAAATCTTGCTTGCGCCTTTGTAGTTCCGTCTCATCTATCAAGATTTCTAAAGTTCCCGAGCGTATGTCGATTCGAATCTGGTCACCAGATTTCAAAAGTCCTATCGGACCGCCTACGGCAGCTTCTGGTGCGACATGCCCGACACATAGCCCTGTCGTCCCGCCTGAAAACCGTCCATCTGTAATGAGTAACACGTCTTTGCCGAGGCCCGCCCCCTTGATGGCGGCAGTGATCATCAGCATTTCACGCATTCCAGGTCCACCCTTTGGCCCTTCGTAGCGAATAACGACAACATCACCTGCTGAGATGTCTCCCGTTTCAAGAGCATCCATTGCGCTTCGCTCACGGTCAAATACTTTCGCTGTACCTTCAAATACTTCAACGTCAATACCTGCGTTCTTTACAACAGCACCTTCAGGTGCGAGTGACCCAGTCAGAATGCTGATGCCACCAGTTTTTGCAAGCGCACTATCAACTGCACGCAATATGTTTCCATCTGGATCTGGACTTTGAATAGTGTCTAGATTTTCCCGAAGCGTTTTTCCGGTTACTGTCAAACAATCGCCATGTAATAATTTGGCATCAAGTAGTGCCTTCATTATCACAGGCACTCCTCCCACAGTATCCACATCACTCATTACATAACGTCCAAAAGGTTTGACGTCAGCAAGAAGTGGGACTTTCGCTCCAATTCGATGGAAGTCTGCAAGTTCTAATTCAACATTCGCTTCATGTGCAAGTGCTAAAAGGTGAAGCACTGCATTTGTGGAACCACCAAATGCCATCACCACTGCAATTGCATTTTCGAGTGATTGCTTCGTAATGATGTCCCTTGTCGTAATATCATTTCGAATAAGTTCAATCACCGCTCTACCGCTTGCCTCGGCAAATCCATCTCGGCGTCGATCTACCGCTGGTGGTGCGGCAGAACCAGGAAGTGACATTCCCATAGCTTCTGCAGCGGATGCCATCGTGTTCGCTGTATACATTCCACCACAGGCACCTTCACCAGGACAAATGGCTCTCTCAATTCGATTGACATCTTCTTCACTCATCAGCCCTCGCGCGCAAGCTCCAACTGCCTCAAATGCATCGATAATTGTGACGTCTCGATTTGTACCATCAGATAGCGTGACATTCCCGGGCAAGATTGAACCTGCATAGACAAACACGCTTGCAACATCAAGTCGTGCAGCCGCCATCAACATTCCAGGAAGCGATTTATCACACCCGGCAAATGTCACCATTCCATCAAGTCGTTCTGCTTGCATGACTGTTTCAACAGAGTCCGCAATGATTTCTCGACTCACCAATGAGAAATGCATTCCTTCGTGGCCCATTGATATTCCATCGGATACTGAGATTGTTCCAAATTCCATTGGAAATCCACCAGCATCTTTAACTCCAACTTTTGCAGCTTGGGCGAGTCTGTCGAGAGACAAATTGCAGGGAGTGATTTCATTCCACGATGATGCAATTCCGATTTGAGGTTTCTGGAAATCTTCATCTTTCATACCAACTGCACGCAACATCCCACGCGCAGCAGTACGTTCGATGCCTTCCGTAACGTCCTTACTTCGTGGTTTCATATCGGTCATGCGGCAAAGTCTAAGCAGTCCAATCGTTATTTAATAGGCTGCAAGGCCTGAGGTGTGAGATATCCCCATTGGACTGCTTGCCATACTGATTGAGCACGCGATGAGGTGTTAAATTTCGCACTCACATGTCGAAGATGATTTTTCACTGTACTTTCACTCACCGATAATCGATTTGCAATCGCCCTATTGGATAACCCCTCTGCTGCAAGTTGCAATATGTGTTGTTCTTGTCGAGTCAATCGAGGGCGTTGTCCACTTCCTTGTGATTTTGATGCCCCAATTCCAAGTTCATTTGCGATGCTGTGAGGATTTGCATCCCAGAGTGCAACTTTCACGTCATAGAGGTTCATTCGCTCCCGCAGTATCTCTATTTCGGCATACATCGACCACCACACGAGATTCACTTCGAGATCTACTTTTCTGATTTTTCTAACTTCATGTTCTGCTTCTCCGACACTCAAACCTGAAATAATGAGAACTGCATCTGGCATTGAGTGAGCGACAACTGCACTGACTGCTTTCACTTCTGTCGTGTGGGCTGCGATTTTGAAGTCACCTCGCTCCACGCGCATAAAATCATAAAACGCGTTTCGATAGAGAGCCGGACCACATAACACAATTGACTTCATTCTTCCTCCAGCCGACATTCTGCTGAAGAGTTTGTGCTAGTGCTATCAGTCAGGAATCAATGTGAGCAAGGTGTGATTTAGTCGTCGAGCGACTGGCTCACTTTTTGAGTCGACTTTCGACCGTGTCTTGAGTATCGGTGTCGGCGAGAAGCCCTGCGTAGATTCGACTCCATTGTTTCGCGCGCAAACTCGAACGCCCGTTTCTCATCACTTGCTTGCCCTGTGGCTTTCAATACTCGTCCCTGAATGTAAGCAGAGATAACACAGGTCCAAGCTTTTTCACTTTGGCGAGGATTATTGTTATGAGTGAATTCAACTTTCATTTCTACAATGTTGTTGCCGAATCGATCAAGATGTCCTGTTTTTTCTTTCACATGGTTTTGAAAATCGGCATCAAATTTCATTCCGTGACTTTGAATAACGATTGCTGGGGTTGATGTGTATTGAGACATATGTCCTCCTAAATCAAAGACTACTCTGATGAGTAGCAAGATTCAACGAAGGCATCTTTTGAGTCCACCTACCCCACGAGGGCAAGCGCAAACGCCTCACCTTGGAGTACCCACTCCCCATTCGTATACATCCAATATTGACCAAATTGGCTCAGTACATAAATCGGTAATTCGAAACCTGAAAACACTTCAGTTATTCCACTAGGTCCGCCGAGTCGCTTGATATCACCCGTGGTCACATTCAAGACATAAATTTCAGGTTGCTCAACTCCAACACGACCTAGAACTGCAAGCTCATTGGTATTAATCCAATCAACATCATAGACATCTGCGAAGAAGCGTTCAACTTTTCGATATCCAATTATTCGCAAAGTGCTACCTTGCTGAGTGATATCACCAAGGCGCAATTGACCTCCACTTGGAGTTTCTAAAACAATTGCTGCACGTGCGGCATCGGATGCGGGCGAAAAAGAAATTACATTTCGATTATCAGGAAGTGCTACCGGACGAGTGACATTGGAATTAGCAAGCCATACTCTGACTCCACCTTGCTGCATGACCATCCATAGTCGTAAACGGTTATCAAACTCGACCGATCTCACATCACTTTCAATTTGAAGTGGATTGCTAAATGATAGGTTCGTTGCCACAAATGCTCGTTGTCCACGAACTCCAGCGACAATGGCTAAATCTTTCGAAATTGCCATAGAAGAAAGTGGTGCAATCTGAGATATTTCAGTAACACCAGATTCATCACCACGAAGAAGTGAATCACTTGCAGACACAAAGAGTGGTAGGGCATTTGGGGTTCGCTCTTGAGTGAACTGATTGAAAAGACTTCGACTCAAATCAATCGTATTGTTCACCCGAACTGGTTGTGAATTGAGGTAAACCCGTATGACGTCAATATCTGGTAACTGAGTGAGTGTCCACACGAGTTGCGCAATATACAGATTCCGCTGACTCTCAGCGCTTGAACCACTTGAATAACGCAATCGCACCGTAAGGAAATTGTCTTCAAAGCCAACTGAATTAAATTCTAGCTCCAGAGCATCAGGAATTGCAGTTTTTAACTGCGACTTTGGTCCAGCAAACACTTCTCGGACGAGCCGAGTTTCAATACCTGAACTAAAGTCTGGTAACCAGATTGCTTCTGGAGTGAGATACTCAAGGGCTGCATCCACAAAATAGAGCGAATACCCAGAATAACTCCGTATGAGATTTCCGTAACTGATGAGCGTGACATCAGGATTTCTTGTAATTCTCTTCTCAGAATTAATGTCATCAAGTTTAAAGGTGTAGCTGAAAGACTTTGTTTGCTCAAAGATACGTAAGCGATTGAATTTAGTAATTGCTCCTACGGCACTCCCACGAACTTCAACTCTATTCACCTCAGGAAGGCTAAATTCAACGGACGACGAGTCAAATACCAAAATTTCTTCTGGCGCCCAAAGCGCGCTGACATCGGCTGCAAGGTATTGCCTTGCGATGGCATAGTTATCTGAAGCATCGGAGATTGATGTGATAAAACCTTGCACAATATCAAGTTCAGACATACCAGGAGCTGGAGGTTTGACAATCACTCGAACAAATTCGTCGTCTGCCTCAACTTGAGTATCAATAACTTCAAGTGGACCGGATGGAGGAATCACAGCACACCCTGTGAGGAAAGCAAGAAGCACGATTGTTATCAAGCGTCGCTTCATGATGCAGCCTCTTGATTTCCCAAGTCTGAACGTGAGTTTAAATTCCTGGGAACAGTGAGTGTGAATGTAGACCCAGCACCACTCTCACTCAGCACACGAATAGTTCCGCCATGTAATTTCGCATCTTCAAGAGCAATTGCAAGTCCCAATCCCGTACCGCCAAGAGTTCGTTGCCGCGACGGATCTGCACGCCAAAAACGATCAAAGACACGTGCTTGATGCTCCTTTGACAATCCACTTCCGTAATCGATAACAGCAACGTCAACGAAATCATGACTCACAGTGATCTTGACGTCGACGCCATGTGAATTTGTGTGCTCAATTGCATTCGATACGAGATTGCGAATGATTCTTTCAAGACGTCTCGAATCACACCAGAAAGCATTCACTTCATCATTGGATTCCAATCTCACATCAATACCTAATTCTTCAGATATTGGAGAAAGATCCTCAATTGTGCCGCTAATCAATTCATTCAAATTAATGCACGACACTTCAAGTGTGGCTGCTTTTGCGTCGTGTCGAGAAATCTCTAGAAGCTCCATGAGTAGTAATTCGAAACGCTGGGTTTGTTGAAGAAGAAGTACTGATGCCCGTTTTGAAGCAGGATCAAAGTCTTCACTTGAAGAATTCAATAGGTCCGCCGCCATCGTAATAGTGGTGAGTGGAGTTCGAAGTTCGTGAGATACATCAGAAACAAATTGCTGTTGGACTTTTGATAGTTCTTTAAGTTGCTCAATTTGTTGCTCAAGAGATGCAGCCATTGAATTAAATGCAAGTGCAAGCCTTGCTAAATCATCTTCTCCCGTTACGTTCAGTCGTTCAGCAAGGTTTCCTTCACTCAAACGCTGAGCAGACTCGGCAGCCAATCGAACCGGGCGAACCACCTGTGTAGTTAAGACAAGTGCAAGTAGGACGAACGCCAGTACCAAAAATCCACCAGCAAATGCGGATGCGGAGGTCAAAAGTGTAAGAGTCTCTATCTCATTCGATAGCGGGAATAATTGATAAAGTTCATATCGACCTAAACTCGGCAATGTAATCGGAACTCCAACTACAATTCCCGGAACTGCTGTTCCATCAAGATATTCAAGAGTAGTAAGTTGCCTCACAAGCTGGCGATCTTTGGACGTCGCACTTCGAATCGCATCACTCAAGCTCGTCTCAGAAATCTGATTTGTTCCACGCTCAATTGTCGTTGCACTCAACTCGCTTGAAAGAAGTAACACTTCAAAGTCGCGTGCTGTACCTGCAGCGTTCACCACGCCAGCAATAATCGCATCAACGAGTGCATTCTCTTCAGCAACGCTCAATGTCGGATTACTGTTCGTCGCGATATTCCGTGCAATATCAATTCCACGATTTGCCTGGACGAGGCTGTCATCTGATCGTTGCGTAATAAGTCCATCACGAATTTGGGTGAGAAGCACAACAAATACAACAGTAGCTGCAATAATCGACATTACTACTGTCGTAACGAATACTCGAAGTGTGAGTGAACTACGCCAACTTTTTCTGAGTGCTGAAAAAAGATTACGAATTGACCACGTCATAGGTCACTGACATGTCCTGATTTGTATCCAACGCCGCGTATCGAAAGAATGATTTCTGGATTTTCCGGATCCTTCTCCACCTTTGACCGAAGTCGTTGAATATGGACATTGACGAGACGAGTATCTCCCGCTTCTTTGAATCGCCAAACTTCTTGCAACAACTGCTCACGTTCAAACACTTGACCTGGATTCAACGCAAAATGTTTCAATAGTTCAAATTCGGTTTTCGTTAGAATAATTTCATTTCCGTTACGAGTAACTTTATGCCCCTTCACATCAAGAACAAGATCAACGATATGAAGTGGCTGGGCATCATGAACTCTAAGTCGGGAGCGAATCCGCGCGAGTAGCACTCGAGGTGGACAAGGTTTTGTGATGTAGTCATCTGCTCCACTTGCTTCAAGTCCACGCACAATATCTTCGGTATCGGTTTTAGCTGTCAGCATCACAATTGGCACTTTAGAAAACGTCCGAATTTCACTCGCAACACTAAAACCATCTTTACCTGGCAACATAATGTCGAGCAAGATGAGATCGGGGTTATATTCCTTCATCGTCGCAACTGCTGTATCGCCCCTGGCACAAAGCATCGTTTCGAAGCCGTTGGTGCGCAGTACGAGTTCCACCATACTTGCAATAGCTGAGTCATCTTCGACTACAAGGATTTTGCCTTCCACGGGGTGATAATCCCACGCCGTGTGCCCTGAGGGAAACCCAATTACACTGAAGTTATGACCAACGAGATGCCCCGCGAACTATCCGAGAACCAACCTCCAGAATGGCAAGGTAAACCTGAGACTCCAAGACCACTGCCAACTCCAGAGGTATCCCCTTCGAAAGTGGCGGTAGCAAGGCTCGATTTTGGGGGTCTACTCTCCCGAATTTGGGATCTACTGAAGTCAGATTGGCGTGGGCATTTTGCTTGGGGCTTCTTAGTATCTGCCGCTTTCGCGATGATTGCCCTACTGTTTGTTTCCTTCGGGGTGCAAAATCTTTCAGATGACGCGTGGGCGCTGCTCAATGGCCAAACACTTCAAATTTCTGAGGAACCAACAACTGAAGAACTTGAAGCCCTGCTTCAAGTAGTACTCGAAGTCTTCTCTCTTGTCGGCTGGATACTTCCAGCACTTGTCTTTGGACAACTCATCATTGTTGGGCTTTCAACTAAGCGAGCGATGAATCACAACCGGTATGCGGCAAATGTGCAGAGTATTCCCTGGGTCAAGCTCATTACCGCGAATCTCGCGGTAACCTTGATTTTGATTGTGATGTATGCGCCGATGCTCGTGGCGTTCATAACAAACCAAGTCGCGCTTGGTGTCTTATTGCTACTGACTGCATTCGTGTTTTCGATTTGGTTCGGAATTGGAATTATTCTCTTGACTCCAGTGGTATTCGATTTAGGCCTTGGTGGAATTCAAGCAGTGAGAGCAACTCTTTCACGTGCAAAAGGACACCGACTGATGATTGTTGGGATGAGTCTTTTGATTGGCATCTTAGGTTCACTTCTTGCAAGCACACTCACCCAGTTTTTGAGCCTGCTTCCAAATACAAGTGAAGCGCTGTGGTATTTCGTTGTCA
>JBMSMQ010000008.1:0-38804 GCA_049421205.1 Candidatus Nanopelagicales bacterium
TTGGCATCATCGGTGCCATCGCACTTGGTAATTCCGTGGCATTTGCTGATGATTCATCATCAAATACTCAAGCGCCAATTACTTCATCAACCACCGTAGATTCACCCATGGGTCATCGTGGACCTCATCACTTGGCATCTGCTGCTGAGTTTCTTGGTCTGACTGAAGAGGAACTTATGACTGAACTTCAAGCTGGAAAAACATTAGCTGAAGTAGCCGTAGCCCAGGGTAAATCCGCCCAAGAACTCATTGATGCGCTAGTAGCAGAAGCAACAACAAAGATCACTGAAATGGTCAATAACCCGCTTCCCATAGAACCTTTTGGACATGGTCCTAAGGGAATGCACCACAATGAATACGGGACAGAAGTCGATGATGATTTCGACTATGAAGTAGAAGACTATTCAGAAACAGGCGTAACTCCGTAATCTCTCCATACACAATGGCTCCAACTCTCCCTTGTTGGAGCCATTGTTTTATGATTTATCGTCTGCAGTTAATCTCTGTGACAAATAAATGGGAACTACTGAAATCAAAATAAGAGCCGCTGCTACCACGTTCACAATTGGGGCTTGATTTGGTCGGAATAGGTTCTGGAAAATCCATATTGGGAGCGTGGTTTGACCTGCACCGCTAGTAAAGGTCGTAACGATAATTTCGTCAAAAGACAAACCGAATGCCAATAATCCACCAGCAACAAGTGCGTTTCGAATGAGTGGAAATGTGACAAGTCTGAATGTGGTGATGCGATTAGCACCAAGATCCATACTTGCCTCTTGGAAATTTGATCCAAGTCTTCGGTATCGTGCTGCAACATTGTTGAACACCACGACGATGCAAAAAGTCGCGTGACCAATAATGATTGTATACAGCGTCAGTCCACCAAAGAAACTATTGAATACATTGTTCAGTGCAATACCTGTCACAATACCTGGAAGTGCTATTGGTAAAACAAAGAGCAAAGAAATGCTATCTCTTCCGAAGAACTTATAACGAGCAATTGCAGCTGCCGCCAAACTTCCAAGAATCAGTGCAATTGCCGTTGCAAAAATGGCAGTTGAGAGGGAAAGTGACACAGCATCTCGTATTCCTGTATTTACAAATGCTTTTTGCCACCAGTTGGTTGTGAGCCCCGTCGGAGGCCAAACAAACGCTTGGTTTGTGTTAAAGGAGTTTAGAACCACAAGCCCAAGCGGGACATATATAAAAGCTAAACCAAAAGCCATAAGGCTTGTAAGCACGAATTTTGCAGTTCGGGAGAGTCTCATAAGTTATCCAGAGCTCCCGTTTTTCGAACCAGCGTTAAGTAAATGATCATTACTATCACTGGAATAAGAGCGACAGCAGATGCAAATGGAAGATTGAGAGAAAAGTTTTGGTACACCACACTTCCAAGCATTTGAAAAGTTCCACCAAGTATTTGCACGGTGATGTAATCACCCATACTGAGAGAAAAAGTAAAAATAGAACCTGCGATGATTGATGGTAGTGTCATTGGAAGAACGACTTGTCTGAATGTTCTACCAGATTTTGCACCTAAATCAGATGAAGCATCCAAGATTGAATCAGGTAGTTTTTCCATTCCCGCGTAAATTGGTAACACCATATAGGGAAGCCATAAATACGTGAGACCAATAATTACTGCTACCATTCCAAAGCCCGGACTATTCAGTCCTAAAGGTTCGAGCAACCAAGTAATGAATCCACCTTCTGGTGACATCATTGTTCGCCATGCATAAATCTTTACTAAGTACGACGCCCAGAGTGGAGTTAAAACAAGTGCAATAAGAATTGGTCGAAGTTTCGGTCGAGCAATTCGAGCCATAAAGAATGCCATCGGAATTGCAATAAGTGCACAAATCAATGTGACAGCAAGCGCAACACCAACAGTTCTTACTGTTACATTGAAGTATGCGCGATCTGAGAAGACGTCAATAAAGTTTTGTAGAGTGAATTCACGAATCACTTTACTTGTGAAGGTATCAATCTTCCAGATTGACGTGATAAAGAGCATCGCGAGCGATCCGACATACAACACCAATAACCAAAGAAGTGGTAACAACAACAAGAGCGCGACACGGAAACGTGGGCGCTCATGCAAAAAGCGTTGTGTGTTAGAAAGTATGCTCATTTGTAAGAGATGGGGGTGTCTCGGACACCCCCATCTTCCTCGCTTTCAGTTACTGATTTCTGAAACTCGACCAGGCCTTGACCCATTCGGAGTAAGGAATGCACGTCACATCAGTGCGTCCATCCAAGCAGGTTTCGGTTGGGGTCTTCCAGTAGTAGACATCTGACCAGTAGTCAGTTTCTTCAGCGTGATATAGGGTGCAGTGATCTGGATTTGCAGTCAAAGCACATGCCTTTGAGTTCGCTGGTGCTTCACCAAACCACTCAGCAGCTTGTGCATTGATTTCTGGAGTAATAATCCAGTTCAACCACTTGTAAGCACAATCGATTGCTTCAGCATCTTTGGAAATCATCCAGGTATCTGACCAACCAGTTGAACCTTCAACAGGCTTTACCGCTCCAACAGTTGCACTCTCACCGTTAAGAACATTGGCAATAACTTGCCACGAGGTTCCAACCGTGATGCTTCCTGCTTGAACAGCACCGATGTACTTGGTGTAATCAGCCCAGTATTCAGCAACAAGTGGCTTTTGCTGTTCAAGCAAAGCAAGTGCTGCATCAAACTGTGTTTGATCAAGTGCATATGGATCGGTGATTCCAAGTTCTGGACTATGTGTCATTAAGTAAACAGCTGCATCAGCAATATAAATTGCTGAGTCATATGCTGTTACTTTTCCAGCAGCTTGAGAGTCTGCTTCAAACACAACATCCCATGATGTTGGTGCTGTGTCAAATTCAGATAGTGTGTACTGAAGTACGTTTGCACCGCGACCGTGTGGAACACCATAGTTATTTCCATCGACTGTATTCCATGGGCGATCTTTGAGATTATCAAAGATATCAACATAGTTTGGAATCAAGTCAAGATTTACTGGTTGCAGATCGCCACCGTAAATCAGACGTAGTGAAGCATCGCCTGAAGCTGAGATAACATCGTATCCCCCACCTTGCATCAACTGCACAGCTTCATCTGATGTTCCATATGTTTTTACGTTGACTGTGCAACCTGTTTCAGTTTCAAACGGGGTTACCCAGTCAACATTTGGATCCGTTGATCC
The DNA here is from genome assembly GCA_049421205.1 of Candidatus Nanopelagicales bacterium. Lineage (GTDB taxonomy): Bacteria > Actinomycetota > Actinomycetes > S36-B12 > UBA5976 > JAFMIT01. Next base: position 3,189 of record JBMSMQ010000008.1, read on the forward strand.
ATCTTCTGCGTATCCAGGCCATGCAAGAATGTTGATGGTTCCAGTGGTATCACCAACTGGCCCCGCGTATGCTTCATTGCCATCCGCAGTTTCGCCACTTGAGCAAGCAGCAAGGAACAATGCGCTAACTGCAAGCAAGATAAATGGCTTTTTAAAGGTAGAAATGTGCACTCTCTCCTCCTTTAGTCACTTTCGTGACTCCCAATAGACCATCTATTGGGTTCTAATGGATTTCCATTAGAAATCTATGCGTGAACCTGATATTCACTTCTTTTATCCCATGAAAGCACCACGCGTGAACCTCGAAGAGATTCAACGTCACTGCTTGACTCGCTGGAATTTTGTTTCAGTGCCATTAATTGCACACCTTGATCGAGATCTACTGCGAATCGTGTTGTTGGACCTAGATATTCAATCTCCCGAATGACACCTTCCGCTTTTCTTTGCCCTTCACTGTATGAATTGAGAAAGATTTTTTCTGGTCTCACAGTCCAAATACCAGATGTTCCAAGAATTGTTTGGGCCGCATCACCCGTGATGAGATTTGATACTCCAACGAAACCGGCAACAAATTCATTACTTGGTTGTTCATAAATCTTTGATGGCACATCAAGCTGCTGAATCTTCCCTTCATTGAAAACAGCGATTCGGTCACTCATCGTGAGTGCTTCCTCTTGATCGTGTGTGACGAAGATGAATGTGATGCCAACTTCTCGCTGTAATTCTTTGAGTTCAACTTGCATCTGTTCACGAAGCTTTAAGTCAAGTGCACCAAGTGGTTCATCAAGTAGTAATACAGATGGTCGGTTCACAAGAGCGCGAGCGAGTGCTACACGTTGGCGTTGTCCACCTGAGAGTTGATGTGGTTTTCGATCTTGGTATCCACCAAGTCGAACCTGTTCAAGTGCCTGAAGTGCACGCTTACGGCGCTGGTCTTTCTCAACACCTTTAACACGTAAACCGTATTCAATATTGGTGATGACGTTCATGTGTGGAAAAAGTGCGTAATCCTGAAAGACAGTATTAACGTCTCTTTCGTATGGTGCCAAATTGGTGATATCTTGATTGTTGAGGTGAACAGATCCACCATCTGGAATTTCAAATCCAGCAATCATTCGTAAGACTGTTGTTTTTCCAGAACCAGATGGCCCTAAGAGGGTAAGAAACTCACCTGCGTAAATATCGAGATTCACTGAGTCAACAGCAACAACATTGCCAAAACTTTTTTTGAGGTTTCGTATGGACACTATGACCGAACGTTCAGCCACTCTATATCAATCTCCTGAATCGGCGGGGACGCCTAAGCGGGGCAGTTTAGGCTCAAATCGGGCTTAGATTCGATGCCCTGAGGATTTGTTATCGGACCGTAATCAAGTGGAGATTCCCACCCAATATTTGGGAATTCGTGAGAGAAATAGTGGGTAAATTGCTGAATGAGCCAATCTTCACAGGGCTCTAACCTTCCCTTAATCTTGATAGTTAATAGTTTCGCTATGACATTACTGGCTGAGCATAAAATGACGGATGTGGTGGCCTCTGCCCGTAAACGGCGAGTCGATTCGTCACTTCCTGTGCTTCTTTTCTTCAGCATTCAATTTGGTATTGCCGTTGCACTTGGTTTTACATCCCAACCTCTTTCAAGTTGGGTGTATTCGCCTGAAGCCTTTGCCTTGAACCTTTCCCGAGTAACAGCACTCGTAGGTACAGCCATTGCTCTTACCTCAATTGCTCTTGCATCAAGAGCTCCATGGGTTGAGCGAGCAATTGGTCAAGATCGGATGATTTTCTGGCACCGAAAAATCGGTCCCTACTCATTGTTCCTGATTGCAGCCCATGTTGTGCTCTTGAGTTTCGCCCGAACTGAAAACACCTCGTTTAATACGTGGGAATCATTTTGGGATATCACCGTAACCACTCGTTGGATGGTTCCTGCCGCTCTTGGATTTGTTTTCATGGTTGGAATCGGAATCACCTCCTATCATCGAATTCGAAAACTTTTCAAATATGAGACCTGGTGGGTTATCCATCTTTACTCATATATTGGTATTGCTTTGGCGTTTATGCACCAGATTGAAAGTGGTGTGATGTTTCGTGATGATCCATTGTTGAAGCAATGGTGGATTTTCTACTACGCATCAGTTTTTGTCTTGTTGCTGAGATATCGAGTATGGAAGCCAATTGCGCTTTCTCTTTCAAATAAGCCACGTATTTCAAAGGTTGTACGAGAAAACAGCGACACAGTTTCACTACATCTCAAGACTCGTAACCGTAAACTGAAGAAGGTTAAAGGTGGCCAGTACTTCAACATCAGAATTCTTGAAGACACCAAATGGTGGGAAGCACATCCATATTCACTGAGTGCTCCACCAAAGAATGGTGAACTTGTTTTCACTATAAAAGAGCTCGGGGATCACAGTTCATGGCTTACCACAATGCCTGCTGGTACGCCTGTGCAAATCGAAGGACCATACGGAATCTTCACAATCGAGCGTCTCCGCGGCAACAAAGTGCTCTTCATCGCAGGTGGTATAGGTATCACGCCAGTAAAGGCAATGGTTGAAGATCTTCCAGCAGGAATCACAGGAACTGTGCTCTGGAGAGTGAGCAAAGAAACAGATCTCATTCTGCTCGAAGAACTAAAGACTTTATGTGCTGAGCGTGGTATTGAACTCATAACTGTTGTTGGCTCACGAACTGAAAATCCGTTGTGGTTAGAGAAAGCTGTAACCGCACTCGCTGATTACAAAGAATACGAAGTTTTCATTTGTGCAAGTAAGGGGCTTATTCATACGAGTAAGGACAGCTTGTTGCATTTGGGATTAAGCAAGAAAAATATCTATACCGAGGAGTTTGAGTTTTAAATGTTACGCGCAATCATTGTTAATGTCGGAACCGTTGCAGGTGTAAGTGCTGCTCTTTTGTACCAGCCACAAGTTGATGTCGTTGAGTTCGCAGGTGGAGTCTTGAGTGGTGGATCTGATACTTCTCTGGAGCAGACTCAAGAACCTAATCAACCAAATACTCCTCAACCAGAAGAGACTAAAAAGAATAAGAATAAAAACAAGAATAAGAACAGTTCAACGAGTAGTCCGTCAGAACCCTCGAAGAAGAACAAAAAGAAAGATAAGAACAAAAACAATAATGGTGGTAGTCCATCTCCTTCATCTTCTTCAAACTCCCCAAGTCCTTCATCGAGTAACACACCGGAACCCACAAAATCTGCGACCCCTACGCCATCTCCAACACCTTCAAAGACAGCTACTCCAAGTCCTTCCCCTACCCCTACCAAGACGAAAACACCGACACCAACACCAACACCTACCCCAACACCAACTTCAAGTGGTAAAGATGGAACTTACAATGGATCTCGAGTTGATGTTTATTATGTCGATGGTGGCACAAAACGTAAGTCTGGAAGCCTGAAAATACAGGTAGTCATCAAAGGTGGGAAAGTCAACGACATTCTCTGGACTGAATATCCAACTGGTGATCATCAAAAGTATACAAATCGAGCGTACTCAGCAAGTGCAAAGCCACTTATTGGAATGACAGTTGCGGAACTGAAATCAGCAAAGGTTGCCACAAAAACTGGTGCTACTGGAACATCAACTGCATTCGTTACGTCTTTGGAAGCAGTTCTTCAACAGTTATGACCCGGATTCATAACGAATCAGTCTGGACGACAGTCGTTACAATTCAAATTGAAGATGAAATCAGCGATGTTCACTGGCAGTCACTCGTCAATGAATCTATCAAGTTTCTTCACGATGTTGATACTGTCTTTAGTCCCTTTAGATCTGATAGTTATCTAAATCGAGTTTCACGACAGGATGAAGTTCGAGTCATTGAAGTCAACCCGTCTGAGCACTTCAAGCACTACATTCCATTGGTAAACGAAGGTTTCACCATAGAAGCAGCGAAAGCATTTGAAATAGTTGAGAGTCTTTGTGTTGCTGCCCAATGGAAAACAAATGGAGCATTTAACGCCTGGCGAAATGAGATCTATGACCCGATTGGGCTTGTCAAAGGTTGGGCCGCAGATTATGTAGTAGAGATTCTAAGGAGCTACGACATCAAACAGGCATTCGTTAATGCAGGTGGCGATATCGCATCAATCACTGACAATGAACCTTGGCGAATTGCGATTGAAAATCCTGGAGATTCTGAAACTGCAATTGGATTTCTTGATTTAACTAGTGGTGCACTCTGCACTTCTGGTAATTATCAAAAAGGTAACCACATTGTCACTCGCAACAATCAGAATGATTTCTCATCAGCCACAGTTTCAGGTCCAAGTGCAGCGCTTGCCGATGCATACGCAACGGCAATAATCGCAGATGGACTCGCTTCCTTTGATTGGATTGATTCACTTGGAAATGACTGGGGAGTTATTGCAGTCAGTGAAGATGACTCTTCCATCTATACCCATAATTGGAATTTTGATCAGAACCAATTCACACAATAGTAGCAATCACAAGTTACTCACTCGATTGCTGTTACTCTCAGATACACGGAATTCTGTGTGAACGTGTTACTGGATGCGGCAGAAATCCTGAAGTGGTTTCTTTGCTCCTGCAACGAGAATCTGACTTCCAGCCTCAAGTACAGTTGAAGGAACTGCTGGTTCATATGGTTGACCATTTCTAGAAATCGCCATAACTGTTACACCGTAGGTGGAACGGATTCCAATTTCTTGCAGAGTCTTCCCTGCAAATTCTTCAGCGACATCAGTTTTAGCCATCACGAGATTTTCATCGATTGGTAAATATTCAAGTGATTCACCAGTTACCATGTGTGCTACACGCTGTCCCATTTCTTTTTCTGGGAAAACTACGTGATGAACACCTAATTGCTTCAAAATTTTGCCGTGTGCATCTGAATTAGCTTTTGCCCACACTCGCTTCACACCAAGTTGTAGGAGTAGCGACGTTGTGAGGATGCTTGACTCAAGATCATTACCGATAGCAACAACAGCACAATCAAACTCAGCAGCACCAAGTTCTCGCAATGTGGTTTCATCGGTTGCATCTGCTTTCACACAATGTGTTAACTCCGTTGACATCATCTGAACTAAACGCTCATCCATGTCAATGCCCAGTACTTCGCTTCCACTATCCATCAACTCGCGAGCTAATGCTGATCCGAATCGACCAAGCCCTACCACTAACACATTGGCTTGTAGTGTCTTTTTCCTAACCAATTAATGGCCTCTCTTTCGGTAGTTCATATCGGCGCCGAGTCGCACGCAAGGCTAATGCACCAGCAATAGCCACTGTGCCGAGTCGACCCGCAAACATCAATGCACTCAATAAAATTTTGCCAGCCTCGTGTAGTTCAGCCGGCATTCCTGTGCTCAGTCCTGTTGTAGCGGCGGCAGAAATTACCTCAAACAGTACGACATCAAGAGAATAGTCTGTCGTCAACAGTAAAAGCCACGTCGCTGCAAAAATCACAAAAGCGCTCAACGTCACGATAGTGAGTGCTTGTCGTTGAATGGATCGAGGTAAACGCCTATTGCCTGCATTCACTGCAGCTTCACCGCGGATTTCCGTATAAACAATAAGCATCAAGATTGCGAAAGTAGTGACTTTGATACCACCGGCGGTTGATGCACTACCTCCACCGATGAACATCAAGATATCCATCCCGTACCACGAAGCTGGATCCATTGCATTGATATCAATTGTGTTGAAGCCCGCAGTTCTTGAACTTGCAGAGAGAAAGACTGAATTAAATATTTTTTCCCACCATGTGAGACCACCAAGTGTTCCGGGGTTGCTCCACTCAACTGAGCCAATAAATATCGCGCCAAAGACTCCAAGTAGAACGGTTGTTATCAAGGTTATTCTCGTATGAAGTGACATTACGAATCTTCGTTTTACGTCGCTTGCTTTCGTAATAATGTATTGGCGAATATCAAGTAATACGGGAATTCCAAGCCCCCCGATCACTACAGCAATAAAAATGGGTAGTAATAAAAAGAAATCATGTGAATGCTCAATGAATCCATTTGGAAATGTAGAGAATCCTGCATTATTGAATGCCGATATTGAATGGAACACTCCATTTCCAAATGAAACTAGAAGTGATTCACCAGTTTGAGTGTAGAACCAACCCGTCAAAAAGAATGCTACGACAAGTTCCGTTATCAGATAAAGTGCAATAACGAGGTAGAAGACTTTCTGCATACTCAACGTACTAATAATTTTGATTTCCGCCATTGTTGAAATACGGGCAGAGAGATTGATTTTGCCAGCAAGTACAAAGCTCATAAATGTGGTTAGAGAAACGATTCCAAGTCCACCAAGTTGTATTAAGAACGCAATAGCAGCAAGTCCAAACGGTGACCAATGTGTTCCAGTGTCTACAACTGTGTGTCCGGTTACTGTGACAGCAGAAGTCGAAGTAAAAAGTGCATCCACAAGTGGAGTTTGAATTCCTAATCGATTAGCCACAGGAAGACTTAGAAGAAGTGTCCCTATGCCTATTGCCATCGCGTAGGCTGTAAGTACAGCTCGCACCGGTCTACGTCGTTGGGCTTTTGCCACTACCTGAGTGTAAGACTCTCAGGGAAATAGATACGAATTTGATGAATCAGGCTGAGATTTTGACCAGTATTTGCTCAGCAACTTGAGTTGAAAATTCAACTTTCTGGCCCGTTTGTGCCGAGGTAATGACGTATTTCCCGCTTGTGAGTTCAGCAGTAATTTGACTCTCAATTTGAATGCCGGCTTGACTCAATTCAACTAAGAATCCAGGTAACGCCTGCGCAGTTTCACCGATCGCCGCCACATGCAACGTTGCATCACCAACAGCATTAATGAGAGTTGTCCGATTATCTTTCAGGGTTTCTGCTCGAAGCCCAAGTGCATCAAGTCCTGGAATAGGGTTTCCATACGGATCTTGATTCAGGGTGCTTACTTGTTTTGCAATTCTTACTTCAGCTTCATCACTAATCACATGTTCCCAACGACACGCTTCTTCGTGACAGTCGGCCCAGTCAAATCCAAGCACATCAAAAAGTAGTCGTTCGGCTAATCGGTGTTTCCGTAATACTGCTATTGCAAGTGCTTCACCTTGTTGTGTGAGGATGACATGTTTTGCATCATCTAAAGTAACAAGTCCTTCTCGTTCAAGTCGAGTGACGGTTTGTGAAACACTTGGTAGTGCTTGATGAAGTCGTTCTGAAAGTCTCGCGCGAATTGCAAGTGCACCGGTTTCATTAATTTCATAAATTGCCTTCAAAAACATTTCAGTCGTATCAATCAAATCACTCACAGATGCTCCTAGATGATTGGTGGCCGAAGTGCAAATGTTAGAGCACGTATCGCACGAAAGGTTAGTTTTCTATTTTTTCCAGCATCACTTTTCAAACCCTCCATAAAACCTTCGCGCCACGATTTTCTTGCTTCACGTCCTCGCAGAGTGAAAAAGCTCATCACAGCGTGGGTAAGTGGATAGATGAAAGAAAATGGAAAAGGGAGGTTGCGTTTCGCGAGCCACACCCTATTTCGAGCGTTCAGTCGATAGAAGTATTCATGTCTCGTTGGTTGGATTGCTGGATGAGAAACTGCGATATCACCTGCGTACCACGCAACATATCCCTGATTCCAAACTTGCCAGCAAAGCTCTACACCTTCGTGTGCGTAAAAGAAGTTACCTGGCCACCGACCTGCTTTCTCGAATACATCAGTTCGTATAACTGTTGCACCTTCCCAGAGAGCTGTTGCTTTCGAACTTCGTGTGGCTTTTCCCTTCATTAACCTGGGAATCCAGCGACGAGGTGAAGGGCTTTTATCGAGTGTGTCGACTCGTGGTTGTATGAGACCAATCTTGGGTTCTTCTTCAAGAAGCTTCTTATTTTTGAAGAGAAAGTGTGGATCTTTTAATACTACGTCATCATCAAGAAAGAAAAGATAGTTTCCACTTACTTTTTCAACTCCTGCATTACGCCCAGCTGGAATACCAAAATTTTCCTGTAAAAAGAGTGTTTTGATATTTTTATAGTCAATTGATGGGTCATAACCATTACCCACAATCACAATATCCATAGTGACATGTTGTTGGTTGAGAAGTGATGTGAGGGCCCTGTGTAATTCATCGGGACGTTTTCCCATAGTGAGAAGTACACATCCAAAATCTGCTGACATTAGGCCTTCAATTTATTGGATGTGATGATTGCTGCAACATGTAGTGGCGTTGATAGAGCAGCGATGATGAGTGCTGCAATAAGTCCAAGTTGGAAGATATTAGCGATATCAAAGAGTATGCCGACTACTCCAAGAAGTGCGATGTAAATAGTCATCTCGATGGAGTGAAAGATTCTGTGCACTGGGAAAAAGGAAACAATCTTTCGTACCGTTCTTAAAAGTGACTTATTTGATAAGTTCATACCTTTCACGTCTGGTAATTTCTCAAGCCCAGAAAAAGCACGGGCCACATGCACTGCGTCATTCATTCCTTTATTAAAAAGTATAAGAACTGCAAGCAATGATCCAAGAAATGCGTATTCCCATTGCAATGTTGATGTTGAACCAAGTGAGTAGCCGGCAGCTTTTAAACCAAGGGCAATAGCAATAGAACCTTCAGCAATGTAGTGACCCAATTTGTCGAGAAACGTACCAAGCGGTGAAAATGTTTGATTCCACCTCGCAACCTCACCATCACAGCAGTCGATGAGCATTTGTAGTTGTGTAAACAACACTGGTAGCAATAATCCAGAATATCCTGGAATCAACACCATGAGTGCAGCTGAAAATCCACTTACAATCATGAGCCAGGTCACCGCATTTGCACTTAAGCCAAGTTTGATAAACACCCTGGTGAAATATGGAGAGAATTTTCGTAAATACAAACTCCCAGCCCAATGTTCTGCTGCTGCCCTCCCTGTGACCAGTGGTGGCTGCGTGATTTCTCGCAAATCTGCAATGGTTGGGTTCGGGGGTCGATTCATTAGAGCACTAATTCGATGAGTTTCTTCACGTTTTCTTGGATATCAGCAGTTCCATCAAGCACAATCTCCGCATTTGTTGGTGGTTCATATTCCTGTCCAACACCTGTGAGATTGGGAAGCTCGCCACTTTTTGCCTTCTTATAGAGACCTTTCGGGTCTCTTTCTTGTGCAACTTCAACTGGGGTCTTTACCCACACTTCAACAAATTCATCATCATCAAAAAGAGTGCGAGCTTGGTCTCGGTCTTCTTTGAATGGGCTCACGAGTGCTACGAGCACAATTAAGCCAGCGTCAACCATGATTTTGGCAACTTCAGAGACTCGGCGAACGTTTTCAGCGCGGTCTTCTTTGGTAAATCCGAGATCCTTATTAAGTCCAAGACGTAGATTGTCACCATCAAGAATGTAGGTGTGGAGACCATTTGCAAAGAGTTGCTGTTCAAGTGCATTGGCAATTGTTGATTTACCTGAACCTGAAAGTCCTGTAAACCAAAGAACTTTTGCTTTTTGTGCTTTCTGCTTTGCACGCGCAGACTTATCAACTTCGTAGTGATGCTCAGAAACATTGGCAGATCTACGAAGTGCATGAATCACCATTCCTGCACCAACAGTGTTCATCGTTTTTCGATCTACCAAAATGAAGTTTCCAGTATTTCGTGAATTCTTATAAGTATCAAGTGAGATGGGTGCATCTGTTGCAATCTCTACTTGTCCAATTTCATTCATATGAAGTACTCGTGCCGGTTCTTTATCGCCACTGTTGATGTCAAGTTTGTGACGGATGGCAGTGACGATTGCAGGGACTTGCGTTGAACCACTGATGAGGTAATAGGAACGGGAATGAATCATGTCCTCTTCACCTAGCCACACCATATTCGCAGTGAATCGATCTGATGGTGGAACATAATTGTTTGCAAGTTCAACCATATCACCACGTGATGCGTCAACATCTGGCTCTAGTACAAGTGTGACAGCAGATTGATCATCTGCTGATTTCAGATCTCCATCAAATGTCACAATACGAGAAATCTTTGCTGATTTCTTCATTGGTAATACAACAACGTCATCACCTATGTTGAATGTGCCACCAACCACAGTTCCTGCAACCCCACGGAAGTTCTCTGCACGGTTGATCATCTGCACACCCATGTGAGGGTGGGTGAGTTTTGCTTCAGCGCTATCCCACGTTTGAATAAATTCAAGCAGGGTAGGTCCCTGATACCAGCTCATCACATCACTTCTGTCGACAACATTGTCGCCAGCAAGTGCACTGACTGGAATGAATGCGTAATCTTCAATACCAAGCCGATTGATGGTATCCATCAAATCGGATTGGATTTGGTTATAGATATTTTCGTCATAATTCACTGCATCGAGTTTGTTGATGACAATAGTGATTCTCTCTACTCCCATCAGTGAACAGATAGTGAGATGACGAAGAGTCTGAGTTCGAATACCGCGTGCTGCATCAACGAGTACAAGTGCAACATCTGCGCGAGATGCAGCCACAGCCATATTTCTCGTGTATTGCTCATGGCCTGGTGCATCAGCAATAATCAAGCGTCTGCCATTTAATAGATTCATAGATCGATAGGCAACATCAATGGTAATACCTTGTTCGCGTTCTGCTTCTAATCCATCAGTCAGCAAACTAAAATCAATGTCACCAACTTTGACGGTGGAACCACTTCGTCTTACTTGTTTTGCAGTTTCTACGGTGTCATGCGGAACACTGTCAGTTTGAACAAGTAAGCGACCAATCAATGTGCTCTTACCATCATCAACAGAACCGCAGGTAACAAGTCGAACAATTGGTTTCAACATTAGAAGTACCCCTCGGTCTTTTTCTTTTCCATTGAGTCTTCTTTTTCGCCATCAATCAAGCGAGTTGCTCGTTCGCTGATTTTCACATCAAGTACTTCTTCAACAATTTCAGTGAGTGTGCTCGCTGTTGATTCAACAGCAGCAGTGAGTGGATAACAGCCGAGTGTTCGGAATCGAATCATCTGCATTTCAGGTTTTTCACCAACATTCAGTGGATAGCGTTCATCGTCCACCATAATCATTTGAGTTCCCCGCCACACAATTGGACGTTCTTTTGCAAAATACAGAGGATTCACGTTGATGTTCTCTTGCAAGATATACATCCAGATATCTGCTTCAGTCCAATCTGATAATGGAAAAACTCGCATTGTCTGATCTGGTGCAAGACGTGGGTTATAGGTACGCCAAAGCTCCGGACGTTGTTGACGTGGATCCCAACGATGTCCTGGCTCCCTCACACTAAAAATTCGTTCCTTCGCACGGCTTCGTTCCTCATCGCGGCGCGAGCCACCAAACGCTGCATCAAATCCATATTTATCGAGTGCTTCGCGAAGCGCTACTGTCTTCATCACTCGGGTGTATTCAGAGATAGATGTATTGAACGGGGTAACTCCCTCTTTCACGCCATTTTGGTTCGTATGTACTAGGAGATCTAAATCGAGTTCTTTTGCTGTCTCATCTCGAAATGAGATCATTTCCTTGAACTTCCAGGTGGTATCAATATGGAGAAGAGGGAAAGGAATCTTGCCTGGAGCAAAGGCTTTTCGGGCAAGATGGAGCAAAACTGAGGAATCTTTACCAATCGAATAGAGCATTACGGGCTTACGGAAGGCTACAGCTGCCTCTCGGAAAATCTCGATTGCTTCGTTTTCCAAGGCTTTCAGAACGTCAGCCATTCACACACCTTTTGTATGGATAGATGGGGAGTTTATCGTAAGTAGGCTTCGGGTATGGGCTTGAGGATTACCGTTATTGGTCTTGGGTATCTCGGCGTCACCCACGCTGTGGCGATGGTGGAGTTTGGGCACGAAGTACTTGGAATTGAGCCAGATTCCCAAAAACTCGAATCCTTGAAGCAGGGAAAAGTTCCATTTTTTGAACCAGGCCTCCAAGATGCACTTGAAAAAGCACTTGCTACTGGCCGTTTGCATTTTTCCCCTTCACACACAGATTTCTCAAAAACTGCTGATGTGCATTTTCTCTGCGTCGGCACCCCACAAGAAGCAAACAGTTTTAAAGCCAATACTGACTTTGTCTTTGGTGCAACAAAGGAAGTTGCTTCAGTTGTGAGAGAGAATGCAATTGTTGTCGGCAAATCAACAGTCCCAGTTGGCACAGCAGAAAAACTTCAACAACTCCTCAATGAAATCGCAGGGTTTGATGTGTCACTTGCCTGGAACCCAGAGTTCTTACGTGAAGGAACAGCACTTGAAGATTCCCGTCACCCAGATCGAATTGTCATTGGTAGTCAATATCCAGAAACATTTGCCGTATTGAGAACTGTGTATCAACCGGCTATTGATGCAGGTTCACCGTTTATCGAAATGGATATTGAAACCAGTGAACTTGTCAAAGTTGCCGCAAATTCTTTTTTAGCAACCAAAATATCATTTATTAACGCGATGGCAGAGATTGCTGAAGTAACAGGTGCTGATACCGTGAAACTTGCAGAAGCAATTGGATATGATGAAAGAATTGGAAACAAGTTCTTAAAAACTGGGATTGGATTTGGTGGAGGATGTCTACCGAAAGACATCCGTGCATTTATGGCACGAGCCGAAGAACTCGGCGTTCAAGATGCTGTTGACTTCTTACGAGATATCGATGCTATCAATCAGCGACGTCGTGAGAGAGTTATTGAAATTCTCGAAAATGAACTTGGAGACCTCAAAGGAAAAACTATAGGAATACTTGGAGCCGCATTCAAACCACAAAGTGATGATCTTCGCGACTCCCCTGCATTACATATTGCACTTTCTGTGAAAGAACGTGGAGCTAAAGTGCAAATTCATGATCCAAAAGCGGGGATGGGTGTGAAAAAGGGCTACCCAGAATTCGTTGTCGTGGAAAATAGCATTGATGTATTTCAAGAAAGTGATGCAGTCATTCTTGCAACAGAATGGTCAGAATACACATCAATAGAGCCTCAAAAAGCAATAGAAATGGCTAAAAATCCGCTCATCATCGATGGTCGGAATGTTCTCGATGTGAAACGCTGGTTAGATGCTGGTTGGAATCTGTACGCTTTAGGTCGTAGTGTTCAAAGGAAGAACAATGAGTGAAACTCCCTGGGTAACAAAAGCAGTCATTCCAGTTGGCGGAATGGGAACACGTTTTCTTCCTGCAACAAAAGCACTGCCAAAAGAAATGCTTCCACTTGTTGATAGACCAGTGATTCAGTTTGTGGTTGAGGAAGCAGTTGATGCAGGACTCACTGATGTGCTTTTTGTTACCGGCAGAAACAAGAATGCTCTTGAAAACCATTTTGATCGTTCAACTGAAGTTGAGAATCTACTCGAATCACGTGGAGATGAAACCAGACTCAGTGAAGTCATGAAAGCAACCTCGCTTGCGAATATTCACTATGTTCGCCAAGGTGATGCGCTTGGACTTGGTCATGCAGTTTTGAAATCTCGTCAGCACGTCAGTAATGAACCATTCGTGGTGTTACTTGGTGATGATGTGATGGATACAAAAGATGAGCTTCTGAAAAACATGCTTGATGCGTATCGTGAATATAACGCCACCATCATTGCACTTATCGAAGTTGAACCAGATCAAATACACCTCTATGGATGTGCTGAAGTTGAAACCACAAGTGATGCCCAATTAGTGCGTATCAAGAATCTCGTAGAAAAACCAAAATCTGGTACCGCTCCTTCAAACTTAGCAATCATTGGGCGATACGTATTGAAACCAGAAATCTTTGATGTTCTTGAAAACACCAAACCAGGAGCTGGTGGTGAAATTCAACTGACAGATGCCCTCAAAGAACTATCGCAAGATGAATCAATTGCAGGACCTGTTTTTGGTTTCATCTACAAAGGTAAGCGATATGACACAGGTGACAAGCTCGGCTACATCCAAGCAAATATCGAAATGGCATTAGAACGAAGTGACATTGGTCCTGCATTGAAGCAATGGTTGAAACAGTTTGGCGGAGGCTGAGGGATTTGAACCCTCGATGGGCTTTAAGGCCCAAACCGCATTAGCAGTGCGGCGCCATAGACCGGACTAGGCGAAGCCTCCAGACAACAATCGTGAAGACTACAAGTGATCACTGTTGTTGCTTGGCGGAGAGGGTGGGATTTGAACCCACGGAGGCTTTCACCTCAACGGTTTTCAAGACCGTCCCATTCGGCCGCTCTGGCACCTCTCCAACGAGGGCGAATTGTGGCACAGAGCAGAGAATGTGCCGAATTGCCTGTTTAGGCTAGGCGAGTGATTGACCTCAACCTCCTTCGAAATGAGCCAGATGTTGTGCGGGCTAGCCAAACGGCTCGTGGGGAGAATCCACATCTGGTCGATGAGGTGCTTGCAGCCGATGCTGCACGAAGGCAAGCGGTCTTAGAGTTTGAACAAGTGCGGGCAGAACAAAAAAGTCTTGGAAAAGAAATTGGACCACTTCAAGGTAAAGCCAAACAGGGAGATGAAGCTGCAAGTAAAGCACTTGAATCACTGATGAAGAAAGCTACTGAGTTATCAGAACAGGTGGCAGTACTTGAAAGTGCTGTACGCGAAGCAGACGAGAAACTAGATGCCGTCATCAAACTTCTTTCCAATGTTGTTGAGCCTGATGCACCTGTTGGTGGAGAAGCAGATTTCAAAGTCATCTCAGAACATGGAGTAAAGCCAACATTTGATTTTGAAGTGAAAGATCACGCTGAAATTGGTGAGGCACTCGGTGCTATCGACATCGAGCGTGGTGCGAAAGTCTCAGGATCACGTTTCTACTATTTGAAGAATGATGGTGCACTTCTTGAATTTGCACTTGTGAATTTTGCAATGGCACTCGCGACGAAACATGGGTTCATGCCAGTGATTCCACCAGCACTTGTGAAACCTGATGCAATGGAGGGAACTGGGTTTCTCGGTCAAGCTGCTGAAAATGTGTACCGACTCGAAGCAGATGATATGTATTTAGTAGGAACTGCTGAAGTTCCGCTTGCTGCATTACATATGGATGAAATCCTCGATGCGAAAAACCTACCACTACGTTACGTTGGTTACTCCCCTTGTTTCAGACGTGAAGCTGGATCTCATGGAAAAGATACGAAGGGTATTTTTCGAGTGCACTGGTTTGACAAAGTGGAAATGTTTTCCTTTTGCCACCCTGATAACGCGCTAGAAGAGCATCAGAAGTTATTGTCCTTTGAAAAAGAGTTCCTTGATGCAATGGAACTGCATTACCGAGTGATTGATGTAGCGACTGGGGATTTAGGCTCATCAGCAAGCCGTAAGTTTGATTGTGAAGTGTGGTTCGCAAGCCAGGAGCGCTTCCGAGAACTTACAAGTACCTCAAATTGCACAACCTTCCAAAGCCGAAGGCTCAAGATACGAATGCGTAATGACAAGGGAACTGAACCTGTAGCAACACTCAATGGAACACTTGTTGCTATCACCCGAATGATTGCTGCAATCTTTGAGACCCATCAGCAAAAAGATGGATCAGTTAAAATTCCAAAAGCACTACAACCATATCTTGGTGGTAGAGAATTCCTAAAGTAAGTTTTACTTACCATCAATAATGTCTACGATACGTTGAAGATCTCCAACAGTTGCAAAATCAATAGCTATGACACCTTTGCTCTTTGCCATTGTGATGCTGACTCTTGTATCAAGCTTGTCGGATAGTCGTTCAGCGACTTCAAGTAGCCCAGGTGATGTTGGTTTCTTTTGTTTTGAAGATTTCGATTTTGTTGATGTTTTCGCATCACCTAGTGCAACAATTTCTTCTGTCTGACGAACAGATAGTCCTTCAGCAACAATTCGTGCTGCAAGTGCTTCCATAGCTGATTCATCAGGTAGTGCTAAGAGTGCGCGAGCATGACCTGCACTTAACACTCCAGCTGCAACTCTGCGTTGCACATTCAACGGCAATCGAAGTAATCGAATGGTGTTTGAAATTTGTGGACGTGATCGTCCAATACGTTGCGACAGTTCATCTTGTGTGCAGCCAAAGTCATTCAATAGTTGTTGATATGCAGCAGCTTCTTCAAGTGCATTCAATTGCACACGATGTAAGTTTTCAAGTAATGAATCGCGAAGTAATGTGTCATCTGAAGTTTGCCGGATGATTGCCGGAATTTCTGTAAGTCCGGCTTGTTTACTTGCACGCCAACGCCGTTCACCTGCAACTAATTCATAAAAACCATCACCAAGTGGTCTGATAACAACAGGTTGCAATAAACCAATTTCTTTGATCGAAAATGCAAGTTCATTGAGTGCATCTTCATCAAAAACAGATCGTGGCTGTTTTGGGTTTGGTTTGATGTTGGTGATGGGAATTTCAGCATAAACAGCAGCGCCGTCGACTCCAACAATATTTGTGACCTGCGTCACATTCGGAATGAGAGAGTCGAGCCCTTTTCCTAATCCACGTGCCTTATTGGCTGACATATGCGCCTCGATTAGCTAATTCACTCGCTGCCGCAATGTAGGCGAGAGCTCCAACTGAATCTGGATCGTAGTTGAGCACAGTTTGATCTTGGCTTGGTGCTTCTGAGAGTCTCACCGAGCGTGGAATGAGGGTTTTGAGCGTGAGGTCTGGGAATCTGCGCCTCACATCATCAACTACATCTTGAGCAAGACGAGTTCTACCGTCAAACATCGTCATCAACATTGTGGTGATTCGAAGTTGTCCATTCACATTGAGCCTGACCATATCGACGATATTGCCTAATTGGCTCAGCCCCTCGAGTGCGTAGTACTCACACTGAATAGGAACAAGCACCTCTTTGGCTGCCGAAAAAGCATTAATTGTGAGCAAACCGAGACTTGGTGGGCAATCAATGAACACATAATCAAGCCTTCGACCTGTATTTTTCACGTGGTCATCGAGGTAGGTTTTGAGCGCTCGGGCAAGCACTCCCTCACGAGACATCAGTGGAACGAGCTCAGTTTCAGCACCTGCAAGATCGATAGTTGCCGGCACACACCAGAGGTTCGGGGTGTGGGGAACTGACTGGACTACTTCTTCAATAGCCATTGCTCCAACAAGTACCGCATAGATATCGGGGACACCTTTGTGGTGAGGGATAGCTAGAGCAGTTGAGGCATTACCTTGCGGATCAAGGTCAATCACTAATACCTGAAGGCCGGATTTGGCTAAGGCAGCCGCTAGGTTTACTGTGGAAGTGGTCTTTCCCACTCCGCCTTTCTGATTGGCGACGGTAATTATTCTTGTTTCTTGGGGTGTTGGGAACTCTGTTCCACGTGAAACATCTTCAGTCATTGGACTCCTGTTCAGGAGCCTAGTCTGCCACTAACCTTTTGAAATTTGAATAACGGTGGTAGGTGGATCTATCAATTCTTGACCCACTGAGAGGACTTCTCCTTTGAAACCCTTCTTTGTGAGGAAACCTTGAGCCTCATCAAGTTCTACTTGGGCTTGCTCACCCTTAAGTGGGAGAAATTGACCATTTGGAGTGGCTAATTTCCAGGTGAGTTTGAGGAATTTCGTGAGATTTGCAACTGCTCGCCCAGTCACTACATCCCACTGCCTATCTTTTACGTCTTCAGCCCTAGCCCGAAGCACCTCAACTCGATTCCCAATTCCAAGCTCAGTTACGGCCTCTTCCAAGAATGAAACCCGGCGAGCAAGTGGTTCAAGTAAGGTGACTCTGAGGTCAGGTCGCACAATTGCAAGGGGAATTCCTGGGAGTCCAGCACCTGATCCAACATCAATCACACTGGCACCTTGGGGGATCAATTCTTCAATAACGACTGAGTTGGCTATGTGCCGCGCCCACATTCGAGGAATTTCACGCGGGCCGAGGAGCCCTCTTTCTACCCCAGCGGTGCAGAGAAACGTGTGAAATGATCGTAGATTGTCGGCAGCGTTAGGCCATCGCTCAATCAACAGTGTTTCATGTGAAACATCAGACATTGGTTATTCAGCAGACACAACAATGAATCGCTTAGGTTCTTCACCTTGTGATTCAGATTTTCCACCAGCGAGAGCAATTGAATCGTGGACGATCTTGCGCTCATACGCATTCATAGGACGAAGTGATACAGGCTCGCCAGTTGATTTTGCCTTCTCGACAGCCTTTTGACCCATATCGTGAAGCTGTTGCCGGCGCTTATCTCGATGTCCATCGACATCTAACGTTAAGCGGCTTCGATTTCCTGTGACCTGGGTCACAGCAAGTCGTGATAAATCTTGAAGTGCAGCAATTACTTCGCCGCGTTTACCGACGAGTTGTTCAAGTTCACCGTCAACGATTGCAACAATTGCACGATCTCCTTCAACATCCATAACGATGTCGCCACTGATACCGGTGATATTCAAAAACTCTTCAAGGTAATCAGCAGCAATATCACCTTCGCGAACTAATTCATCTTGTGATGGGTTTTCCATTACTTACTTCTTTCGTTTTGAACGTGGCTTTCGTTTTGGTTGCACACGTTGTGTTGTGTCAGATTCATTTTGTATTTCGGTTTCACTCTCCGGTGAAATCAAACCTTTTTTCATTTGCTTTTTGCGTTTACGTTCTTCCCACGCGGCATATGCTGGAGATCCAGGTGATGGATTATTTCGAATCACATAAAACTGTTGACCCATTGACCAAATATTTGTTGTTAACCAATAGACAAGCACACCGATTGGGAAACCAACACCACCGACTGCAAAAAGTAGAGGGAATACATAGAGTAAAACTTTTTGTTGTTGAACAATTGGATTATCAGCAGCAATATTTTTCACGATCAATTGTCGTTGTGTAATAAACATAGTGACAGTCATCAAAATCACCATAATAACTGCAAAAACCCTTGTAGAATCAGGGTTTGGAGTTTCATCTGCATTCAAAAATGTTGCATAGAGTGGAACATCAAATACGCGAGCTTCATGTGCTACGAGTAATAAACCTTTGTATTGATCCCACGTAAAAACACCTTCTGCAAATGGTTTCGCAATACCTTGAAGTACTGTGTAGAGAGCAAAAAAGATTGGAGCTTGTGCCAGAATTGGTAGACATGATGAAAATGGATTTGTTCCAGTTTCACTATAGAGTTTCATTAACTCTTGACTCTGTTTTTCTCTATCTCCCGCATACTTCACTTGAATTTCTTTTAATTGCGGTTGAATGAGTTGAAGATTTCGTTGAGCCTTAATTTGCTTCACAAACAATGGAATCAACAAAATACGCATTACAATCACAAGTGCGACAATTGAAAGTGCCCAAGTGTTTCCAGCACCAGGCTTCATAATGAGCGATAGCAATGTATGTGCTTGAACAAGAATCCAAGAAACAGCCACTTCAAGTGGGTTCAAAATAAAATCAAGCACATTCTCTCCGAATCATGTTTGCTCCCGACCATCAGGATATAGTGCAGGTTTCCAGTGGCCTCTTTCTGGTACTGGGTCGAGCCCACCTTTGGTAAAAGGTGTGCAGCGACCTAGCCGATACACAGTCAAGACTAGACCTTTGAAGGGTCCATGTGTTTGCAGTGAACCAACGGCATATTTTGAACAACTTGGGTGGTATCGGCAAACGTCCCCTAGAAGGGGGGAAAGCGTCTTTTGATAAATCCTGATCGGGAATATTAAAAGCAGTGCTGAAAGTTTCCCAATGCCGTTCACCCAGATCACTTCGTAAAGCCGTTTCATATCGAAGCCTTTCGAAGTGCTTCTTCCCATTCGCTCACACTTAAATCTTTTGAGTGAGTCAACACCACAATATCAAATGATGTTGGATGGGTGACAAAGAAATTCCGAAGTGCTTCGCGAACTCTTCTTGCAGTTCTATGTCGAATCACTGAATTCCCTATTTTTTTAGGGGTTATTGCACACCCACGACTTTGTGATTGGCTTGGTAGAAAGAAAAATACACCAGCTTTTGTTGGCACACGTTTACCTTTGCGCATAGCAAATTGAATGTCTTTAGAACGATGAAGTCGCTGCGATCTGGGCAGCATAACTTAGACAGCTAAACGAGCGCGACCCTTGCGGCGACGTGCTGAAAGTACTGCACGACCGGCGCGGGTGCGCATACGAAGGCGAAATCCATGAGTCTTAGCTCGGCGCCGATTGTTTGGCTGATAGGTGCGCTTGGACACGTAATTCCTCCTCGTTGAGCGGGCGAAAGGTACGCCATTTCTAGGGTATTGGTCAAACCGAACCCTGTGGACAACTCTTGCATTTCAGGTCAAGAGGGTCTAGATTGCGCCACCCTGCCGTCCACAGCCTGTGGAAACTATTGTGGATGGTGTGACTAAAGTGAACTGTGCGCTAGGAGGATAGGTGGAGGAGACCACGCAGACCACCACCCTATCCGATGAGGAATTAGGCGGGGTTTGGGCTCAGGTTCTTGACCAGACTCTCACCACTGAGAGTGTGGAAGGCTCCCAAAGGGCCTTCATCAATATGAGCCGCCCGGTAGCCCTGATTGATGACACCCTCCTGTTGGCGGTTGCCAACGATATGACCCGCTGGGTGATCGAATCTCGTTATCAAGCAAGCATTTGTGCGGCCTTAAGCACGGCTTTTAGCAGACCGATTGGGCTCGCTTTTCGAATTGACCCCCAGATAGGGCCTGCTGACCCCATCGAAACTGACATTATGGCTGACTCTGTCACCCAGACCCCAACCCCACTCATCGACCTTCCCAACGACGAAAGTCGGCTCAACCCGAAATACACCTTTGAAAACTATGTGAAGGGTGTGAAGGCGCTCGCAGCGAGTGCCGCTGAAGCTGTTGCTGAAAACCCAGGCACCTCCTACAACCCACTCTTTATCTGGGGAGCAAGTGGACTTGGTAAAACTCATCTACTGCATGCAATTGGTAACTACACCAGAAGTTTGTATCGAGGTAGCCGTGTCCGGTATGTTTCAAGTGAAGAGTTCACCAATGAATTTATTAATGCAATCCGTGATGATAAGGCTGCAGAATTTCAAAGAAAATATCGCCAAGTAGACGTACTACTTGTTGATGACATTCAGTTTTTGAGTGGAAAAGTTCAAACTCAAGAAGAGTTCTTCCACACCTTCAATACGCTCTATAACGCAAACAAACAGATTGTGATTGCATCTGATCTTCCACCGAAAGAACTACCTGGGTTTGAAGCACGTATGAGATCTCGATTCAATCATGGATTTATGATTGATATCACTCCACCGGATTTGGAAACTCGTATCGCAATTTTGAGAAAGAAAACATTGCAAGAACGACTCAGTATGCCAGTTGAGGTTCTTGAATATATTGCTTCGAAGATTTCAACAAATATTCGTGAACTTGAAGGTGCACTTATTCGTGTCACTGCATACGCAAATCTCAATGCCCAGACTCCAGACCTTGCCATGGCAGAACTCATTCTTCGAGACCTTGTCGATGAAGAAGTCACACCTGAAGTGAGTGTGTCTGTGATTATGGAAGTGATTGGTAACTTCTACGGCTTCACCATTGAAGAGCTCACAGGTACTTCACGAAATCAACAACTCGTAACAGCACGCCAGATGGCGATGGCGTTATGTAATGAATTGACATCTCTTTCCCTTCCAAAAATCGGTAAGGCGTTTGGAAATCGCGATCACACCACAGTGATGCACGCTCGGGATAAGATAAAAAACCTGATTTCAAATGAAAAGAAATACTTCAACGAATACACAGAGCTTCGCCAAAGGGTATTGAGCCACTCACGCTAAATGTCAGGTTTATGAGGGAAATTTGCCTTATGAACACGTCAAAGAATCAAAGATTAGAACTCGTTATTGATAACACTTTATATATGTTAGGTGATGAATCTATCCGACTTCAAAACATCCCTGAATATGAACCAAATGTGGAAGACATAATTGGACTTGTATGTAAACACTTCAATCAATCAACCATCGAAGTTCTAAATAGAAGAGATACAGCAGAGTATCAAGAATCCGGAGCAATGCTTGCTGGATTACTTTTTGAAAGATTACAACTATCAGTAACTGAAATTGAAAGCTTGATGCCACGTAATGAAAACTCTAATCCCATCGACGATTTTTTTAGAATGAAACAATCTGAAACATATTTTGCTAATATGTTTGTTCACCTTTGGTTACAGGCTGGAACGCATCCAGATTTTAGGGAGTGTTAAATCGGATTGATTTCTTCTTCATTTCTTTTTTCAGGATGAGAAGCGCATTTGGTCCAAATCCATGAAGTTGAAGTAATTCGTCTTCTGTTACATTTTTTAGATCTTGAAGTGAATAGAGTTTTTTATTAACCAGTGCTCTTCTTGCTGGTGCTGCAATTTTCAATTCTCTCCACACTGTGTCTTTCTTTTCATACGTCGAAAGTTTTAGTGTTCCCTTTGCGACCGGACATTCTGAGAGTCGAGCGCGGATGAGTTTCTTAATCAGTGCTTTAGGTAATGGTTGATCAAGCGGAATATGGAGTGCACTTTTTGTTGTTGTATATTTTGAGAGCTCGTGAGAAAAGTTTGGTAAGACACTTCCACTAAATGGGTAATACCCAACATAAGTTTTATTTGCGAGTAATCCAGCAACAATATTTCCGTTCACTTTAAACGCAGGCATTCCATAACTCACAACTTCCTCAGCATCCGGAACAATTTCTAAGATACGAGCTCTCATTTCAAGCATTGTTGGTTGGTGGGTGAGTGGACTTTTCGAATAGTGATCTTTGACGGATTTTGGTAGTGGAATCACCTCGGAATCGTATCTTTTGTCCTCTCCACACCTGTGTATTACCTGTGGATAACTACTGTCACAGTTTTCACATACTTCCCATACGTCACGAGGTTGTGGATGGATTTAAGGTGGCGTGTGGAAGGGGAATTATCGTGGTGAAGTTCCTCCACATTCCATCCACTAGTTATCCACATTTTGCGGGTCGTTTTCCACATCCGTTTTTACCCATTTA
This sequence comes from Candidatus Nanopelagicales bacterium, assembly GCA_049421205.1. Classification (GTDB taxonomy): domain Bacteria; phylum Actinomycetota; class Actinomycetes; order S36-B12; family UBA5976; genus JAFMIT01. The sequence continues at coordinate 26,048 of JBMSMQ010000008.1, forward strand.
CGCACGAAAAATAGGATAAATGTGACTTTTCCACACTGTCCACAACGCCTATTACTACTACGAAACTAATAAAGAAAAATAGATACACACATATCCTCCCCACTTCCTGTGGACGCCATATGTCAGGTTGATACCTGATACTTGGCTCGAACCAAGGGGGAAGAATGACCAAACCGTATTACACCCACCTCACACTTGTGGTGGACCGATCAGGCTCTATGAGCTCAATGGCCAGAGAGGCCAGCCAAGGTATCGAACAACTGATTCAGAGTCAGTTTGCCGAGCCTGGACAATTCTCAATCACGCTGCTCGAATTCGACACCGAATTCGATACCTATTGCCGTATGGCTGACACACCACTTCCGTATCAGCTAGTTCCACGCGGAAGTACGGCACTCTTTGACGCAGTTGGTCGAGAAATCGTCTCAACCGGAGAAGACCTCTCGAAAATGAAAGAAGAGGATCGTCCTGAAAAGGTCATCTTCGTTATCGTGACAGATGGTATGGAAAACGCCAGCCACGAATACTCACTGGCGCGCCTTCGCGAAATGATCCGCCACCAAAAAGAGGTGTATTCCTGGGACTTTCAGTTCATCGGAGCACGAGAAGCGGCCTGGCAAGGTGAAGAACTTGGTATGAAAACCTCACGGAATTCAGGAACAGCCAAAGGTTTCGAAACCACCTACAAACTGATGGATGTTGCGATGAAGGAAGAGCGGGCAAAACGTGACTCTGAGGGAATTGTCCTCAAAGAAATCATTCTTGATGATGACGCGGACGATTTACCCTAACCCGTAGATGACTATTGGGGGTACCTCTGCCACGATTAGCCGCCTGAAAAGGAAGTGTTATGAAAGTAAGAATTGAGCGAGACAAACTTGCTGACGCTGTAGCGTGGGCAATGCGTGGACTTAGTAGTTCACGTATAGGTGGAAACAACACCATCGGTATCGAAGCAGGTGTCGGCACGCTGACACTTGTTGCCTATGACCGCGACACCAGTGCTCAAGCTGAAGCTGATGCAGCGGTTGATGTTCCAGGAAGTGTGATTGTTCCTGGAAAACTCCTCGCTGAAATCACCAAAACACTTCCTTCTTCTGCGGTTGGACTTTCAGTTGTTGATGGATCACTTCGAGTTGAATGTGGTAAATCATCGTTTGATATTCCACTTGTCACCGTTGGAGATTTTCCACGTATGCTCGAAGTTCCAGGACTACTTGGAACTATAAACGGTGGTCAACTCGCAACTGCAATTAGTCAAGTTGTTATCGCTGCTGCAAGTAATGACACACTTTCAAATCTAAGTGGCATTCATTTTGAGTTTACAAAATCTCACATCACACTTGCAGCAACCGACCGCTACCGTTTAGCGCTTCGTGATGTTGAATGGACACCCGCCATAACCGATGTAAACGCGGTGGCATTTATTCCAGCAATGAAAATTAATGACATTGCTAAAGGTCTTGCTGATTGCAACAGTGTCAACATTTCACTTTCTGCAACTAATGAAAATTCACTTGTTGGTTTTTCTGGAAATAATAGAACCATTGCAACCACGTTGCTGAATGCAAAGTTTCCAAGTTATCGCGATAGCATCCCAGCACCAGGTGAAATCACTGCATATATCGATAACAATGTTCTTGCAGCAGCACTTCGCCGAGTTCGTCTCGTTTTAGAAGAGCGCGATAAGAGCTTCGTTTCAATGGAACTTGGCACCAATGAAGTGATATTGACCGCACGCGGCCAATCAAGTGGTGTTGCAACCGAAACAATCGACGCTGTTATCACCGGAAAAACTGAAGATGCAGTTCGCTTCGATCCGTTTCGATTTACCGAAGGTCTCACTGCAACGAATTCACCGTGGGTAAAACTTTCCTTTATCAACAAGTCAAAACCAGTATTACTCACTGCAGCGAAAGAGGCAGGAAAAGATATTGAAGACGGCTACAAGTATTGGTTAATGCCAAAACTCTATAACTAATGCATGTTTCATCGTTAGGGTTACGAAACTTTAGATCGTACGATGATGTCACACTGAAGTTTTCACCTGGTGTGTCAATATTTGTGGGCCCTAACGGTATGGGTAAAACAAATATTATTGAAGCAATCGGTTATCTCACAAACCTTGAAAGTCATAAGGTTTCAGGTGTTACACCTCTTATTCAAGCAGGGGAATCTTCTGCGGTAATAACAGCCACCATCGAACATGAAGTTCGAAGTATTGATGTGTCTATCTCTCTTCAAAATGAGGGAAAGAACACAGCCACAATCAATGGCTCACCTGTGAAGAGAACTCGGGAGATTCTCGGAATTGTTTTCAGTGTGATTTTTGCACCAGAAGATCTTGAACTAGTGAAAGGTGATCCATCTGCACGGAGAAAATTTCTTGATGAGGCAATCGCGAATCTCACACCAAGTTATCTCTCTTATAAAACAGACTATGAAAAAGTTTTAAAACAGCGAAATGCACTCTTAAAAACTTTGAACACTCGTGCAAGTGCCGATAATTTAGAAACATTAAGCACCTGGAGTGAAATGCTTGCTGAAGCAGGTGAACATCTCATGAAACAAAGAGCCGCCTACGTAGAAAAGATCAGAGGCATTACACGAGATATCTATGATGAACTCAGCAACAATCGCGGACCTTTTGACATTCAGTACGAACCGAATGTTTCATTTCAGAAAGATACAGATATCAAGTTACTTCTCACCCAGAAGATGCAAGAAAACCAAAAACAAGAAATCGAACGTGGCACAAGTCTCTTCGGTCCACATCGCGACGAATTAGGACTATACCTCGATGAGTTACCGATGCGAGGCTATGCAAGCCAAGGTGAATCCTGGTCAGCTGCACTTTCACTCAAAATGTCTCACTACACACTTCTGAAATCTTCACTTAATGTGGGTGACCCTATTTTGATTCTTGATGACGTCTTTTCAGAACTTGATGAGATCAGGCGGAACAAACTTGTTGAACTTGTGAAAGGAAATGAGCAGACTTTAATTACCGCCGCAGTCATTGCTGATGTTCCAGATGAACTAACAGGTAGCGTATATCGGGTTGAAAAAGGTAAGGTTCAGCACGATGAATGAGATCCCAAGCCACAAAGAAATCGTTCAAAACGCAAGTATGCGTTTTCAGCGTCTTCGAAATTATCTTCAAGCAGCTGGTGTGAAGCCAGGCTCAACGAAACCAACGCTACGAACAAATACACAAACTGAACGAGATCCAAAACCACTCGGTGCGATTCTTCAGAATCTCATCGAAACTGAAGAGTTCGGAGTCCCAAGTGCGATTGCGAATCTCAATGCTCGCTGGCCCGATATGGTCGGTGCAGAAGTTGCAGCACACGTCTTCATCGAAGCCTTCAATGAAGAAAGTAAAACTCTCAATCTACGCACAGATTCAACTGCCTGGGCTACCCAACTACGGCTCTTAGCGGCCCAAATCGTCCAAAAAATCACGGATGAGTTCGGGGAAGGATTCGTTGAAAACCTCAGTGTGAACGGCCCAAAAGCACCATCGTGGATATATGGAAAACGCCGAGTCCCAGGACGAGGCCCAAGAGATACCTACGGATAGGGCAATTTCGCCAATTTAGCCCGCGAAATAGGCCAGTATTCAATTAACCCCATCAGCAGTAGGCACCTATTCCAAGTGCACTCACTTGGCTAAAAGGCCACTTTTCAGGCGTGCAAACGGGCAGTAGAATTAGCACCTGTTTCAGGTCGCCCTTTCTTTCCAAGGAATCTAAGCGGCCTGTTCTCTATGTAAGAGAGGGTTCATGACCTACGACGCAAGTGCCATCCAAGTACTTGAAGGACTTGATGCTGTTCGTAAACGCCCCGGTATGTATATCGGATCAACCGGCGAGCGAGGACTTCATCATTTGGTGTACGAAGTTGTCGACAACTCAGTTGATGAAGCACTCGCAGGCTATTGCACCAACATTGAAGTGACGATCTTGAAAGATGGCGGACTCCAGGTTGTTGATAATGGTCGTGGAATGCCAGTTGATGAACATCCAGTTGAAAAGAAACCAGCTGTTGAAGTCATTATGACCGTATTGCACGCTGGTGGAAAATTCGGTGGCGGCGGATATGCAGTCTCTGGTGGATTACATGGCGTTGGTGTCACTGTCGTTAATGCACTATCAACAACATTGAAAGTTTCAGTTCGCCGTGATGGTCAAGTGTATGAACAGTCATACAAACACGGTGTTCCAGATGCACCACTTGCAGTGGTTGGAAAATCAACAGACACCGGAACCACAGTGACCTTTTGGCCAGACGATAAAATTTTCGAAACCACTGTTTTTGATTTCACAACTCTTGCACGTCGTTTTCAAGAAATGGCATTTTTGAATAAAGGTCTCACCATTTCAATTTCGGATGAACGTGAGTCAGCAGTTGATGTGAATGGAAATCCGCACACTGTTGTCTACAAATACGATGGTGGTATCGCAGATTTTGTTACTCACATCAATCAACCAAAAGGTGTATCACACCCATCAGTTATTTCATTTTCTGCAGAAGATGATAAAAAAGGAATCAGTGCTGATGTTGCTCTTCAATGGAATGTGAGCTACACCGAAAGTGTGTATACCTTCGCAAACACCATTAACACTATTGAAGGTGGAACTCACGAAGAAGGATTCAGAACAGCATTAACATCACTACTCAATAAGTTTGCACGCGAGCAGTGGGGAATTCTTAAAGACAAAGATGCCAATCTCACAGGAGACGATGTCCGTGAAGGACTCACTGCAATTGTCAGTGTGAAACTTCGTGAACCACAGTTCGAAGGTCAAACGAAAACAAAACTTGGAAACACAGAAGCAAAAACCTTCGTCCAAAAAGTTGTGAATGATCAACTTGCTGCCTGGTTTCAAGCAAACCCATCTGAAGGTAAAGAAATTGCAAGAAAGTGTGTGAATGCTGCCGCTGCACGAATTGCTGCACGAAAAGCCCGTGACTTGGCACGTAACCGAAAAGGACTCCTTGGTGGCGGTGGGTTACCTGGAAAACTTGCAGATTGTTCAAGTAGTAGCCCAGAAGAATGCGAACTATTCGTCGTTGAAGGTGATTCCGCTGGAGGTTCTGCGAAACAAGGACGGGATCCACGTACGCAGGCAATCTTGCCAATTCGTGGAAAAATTTTGAACGTCGAAAAAGCACGTATCGATAAAGTACTTCAAAACAATGAAGTGCAAGCACTTATCAGTGCACTTGGTACTGGTGTTCATGATGATTTCGATATCAACAAACTTCGCTACCACAAAGTTGTATTGATGGCGGATGCTGATGTTGATGGACAACATATCCGCACCTTGCTACTCACACTTCTTTTCAGATTCATGAAACCACTGATCGAAAACGGACATGTGTTCTTGGCCCAACCACCACTCTACAAAATCAAATGGGGTCGCGATGAATATCAATACGCATATTCCGATCGTGAACGCGATGCCCTGATTGAGGCTGGCACAAGTGCTGGAAAGAAACTTCCAAAGGATGAAGCAGTGCAACGCTACAAAGGTCTTGGTGAAATGAATCACGAAGAACTCCGTGTCACCACAATGGATACAGCAAACCGTGTGCTTCTTCGTGTGACACTCGATGATGCAGCCCAAGCTGACAATCTTTTCAGTGTGTTGATGGGTGAAGATGTAGAGAGCAGAAGAAACTTTATTCAACACAATGCTCGTGACGTACGATTCTTGGATATTTAGAAAGGCTCTAAGTGACTGACAACATTGATACTGGTGACATTCAACACGGTCGTATAGAACCTGTTGACATCAATGTCGAGATGAGTAGGTCCTATCTCGATTATGCGATGAGCGTTATCGTTTCACGTGCGTTACCTGATGTTCGCGATGGTTTGAAACCAGTACATCGTCGTGTGCTTTACGCGATGTATGACGGTGGTTTTCGACCAGATAAAGGGTATTCAAAGTGTGCCCGTGTTGTTGGTGAAGTGATGGGTACCTATCACCCTCATGGTGATGGTGCCATTTATGACACTCTTGTACGTCTTGCTCAATCCTGGTCACTTCGCTACCCACTTGTCCAAGGTCAAGGAAACTTCGGATCTCCTGGTAATGATCCGGCTGCTGCGATGCGTTACACCGAGTGTCGGATGGCTCAGCTCGCGATGGAAATGGTTCGGGACATTGATGAAGAAACTGTTGATTTCACTCCGAACTATGACGGCCGCACTGAAGAACCCCTCGTACTCCCTGCGCGTTTTCCAAACCTTCTTGTCAATGGCTCTGCTGGTATCGCCGTTGGTATGGCAACCAACATTCCACCACATAACCTCAGAGAAGTTTCAGAAGGTGTGATGTGGGCATTGGCTCACCCTGATGCAAGTCGCGAAGAATTACTTGCAGCACTTATGGACAGAGTCAAAGGTCCAGATTTCCCAACAGGTGCATACATTGTTGGTAGAAAAGGAATTGAAGATGCCTATCGCACAGGTCGTGGTTCGATCACCATGCGAGCAGCAGTTGAAGTTGAAGAAGATTCACGAGGTCGAACCCAACTTGTTGTTACTGAACTTCCATACCAAGTAAACCCAGATAACTTGGCTGAACGTATCGCTGAACTTGTCAACACTGGAAAGATCACAGGTATTTCAGAACTCCGCGATGAATCATCTGGTCGAACAGGTATGCGACTTTGTATTGTGCTGAAACGTGATGCAGTTGCAAAGGTAGTACTTAATAACTTATACCGTCACACTCAACTTCAAGATAACTTCGGTGCCAACATGTTGGCCCTTGTTGATGGTGTGCCCCGAACTCTCACTCTTGATGCATTTGTTTCAAACTGGATCACACACCAACTTGAAGTAATTCAACGTCGCACAAAGTATCGTCTTAGAAAAGCTCAAGAGCGAGCACATATCCTGCTTGGGCTTCTGAAAGCAATTGATCGTATTGAAGAAGTCATTGCGCTTATCCGCAAAAGCCCATCTGCCCAAGAAGCGCAGGGCGGATTGATGAAACTACTTGACATTGACGAATTACAAGCACGCGCAATTCTTGACATGCAACTGAGAAAACTTGCAGCACTAGAACGTCAAGAACTTCAAAATGAATACGACGAACTCATGAAAATGATTTTGGATTACGAAGACATTTTGAAGAGTGATGCACGTCAACGTTCCATTATTAAAGAGGAATTAGAAGCCATTGTCGCAAAACACGGAGATGAACGCAGAAGCCAATTCTTAGCCGATGAAGGTGATATGCGACATGAAGATCTCATTGCGAAGCGAAATGTCGTCGTCACCCTCACAAGTGGCGGCTATGTGAAGCGGACAGATGCAGCGTTATATCGCCAACAAAAGCGTGGTGGACGAGGTGTGAAGGGTGCAAATCTTCGTCAAGATGACGTCGTTTCTCACTTCTTTATCACCACGACCCATAGTTGGATTTTGTTCTTTACCAATAAAGGCCGGGTATTTCGAGCAAAAGCCTATGAACTACCAGAAGCAGGTCGTGATGCACGTGGAACCCACGTGGCAAACGTGCTTGCACTTGGTGGAGATGAAATAGTCACCCAAGTTCTTGATCTCAAAGACTATGACTCAGCTCCATATCTTGTACTTGCAACAAAACAAGGTATGGTGAAGAAGACTGCATTGCAGGAATACAACTCAAATCGAACTGGTGGGTTGATTGCAATTAATCTCAAAGAAGACGATGAACTTATCAGTGCACAGCTCGTTGGTGACAAAGATGATTTACTCCTTGTCAGCAGCAAAGGAAACAGTGTTCGCTTCCATGCAGATAACGCAACACTCCGTCCAATGGGTAGAGCAACTTCTGGTGTGATTGGTATTCGCTTCAAGGGCGATGACTATTTGTTGTCAATGGATGTTGTGAAAGAGGGATCTTTTGTTTTCACTGCAACTGATGGTGGTTTTGCAAAACGAACTGCAGTTACTGAGTGGACACCGAAAGGTCGCGGCACTCAAGGTGTGAGGGCAATGAAACTTGTTGAAGAACGTGGTTCACTTGTTGGAGCACTCATCGTCAATGAAGATGATCAAGTCTTTGCTATAGCAAGTAATGGTGTTGTTATCAGAACTTCAGTATCTGATATTCGACCAACCGGTAGAGACACTATGGGTGTGAAACTCATGAACTTGGAAGATGAAGATTCACTTGTCGGAATTGCTCGCGCAGTTGATGAAACTGAAATTGAGGAAGAAACTAATGAATGAGATCAGAGCAAATCTTCGCATCGTGAAGATTGAAACCTGGTCACTGATTCGAACAGGTTTCTTGATTTCAGTTTCAATTGCAGTCACGATTTTCACAGCAAACATCTTGATGTTTATCGTGCTTGCTGGAATGGGAGTCTTTGAATCAATCGATCAAGTACTTGGAGATCTCACAGGTGGATCTGCAGGTCTCACAGAGACCCTCTCATTCCCAGTCGTCTTCTTGCTATCCCTTGCTATTGGACTTTTTGAGATTGTGGTAACGACTACCCTCTTTGCAGTCTTCGGCTATATCTATAACGCGACCGTCCCATTAACCCGAGGACTTGAAGTGACGTTGGCTGAGGATGTTGAAGGCGATAAGGGGTGACTTAAGGCAATTGCCTGAAATGAGGTAGCCTTCCGCCTCGATTTCGGGCCTATAGCTCAGGCGGTTAGAGCGCTTCCCTGATAAGGAAGAGGTCGGAGGTTCAAGTCCTCCTAGGCCCACGGATAAAATCCGACAAGGAGCAATAATGAAGAAACTGTTTTCATTCACACTTCTTGTTGCCGTAGCGTATTGGGTCTATCGAACCATCGTTGGTCAACGAGAAACCGAAGCGCTCTGGCGCGAAGCAACTGGCGAGTTTGACCTCCGCTAAAGTTGTCCACGTTCCATGGGGGCTTAGCTCAATTGGTAGAGCACCTGCTTTGCAAGCAGGGGGTTAGGGGTTCAAGTCCCCTAGCCTCCACCATGTGAAAATCCCCGCCTAAGTGCGGGGATTTTTGTTTTGAATACACTTTTAGTGTGATTCGAATCGAAACAATTGATGAACATCACTACGACACCATTATCAATCAACTCGATGCCTGGTGGGGTGGCCGGGAAATGGTTCAAATGTTGCCGCGACTTTGGTTCAAGCACTTTCAAGATACAAGCTTTGTCGCGCTTGATCAATTTCAGACTCCGATCGGATTTTTAGTTGGGTTTATTTCTGCGTCCGACCAAAGTAAAGCTTATGTTCATTTTATTGGGGTTAATCCTGAACATCGAGGTAAAAACATTGGTTCGAGTCTCTATGCTGAATTCTTCAAAGTCGCTAAAAACAGAAACTGTGAGTTTGTTGAAGCAGTCACGTCACCAAGCAATCAAGATTCACTTGCATTTCATGAATCTCTTGAGTTTTACGCAGTTGAGCCAAGTGATGAGAAAGTCGCACCATTATTAGCCAAGTATTTCAAGGATTACGATGGACCAAATGAAGACCGAGTGCTGTTGCGTAAGAGTCTCAAAGATTAGGTCGTTTGGTCGATGTTTCGGGGGGTCATATGTTGGACTGGATTGTTGATTGGTGGAACACAGTTTTCTATTCACTTATGGGTGGAAATTGGTTTCTTATGTTTTTCTTTGGGTGGGAAATATTCCTGATTCCGATTGGATTTATTGCAATGATTTTCTTTGTAGTCATAAATTTCATTTTTACAGTACTTGGATCGCTCTTTAAACGATAGTACTTAAACTTTCCCTATGACATATATGGAAGATTTCTCTGGTTATGTTGAGATGAATCAAGCTAATTGGGATTCCCGAGTAAGTGGACATCTCACAGGATATGACATCAATACCTTAAGATCCAAACCTGATGCCATCTCAGATGTAGTGAGATTCGATATTCCTCGAATTGGTGATGTGAAAGGACTTCGCGGAATACATCTTCAGTGCCATATCGGAACAGATACTGTTTCACTTACTCGCCGTGGTGCGAATATGGTGGGACTTGATTTTTCAGAGAAGTCAATTGAGGCAGCACGAAATATTGCTAAAGAACTAGGTGCTGATATTCCTTATGTATTATCGAATGTCTACGACACGATTACAGCACTTGAAGATGCAGGCATTGAGAAGAACTTCGATTTCGTTTTTACCGGTGTTGGAGCACTGTGTTGGTTACCTGAAATTAAACCCTGGGCGAAAGTGGTGTCATCGCTTTTGAAACCAGGAGGCTTTCTCTTCCTTCGAGAAGGACATCCGATGCTTTGGAGTATTGGTGAAAGTTATCCAGATGGATCAATTCGAGTGGAATATGAATACTTTGAAGGAACTGGTATTTATATGGAAGAAGAAAAGTCTTATACAGGGGATGAAACACTTTCATCTCCAGGATCTATCAGTTTTAATCATTCTCTTAGTGAAATCTTCAATGCACTTTGGGATGAAGGATTAGAAATAGTGCTCTTTGAAGAGCATAGGAATGTGCCATTTAATCCACTTGCTGATGAATTTGTGAGACTTGAAGGAATTGACGAGTGGGAATTGAAAACTAGACCGAATCGACTTGCTGCTAGTTATTCACTGAAAGCAATTAAGAAATAGCCTTTAGTTCAGCATCAACCATAATTTCTGCAAGTTGAGGTGTGAGGACTTGAGGTTTCCATCCAAGAAGCTTCTCTGCTTTTGAATAATCCCCAACTAATACATCAATTTCACTTGGGCGAAAATATCGATCATCAATCTCAACATATTGCTGCCAATCAAGATTCAGTTTCTTTGCACAAAAATCAAGGAAGTCTCGAACCGAGTAGGCAGTATTTGTGGCCAACACAAAATCTGTTGGCTCTGAATACTGCATCATCCTCCACATACCTTCAACATATTCAGGTGCATATCCCCAATCACGTTGTGCATCAAGATTTCCAAGTTTGATGGTTGAATCAAGTCCTTGACTAATACGAGCAAGTCCTCGCGCAATTTTTCTTGTTACGAATGTTTCCCCACGACGAGGACTTTCATGATTAAAGAGAATGCCGTTAATGGCAAATAGACCGTAGGCTTCTCGATAGTTTCTTGTCATTGAATGGGCATAAAGTTTTGCTGCACCATATGGAGAGCGCGGAACAAAGGGTGTTTCTTCATTTTGGGGAGCAGGTGCTTGCCCATACATTTCTGAAGATGATGCTTGATAGAACTTCGTATCTGGCGTGATTGCACGAATCACTTCGAGAATTCTGGTTGCACCAAGTCCTGTGATTTCACCTGTGTAGTAGGGCATATCAAATGACACCCTCACATGGCTTTGTGCCGCTAAGTTATAGATTTCATCTGGTTGCGCAGTATCGATAATGTGTGTGAGAGACGACGAATCTGAAAGATCTGAAAAATGAAGAAAGAATCGCTTATTGAGAAAATCTTGGTTATTATGAAGATGGTCGATGCGATCTGTGTTAATAGATGAAGAGCGTCGGACAAGTCCGTGAACAGTGTAACCCTTCTCAAGCAGGAGTTCAGCGAGATATGAACCATCCTGACCTGTGATACCGGTGATGAGGGCCACTTTGCTCATCTCTTACACTCCATTCACGAATTCAGGCGTAAGAATAGACCTGTATCAAGCGACTTTTTGGGAGTACTAGGTGAAGGACCAGAAAATCTTTGTTGCTGGTTCCACTGGCCTCGTTGGTAGTGCACTCGTTAGGACACTTGCACATCAAGGATTTCAAAACCTCCTCACACCCACGCGAAAAGACCTTGACCTCACGAATCGTAGAGAAGTATTTGAATGGTTCAACGTCAATAAACCTGATGTTGTATTTTTAGCAGCCGCTCGTGTCGGTGGAATTGGAGCAAATAGCACCTATCCAGCCGAATTCATATCTGAGAATCTTCAGATTCAAGTCAATACGCTTGATGCTGCAGCGCATACTAGAACTTCAAAACTTCTCTTTCTTGGATCATCCTGTATTTATCCTGCGAACGCTCCACAACCAATGAAAGAGGAATACCTCCTCACAGGAGCACTTGAACAAACAAACCATGCGTATGCGATGGCAAAACTTGCAGGTATTGAACAGGTGAAGTCAATACGTGAACAATATGGACTCCCTTATATTTCAGTTCTACCAACAAACCTCTATGGACCAAACGACAACTTCGATTTAAATACAAGCCACGTTATCCCTGCAATGGTTCACAAATTCCATAACGCAAAAGTCAACGGAGAATCTACAGTTGAGCTTTGGGGAGACGGATCACCATTAAGAGAATTTATGTATGTCGATGATCTCGCAGAAGCGTGCATCTTTCTATTAGACAAATACAACAGTTCAGAGCCAATCAACATTGGCACAGGTGAAGAAGTATCTATTCAGCACCTTGCGTCACTCATTCAAGACACTATTGGGTTCAAAGGTGAAGTGATCTGGAATACAGATAAACCAAATGGTGTGAAGCGAAAGTTGTTAGATAATTCATTACTACAAAATCTTGGCTTTACGCCATTAACAAAATTGAAGGATGGTCTTTTAAAGACCTATTCCTGGTTTAGTTCTCAACAGACTTGATTTGGCTCGTCAGATATTTTTCTCGACTGAGCGGTGAGAAAAGTACGAAGGTTGCTGCAAATACAACACCGATTGAGCCAATCCAAATAGTTGGAATGATTCCTATGGTCTCGCCGAGCAGACCACTCAGCACTGCAGCAATTGGCATTACTCCCCACACAAAAAACCGAATGGATGCATTCATTCGCCCGAGAAGTTCTTGAG
>JBMSMQ010000009.1:0-35085 GCA_049421205.1 Candidatus Nanopelagicales bacterium
GCAGCACTTGGATATTCACCAATTGCACGTGTGCGAAGTCCCCAACGCGTTCTAAAGAGCATAATCTGTAGTAAAACAACAAAGACAAGTGTTGCTAAGCCGAAGAAACCGCGCTCAAAGAACACAGAACCAATTAAAGGAATGTCGCTCAATATCGGGACTGACCACTTTGGCATCAAAGTGGGCAGTAATTGTCCTTGGGTGTAGTAAAACGATGTAATACCGGCAGCAACGATATTCAACACCACACCTGCGATGATTTGATCCATTTGCCATTTCACAGTGGTCCAGGCAAGAAATGCACCCATCACGATACCTGTGCCAACACCGAGGAACATTCCAGCGATGAGTGAACCTGTATAAGCGGCACCAAAGAATCCAATAAATGCACTGGTGAGCATTTGACCTTCAATTCCAATGTTCACGACACCGCTTCTTTCACCAATGATTCCCACCATTGCAGCGAGTACGAGTGGAATTGAGTAGCGCCAGGCGAATCCAAGCATTGATTCCGCACGAATAGCATCAACAAAATAGAACCAATACATTCCGATAATCACAACAACTGATGTGAAAAAAGAAAGTTTGTGATTCATGATGTAACGGAGAATGGCATTCATTATGAACCCCATCCGCTTGTCACATTATCTTGTTTTTGGGCCCTGTCTCTAAACAAAATGTTCGCAAGAACGGGAATTGAGACAAGCAAGAGTGTGATAGCAAGTAAGAGATCGACTACTTCAGGTTTGATACCTGTATCAAATTGCAAGGATGCAGAACCTGCACGGAGCATTGCAACTAAAAGAGCTGCCGGAATTGTTGCAAGTGGATTTGCCCGCGCAAGCAACGCAATCGTGATTCCATCGAATCCAAGTCCTACGTTGAAACCAGATTCATAGCGATGTACGATGCCAAGTGTTTCTATTGCTCCACCAAGACCAGCAAGTCCTCCTGAAAAGACCATTGCTAGGACAGTAAGCCTCGAAATCTTCATACCTGAGTAGAGAGCTGCGAATTTGTTCTTACCTACAGTATTAAACTGAAAACCTGTAGTGGTGCGATTGAGCATCCAAGCAACGAGAAATGCTAAAAGCACTGCTCCAATAAATGCCACAGGAATTGACCCAATGTTTCCAAGTCGTGCATTTTCAGCCACTGCAGGAGTTCTAAGGAGCACCTGATCTGGCTCTTGCAGTGGTCCAGAAATAAAAAATTCAATAAGACCATAGGCAATGGAGTTCAACATAATTGTTGAAATAACTTCATGGACTCCGCGATATGCTTTCAAAAGTCCCGCGATTGAAGCCCACATTGCTCCCGCCAAAACGCCAGCCGCGATTGAAGCAGGCAGAATCACGATGGTAGGTAAACCTGCAAGTGAGTAACCAAAGTATGCGGCAGCAAGTGCGCCAAAAATTAATTGGCCTTGAGCACCGATGTTGAATAGACCTACTCGAAGCGCAATGGATACTGCCATACCAGTGAGGATTAATGGTGTGGCTTTTTGAAGGGTGCGAAGTAATCCGTCACCTGAAAAGAGAGCCGCTCGAAAAAGGGATTCATATGCATTGAAAGGATTGACACCTTGAAGTGCAATCAATATGCCACCGATAGTAAATGCGAGAGTGAGAGCAACAACTGGAACGACAACACCTTGATAGCGAACAGCAACATCCCATGCTCGCCCTAGAACTGATGTGGGTTTTACCTGTTCACTCATCTGTGACTCCCGTATTGTGGTGAGAGCGGGGCTCTAAAGCGCCCCGCTCTCTTGCGTCTTACCTAATTAAAGGGTAACGCCAGTCGTGATTGAACCGTCTGCAAGACCTGCAACAATATCTGCAACACGTGCCTGAACATCTTCAGGAATCACGGTTGAGAAGTCGTGGTAGTCAGCAAGACCGGTCTTACCAACAAAGTTACCACCAGAGATGGAACCATCTTGTACTGCAAGTACAAGACCCTTTGTTCCGTCAGTGATGAGTTTCATTGCTGAGGTAATCAAGCAAGGCTGTGCTTGTGGGAGGGTGTTCCACTGATCGGTATCAACACCGACGCAGAAGAGGCTTGATCCCGCACCTTCAGTCTTTGCGATTTCAAGTAGTGCACCGTTACCAGTGTTACCACCTGCACCGAAGATGACGTCAGCACCCTGAGCGAGTTGCTTCGCAGCTTCTGCGGCACCCCATTCAGGATCGTTGAAGCCGTTGTCTGCTGGTGGATGGTAAACAGTTGTAACTTCAACAGCATCATTTGCTGCCTTGGCGCCTGCTTCGAAACCCTTTGCAAACATCTGCACTGGAGGAATCTCTAGACCCAAGACCTGACCCAACTTGTTGGTTTCAGTCATAAGACCTGCGAGGTAACCTGCAGCATAACCTGCCTGATCTTCTGGGAAGATCAAACCGGTGAGGTTGTCAATGGTTTCACCCTGGAACTGATCCACACCAATGAAGTGAGTGTTTGGATTTTCGTTCGCAGCGGTAACTGTTGCTTCTGCCATCAAGAAACCAACGGTGACGATGACGTCGTAGCTCTTGTCGGTGAACTGCTTAATGTTTGCGGCATAATCTTTGCTGTCGAGTGTTTCAACATACTTGTAGAAACCACCTGCTTCTTCAGCTGCTGCCTTTGCACCTTCATGTGCTGACTGGTTGAATGACTTATCATCAACTTTGCCAGTATCAGTGACAAGACCAACACACAAGAACTCTGCTTCAGCGCAACGATCTTCTGGATTGGCTTCAGTGCTACTGCAAGCTGCAAGTGCGAGCATCGAAACTGCTGCAATTGCGAGTAAACGCTTTGCAATCATTTGGGAGTAACTCCTCTCGAATTTCCTTATCGGAAATGTGGTTGAACGCCAGAGTTTGTCTTTTCGGACATTCCCTTTTGGCTAGGCAGAGAGTACCGAAATGAACCCACAACTTATGCACTGTGGTGGTGAGTTTTTCGTTTCGTTGTCAGCCTGTTATTTTGTCGATAATCAAAGGACGCACATTGGCCACTTCAGTACCAATAGTCACAGCAGTAACACAATGTTCACTTGCTTCTGCAACTTTGTGCTCATCATCTGTGTAGATATCGAAAAGAAGATCTCCAGCATTTACTTGGTCTCCTTCTTTCTTATGCCACCGTACGCCTGCCCCGGGGAAGACTGCATCTTCTTTCCGTGCGCGTCCCGCTCCTAATTTCCAGGCAGCAACTCCAATGTCATATGCATCAAGTCGTGTAACGACACCTGAAGTTTCAGCAAAAATCTGTGCGTGATGTTTCGCAATTGGTAATTTGGCATCTGGATTTCCACCTTGTGCTTCTACCATTTTTTTCCACACTTCAAATGCTTTTCCTGAATCTAAAACTTTTTCTGGATTGTGTTCTGATTTTGAAATATCAATTCCAGCAAGTACCAACATTTCTTCTGCAAGTCTCAAGGTAAGTTCTCGAATGTCACTGGGTCCTTTTCCTTGAAGTACTTCGATAGATTCTTCGACTTCAAGTGCATTGCCGGCAGCAAAACCAAGTGGTGTGTCCATCTGGGTAAGCAGCGCAACTGTTTTTACTCCTGCGAGATTTCCAATACTCACCATCGTTGTTGCAAGTTCGCGTGCTCGGGCTTCATCTTTCATAAAAGCACCAGATCCCACCTTTACATCGAGTACTAGTGCTTTTGTTCCTTCTGCAATCTTTTTACTCATAATTGAAGATGAGATCAGTGGGATTGACTCAATACAGCCAACTACATCACGAAGTGCATAGAGTTTCTTATCAGCAGGAGCCAACTTGTCTCCTGCTGCACAAATCACAACCCCAATTTCTTCAAGCTGACGAACCATCGCATCATTTGATAGTTTCATATTCCAGCCAGGAATGGACTCCATTTTGTCGAGTGTTCCTCCGGTAATCCCAAGACCTCGACCTGAGAGTTGTGGCACTGCAGCACCACACGCGGCCACAAGCGGACAGAGTGGCAATGAAATCTTGTCACCGACTCCACCAGTGGAGTGTTTATCAACAGTTGGGCGCGACAAACTCGATAAATCAATCCGCTCACCTGAATTAATCATTGCGTTTGTCCAGATATCAAGTTCAACTGGTGTCATCCCTCGCCAAAATATCGCCATCAAGAGCGATGCCATTTGTTCATCAGGGATTCGCTCATTGGTATAGGCGTCAATTACCCATTCAATTTGTTCTCGAGAAAGTTCAAGACCATCTCGTTTTGCAATGATAACTTCAACTGCGTGCATATCTCACCATCCTGGGTGTGCTGACCATCCAGCATCAACTGGGAGTGTAACTCCTGTGATTGCTGATGCATCCTCTGATGCTAAAAATCGGATTACTTTCGCAACTTCATTCGCTTCGACAAGTCGGTGAAGGGCCGTGTGTTCACGGTAACTATCAACACCTGATTTCCAATCTGTTTCCAGTCCTTCACGATTGATAAGCCCTGGTGCCACTCCAACGACGCGGATATTCTTTTTGCCAAGTTGATATGCAGCGGCAGTCACAAGATGATGAAGTGCTGCTTTGAAAACTCCATAGGGTGCGTGATTGATATTTGGTCGTATTCCTTCAATACTTCCCACTATCACAATCACAGGGTTAGATCTCGTTTGCATAAAGTCAGCAAGCGTTTTGAGCAATACTGCAGTGTGGCGTAGCGAGTTCACATACATTGCATCCCAGTCAACTGCAGTTAAATCATTCCAAGCAGTGAGTTCTTGACTCGATGCATTGAGCACTGCAATATCAAGGCCACCAAATTCAGTCTCAAGAATCTGGGTCACACTCTTTGAAAGCCCATCAATGTCTTCAAAATCGAAGTTTGCTTCAATTGAGATTCCTTTGACACCTTGGGATCTCACTTCTTCAACGAGAAGATCAATACCTGAATCGCTTCGATACTGCATCGCAACATCGTGCTGCGTTTTCGCAAATTCAAGTGAGAGTGCTCTACCAAGGGTTCCGGTAGCACCTGTAATCAACACTGATTTTCGCATCTAGTTCACTCTCGTCAGTTCAGTAATCAAGTCTGCTACTTCTGGATAGAGAGCACAAAGTTCATCGCGCTTGCCAAGTTCAAAAAGTTCATATTCGAAGGCTGGAGCACACCAACAGGAAATGAGTGTCCATTCACCCAGAGTCTTCGCTCCTTGCCAGATACCAATTCCAACAAGTGCCTGAGAATTTTCCCGATCAAGAAGAATCTTCTCACTTCTCCCAGGATGAAGTTGCAGCATTTCAAGAGGAGCGCCAGCAAGCCACTGCCACCCTTCTGTGAGATTGAGTTTGTGTATTGCTGAAAATCCGTCTGGTTCCGAAGTAATGAGTGCCAGGATTGAATTCATCTCTGAGTTGCGGGTTCCTGCTGCCCAAAATGCACCTTCATCTGTAATTGGCTGCATCTCAAAAAGTGATTTCACTTCTTGCATACTGAGGGATTCAAGTTCACTAAAACTCATGCAATAGCTTTCCTGACCCGATTACCTACTTCTTCAACATCAGCAAGTAACTTCTCAGTATCAACATTCACTATGTCGCCATTTTTGACAAGGACTTTTCCATCGACAATGACATCTGTCACATCACCTTTTCCGACAGCATAGAGAACTAATGCATTGATGTCGTAGATCGGTGCAAGATGGGGTTTATCAAGATCGATCAAAATGAGATCGGCAAATTTACCAATTTCAACACTTCCGATGTGCTTATCCATACCAAGTGCTTTTGCCCCATTGATGGTAGCCGCCCGAATAATGTCCACTGATGGCGCAGTTTGCGCCGAAGCAGATGTGAGCTTTGCGAGCATTGCCGATAGACGCATTGCTGTGAACATATCAAGATCATTACTTGTGCTGCACCCATCAGTACCGATACCAAGTTGAATGCCCACATCCCTATAGGTCTGATATCGAAGTGCACCTGATGCCAATTTCAAATTGGAACCAGGACAATGTGCAATCGTGATATGTGGTTTTGCTGCAAATAAAAAGTCGTCATCCGTTAAGTGAACGCCATGTCCAAAAACAATTGGGAAGTCACCTTTCAATGCTCCGGCATCTTCCAAAATTCTCGTTGGTGTTTTTCCAATTCGAGAAAGCACATCCTCGTTTTCTGCAGCATTTTCACTTACGTGAACAGTCATAAGCGGATTGCTCCACGACTTGGTGATTGCGACTAAATCACTAAGGTGTGATTCAGAGACGGTGTAGGTGCCGTGTGGACACATCACCGTTGGTATTGCTGGTCCGCCAATATCGTTCTTTACCTTCTCCCAGCGATCTGCTTCGGTTAGTCGCTCGTCCCAGGTTTTGTTATCAGGACCTGGAAAATCTAAGAATGTGGGTCCACCAACATGACGAATACCAACGTTACTTGCACCACGGTGTGCAGATTCGTGGTGAAAATACATATCGAGTTGAGTCGTTGTTCCAGAAAGCAGTGACTCCACTGCAGCGTGAGTAGATCCAAGCATCACAGTGTCAGGATCCATCACAGCACCTTCTGCTGCCCAAACGATTTTCAAGAAATCCTGAAGATCTACATCTTCTGAAACTCCTCGCAATAATCCCATTGGTGTGTGAGTGTGAAGGTTCACGAGTCCTGGCATTAGGAGTTTTCGTTTCCCATCAATTCGCTCTACATCAGCACTGACTTGTATATCAGCGCCAATCTCAGTGATCACTCCATCAACAATGAGTACTGAGACATTGCGAAGAATCTCATTTTGTTCATTTACCGTGATGAGATAGTCAACATGTTCAATCAAGATAGATGTCATTGATACTCTTTCACGAATTCTTCAAGCACTTTTAAGACATCATTGCTACCAAGTGAAAGCACGCGGCCCAGTTCCTCCATAGAGATTGGTTCATCGCCAAGCCCAGCGGCTGGATTCACTACAAGTGAGATTGCTGCGTATCGAAGACCAATTTCTTTCGCAAGTGTGACCTCTGGTACACCTGTCATTCCAACAACATCTGCTCCCAGGATTTGGCACATTTTTATTTCGGCTGGTGTTTCAAAACGAGGACCCTCAAAACAGGCATACACGCCGCCATCTTTCATCTTCACATTCGCTCGCGTCGCAGCTGAGAGAAGTTGGCGTCGAATTTCTGGATGGTAAGCATCCATAACATCGGTATGAACTACACCTTCAGGTGTCGTTCCATCAAAAAATGTCACTGCACGAGTTTTCGTAAAATCAAGAAAGTCACTCAGACAAAGAAGGGATCCTGGAATGAGATCCTCAGTTACTCCACCGACCACGTTGATCGCAACTACATCCTCTGCACCCAGATCTTTCAATGCTTTGATATTTGCTCGGTAGTTCACAAGATGTGGTGGTGTTGAATGGCCACTTCCGTGGCGGGTAAGAAAGATGACTTCAACTCCGTGCCAGGTGCCTTGGGTGAACTTTGCAGTTCCGAACGCCGTTTCAACAGTGTGGTCGTGGGCGTTTTCTAAGGTAGCAAGTGAATAGAACCCAGTGCCTGCAATGATGCCAAGTGGTGCCATATCGCCTACTTCAAGAAATCTGGACCGAAGGCACCTGGAAGGATTTCTGCCATCGTGCGAATGGTTCCGTTATCCCAAATGAGTAACTCAGGTCCACCGTGTTCATAGAGAAGCTGCCGACACCTGCCACAGGGAGTGAGGGAATTACCCTCCCCATCAACACAGGCAAATGCAACGATTTTGCCCCCACCTTGCATCGCGAGCGCAGATACAAGCCCACATTCCGCACAGAGGGTGAGCCCATACGATGCATTTTCAACATTACAACCGCTGACAATCGCGCCCGATTCAGTTAAGGCTGCTGCCCCTACTGGGTATTTGGAGTAAGGAACATAGGCCAACATCATTACACGCTTGGCCTCGGTAATGAGTTCTTGCCAAATCGCGTCAGTTATTTCCTTCACACATCTAGCCTAAACAAAGGTGTCCGAGTTCACGCTTCTAGGGACTACCCCGAAGGCGTATCGCTATTACGCTTTGCCTATTCATCGAGGAGAGATAAATGTCCACAGGCACCTTGTATCGAGGCCGAGAAGGAATGTGGTCGTGGGTATTACACCGCATTACCGGCGTCGCTGTATTTCTCTTTCTCTTTGTGCACGTACTTGATACTGCACTTGTCAGAGTAGATCCCGCACTCTATGACGCAGTAATTGAAACCTACAAAACACCGATTGTGAACTTGATGGAAGTTGGACTTGTTGGTGCAGTGCTCTTTCATGCCCTCAATGGTGTGAGGATTGTGTTGATTGATTTCTGGTCAAAGGGTCCGAAGTATCAACGAGCGATGTTGTGGACGATTGTTGCACTTTGGATGATTGTGATGATTCCAGGCACCTATTACATGATGAAACACACCATTGAAGTGATGTTTGGAGTTTCACTATGACAACTCCTTTAATTGAAGCACCACGCAGTCGTGGAAAGAGCCGAACTAACTTTGAACTTATCTCCTGGGTCTTTATGCGTGTCTCAGGCATTTTGCTTATTGGTCTTGTGCTTGGACATCTCTTCATTATGAATATTCTCGATGGTGGCGTGCAAAGAATTAACTTTGCATTCGTCGCAGGTCGCTGGGCAAGTCCCTTCTGGCAAGTGTGGGACTTACTCCAACTCTGGCTGGCGATGCTTCACGGTACGAATGGTCTTCGCACAGTGATCAATGACTACGCAGAGAAGAATGGAACTCGCTTCACCCTTCACACGTTGTTGTATGTGGGATCAATTTTCATCATCATTCTTGGTACCTACGTGATTTTCACATTCGATCCAAACATTGGATCCGAGGGTTAAATGGTTGAGATTCATAAATTCGATGTCATCATCGTGGGCGCTGGTGGCGCTGGTATGCGTGCAGCGCTTGAGTCAAGCCAGAAAGCAAAAACTGCAGTCTTAACAAAGCTCTATCCAACCCGCAGCCACACAGGTGCCGCTCAAGGTGGAATGTGTGCAGCACTTGCAAATGTTGAAGATGACAACTGGGAATGGCACACCTTCGACACCATTAAAGGTGGCGACTATCTGGTTGATCAAGATGCAGCAGAGATTATGTGTAAAGAAGCAATTGATGCAGTACTTGATCTTGAAAAGATGGGACTTCCCTTTAACAGAACTCCTGATGGCAAAATCGACCAACGTCGATTTGGTGGTCACACCCGTAATCACGGAGAAGCAGCAGTTCGCAGATCCTGCTACGCCGCTGATCGCACTGGCCATATGATTTTGCAGACTCTCTATCAAAACTGTATTAAACAAGATGTTCAGTTCTTCAATGAATATTATGTACTTGATCTCGTGATGGATCCAAGTGGCGAAAAAGCTGCTGGTGTTGTTGCTGTTGAACTTGCAAGTGGCAAAGTGCACGTCTTTCACGCAAAAGCAATCATCTTTGCAACAGGTGGCTTTGGAAAAGTCTTTAAAACCACATCGAATGCTCACACCCTCACAGGTGATGGCATGGGTGTTGTCTACAGACGCGGTATCCCACTTGAAGATATGGAGTTCTACCAATTCCATCCAACCGGTCTTGCGGGACTTGGGGTACTCCTCACTGAAGGTGCCAGGGGTGAGGGTGGAATTTTGCGAAATGAGAGCGGTGAGCGCTTTATGGAGCGCTATGCACCAACCATCAAGGACCTTGCACCTCGCGACATGATTGCACGAGCGATGGTGCAAGAAGTTCGAGAAGGTCGAGGAGCGGGCCCAAATAAAGATTATGTGTATCTGGATCTCACCCATCTTCCAAAAGAACAAATTGAATCGAAACTTCCAGATATCACTGAGTTTGCTCGCACCTATTTAGGTGTGGATCCTGTGACTGAATTAGTACCAGTGTTTCCAACAGCACACTATGCAATGGGTGGGGTGCCGACTGACATTGATACTCGAGTGCTTCGAAATAACACTGATGTAGTGCCTGGTCTTTATGCCGCGGGTGAAGTTGCCTGTGTATCAGTTCATGGTGCGAATCGTCTCGGTACCAATTCACTTCTTGATATCAATGTGTTTGGACGACGCGCTGGTATTGCTGCAAGTGACTATGCAATCAGTGCCGAGTGGCCTGAACTTCCAGGAAACCCAGAAGCATTCGTCGTCTCAATGCTCGAGGGACTGAGAAACAACACCGGCTCAGAGCGCGTTCATATTCTCAGAAAAACTATGCAAGAAACAATGGACATGAATGCTCAGGTGTATAGAACTGGGGAGACGTTGCAGAAAGCACTTGATGATGTTCGAAGTTTGAAGGAACGTTATAAGTCAATCTCGATCTCAGATAAGGGACTTCGCTACAACACCGATCTGCTTGAAGCAGTTGAACTTGGTTTCTTGCTTGATCTTGCTGAGTCACTAGTCGTCAGCGCACTTGCCCGAAAAGAGACTCGCGGTGGACATGCACGGGAAGATTACCCGAATCGCGATGATGAAAACTTTATGAAACACACGATGGCGTACCTCACTGAAGATGGTGTGAAGCTTGACTACAAACCTGTTGTGATTACTCGCTATCAACCGATGGAGCGTAAGTACTAATGAAAACGATTCCAGTTACATTTCGAATTCGCCGGTTTAACCCAGAAACCGATACTGATGCGCATTGGGAAGATTACACAGTTGATTGTTATCCAACAGATCGTGTGCTCGATGGACTTCATGCTATCAAAGCAGATCACGATGGCACACTCACCTTCCGCAGGTCGTGCGGTCATGGTATTTGCGGTTCTGATGCAATGCGTATCAACGGTTTGAATCGTCTTGCCTGTAAGACGCTCGTCAAAGACCTTGATACTTCTTCTCCAGTAACTGTTGAGGCGATTAAGGGATTACCGCTTGAAAAAGATTTAGTGGTTGATATGGAACCGTTCTTCAAGGCGTATCGTGAAATTAAGCCGTTCTTGATGACAAATGGTCAGGAACCAACCAAAGAGCGGATTCAAAGTCCTGAAGAACGAGCCCGCTTTGATGACACCACTAAATGTATTTTGTGTGCTGCGTGCACCACATCATGCCCAGTCTTTTGGACAGATGGTCAATATTTTGGCCCAGCAGCCATCGTCAAT
This sequence comes from Candidatus Nanopelagicales bacterium, assembly GCA_049421205.1. Taxonomy (GTDB): domain Bacteria; phylum Actinomycetota; class Actinomycetes; order S36-B12; family UBA5976; genus JAFMIT01. Next base: position 11,082 of record JBMSMQ010000009.1, read on the forward strand.
GCACATCGATTTATTTTCGATTCCCGTGATGAGGGTGCATCAACTCGTTTAGAGATTTTGAATGACAAAGAAGGCGTGTGGCGATGCCGCACCACTTTTAACTGCACCGAAGCCTGCCCACGTGGAATTCAAATCACAAAAGCGATTCAAGAAGTGAAGCGCGCAATTATTTTCCGCGGCTAACAAAACCAACTGCGTTATAAACCTTACTGACAGTATCGCCAGCAACTTTTGCAGCACGCTCTGAACCTTCTGTCATTAGGCGTGACAGTTCTGCTTTATCTGAAAGTAATGCATTGACTTTATTCTGAAAATCCTCAGCAAAGGCGACTACAACTTCAGCAACTTGAGTTTTCAATGCCCCATACATCTGACCGTCAAATTCACCTACGAGAGCAGGAACTGACTTTCCAGAAAGCACAGAAAGAATCGAAAGTAAATTCGATACTCCTGGTTTCTTCTCAAGGTCAAATGCAATCGTGGTTTCTGAATCAGTCACCGCGGACTTAATCTTCTTTTCAATAGTTTTCAGAGGATCAAGCAGCATCAAACAGCCAGTTGGGCTTGATTTACTCATCTTCGCCGTTGGTTCTTGTAGGTCAGTGATTTTGGCTGTTGCTTTCACAATATGGGCTTCCGGGACAGTGAAGACTTCTTTGTAGCGGGAATTGAAGCGAAGGGCGAGATCCCGCGTGAGTTCAAGGTGTTGACGTTGATCCTCACCCACTGGGACTGCTTTTGGTTGATAGAGCAATATGTCTGAAGCTTGCAAAATTGGGTAGGTAAAGAGCCCAACATTGGTGGAGTCATTTCCTTGTTTTGCACTCTTGTCTTTGAACTGGGTCATTCGGTTTGCTTCACCAAATCCGGTAAGGCACGAGAGCACCCACATCAATTCTGCGTGTTCCGAGACCTGACTTTGCACAAATATCGTTGAGTCGGCAGGATCAATACCCAGTGCTACAAGTTGAGCAAATGACACCAAGGTTCTGTGTTCAAGATCTTTTGGATCTGGAGAGACTGTGAGGGCATGCATATCAGCAATCATGTAATAGCAATCAAACTCAGCTTGCATACTCACCCAATTACGAAGGGCTCCAAGATAATTACCAAGGTGAAATGAATCAGCAGTTGGTTGAATTCCAGATAGGACTCTTGGTTTACTCACGAGGTCATTCTGCCAATGCTTCTGGTTCAGTTGCTGAGTGACGTTCAAGTTTGAGTTTGGTTGCACGCTTATTTTCAACTTCTAAAATAGTGAAGAGGAAATTCTCAAATTCCACCTGTAATCCGACTTCAGGTAATGCACCAGCCTCTGCAACCACAAATCCAGCCACTGTTTCGTAGGGGCCATCTGGGAGTTCAATGTCCATTTCTTCTGCGAAGTCTTCAAGGTTCATTCCACCATCAATGATGATTTCACCAGTGAACACTTCATGTTCTTGAACATCATATTCATCGCTGATGTCACCAATCAGTTCCTCAACGAGATCCTCAAGTGTCACAATGCCGGCAGTTCCACCGTATTCATCTTCAACCAATGCGAAGTGAACACGATTTCTACGCATATCTGACAACGTCGGAATCACACCTTTGGTGCCTGGATATCGTGGAATTTCACGGGCAAGTTCAGATAAACGAATAGAGCGTTCACTCATCGCTGGATTCAAAATATCTCGAATGTGAACAAAGCCCAAGACGTCGTCAGGACTTTCACCAATCACTGGGTAGCGAGAATGAGGTTTATCGACCACAAGTTTCATTGCCTTGAATACTGGTATATCGCCTTCAAGGAAATCAACTTCTGTTCTTGGTTGCATCACTTCACGAAGTTCACGACCTTGCGCTTCAAATACTTCATCGATGAGTTCACGTTCATCTTCTGATAACTCTTCGTGACTTGCCACAATATCGCGTAGCTCCTCACCGCTCATCTGTTCACGACTTGCATGGGGGTCGACGCCAAAAATTCGTAATACGATTGCGGTTGAACTTGTGAGAAGCCAAATAAATGGTTTTGTGGCTTTTGCTAAAACATCAATAGGAATTGCAAAGAGCATCGCGAGGTTTTCTGCGCGAGCAATTGCAATTCGCTTCGGTACAAGTTCACCGAGCACAAGAGATATAAATGCAACAACAAGTGTGACAAGAACAAATGAAACAGTCAGGGATGCAGTTTCACCAAGTCCCAAATTTTTCAGTGTTGGTTCAAGAAACGGAGCAAGGCGTGATGCACCTAAACCAGCAGAGATAAACGAGGTAAAGGTGATTCCAACCTGAATTGTTGCAAGATATCTTGTTGGGTTTTTTGAAAGACTCAGAAGGACGTGACCACGTCGACCTCGAGTACTCAACTGCTGCACTTGTGAGTCACGAAGTGACACAAGGGCTATTTCAGCTGCTGCAAAGAGTCCACTGATGAGAATAAAGCCAATGACAAGAGCAATTTCGAGCCATAAGCCGCCACCATCCACGTGCGTATCCTACTTGGAAAAAATCGTCTGAATTGGGGCGTGATCACTCCAGCGAGTGTCATAACTTGGTGCTCGATGCACCTGGTAATGAGTCAATTTCCCGGCAAGTTGCTTCGTGGCAAGTTGGTAGTCAATTCGCCAACCAGCATCATTATCGAACGCTTTTCCACGCCAAGACCACCACGTGTAGGGGCCTGGCACTTCTCCCGCAAAAGTTCGTCCTAAATCCACCCAAGCCAAGTCATCAAACCAAGTGTCGAAGAAGGCTCGTTCTGTTTCTAGGAATCCGGCTTTACCAACATTGCCTTTGTGGTTTTTAATATCCAATTCAGTATGGCCAACATTTAAATCTCCAACGAGAAGGTAATGATTTTTACTCGATGCCGCGGCTGCCATTTCCTTCATAGTCTTCGTCATCGCTTTTAGAAATGACTCTTTCTCACTTTGTTTTTCTACACTTGTTTCATCACCTGTGTGAACGTAGACATTGATGACTTTTAGTGTGCCAAGTGGTGTTTTGAAATCTGCTTCAATCCAGCGACCCTGTTTTTTGAAACTTCCGATACCACTCGTATTTGAAAGTATCGGCAGTGTAGAAACTATGGCGACGCCAGCGTGACCCTTTTTCTCACTTCGGCTATGCACAGATGAGAGTTTGTGAAGTCCTGCTGCTTCTAGGGTTTCAAGAAATTGTTCGTCATTCGCGCGAACCTCTTGGAAGCAGACAATATCTGCTTGTCCACTATCGACGAGACTCTTGATCCATTCAAGACCACCATTTTTATGGGCAGCGCGAATTCCGTTCAGATTAACTGATATAACCGAGAGCATTACCTACTGCATCGCCTTTTGGAGGTTTTCATCAATACTCTGAAGGAAGTCTTGGGTCGTTTGCCACGGTTGATCTGGTCCAATCAGGATTGCGAGATCTTTTGTCATCTTTCCAGATTCAACTGTTTCCACACACACTCGCTCTAGGGTTCTTGCAAAGTTAATAAGTTCAGGTGTGTTATCGAGCTTCCCTCGATGTGCAAGGCCGCCCGTCCACGCAAAAATTGATGCGATTGGATTTGTTGAGGTTGGCTTTCCTTCTTGATGCTGTCGGTAGTGTCGCGTCACTGTGCCATGGGCTGCTTCTGCTTCAACAGTTCTGCCATCTGGAGTCATGAGGACAGAGGTCATGAGACCAAGAGAACCAAAACCTTGTGCAACCGTGTCAGACTGCACGTCACCGTCATAGTTCTTACAGGCCCAGACGTAGCCACCTTCCCACTTCAATGCAGCAGCCACCATGTCATCAATCAAGCGGTGCTCATAGCTGATACCCGCTTTATCAAACTCTGATTTGAATTCAGCATCAAATACTTCCGCGAAAATATCTTTGAAACGACCATCATAGGCCTTCAAGATGGTGTTCTTTGTTGATAAATACACGGGGTAATTCCGTGAAAGCCCATAGCGGAATGATGCGCGAGCAAAGTCGCGAATACTTTCATCCAAGTTATACATTGCCATCGCAACTCCACTACCTGGAAAATCAAAGACATTGAGTTCGATAGGTTCACTGCCATCAGTTGGCGTGAAGGTGAGCGTCAATGTGCCGGCACTTGGAACCTTGATATCCGTTGCGCGATATTGATCTCCAAATGCGTGACGACCTACCACGATTGGTTTAGTCCATGATGGCACAAGCCGCGGAATATTGGAGATGATGATCGGTTCGCGAAAAATGACTCCACCAAGAATGTTTCGGATGGTTCCATTTGGTGATTTCCACATTTTCTTGAGCCCAAATTCCTGAACTCGAGCCTCATCAGGTGTAATCGTTGCACACTTCACACCGACACCATATTTTTTGATGGCTTCTGCTGAATCAATAGTTACCTGATCATCAGTTGCATCTCGATGTTCAATGCCTAAGTCATAGTATTCAAGTTCAACATCGAGATATGGCAAAATCAATTGATCTTTGATGAACTGCCAGATAATGCGAGTCATTTCATCGCCATCAAGTTCAACGACTGGATTTACTACTTTGATTTTCTTCATGCTTAGAGATCCTTCACATCTGCTTGTTTTTCACGGACTGCTTCGGCGGCAGTTAAAAGTGCTTGTTTTTCTGATTCGGTGAGTGCTGTTTCGACGACCTTGTTCACGCCGTTCTTACCAATTTCTGCTTCAACACCTAAGTAGACGTCGTTGATGCCATATTCACCTTGCATCCATGCACATACTGGCATCACTTCTTTGGTATCAAGAATCACAGCACGTGCCATCCGAGCAGCAGCAGCTGAAGGTGCAAAGTAGGCAGAACCAGTTTTCAAAAGTGCCACAACTTCAGCACCTCCATTGCGGGTGCGATCAACGAGGTCGTTGATGTCCGATTCAGATAAAAGTTCCGATAGCGCTTTACCTTTGACAAGGCAGCGAGATGGCACTGGCACCATCGTGTCGCCGTGTGATCCAAGCGTGAGGGTTTTCACATCCCCTACTAAAACTCCTAGTTTTTCGGCAACAAAATGAGTGAAGCGAGCAGTATCAAGCATTCCAGCCTGACCCATCACTCGGTTATATTCAAAGCCTGTTGCAATTTGGGTAAGTGCTGTCATTTCATCAAGCGGATTTGAAACCACAATCACCACAGCATCTGGCGCATACTTCGAAACATTCGAAGCAACTCCTCTGACAATCTTGGCGTTGGTTTCAATGAGATCCATTCGGCTCATACCAGGCTTTCTCGGAAGTCCAGCAGTAATCACCACTACATCTGAATCAGCAATAGCCTCATAGCCTTCACCATTCAATCCTGTGGTTTGACCAACGACTTTTGTTTCAAAACCTTCAATTGATCGTGATTGGTTAATGTCGAGTGCGAGACCTTCTGGTTTACCTTCCAAAATATCTGTCAGCACTACTGTTTCAAGAATGTCGTATTCAGCTAAGCGAAGTGCGGTGGTGGAGCCGTAGAAACCGGCTCCGATAACAGAGACTTTACCTTGACGCGTCATTTTTCTCCCAAACTCAGAGGCCTAGCCTACCGAGCAGGACTCAATCTGGTTTAGGGAACTAGGAAGCCAAAAACGAACAAACCGAGAGTAAGTCCAGCAAGTGCTATCGCATCAAAACGACGACTTCTTACCTCAAAATCTCTTGATTTGTAGCGGCGAAATAGCACCACAGCACAAACGAGTGCGAGGGCATAGGAAGCGATTCGATATTGTCCAATGAAAAGTAATACCCACACTCCAACCACTGAAAGTGACACCTGCCAAAGTTTCATCTCGTGCTCACTACTTTTCTATTGGCAAGTACAACTGCAAAAAGGGTAATGAAGAGACCAATCACGAGTGAGATACTGAGACTTGTTCCACGGGTCGGCATCACAATATCGAGTAGAAGTGATCCCATAATCTGCCCCGCCACATTTCCCATAATGAATCGAACAGACCCAAGAATACTGATAATAAAAACAGCACTCACGATAAATGTCACACCGATAATTCCCCCGGTGAGAGCCCACCAGGGCTCTCCCTCGGGAAATGAAAATGCGGCACCTTCAAGAACACTTTGAATCAGATTCAAGATGAGTAAAAACAATGTGCCGAAAAAGAAGTTAATAAAGGTGGCTGCAAATAAGTTATCGCTGACTTTTCCGACATGACCATTGAGTGCATGTTGGAGTGACACTAAAGCTCCTACCACGAATGCAAGTCCTAGTAATACTGGATTAAATGTTGCATCATCAAATCGATTACTCACTGCAACGACAACTCCTATAACAGCAAAAATACTTGCAAGCATTCGTGATGTTGAAATTGCAGCATATCCGAAAGGACTTATTCCGTATCGATCGACTATGAGACTTGAAAGTGCTCCACCTGAAACCACAGCTACTGTGAAAAGTGCAACTCCCATCGCAGGAACACTTGCACTCTGCACTGCCACAAAGAATCCACCAATTGAGCCGCCGATGACTTTCCACAGTGGTAGTTCTCGAGATTTCACAGCAGTTATCACCCGGAGAAGGCCACTGCGAACATCAGCAGAAAAGAGCATTGTGATTGTCAGAATCATCAAACCAGTAGTGAATGAAATGAGCGCTGCATGATTTGAACTATTGGTATAGAGGGATAACTCACCATTGACTCGGGATTGCAATGCCGTAATGGCACCTGCAAGAATGGCAAGAATTTGTGCGAAATAGTGAGGCTTCAATGGAAGAAGTGCCTCGTATCCGTGTGATAGAAGGTAATCCCAGCAGCGGTCGCACTCTTTATTACCTCATCATCTTTGAGGCTTCCACTTGGTGCTACAACTGCTTTGACACCCGCTGAAATCAATATTTCTAAACCATCAGGGAATGGGAAAAATGCATCAGATGCAGCAACTGCACCTAGCGCTTTTTCGCCGGCACGTTTGACTGCTAGGTAACTTGCATCAACTCGATTGACCTGCCCCATACCGATACCTACTGTTGCCTGATTTTTCGCAATCAAAATCGCATTACTTTTCACACCTCGTACTGCCCGCCAAGCAAAGACGAGATCCTCAAATTCATCTTTCGTGAGATCTTCTCCAGCAACTTTCTTCCAGTTTTCTGGGTTATCCCCAAGCGATCGGGTGGTATCTTGGCTTTGAAGTAAAAGGCCTCCCGATATTGGTTTCATTTCTAGACCAAATTGATATCCGCCACTCACTTTAAGTACGCGCATATTGGGTTTCGTTTGAAATATCTGAAGTGCCTCATCACTAAAGGAACTTGCAACTACCACCTCGGTGAAGAGTTTTACTATCTCTGCTGCCGTCTCACTATCAATTTCAGTATTGGCAGCAATCACTCCCCCAAATGCACTCAATGAATCTGAAGCAAGTGCTTTTCGATATGCATCGCAAAGCGTTGATGCTGTTGCGATACCGCTGGGATTTGCATGTTTTACTATGGCAATCGTTGGGGTGTCGAAGTCGTAGGCAATTCTGAGAGCACTCTCAGCGTCTACATAGTTGTTAAATGACATTGCTTTCCCTTGCAGAAGTTCAGCACCTGTTAATAGAGGATTTCCAAACCCAGATTGATAAAGCGCTGCCTTTTGGTGAGGATTTTCACCATATCGAAGAATGTCAACGAGGTTATAGGTAGCACCAAGCCAGGTTGGAAATCCCTCTCGATTGTCTTTCCCTGCGACAACATTTCCCATCCAACTTGCAACGTGGACATCGTAGGTGGCTGTGTGAGTAAATGCTTTTGCAGCAAGTGACTGTCGTTCTTCAAGTGAAAATCCTCCGTGAGCGAGTGCTTCCTGAATTCGTCCGTAGTCATCGGGCTCAACGATGACAGCCACGTGTTTGTGGTTTTTTGCAGCGGATCGAATCATCGCTGGTCCGCCAATATCGATATTTTCAATACAGGTTTCACTATCGCTTCCACTCATAACAGTCTCGGTGAATGGATAGAGATTCACGACAACGAGATCAAAGACTTTGATGCCGAGTTCTGAAATCTCTTGTTGATGCGTTGGATTATCAAGATCAGCTAAGAGTCCCGCATGAATGACGGGATGCAGTGTCTTCACTCTGCCATCGAGACTTTCAGGAAAACCTGTGATATCTGCAACGAATGTAACTGGAATTCCGAGAGATTCAATTACTCCAGCAGTACTTCCTGTAGAAACAATCTCTACCCCATGTTCATGAAGTGCCTGTGCGAGAACACTCAACCCATCTTTGTTAGAAACAGATATGAGTGCCCGTCGTATGGTTTTTCGCTCACTCATTCTGTCCTTCTTTCAGGATGTTAGATGTGCTTAAAGAAGTAGGTGGTTGGTTCAAGAGTGCCATCAGGTTTCGAAGAATAGTCGGGTATTGATCCAGCTTTTTGCCAGCCCCACGATTCATAGACTCTTTCCACAAGAAAATCTGTTGCCGAGTCCAAATACAGTAATTTCAAACCGTAGTCGCGAGCAAGATCAGTTGCTGCCCGTTCAAGTGTATGAGCAATACCGTTTCGCTGATAGTCAGAATGAACGATGAGTTTTCTCAGTTCCGCTCGGTGTCTTCCATTGGGCCTGGTTTCTCGTGTGAGAATCACAAGTCCCACAATCCGTATCCCATCTCTAGCAATAACAAATGTGTTCGCAGTTTGAAGTTCCTTGATTTCGTTTTGCCAAAACTCAATGAGTTCCGATTTTGTGGTTGTGTGTAAAAACCCTACAGAGTTATTCCTGGAAATCGCATCGTGGATGAGCTCCACGAGAAAATCTATGTCACGTGTCTGTAATTCATCTTCTGAATGAATTGTTGAGTATGTTATTTGAAGTTCAGTCATTTTGCACCATCTGCAAACTCGTTCACAACTTCGACGATAAGTGTTCTTTCAACTTCCTTTATCCGCTCGTGGAGACGTTCTTCTGAATCTCCATCATAAATAGGAACTTCAATCTGACGAATAATCGCTCCTGTGTCCACACCTTTATCAACATAATGAACAGTGGTTCCAGTTTTCTTCTCTCCCGCATTCAGAGTATCTCGAACAGCGTGAGCACCTGGAAACTTTGGTAAAAGCGACGGGTGAATATTGATGAGATTGCCACTGAAAGCATCGACAATCTCTGAACCGAGAATTTTCATAAAGCCAGCACTCACCACTAAATCTGGATTCTGGCTTTCAATGAGATGAAGTAGTGTCAAATTCCACTCGGTTCGAGAATGGTAATCATCTACTTGACAGATATCTCTATGAACATGATGCTTCGTCGCAATTTCCAGAGCACCCGCGGTCTGATTATCCGTAATCAGTGAAACTACTTGGTATGACCCTTGATGTTGTACGAGGGATTCAAAAAGGCTCCCAGTTCCGGATGCAAGTACTACAACCCTGAAACTCATGAAGCGCGCCGTGCAAGTTGACTTTGAAAGAGTAATACCAGAAATGAGCCGACGACTGTAGTCAAAATGACATATGAGGCTGTAATTGCTTGAAGTTCGGTAGAAAATGAAAGCCCAGCAAGCAGCCCGGCAATAACAATTGAAAACTCACCACGTGGCACTAAAAACGCAGATATTCTTAGCCAACTCATCGGATCACTTAGTCCTTTACCAATGAATCTTCCAGTGATGAATTTGGTGATGACAGTAAATACCACAAGCGGTATGACATACGGCAGGGTTGAAAGAATGTCGAGTGGATTTGTGGCAAGGCCGAAGAAAAGAAAGAAAAGAGCTGCAAATAAGTCGCGAAGTGGCGCTAACCGAATCCTGACAGCCTCTGCAACTTCTCCCGTTAAGAGAAGGCCCACCAAGAACGCAGCAACTGCTCCTGAAAATCCAATAAGAGTTGCAACACCAGCGGCAAAGAGTGCAAGCCCAAAGACAGTCAGAAGGAGAGCATTCGGTTCTCGTGAATTGAGGACACGAGAGAAAAAGCGCTCATTTCTGACACCGAGAAGTAACACTATGCCCGTGATTGCAATTGCAACACCAACCGAGATCGCTCCCCCAACAACTCCAATTCCGAGTGCAAGGGCGGTGACTAGTGGAAGATAGGGAGCAAGAATTAAATCTTCGAGCACCAAAATACTGATAGTTCTCCGTGCAACTTCAGATCGCGCCCAACCTGAATCGCGAATCAGCTGAGCAGCAATACCGGAGGATGAGACATAGGTAATTCCGCCCATTGCAATCACACCAACAAGTGGCCAGCCAAGAATGATTGCAAGCACCACACCTGGGATAGCGTTCAGGAGATCGATAAGTCCTGCAGGTAATCGTTCTTTGAGTGCAGTTGAAATTTCTCTCGCAGAATATTCAAGACCGAGAAGTAACAGCAAGAGGAGAGCGCCAATTTGGGCACCGATGTTGAAGAAATCTTCACTCACCTGAATTTCTACAAAACCGCCATTACCAAAAGCCAATCCTGTGATGAGAAAAAATGGCACAGCACTCACACCAATTCTCGCTGCCCCATATGCCACGAGCCCAAGCAACAAAAGCGCACCACCAATTTCAATCAGCGGAAGTGCTTCAGTGGCTGCTGAAAGTGGAATTCTCATGTCCCTATTTTTCCACGCTCTCTTGTCCACGCATCCTTGAAATGAGTACCAACGCCCCGATGAGTCCAAGAACTGTGTAAAGGGCACCCCAAATTAAAAGTGACACGAGGTTTACACCAACTTCTTCAAATCGACCCGAACCAATACCTCCAGAGGCAATGAATGAAAAGATCGTATTTAAGAGAAGTACTTGCAATAAGAGAGCAAGAAAGAAGCGGCGGAAACTTTCAACGATAACTGAACGAAGATTGAAGAAACACACTGTCGCACTCACAAGAAATGCCAACAGATATGAAACTGCTACCCAATCAGGAAGGTCGTATGGCACAAACCCTAAGAACGGCAAACTCGGTAACGGACCAACTGCTTGCGAGTGAAGATTGATAAGACTTCCGGTTCCAACGGTGAACCCAGCACCAAGAGAAAGCGAATATATCCACAACATGACACTCGGCACATACATCAACGTGAGTCCAATAAGCACTATCCAAGATCCAAGATCGTGCGCACTAATCGCGGCAACCTGGCGAACTGAATTGATATTCAATAATGCGTTCGCAATGAAATTGATGAAGCCGAAAATCAAGAGGGCACTGACTAGTCTGAATCCAAGTCGAAAACCAAGTCGAATGTCAGGGTGAAATGTTGCATAGATATCGGCGAGGATGTCTCTGGCAGAGCGCTCTTTGATTCGTCTACTTGTTCGCTCAATTGAAGTTTCGAACTGGGCCTCAACCTCGTCAATCTCTTTATGGCTACGCATACCCCAGAGACTTGAGACGAATGCAACTAGTGATGTAGCGATGATGAGTTGACCTGAGGCGACTTCAATGTCCCCCGTAAGAAAACGTGATACCACCCACCAGAATGCTGAATGTGTCATTGAAAAGGTCAGACTCAACATCAGAAGATGGAGAGCCTGGGTGATGGAACTTCCTCGAAGTGCTCGAACAAATGCGATTTTCAAAACCCACAAAATAAAGACACTTACAAAGAGTGGTGCAAGACCGAATGTGAGAGCACCAATTTGCAACGTTACAAACTGGCTTAGCAAGGTGAATGCAACACCGATACTCAGCGCAAGTGAGAACTCGGAAGAACTTTCAGCGGTGAGAATCCAAATGAAACTAGCAACAAAGAGTGACACAATCACAAGAATGAGATTTGCCCAGAGACTTGAAATGATTGCCGCAAGTGGCATCGGCCAAATAATCTCAGATGGTTGGGATGATTTTTGGCGTTTCACAAGTCCTAAGACTGTCCGAGTTTCTGCATAATTTCACGCATTAGCCGTGCGGTTTCCGATGGAGTTTTTCCAACTTTCACACCAACGGCCTCAAGTGCTTCTTTTTTCGCTTGGGCAGTTCCAGCAGATCCTGAAACGATCGCACCAGCGTGACCCATCGTTTTTCCTTCAGGAGCAGTAAAGCCCGCAACATATCCAACAACAGGTTTTGTGACGTGTTTCGCGATGTAGGCAGCGGCTCGTTCTTCAGCATCTCCACCGATTTCACCAATCATCACAATGGCATCAGTTTCAGGATCAGCCTCAAACGCAGCAAGACAATCAATATGTGTGGTACCAACGATTGGATCTCCACCGATACCGACTGCGGTAGAAAAACCAATATCGCGAAGTTCATACATCATTTGATACGTCAAAGTTCCAGACTTCGACACTAAACCAATACGTCCAGGACGAGTGATATCTCCTGGAGTGATACCAGCATTTGATTTTCCAGGACTAATGATTCCAGGACAATTTGGTCCAATGATTCTGGTCTTTTTCTTATTGACACTGTATTGATAGAAACTTGCCGTGTCATGAACTGGAATACCTTCCGTAATCACGACGCATAATTCAATTTCAGCATCAATGGCTTCTATCACTGCAGCTTTTGCAAATCGTGGTGGCACGAAAACTACACTCACATTCGCCTGCGTGGCAGCTTTTGCTTCCGCGACTGAGTTGAAGACTGGAATACCATCGACATCAGTTCCACCTTTACCAGGTGTGACGCCACCAACAATGTTTGTGCCACTTTGAATCATTCGACGGGTGTGCTTTGTGCCTTCAGAGCCTGTCATTCCCTGAACAATGACTCGTGAATTCTCATCAAGAAAAATCGCCATTAGCGCGCCACCTCTGCAACTCGTCGGGCTGCTTCATCCATAGTTTCAACTCGCTCGATGATTGAAATACCAGACTCATCAAGAATCTTTCGTCCCTCGACTGCGTTGTTTCCATCAATTCGACACACCAATGGTTTGGTCACCTTTTCACCTTTTGCTTCCAACAATTCAATAGCTTGGAGGATGCCATTTGCTACCGCATCACAGGCAGTGATACCACCAAAAACATTCACGAAAACACTTTTCACTTCCGGATCGTGCAAGATGATGTCAAGACCATTCGCCATTACCTCGGCACTTGCTCCACCACCAATATCAAGGAAGTTTGCAGGTTTCACACCACCAAATTCCTCACCGGCGTACGCGACAACGTCGAGTGTCGACATCACAAGTCCAGCACCGTTACCAATAACACCAACTTCTCCTGATAACTTCACATAATTGAGATCAAGTTCGTGTGCTCGAAGTTCCAAGGGATCCGTATTTGCGTTGTCGACTAATGCTTCGTGGTCCAGGTGGCGAAACCGTGCGTTATCGTCCAGTGTCATTTTTCCATCGAGTGCCACAACTGAACCATCGCTTAGTTTCGCGAGCGGATTAATTTCCACCAATGTTGCATCTTCATTGACAAGAGTGAGCCAGAGTTTTTGGAGAATCTCGATGACTTGGGGTTTTACCTCTTCTGGAAATCGTGCAGCGCTTGCAATCTCTGCTGCTTTTTCAGGTGTGCAACCGAGAAGTGCATCAATCTGGATTTTCGCAAGTGCCTCTGGCTTCGTGGCAGCCACCTCTTCAATGTCCATGCCACCTTCAACTGAAGCCATCGCAAGAAAACTTCGATTCGCACGATCAAGTAGGAATGACACGTAATACTCTTCAACAATCTCGGAAGCCGCAGTAATAAGAACTTTCTTAACAGTGTGGCCTTTGATATCAAGACCTAATATTGCACCCGCTTTTTCCCCGACATCAGTATCGTTATCTGCAACTTTCACACCACCAGCTTTTCCTCTGCCACCAGTTTTCACTTGGGCTTTGATGACAACTTTGCCACCAATCTGCTGATAACTTGTTAGGGCATCTTGAACTGATTCAACTACAGTGCCAGGTGTGGTAGGTACGCCATGTTTGGCAAACAATTCTTTTGCTTGGTATTCATAGAGATCCACGATGTCGCTCCCGGGTAGGAGGTAAATCTATCGCGTGTGGGTAAGAGGTATTCTCTTAGTACCAACCCTTACGCTCTTTGTGACGCTTCGCTTTACACGGTGTCCCATAGCCGTCGCGATACTTAATGTATTTGGCACCAAGTTGAATCTGGATCTCAGGGTTTGCCATATAGAAATTAATTCCGACTCGGTTTGCGAAAACGATTCGCTTATCGAGCTGTGGTATTCCGCGATATCGACCAGATGGACTTTTGGCGCGAAAATTCCAGGCGGATTCTTTACCCCAGATCCAGGTCAAGCATCGAAACTGTTCTACTCCCCAGCCATACCGCCGCTTGATGTGCTCTTTGGTGTACCACTTGGCATATTCACTTGTTCGGTAGAAACCTTTGTGCGTCTTTGGAGATACTTCTCGTGCCTTTAAGAATGCGGCCTTGGACCGAGCCGAGAAAACCCGGGTTTGAACTTCGGGTTCTTCTAAAACGACTTCTGGCTGAACCTCTTCTTCTGGAACGACAACGACTACTTCCTCTTCATCTTCCTCTGGGAGGCTCGTTGCCGAGGCAGAGACTTGCATTGAAAATGCAAGTCCAAAGGCCAGAAGGGCGGCCATTACGGATACCCATAACTTCGATAGCACGGGTGTACCTTCCCGAGTCTTGACTGTGGATAGCAACTTGGAAACGCCTTAGTTATCCCCAGATTTGGTGAATTTTAGGTCAATTAACGTGACAAAAAGGTCAAAATGGGGTGTTAGGTACCACAGCGACTTAGAGCGAAATATCGTCCAAAATGTCTGTGACAAGGGCAGCTATCTCACTTCGTTCAGACCTCGTGAGGGTCACGTGAGCAAAGAGTGGATGACCTTTGAGCTTCTCGACCACAGCCACCACGCCATCGTGTCGGCCGACGCGCAAATTATCGCGCTGCCCAACATCGTGGGTGAGAACGACTCGTGAGTCCCTGCCGATTCGGGAGAGCACCGTCAGTAAAACATTACGCTCAAGCGACTGGGCCTCATCAACTATCACAAACGCATCGTGGAGAGATCGACCCCGGATGTGTGTCAGTGGCAGCACTTCAATCAATTCTTGTTCAATAATCTCATTGACAACATTCTTGGAAGTGATGGCACCCAAAGTGTCGAACACTGCCTGTCCCCAGGGATTCATTTTCTCTGCCTCTGTACCAGGAAGGTATCCCAGTTCCTGTCCCCCAACTGCATAGAGCGGACGGAAGACCACCACCTTTGAATGTAGTTGCTTTTCAAGGACTGACTCCAGTCCAGCCGCGAGCGCTAAGGCACTTTTACCTGTGCCCGCTTTTCCACCGAGGGAAACAATGCCAATGTCTTGGTCCATCAAAAAATCGAGTGCGATTCTTTGTTCAGCGCTTCGTCCATGTATTCCAAAGACATCCCGATCTGCTCTGACTAATTGAATTTTCTTGTCACTTGTGACACGTGCAAGAGCACTACTTCGATTACCATAAATAATCACACCTGTGTTACAAGGAAGTGATGCAACTTCTTTGAGTGACACATAACCTTTTTCATACAACTTTCCAATGACTTCGTCCGAGAGATGAAGTTCTTCAATTCCAGTGAATCCGCTACTCACCACGAATTCAGCTCGATACTCCTCCGCTTGAAGCCCAGCGCTCGATGCTTTGATACGCATCGGCAAGTCTTTGCTGACTACAACAACATCATTTCCCGCATTGGCAAGATTTCGAGCGACTGCCAAAATTCGAGTGTCATTATCAGCAAGTTGAAGGCCAGAGGGCAGTGCAGTCATATCTGAATGATTGAGTTCCACATGCAAGGTGCCACCATTGTCTCCGATTGGAATCGGAGCATCGAGCCTGCCATGTTTCACGCGCAAATCATCGAGTGAGCGAAGTACAGAGCGTGCAAAGTAGCCAAGTTCTGGATGGGTTCTTTTTGCTTCAAGTTCTGTCAAGACGACAACTGGCAGGACCACATCGTGTTCTTCAAATCTGAAAAGTGCATTCGGATCGGAGAGCAAAACTGAAGTGTCAAGGACATAGGTTTTCTTTTGAGCAGGTTTGGTTGATTTTGGACGGGCTTTACGTTTCGGCGTTGCCTCGGCCATCAACACCTCCGATAACTACTGCGCAGGAGACTAGGGCAAAAGGGATACAGAACGATGCAAACACGCCGAAATAATTACGCGCCATATCGACGTTGACGAAGTCCGTAATCTCTAAGGGCACGCAGAAAATCGATGTAGCGAAAGTCGGGCCAGTAGGCATCACAAAACCAAAATTCTGAATGCGCAGACTGCCACATTAAGAATCCAGAAAGCCTTTGTTCTCCTGATGTTCGGATCACAAGATCAGGGTCGGGTTGCCCGCTTGTGTAGAGGTGAGATTCAATCGCTTCGAGAGTTATGGCATCTGCAATTTCACCTCTCTGACTCGATTCAAGTTCGCCAACAAGTGACTTCACTGCATCAAGAAGTTCTCGCCTACCCCCGTACCCCACCGCTAGATTCACTGTGATGCCGTCAATGATTTCGGTGTCGCGTTCTACTCCGACAAGTACTTGTCGTGTTCGTTCAGGTAGGAGCGGTAGGTGACCAAGTGCACGTAATTTCCATTTCTTCTGGCCTGCAAGCTCTTTTGCAACATTTTCAATAATTCCAAGTAATGGAATCACTTCTGAATCAGAACGCTGCAAATTATCAGTCGATAGCAACCACAACGTGACAACTTTGACGTTGTGTTTTTCGCACCAATCAAGGAGTTCCTCAATTTTGCCGGCACCCACTCGGTGGCCTCGTGAAGTCGGACCACCTTGTAATGCGGCCCAGCGTCTATTGCCATCCAAGATGACTGCAATGTGTTTCGGTTGCTTGAAACTGGCAACTCGTTTTTCCAGTCGTTTAATGTAAATCTTCTCAAGTGGTGTTCGAATGAGTCGCTTCAGATTCATTGCAGTAATTCCTTGATGTGATGTTCTACTTCTGAAAGTGAATCTGCCACAAAATCAGCGACTTCTAGTTGATCTCGAGTATGAGTTGAAACAACCCCAATGGTGTACGCGCCAGCAAGTCCCGCTGCAGTGAGTCCTGAGACCGCATCTTCCACTGCGATGCATTCGTTTGCACTCACACGAAGACGTTCTGCTCCCAGTAGGAATGGTTCAGGATCTGGCTTTCCCCGAGTCACATCATCAACACTGACTAAAGTGTCAGGAATTGGCATCCCTGCATATTTCATTCTGGCAAGTGCAAGTGGTCGTTCGCAGGAAGTAACGATGGTCCAAGGAATTTCAATACTATCGAGATAGCGAAGAAGTTCTTTCGCCCCTTCAACTGCAATCACACCTTCAAGATCATTACATTCTTGTTCAAGATGCCAAGAAATCCAAAGTGCTGCTTCGTCTTTACGTTCTGGACCTAAGAGCATTGGGATGAAACTTCGAGCGGGCATACCGTGGATTGAATGAATTGCTTCAGGGTCAAGATTGGCGTTCTTCGCAAGGCGATACCAACTTTTCATCACATTCTCATTGGAATTGACAACGGTTCCATCCATATCAAATAGCACCGCTTTGTATCTCACAATGAAAGTCTAGAAGGTCTGAATCTGTAGGTTACGTCTGTGCTGAAAACCCGCTCCTACATCTTGTTGGCACTTGCCATGTGCTCGTGGGGTGCTGCAAATCCCCTCGCCGACATTGCACTTCGTGAGATGAGTGTGTCTCATATGTTGCTCACCGAAATTGGTGCAGGGTTGGTAGTACTCAGTCTTTTCGCGATTGTGCGAGGTCTGAATTTTAGAATTTCCTGGAAGTGGGCAGCACTTCTTGGGATCTTGCAGCCAGGGTTGACATTTCTTTTTGGCAATATCGGCTATGTCACAGGAACAGTAGTGACAGGTCTCATCATTATGGCAAGTGAAGTATTACTCCTTGCAGTTTTTGGTGTGTTGTTTTTGAAGGAGCGAATTACCGGGTTTGAAACCCTCGCAATCATTGTT
Organism: Candidatus Nanopelagicales bacterium; assembly: GCA_049421205.1. Taxonomy (GTDB): domain Bacteria; phylum Actinomycetota; class Actinomycetes; order S36-B12; family UBA5976; genus JAFMIT01. Next base: position 28,908 of record JBMSMQ010000009.1, read on the forward strand.
GGGTTTTCTGGTGCTCTCTTGGTGGGATGGAGTGCAACAAACGAAGGTCTTGGCACTATCGAATCAGCGCTTGCATTTCTACTTGCCGCAACTTGTGCTGCTGGATACTCAATTGCAATTCGGTACTATGCATTGAAATTTCCAGATACCGATATGTTTAATCTCACTTGGGCACAAACGTTTATTACGTTTCTTTTGATTCTTATTTCGTTACCGTTAACATCGAATTTGTTTGAAGCGGGAGCTTTTTCAAATTATTCCTCGCTTACCATCTTTTCAGCTCTTGGATCAGGTATTTTCGGTGTTGCTATTCCATTTGTGTTGTATGCAGAGGCAAGTCGAGTGGTTCCCGCTCGCCATGCTGCGATTGGGCTCAACATCATTCCAGTGGTAGGGATATCTATCGGTGCAGCCTTGGGGCTTGGTTTACCGACAGGGCTTCAGTACTTTGGTGGTTTTCTTGTGCTCGCAAGTCTTTTTGCACTAAGCCGCCGTGAGTCTTAGCTCTCTTTCAGTCCAAAGCGTTGATGTAATCGTCGAAGTGGTGCTGGCGCCCACCAATTCCAAGAATTAGCAATTCGCATAAATGCAGGAACAAGTAATCCTCGAACAACTGTGGCATCAAGCAAAATCGCAAACGCAATTCCAAAGCCAAGCATTTTCATATTTGTCACTCCACTTGTGACAAATGCAGCAAAAACAACAGCTAGGAGCAAGGCTGCTGCGGTAATGATTTTCCCAGACTTCTGTAATCCAACTTTCACGGCAGTTGCGGTGTCTTTTCCGTGATCGTGCTCCTCTTTGATACGAGAGAGCAAGAAAAGTTCATAATCCATCGATAAGCCAAACGTCACAATGGCCACGAGCACAATACTTGATGTATCAAGACTTCCTGTGACTGTGTAATCCCCGGTCAACCACATCAAGTTCCCATATTCGAAAATCCAGGTCAGGACTCCAAGAGTTGCTCCAAGACTGAGGATATTCAAAAGTACCGCTTTGATTGGTAACAGAATACTTCCAGTGAATAAAAAGAGCACAATAAATGTCATAAGTGCTACCCATAGAAGCACTCTCTCCATATTGTCAGTAATTCCATTTTGTGAATCGGTGTAATCGGCAGCGGCACCACCGATAAGTACGTCTGAATCGAGTACTCGAATCTTTTCAATCACTTTGCTTGCTTCATAAGTTCGAGATGACAAATCGGTGATTGCCCTTAACCTGAAGTAATCATCAGTTTCGCTCAGCACTGGTGGCCAGTTTTCAAGAAGTGGTGTGAAAACACCATCGGTATACACACCTTCTGGAGTTTCAACTCGTACGATGTGATTCAGATTCGAAATATCTGTTGCAAGTGCTTGATATTGAAGTTTCTGTGGCACGATGATTTCTATTGGTGAGGTTTCGTTTGTTGTGAATTTCTGACGAAAAACCTCAGCAGCAATTGCTGTCTGATTGTCTTTTGGAAGGACTCGATCATCAACTTGGGAGAAATTCGTATTCACTGCAAGTGAAAGTAGTGCCACGAGTCCAAGTGTGGTAATTGAAACCACTGTGAATGGTCGCTTCATCACAATCTGGGCTAATGATGACCAGAAGCCTCGTGCTTCAATTTCATTTTGGATGGTCTTTTCAATCAATGCTTCTCTAAAGCGAGTTCGAATGTCAGATTCGATCTGAAGTTTTTCCTCCTCGTGTTGCGGATTCGTACTTAGCCCATGAGGGTTCTTGTAATAGACACCAAGTACTTCCGGGTGCTTCATAAATTCTTCACCCTGAGATGCCACCCTGAGCCAAAATTCCCAATCACCCGATGAACTAAAGTCATTTGAAAAATACCCATAGTTGTTATGGAGCGAACGCCTCCACATTGGGTTGTTATGGGGAAGATTTCTTCTTAGAAGCGCGTCAAATGAATATTCTTCAAATCGGTATCGCTTCGCTCTGCGCTTCACATCTTTCATTTGAAGATTGGGTTTCTTCGTGATGTAGGAATCAGAGTACACAACTGAAACATCAGGATTCTGCACTAAGGCTCGTGACAATTTTTCAATATTGCGGCTTTCCCGTCGATCATCACAATTGAGGTTTGTGATGAAGTCACCGGATGATTGTTTGATAGCCATATTCCAGACTTCATAGACGCCTGGGTCTTCAGCTAATCGTACGTAGGTGATATTGCTATGTTGTTCTTGATAGCGCTTGATTACAGCCTCTTCAAAGTCTTTACCCACAGGATTCACATTGATGATGATCCATTCACACTTCTCATTGAAAATACTTTGGTTGACTACATCTTCCATGAATTGTTCAATGTAGAGATCTGCATCCTTCACCGATGTGATAAGCGAGATTTTGGGTAATTCGCTTATCTGGAGATCTTCGCCAAGTGGCCGACGTTTCTTGGGTCGGAGTGTGATTTTGAAAGAGTTCACTTTTTCGCCAAGAATAGTGAGAGTTGCTGCAAGTGGGACGATTGCACCAAAAACCGCCGTGAGACACACGAGCACACCTGCATATGCAAAAGATTGCAAGAAGGGCTGTGGGAAAAGCACCATTGAACTCAAGGTAAGTGCAACGGTGACACCTGAGTACACCACTGTTTTTCCGGCTGTATTCAAAGTTCTTCGTACTGCTTCGCTTGGAAGAAATCCTTTTGCGAGCTCTTCACGGAAGCGATTGACAATTAAGAGTGAATAGTCAATGCCCAGCCCAAGTCCAAGACCTGTAATGAGGTTCAGCGCAAATACACTCACTTCAGTAAATCGAGACACTATCCAAAGGCCAAAGAGAGAGATCGCAATTGAGGTCAATCCAACAATGAGTGGCATACCAGCAGCGACGAGTGCACCGAAAACGAAAAGTAACAAAATCATGGTGAGCGGAATTGAGATGAGTTCTGCTTTATAGATATCGGATGAGATTTGTCCGTTGATTGCGTTATAGATTGCGCCTGCACCACCGACGTAATACTCCACATTGCCGTCTTGATTCGGAATAAGTTCATCTACATCGCGAGCAATTTGATTCTTCAAATCTAGTGATTCTGGATTGATGTAGATGAAAATCAAACCAAGTGAACCGTCTCCACTTTGAAACTGTGGTTTGAGTGTGGGCGGAACTTGCCAAAACGACACGACCTCGCTGACACCTTTCACATCAGTGATGTTCTCAGTGATTCTGGTGACACTTTCGAGAACTTCAGGATCACTCACCGCGTTTGAGGTGTCCTTCATTCCCACAGCGATAGTGAGATGGGGCTCTTCAGCTTTGAAGTCATCTTCGAGTATGTCAAAGACTTTTGCCGAATCGCTTCCTGGGTTTTGATACCCGCCACCCGTTAAACCACCAATCGCAGTACTACCGATGAGGAGTGAGACTATGGCAAACACAATGCTTGCACCAAGCACAGTTTTTGCCCGGAGCGTTGTAATGCGCCCCAACAAGTTGAGCATCGTTAACCCTTTGAATCGAGATCAAATGAAGTAAAAGGAATTTCCTCGTCAAAATCTAGTGCACGATAGAGGGTGAGTGCATTTTGGTTATTCTGATAAACCCCAAGTGAGACTCCATTCGCTCCGAGCGCGAAACTCTCTTGAATTGCACGAATCGTCAATTCCCTAGCAAGACCTTGCCTTCGATACTCTGGGTGCACAGCAAGTGATGCTAGATGGGCGTGACCATTCGAATACAATGTTGATGCAATACATCCTGCAAGTTGTCCATCAAGGTATGCAAGAAGCCAAAAATCAATCTCATCAACTCCTGGCATCGCTGATGCACGCGGAGAGGAAAGTTTCAATAGTGCTGTTATCTCTTTGTCTTTTGAATTGTCGGTTACTTTTTTGATACGGGAATCTACTGCTCGTGGTGGATATGGTTGCTGTCTCAAAAACCACACCCACTCTGAACGTGGAGTTACGTGAAGTTGATGAGCGAGTGCTCTTGGAACACTTACTCGTGGAATCGAACAACCATTGCTCAGACATTCGTGAATAACATTTGCATATTCAGCGGGCGTGAGTGTGCCTTCAATTGCTAACCACCCGCCTTCATCACCAATCGCATGAACTGAAAGTGCTGAATCGGTGCTGTAGGCATGAATAAATTCTGATTCTTGAATGAAGTGCAGAAGAAATGGGTATTCCACAAAAACTGAAGGATCGTAGGTCGATATGAACCGCATAGAACTAGGCAAGTGTGATGAAAAGTTTTTCCAACTCTTCAAGCATCGCAGAGTCTGTTTTCTTTCCCGTTACGCAGGAACGAAGCCCACCCGCTACTAGTCGAAATCCTGCTTTATCGATTGCTCTTCCAACTGCTGCAAGCTGCGCGACAACTTCTCCGCAATCTCTTCCATCTTCAAGCATTCCAATGACGCCTCTCAGTTGCCCTTCGGCACGCTTCAGTCGCTTGATTACTTCATCTGATGTTGTTCCATCGAATTCCATCTTCACTCCTTTACTCTCAAAGTCTACCCCCAGGGGTATCAAAGCAAAGTCTCGCAAGTACTTACGATGTGCTATGGCGATTCTCGTAGATCAAGCACTCTGGCCGCGATGGGATCGTTATTGGTGTCACTTAATCAGTGACACCTCACTTCAAGAACTTCATGACTTCGCAAGAATGCTCGGACTTCCGGAAAATGCATTCGGAGGTGACCATTACGACATTCCATCAGATATCCGTCTTCGTGCGATTGAACTTGGTGCAAGGGAAGTTTCCTCACGGGACATTGTGGAAGCGCTTTTGAAATCAGGACTTCGAAAACGGGTTAAGCACCAGCCGTAAATGATTTTCGAAGTCTATATTCAGCATAAAACGATGCGAATGGAATAGTTCCAGCGATTGCATAGAGCAGGATTTTCCCAATTGACCATCGCTTTCTAAATCCTAATTCAACGGCTGCAACAAAGTAGAGAATGTAAAGCCAGCCGTGAGCCATCCAGGCATATTGCGTCCATGTGCCCTCACCCGCAAAAACATATTTGTAGGGAATAGCAACGAGTGTTAAAAAGGCAAGCACAACTCCAGTGACAATTGCCAAGATTCGATACACAGTTGTTCCAGATGTCATACCTGAAATCTACAGGGTCTCGTGCTGTTTCTGCCATTCGTCGCGCACATACTTCAACCAAAGAAGCAGTGCGAATCCTGCAAATATCCACCACTGCCATGCATAGAAGAGATTTCGAAATTCAATTCCGGCAGGAGGCAAAATCAAACTACTTTCTTGAATTTCAAACTCTTGGCTCTCGCTATCACTTAAAACTAACTGGACGATGACAAAACCGTCATAAAGACTTTGTTTGTAGTGCTCTACGAGTAGATGAATATTGACTTCAGTAATTTCATTGCCCTGGAGTGTTCCTCGGCTTACTGGCTCATAGCTTTGCGAGGGCTGTATTCTGCCAAGAATTTGGACTTCTCTATTCGCTACATCAAGGGTGAGTACATCTTGAAGATACACGACTATTGGTAGCCCACTCAGATTTTTAAAGAGACATATTGTGCCGTCAATTGTCTCAGAATTAAGGGCTAGCGAATCTTGGCAATCGAGGATGCCTTCTAACATCACATTTCTTGCAAATACTTTTTCTTGGAGGAACTCTTCTGGTTGATGGATTTCATTTAATCGAGAAGGCATTAGAGAAAGTACTTTGTCTTGTATGTCTTCGCGCTGTGATTCTGAATACTGCCAAATACCAAGCAAGGACGTAAAGATCAAAACCAAGAGGGTGACGAGCCCTGAAAGTACTGTTCTGAGTACGAATTGTCTATTCATCCTGAGAATTTGATTGGTTGAACTTTTCATCGAGTCTACGAAGGCGCTTATTCATATTCCGCCAAAGCAAGACAACCGCAATTAACATTGCGAAAAAGAAGATTCCTCCGATAAATCCAGGAGTAAATGCTTCTCGTGGAACATCCTCTAGATTTGTTTCGGCAAGCAGAAAAATGAGACTTTTCACATCGCTAACCCTACTCGCCTCACGTATCGCTAGAGTTGCAGTCTCAAGTCCAAGGAGGTCTGTATGGAAATTCCACCACACCTCTATCCGCGCTATGGGATTCGAAAACGACGTTTTCCGTTTGGCATTATGGCTGGGGTTCTCGTCGTCCTTACCCTGGTCGGATATCCACTTCTCATCCAAGAACAAGTCAGCATTCGATT
>JBMSMQ010000010.1:0-29900 GCA_049421205.1 Candidatus Nanopelagicales bacterium
GAGTACTCTAAAGAAAAACGAGCCGATGAGGGGACTTGAACCCCTAACCGCCCGATTACAAGTCGGGTGCGCTACCAGTTGCGCCACATCGGCAGGGTGTTTAGATTACCAAAGAGAGTTTTCAACGAATTGAAAGCCCAATCCAAGCTGCAACAATGCTCAGAATGATGCTTCCGTGACCATATAAGAAACTCTTTAATTTCGAACTCTTCAGAATACTGTGTGTCCCTGCGATTAAGCCACTAAATGTTGTAAAAGTTCCCGAGAATGCTATGAGCGAAGAAGCCATTGAACTTTCCTGCGAAAATGCAATTCCAGCGATAAATGATCCAAGTATGTTGATCAGCATCGTGAAGAGTGGGAATTGTGGACGGTTAATACGTTCCAAGAGGTAACGACAAACGGCGCCGAGGGCAGTCGCTATCAGAACGCTAACCATGAGCTATCAACCTTGACGCGAGCCTAAAGAAAAGTAAACCCCCATAAAAGGTAACGAGGACATAAATCCCTGCAAACATTGTGCTGAATTCTGTCAACGTAGTTACAGCAAAAGCAGACGTGGTGGTGAAGCCACCGAGTATCCCAGTGCCGAAAAATAGACGACCTACGTTTGATTGAGTGATATGAAGTAAAAGTCCTAATGCAAATGCACCGATGAGATTGACGAGGAGCAAACTTTGAAACCCGATAAGCGGTAATTCCGCGACAAGCATTCGAAGTAATGCGCCACAGAGACCACCAATGGCCACCACCACAATTTCACGAATCAAAATCACCACGGCAGGGTAATTGTGGCGTATGTGATTACTGGGACTCATGTGCTCAGTATTTCGAAAGAAATTGTCGCAATTAGGGTGATTTCCAACTGAATGACAGACACTCGTGCCAAGATTTGGCCGTTGAAAGGATTGCAGGTGGAAGAAGCGACCTCGTACTCCGTGTCTGCCGAGTTGGGTGGGTTGACGGATCGCGATCAGGAGATTCTCAAGTTTGAGCGTGAATGGTGGAAATATTCAGGTTCAAAAGAGAATGCAATTCGCGAACTTTTTGATATGAGCGCCACCCGCTATTACCAGATTCTCAATGCCCTGATTGATACAGAAGCAGCTCTTGACTTTGACCCTATGTTGGTCAAGCGATTGCGCCGTATTCGTCTAGATCGCCAGCGCCAGCGAAGTGCGCGCAGGCTCGGCATTTCTTTGCCATAGACTTATCTCGGTCAAAACGAATACTACCTGCTTGACGTACGACGTACTGTGGGAAGAAAATTTGCAAGACCCGCTGATGTCGTCGATGTCAGCGCCCGCATTATGTTAGGAACAACATGGCAAGAGTGACCGGCACGGTCAAGTGGTTCAATGCTGAAAAGGGCTTCGGCTTTCTTTCAGTTGATGGCACCGAAAATGATGTCTTTGTACATCACACCGCAATCGAAATGGATGGCTTTCGAGTGCTGAACCAAGATCAACGAGTTGAATTCGATATCGTTGATGGTCCAAAAGGTCCACAGGCAGGAAATGTGCGTTTAGCATAGTTTTTGTCATTAAGGGCGGTCCAGAAATGGGCCGCCCTTAATTTTTACTGCTAGAACCATCCTTCGCACTTTCTGTACTCTTGGCAACGTGAAAAAAGCTGTTGCTTTCTGGCTACTGGGGATTCTTTCCTTCAGCACTTTGCCACATGCGATTGCTGTCACATACCCCGACAAAGGTTCGGTGAAGCCGCTAGAAGCACCATGGGTTGTGAGTTTCTGGAACATTGATGATGACTTTGATCGACATCCAACAGGTTTTTTCTGCACAGGCGCATTGATTGATCCGTACACTGTTATTACTGCTGCTCACTGTATGGCTCAGGTAGAAGATGACTCACGATTTGTCATTGTTCAAAATCAATCCAATAAATCGCAATATGGTCAAGTTCTCATACCTCGAAATTATCGAGTCAGAAATTATGATGAGAAGACATACAAGAATGATGTTGCAGTGATCGATCTCTATCACCCTGTCATTCTGAATTCTTACCTTAAAATCCCAAACAAAGATCAAGCAAAACGGATGCTGAAAAGTGGAACAGTCCTGTATGGATGGGGCGATAGGCAATCTGGAAAGAACTCTAACTATTTGCGCAAAGCAACCTTGCAAGACCGGACCGATGAAGCACTTGCAAGTTACAGTGATTTCTTTCCTAAGTGGCAGATTGGCGCAAATCGCAGAAATGCAAATGGCACATATTCATCTGCCTGCTATGGCGATTCCGGTGGACCACTTGTGGGGCGACTTCACTCAACTTTCTTTTTGACTGGAGTTGTCTCCTATGGTGCGAAATCAAAGTGTGAATCATCAATTCCATCAGTCTTCACCCGTGTTAGCGCATACAAAAAATTCATCAAAAATATGCAGGGCGAATTGGCGATAGAGAGACAAGAATTAGGTATTGATATTTCGGGCCTGCAATACAGAAACACGTCTGCTCTTCCACTACCTACTTCAACTGTTCAAATTGCACCTGGACTCATCGCGAATCAATTTAATGTCACTCTTACCCGTGAATTGAGTATCGCTGGATCTTTTGATGTTTCAACTTTGCGAATTAGAAGTTATAGTGCGAATACAAGTGGTCAGGAAGTTTCTATTGCATTACTTACTCGCGATGCATTGAACCAATCCGCAAACCCGCAATGTGCATGGGGAGACTCATTGACAAATGTCGGAGCACAAAGCGGTTATGTAACGTTAATGATTCGTGATGCTTCTGATTGGTTCGCATCAGTTCAACTTAAGCTTTCAATGCCAGAGTCTGGATGTCTCTCAGGTGTGGGGACTCCATTACAAGTCTTTGTTTTGCAGGGTGCTGGATTACAAGGTGCGTGTAGTGCACGGGCTTGGATAAATTCAGAAAATCTCTTTGAGATTTCTTTGTCGCGTTTCTGTTTGCCAAACCCACAAGCGAGCCAGCTTCGATTGATCTGGGGAACAAATAAGGCCGCAGATCTTGAACCTGGACCGGACCTCTGGATAGGCCCATTGGACCTTCGGCAACCATAATTTGGGGTATTTGTACCGATTTTTCGCCTCTCGATTTGCACTCAAGGCAGGAGAGTGCCAAAAATTGGCTTAGCACTCAAGCCCCCTGAGTGATAATCAGGGTGAGTGGCCAACGAAATTCAACGTAGGTTGCCAGAATGGCGGCAATCAAACGGGAATGTCCGTCGCGGGTCGTTGGCAAATCCGAAATGATCATTGGAGAAAATAACTATGGCAAAAATCATCGCGTTTGATGAGGAAGCCCGCCGCGCATTAGAGCGGGGCATGAATATTTTGGCAGATGCAGTCAAAGTAACTCTTGGACCAAAAGGTAGAAATGTTGTCCTTGAGAAAAAATGGGGTGCACCAACAATTACAAATGATGGTGTTTCCATTGCAAAAGAAATTGAACTTGAAGACCCGTACGAAAAAATCGGTGCAGAACTCGTAAAAGAGGTTGCGAAAAAGACCGACGACGTTGCTGGTGATGGAACGACCACTGCGACAGTCCTCGCCCAAGCACTCGTCCGAGAAGGACTTCGCAACGTTGCTGCTGGTGCAAATCCAATGTCTTTGAAAAAAGGTATTGAGATTGCAGTGGAAGCAATTTGTGCTGAACTTTTAAATATGGCAAAACCAGTTGAGAGTCGCGAACAAATTGCTGCGACTGCTTCAATCTCGGCAGCCGATCCAGTCATCGGCGACAAGATCGCAGAAGCTATGGACAAAGTCGGTAAAGAAGGCGTTATCACCGTCGAAGAAAGCAATACTTTTGGTATCGAACTTGAACTCACTGAAGGTATGCGCTTTGACAAAGGTTATATCTCTCCATACTTTGTCACCGATCCAGAACGTATGGAAGCTGTACTTGATGATCCATACATCTTGCTTGCAAATCAAAAGATTTCAGCAATCAAGGACCTTCTCCCAGTTCTTGAGCGTGTCATGCAAAGTGGTCGTCCACTTCTCATCATCGCTGAAGATCTTGAAGGTGAAGCACTCGCAACTCTCGTTGTCAACAAGATTCGAGGAATCTTCCGTGCAGTTGCAGTGAAAGCTCCAGGATTTGGTGATCGACGTAAGGCGATGCTCCAAGATATTGCAATCTTGACAGGTGGCCAGGTCATCAGCGAAGAAGTTGGCTTGAAACTTGAGAACACTGGACTTGAACTTCTTGGAAAGGCAAGTAAAGTCGTTGTTACAAAAGATGAAACGACTGTTGTTTCCGGCGCTGGTTCACACGACCAAATCCAAGGTCGAATCAATCAGATTCGTGCAGAAATCGAAAAATCAGATAGCGACTATGACCGCGAGAAACTCCAAGAGCGACTTGCGAAGCTTGCAGGTGGTGTTGCAGTCATCAAAGCAGGTGCAGCGACTGAAGTTGAACTCAAAGAACGCAAGCACCGCATTGAAGACGCAGTCCGAAACGCGAAAGCTGCAGTTGAAGAGGGCATTGTTGCCGGTGGTGGTGTTGCACTCTTGCAGGCAACAGATAAAGCATTTGGCACTTTGAAACTCTCTGGTGATGAAGCAACTGGCGCGAATATCGTCAAGGTTGCTGTTGAAGCACCACTGAAGCAGATTGCAATTAATGCTGGACTTGAAGGTGGAGTTGTAGCCGAAAAGGTTCGCAACTTAAAGCCAGGTCACGGACTGAATGCTGCAACAGGTGAATATGTTGACCTCATTAAGGAAGGCATTATTGATCCTGCGAAGGTGACCCGATCTGCACTACAAAATGCTGCATCAATTGCTGGACTCTTCCTGACAACTGAAGCAGTGATCGCAGATAAGCCAGAACCAAAACCTGCAATGCCTGCAGGTGGACCTGGAGAAATGGACTTCTAAAAAAGTCAAAAAAAGGGAGGTGGCTCGCCACCTCCCTTTTTATTTGCTTACTACTTTTGATTCAAAACAATCGTCGATAATGCTGGAACTAAAACTGTGATGGTTTTCTTTGTTTGCGAAACCACCTTAAAGCCTTTCAGTTTTGAATCAACACTGTTCTGCTGAACTGGGTGAAGGGTTACTTTGCCCAGTTTTGAAATTGTAACCTTCGTTGCTTTCACGTTTGTATTGAAGATAACTGTGGTTGCACGAAGGTTAGGATCAAGATCCGGAAGTTTCTTATACTTTTGACTTCCATCTTGAATCATCATCGCAATCACACCGGGCGTCTTACCTGAAGCGCTCGCGAATCGAATTCGTTTTTTAACTTCCTCACCTGTGGCGAGTCGGAAGAGTTCGCTTGAATAACGAATCTGTAGGAATTCCTGGAATCGTTCGGTCGATGCACGCATTTGCTCACTGGTCGGTTTGATGTTTGCACTCTTTGCAAGGAGAGGCTTGGCATATTCATCCCAACGAGCACCATTATCACCTTTCATTGGCAAACCCCGGCCAAATCCATTGTCACTCAAGTCCCAGCGAATTGCGTTAAACCAGTCACCTGAGTTGTAGGAATTCTTGTCAAGTGACTTGCTTCGCATGATGTCAGATCCTGCTTGGTAGAACGGAACTCCCTGACCCAGAGTGCTAATGCTGAGCGCCAACACTTGATGACGAAGTCGGGCATCCAGCGAGGTGTTCTGGGGGAGCTTGTAAGCGAGCCAATCGAAAAGTGCCTCGTTATCGTGCTTATCAACATATGCGATCATGTCGGTTGGATTGAGATTGTAGCCAGCGGCATTACCGTTATATTTCAAGAGTGTTCCGGATGTTTTGAAACCATCTGCTCCTTTGAATCCAAATGAGCGAAGAGTCCCAACAAGTCCTAACTTGACGAGGTCTGTCTTGCTAAGAATCGAAAGTGTTCGAGTAATGCCATCTTTGCTATCTTTGTCACCATTCCAAACAATCGCTTTCATTTTCTTACCATCGATTTTTTGGGTTGACCATGAAGAACTTGCATAGCCTTGAAGTGTTGGATTGCTATCGAACGGACCGCCGCCTTTTGCCGAGTCGCGTAGGCGATCATCGAATACTGCAATGCCAGTTCCTGCCATATTTCCTTGTGTTGCTTGAACGAATCGCGCCCCATTTTGCACTTCACCGAAGTTCCATCCTTCACCGTACAAAATGATGGATTTACCATCAACACCATTGCTTGCGATGGTGAGTTTGTCGAGATCTGCTCGAATATCAACAAGCAGTGCTTTTGGCATATGACCCATCAAGTCAAAGCGGAAACCATCAATCTTGAAGTACTTCACCCACGAGAGAATTGAATCTCTTGTGAACTTGTACATCATCTCATGTTCAGTCGCAGTGTTTTGGCAACACGTAGATGTGGTCACACTTCCATCAGCGCTTAATCGGAAGTAGTAGCCTGGAACTATCTTGTCGAACGTACTTTTATCGTTTTGTCCAGATGAGTTGGTGTGGTTATACACAACATCGAGAACATTGCGTAGACCGATGTCACTCAGTCCCTTAATCATCTGACGGAATTCCAAAATGCGACTTCCACCATCGGGGTTCACAGCATACGAACCTTCAGGAGCATTGAAGTGATACGGATCGTATCCCCAGTTAAAACCATCCTTATCAGCAATCGCTGCGATTGCTTTCTGCTGTTCTTCACTGTTGGCCGGATGCACACCTAAGTCTCCAGGTGTCTGCCAGTTTGATGAGTCCTCATCAATTGTTGCAATGTCAAATACTGGAAGTAAATGAAGGTGAGTCATACCCGCATCCGCTATTGCTTTGAGGTGTTTCATTCCAGCAGAATTCAATTCACTAAATGCAAGGTACTTACCACGATTTATAGCTGAAACAGTACTATCTTCAACGCTAAAGTCACGAACATGTAATTCATAGATGGTTGCATCTTTAATTGTTGTGAATGCGGGACGTTCTGCATTCCAGCCCGCCGGAATAAATGCAAGATCACTTGGATCAAATATTTGTGAACGAGTTGAATTCATTGAGAGTGAAATTGAATATGGATCTGGAACAAGGTTCTTTACCAAACTCGTCTTCGAGTGTGCATAAACATCAACTTCGTAGACAAAGTATTGATTCTTCCAACTTGCATCACCAGTAACACTCCAAACGCCAGTACTAGCATCCCTAGTCATTGCACTGACTGTTGATTCAACTGATCGCGGACCTTGATAACGCACGAGTTTCACATTTTGTGCAGTCGGCGCCCAGACACGCATTGTTGGAACATTGCCGCTCCAAACTATTCCTAAGTCAACGGTTTTTGCAGCACTTGCGTAGATGTAGTCAAGTACTGGGGCAAGTTGGATACCTGTGAGTCGAACAATCTTCGTCGCACCTGAGGGATTTGCGGTGGTTATTGAATTATCAGTTACCAGCACTGCCACTTGTCCTCGAAGCATTGACTTCACATTTGCTACCTCTTCAGCAGGCAAATTCAATGCCCGATATGGATTCAAATGGCGAAACTTCTCAAGTACGGAACTAGGTAATGATGAACCTGAAGTCAAAGCAATTGCTGTGTCATACCCGCTGACTTCGATTTCACGAGTTTCTTCATTTTCAGAGACTTGTATTGACCCATCTTCGCTATAAAGAAGTTGTGCTTTGATTCCACGTTCTCCTGCCGCTGTGGTTCGGATAGATTCGGGCCAGCCAATGATGGAATCTGTTACCCATATTGCTTTTAATTGTGTGAGGTCAGCATCGACAGATTCAATGATTGGTGCAGAAAAAACTATTCGACCGGAATCATCAAAATTCTCAGATGTGTACCAAACTTCACCACCAGTTGCGGCTAGATCCAAACTTTGATCTTTTGCGCCACCTCCGGATGGATCTTTTGTGTCACCTTGATGGAAGAGATATGAAAGTGTTGTTGCACCTTCGGCAAGAGGAATCTTGAAAACTAGTCCCCAGTCATCAACTGCGTCATGAAGTTTTGGTTGTTGCCAAGTGACCACACCTTCAAGAGTGCTACCCGCCCACACATGCATACCCCAAGGTGTACAGGTCTTTCCAAGCTCACATCCGGTCTGCTGACTAATGAAATACTTACCATCTGGACGGTTGTAATGAAATGTTGCAAATCCATCAGCCCAAGATTTTGAGTAGCGAGCTTCTTGAAATTCTGTTGATAGCCAAAATTCTCCCCACTTACGAACATCAACTGTAACTGCAGGACCAATATAGGCATCAGAGACTTTTGCTCGCGCTTGGTACTTTTTGAATTGTGGTGAAACATTCACTTTGAAAATTGCTTCAGTATCTGTTGAATTAGATTCTGCTGCAATATTTGATGTACTCGTTTCAGTTGAGAGATCAACCACATCAAGAGTTGCAGTTGTGCCACCGCCACCTGGTGTTCTTACATACACTGTGAAAAAGCCTTGAGCTTTAGCTCTTGTTGGATGTGGAGTTCCATCTGTTGCCAGCCAGATTTCCTTACCTTGTCGTACATCGTAGGTTTTTCCGCCGATCTGAATGTTTGTGGTAGTTGCGGCGATTGGTGCGATAGCAAATGCACCATAAGAATCTCCTGCAACAAACTGATACGTATTTGCACCTGCACCTATGTCGACAGTGATCCCACCACTTGGAACTACTTGTGGAGTTCCTGGTTTATGAATGACGACAGTTGTTGGTGCAACAGCTTGCACTGGTTGAGCAAACTGGGGAGCAAGAAGTCCCGCGCTTATGAGGAAGGTGCCCATAAACAAGGTCGCAAGACGTGTAAACATAGAGTCGAGCCTTTCGGTGAATAGGGGATGATTATGCGCGTCTTGGGTAAAGAATGGGAGAGTTTTGTCCACCTAAGCAAGCCATTATGACCGTGAAATCGCTTTCACAAGTCTCCGACTCCAAATGGACAATTTCTGACCCGATTCGGCAGAACAAAAATCTTGAAATTATGTGATTGAAGGGCTACTTTTGTACACCTGCAAGACCTTTGTCTTGTGGATTTCATAACTCTGGAGGAAATGCATGTTTAATGCAAAAGGGCGTCTCGTAGCTGTCGCGACAGCAGGAGCACTCATTCTCAGTGGATATGTTGCAGCTTTTGCACCAGCCACTGCAGCAAATAAGAAAATCATTGTATGGACCGATGAACAACGTGGTCCTGTGATGCGTACTCTCTTGGTTGGTAAGACCCCAGTTAAGGGTTACACCATTGAGATCAAGTCGTACTCAAACCTCGATGCGTTGAACGCAGCGTGGAACAGTGCAACTGCAGCAACAGGTCCAGACCTAATCATCAGTAATGCTGGTCTTGCAGCATCTGGTGGTAAGTCAGGTAAGTTGGCTCCACTCACACTCCCAGCATCTGTAAAGAATCAATTCTCAAAGAGCGCATGGGCTGCTTTGTCATTCAAGGGCAAGGTATACGGAGTTCCATTGGACGTTGACACAACTGCAATGTTCTGGAACACCAAACTTTTTGGAAAGAAGTCTCCAAAGACTTTCGGTGCAATGGTTAATTACTATTTGAAGAATAAAGATTCAAAGGGTCTAACCGCTGGTTTCTGTGCACAGGAAGGAACTTGGGGTTCACACCCAGTATTCACCGCTCTCGGTGGTGGCGCTTGGGCTTACAAGAAGAATGGCGAAGGCGATCCATCAAAGACCGTTTTCAACTCTGCGGCATTTAAGGCCAACATCACCAAGTTCTTGCTCGGAAGCGATGGTAAGTCCAATGGCTTCTTCAAGATTGGTGGAGATTGCATCAATGACTGGAAAGCAGGAAAGATTCCTTTCATGAACACAGGTGGATGGCAAGTTGACGGTATCAACGCTTCAGGTGTGAAGTACAAGATCGGTTCAGTACCAGGTGTCAAGAAGGGAACCTTCGGTTCACCATGGGCTGGCTATCAGGGTGCATT
The DNA here is from genome assembly GCA_049421205.1 of Candidatus Nanopelagicales bacterium. Taxonomy (GTDB): domain Bacteria; phylum Actinomycetota; class Actinomycetes; order S36-B12; family UBA5976; genus JAFMIT01. Next base: position 9,854 of record JBMSMQ010000010.1, read on the forward strand.
CGTTACCTCATATGCAAAGAGTCATGGTGTTGCTGCCGCTGCAAATCAGTTCGCAGTGAACTTCATGGCGAATGCAACCACTCAAGCTCAGTTGAGCACCTTCGGCAATCGCCCACCAGCAAACTTGCAAGCTGCAAAGAAGGTTAAGAATCCAGTTCTTGCCGGAATTGCAAAAGCAGGTAGCCGTGGCGTGTTGCAGTTGTCTGCATTGCTCGACGCAAATGCTGGCGGATCAAACTGGTACGACCTAACAGGTGATGTCTTTAACAAGATTCTTGTTGAAGGTGAATCAGTGGGTGCGACACTAGATGCCGCTGCGGCAAAACTCTTGCAGAACTTTGCTGCTGGAGCTGCCAACCTTTAATGACGCATAGTCATTAAGTATCTGGAAGGTGGTGCGGCTTGTCCGCACCACCTTCTTTTTGAGTGGGAGAGGAAACAATGTATCGGCTCGTAGGATTCACTGGCACACCTGCACTTGTTCTAAAACTTCTCATCATAGGCATTGTTGATTTCGTTGGTGGCTTTGCCATTATCTCCGCACTCAACGTTGGTTCAACGGTTATTGCTGGAGTTTTGCTCGCGATTTTGTTGTTTATCAACTGGGTATATCTTTTTAAAAGTCCAACACCATTTAAATTTCTTGCCCCTGGCATCGTCTTTTTATGTGTGTTTGTACTTGTACCCATCGTTTACACAGTCGCAATGTCTGGTTTCAACTTCCGCACCGGAAATGAAATTTCAAAAGAACAGGCAATTGAACAAATCCAAATAGTAAGTCTCTCAGAAGATGCAGAGGGAACAGCATTTGATATGGCTATCGGAAAAGATGCTGAGGGCAACTATGCAGCACTCTTGAAAAATCAGCTAAATGGGGAAGTGCTTTTTGCAACCCTTGAGGGTGTTACCAACCTTGAAGAAGGTACCTATGAAGTCGATGAATTTGGTGTGCCAGTTGCAACTGATGGGTTTGCCCGATTAACCAATAAACAATTAAATCAACTTGGTGATGCAATTGTTGACCTTCGATTCCCCTATCTTGGTGAATCTTTCGTATCCCCGCTCTATGACGGTCTTGCAATTCTTCTCACACAAGATTTGATATATAACTTAGACAACGACACGTTTGTTTCCAAATCGACAGGCTCGATCTATGCCGACAACGGTAATGGTAATTATGCAAATACCGAAAAGAAAAAAGATGTTTTGTATCCAGGATGGAGAAATGTTAATTTCCCAGATAACTTCACAGGGCTGCTCTTTGATCCAGAGTTACGGGGGCCTTTCATTCGGGTCTTGATTTGGACTGTCACTTTCGCATTTCTATCGGTTTTGACCACATTTTCACTTGGTCTTGCGCTTGCAATTGCAATGGATAAGCCAATTAGGGGTCGACGAATCTATCGCTCAATATTGATTTTGCCATATGCAATTCCTGGATTTTTAAGCCTTCTCATCTGGCGAGGTATGTTCAATCAAGACTTTGGAATCATCAACCGAATTCTTGTAGACATTGGCTTAATTGAATCGAATATTGCGTGGTTTGACCAAGCATGGACTGCGCGAATTATGGTGATTCTTGTCAATCTGTGGCTTGGTTTCCCATATATGTACTTAATTAGTAGTGGTGCTTTGCAAGCGATTCCCTCTGACTTGAAAGAAGCGGCGGCCATTGATGGTGCATCAAGTGTGCAGAGCTTCCGACTCATCACCTTACCACTTCTACTGCAGATTCTCTTCCCGCTCTTGATTGCATCATTTGCATTTAACTTCAATAATTTCAATATGATTTATTTGTTGACAGGTGGTGGGCCAAGAGATGAACTGGCCGGTGAGCGAGCGGGTGCAACGGATATTTTGATTAGCTACGCTTACAACACGGCTATCAGTAATCCAGCAGATCAAAACTTCGGACTAGCGTCTGCGATTTCTCTTTTCATGTTTATCATCGTAGGCATATTGTCCCTTTGGAGTTTACGTAGAACTAAAGCATTGGAGGAGTTCTAAGATGAGTTCACTTCGAGCTAATTTATGGCGTCACGCACTTGCTTGGGTTCTAATTGCCTTCACATTCTTTCCAATCTACGTGGTTGTTGTCTCTTCCATTGATATCACAGGTTCGCTTGCAACCAACTCATTTTTACCACCTGCGATTGGTCTCGACAACTACACATTGTTGTTTACCAGTGAAGATATTCCTTTCGTGACGTGGGTAAAGAACTCTTTGATTCTTGCCTCAGTTTCTGCAGTCGGTTCTGTATTGATTGGTGCAGCCGCAGCATTTGCATTCTCTCGGCTCCGCTTTAAGGGTCGCAGAGTAGGAATTCAAACCCTATTATTGATTCAGGTGTTTCCATCGTTTTTAGCGCTCGCTGCAATTTATGTCATTATGGGTGAAATCTACAAAGTGTTTCCAGCATTCGGCTTGGGAAGTGTTGGTGGACTTTTGTTGATCTACCTCGGTGGTGCGATGGGCGTAAATGCCTGGCTACTAAAAGGATTTATTGACTCAATTCCGATGGAATTAGATGAATCTGCCCGCATAGATGGCGCTACACCAAGTCAGGTGTATTGGCTGATCTTCTTCCCACTTGCAGCACCTGTGCTTGCTGTGGTCGGTTTGCTCTCATTCATCGGAACGTTCAATGAGTTCGTGCTTGCGAGTTTGTTCCTAACCGATATTGAGTCACGAACTGTGGCTGTTGGTTTACAGCAGTTTGTCGGCAATCAGTTTGCACAAAACTGGGGCCCATTCACTGCCGGTTCAATTATTGCTTCAGTTCCACTCGTCATCATCTTCCTGAGTCTACAAAAATATATTGTAGGTGGGTTGACGGCAGGTAGCGTTAAAGGATGAATAAGCACCTATCTGGGGTGCATCATGACGGTTCTGCCAACTTTGTCTCGAATGATGCTCCACGTATTGGCGAAACAATCACTCTTACCTTACGCACCAAAAAGTCACTTGGCGTTGAACGTGTGACATTGCGCGCAGTGCACGATGGCGAACCCGTCACCATTGCTGCAACAAAATCGGAAGGCACTTCAACTGATGATTACTGGAAAGCAGAATTGCTCATTCGCAATATCCGACAGCATTATCGATGGCTCATCATCGGTGGCACACTCCAATACGGCTGGCTAAATGCTGCAGGGTTTTATCATCGTGACGTTACTGATGCTTTTGATTTTGCGGTCACGGCATATGAGCGAACACCTGAATGGCTTCACACATCTGTTGCTTATCAGATTTTTCCTGACAGATTTGCAACAAGTGGGAAAATCAAGGAAGTGCCCGAATATTTAGTCCCACGTGATTGGAATGAATTACCGGAGGGACGAAGCAAAAATACTGGAATCGAATATTTTGGTGGAGATTTATGGGGGATTGCTGACAAACTTGATTACCTTGAGAAACTCGGTATCAACATTGTTTATATGACTCCAATTTTTCCTGCGCGAACAACCCATCGTTATGACGCATCGTCGTTTGATGAGATTGATCCGCTCCTTGGAGGGAATGAAGCTTTAATTCATCTGGTCAACGAAGCACACAAGCGATCCATGAAAGTTATAGGTGATATCACGCTGAATCACTGCGGCAACTCGCACAAATGGTTTACCGAAGCACAATCAGGACACCCGACGTATGGTCACTTTTTCACATTCAATCCCTCCCTTCCACATGGCTATGAATGCTGGCTTGGACATAAACACCTACCGAAGTTTGATTACCGCTCTACTGAACTGCGAGAACTTCTAATCACCGGACCTCACTCCATTTTGCGAAAATGGTTGCGCCCTCCATTCAACTTAGATGGTTGGAGGGTTGATGTTGCCAATATGTCAGGCCGACAAGCTGATATCGACCTTACACATGAAATCGCACGTCTTGCTCGAGTTGCAATTAGTGAAGAGGGGGATAACAAGATTCTGATTGCTGAGCACTTTCACGATGCAGGATCTGACCTACCAGGTGATGGCTGGCATGGCACAATGAATTACGCCGCGTTTCTGCGACCAGTGCTGTCATGGCTTGTCGGAAGAGATTTTCAAGAATTCACTGTGAATAACCCAATTCCGATGCCACGTACCACTGCGTACGAAATGGTGGATGCGATTGAGGAGTTTTCAGCACGAATGCCATGGCGATCACGTCTTTCAAGTTGGACGTTATTGTGTAGTCACGATACTGCACGCGTTCGCAGTATCGTGGGCGAAGCGACACACCACATTGCCGCAATTGGATTGCTGATTGGACTTCCTGGAACCCCAATGGTGTTTATGGGAGATGAAATAGGAGCGACTGGTTTATGGGGAGAAAGTGCTCGAACCACGATGCCGTGGGATAGTGATTTAGAAGTCAACGAGACACTGAAACAGTATCGTGAACTCCTGAAGTTACGGCGCAATGAGACAACACTTGCAACAGGTGGACTTGAATGGTTATCGATTCAGGACGATGCTGTTTTGTTTGAACGACGACTTAATGAAGAGTCAATCAAAATTGCTGTTGCTCGAGCAAAAACGGAAATTGATATTTCTGGCTATGCCGTGAATGAAGTTCTGTATGGCAGTGCGGGTAGAAGTCAGGATACACTCATCTTTGAAGATGCAGGCATAATGATGTGGCGGTGACGATGAAAAGACTACTTTCGATTCTACTCGCATTGGTGCTAAGTATTGGTATCTCAATAAGTGCTCAATCAGCCAGTGTCTATTCTGCACTTCAAGTAGATGATGTGAAAAATCTCGCTACAGGTATGCCGCTTTCAGAATTAGCTGGCGAGCAGATATATTTCGTAATGCCAGATCGTTATGCCAACGGTGAAACTGCCAATGACAATGGTGCTGGAGATTCATTTGGTGGTCTCAATAAATCAGATTGGGGATATTTTCACGGTGGAGATTTGAAAGGTCTCAAAGACAATCTTGACCGCATTGAAAATATGGGATTTACTGCGATTTGGGTAACTCCAGTTATTTTGCAGCGTGCAGTACAAGGTGGATCTGCAGCGTATCATGGATATTGGGGTATGGACTTCACTGAAGTTGATCCCCATTTTGGAAGCAAAGAAGATTTCGAAGCCCTCGTTGATGCCTTACACGCACGCGGAATGAAGATTTATCTCGACATCGTAGTGAATCACACTGCCGACATAATTAACTTCAGCGATGGTTACAGCTATGAAACGCTTTCTCTAAAACCTTATAAAGATGCTTCAGGAAACACTATCTCACTTGCGTCGCTTGCAGGCAAGCCACTTTGTAGTGAAATTCTTTTAACAAATTGTTTTCCACAATTGAATCTCGCCTCATTTCCGAAATCCATCAATGCCGGTGATAGTAATTTGAAGTGGCCAGCATTCTTGCAGGATGTGAAAAACTATCACAATCGTGGAAACATCTCGAATTGGGCAGATTCTGAGCAATCCCTGTATGCAGATTTTTATGGGCTCGATGACTTGATGACAGAGAGCCCAGTTGTGATTGAAGGCCTTGCTGAAATTTGGGCGAACTGGGTAATTGATTACAAAGTTGATGGTTTTCGAATAGATACTGCAAAACATGTTGATAAAGAATTCTTCAACAATTGGGTTCCAATTGTGTATGAAAAGGTTTCTGCCGAAGGGATTAGTGTTCCCGAAATGTTTGGTGAAATTGCCACTCCGGATGCAGAATATTTGTCTGAGTTTGTTCGTGAACGAGGTCTTCAATCAATACTTGATTTTTATGGAGCATCTGCTCTCATCAACTACATCGGTGGTGAATCTGCCCAGACGATGAGCAATCTCTTTAATTACGATGATTATTACAATGTCTCAGAGCATCCATTTGGTCACATATCAAATGCATATTCACTTACAACTTTTGCAGGCAACCATGATTTTGGACGTATTGCATCACAAATTCAAAACCAGCTCTATGGAATTTCAATGGCAAATCTCGCGAAGAAAGTGAATGTTGCCTACTCAATGCTCTTTTTAATGCGTGGATCACCAGTTGTGTATTACGGTGACGAAGTTGGAATGATTGGAGGAGGAGGCGATAAAGCGGCACGTCAAGATATGTTTCCAACAGAAGTCGTTACATGGAAAACCGAGAAACGTGCTGGCATGAACCCTATTGGTAATGGAAGTTCTCTCAACATCCAAAGCCATCCAATTATGGATCACTTAAAAGCGCTTGGAAGTCTTCGCAAGAATCATGAAGCGCTAGCGACAGGTATATTTCAACCGCAAACAGCTTCAATCACTTTGCCTAAGATTCATAACACAGCATGTAAATCTGTTGGGTTTTCAAAGATTGTGAAAAAAGGCAAGTGGTATGTGCAGTGCCTGAAAGTGAAGAAAAAGAAAGTATGGAGAGTTGCCATCACGAACCAGATTGCCGCCTGGTCCCGCTTTGATCGTGAAACGTGGCATGAATATGTAGTACTTGCAAATCCACAAGGTGGCACTCGAAGTGTGAAAGTCAAAGCATTCACTCCAAATGCAGCATTCACTGGAATTTTTGGAACTTCGTCATCATTGACGAGTGCAGGGGATGGAACACTCTCACTTTCCATGCCTGCAAATAGTGTGTTTGTACTAAAGAGCTCAACGAAAGTGCCAAGTCCAACGTCTGGTTTTGGTGTGAATATAGAGTATCAAAAAGATGGACTCGCAATAAAACCAACCCTTACTGCCAAACCAAACCAATCGCGAATTCCAGGGATTGCAACATTTATCTATCGAGTCAATGAGCAAAGCCCATGGATTCGTCTTGGTGTGGATGACAACAGTGCATATCGTTTCATTATTCCAAGTTGGGTCTGGGGAAGTAATCAAACATTGCAGGTGGCTGTAATTATGACGACATCTGATGGAGCACATGTTGTCAGTGATGCTCTCACGATTTCAAAGAATTAGAGGTCAGAAATATGGCAGAGCAATTGGTTGTTGGCTTTGATCTCGATATGACATTGGTGGATTCTGCTGAAGGTATTGCTGAAGCCCTTGTGCATGTTTGTAGCATCCATGGAGTAGTGATTCAAAAAGCCGATGCGCTTGCAACTATCGGATTACCCCTTGATCAGGTATTTCCACTCTGGTTACCCGACTTGCCATATGACCAATTACTTGATGAATACCGAGCTCACTACGGGGTATTCGGTATCCCCAAATCCACGTTGCTTCCAGGTGCACGAGAATCAGTTGATGCCGTGAAAGAACTCGGCGGCAAAACAGTTGTGGTCAGCGCGAAAAAGAAGGACTTTGTCGACCGAGTACTCAGTGTCGTCGAACTGGATATTGATGTTACCTATGGATACCTTTTTGCAGAACATAAGGGTGAAGCGCTTCGGAGTGAAAATGCGCAGGTATATGTGGGGGATCACCCAGGAGATATTCAAGCGGCGTGCAGTGCAGGAGCATTGAGTGTGGTGGTGGTATCAGGACCAAGCACGAAAGAAGAACTTCAATTGAATAACCCTGACGTTCTCTTTGAAAGCCTTTTGGAATTTCCTGATTGGTTACGTACGCACGTTAGCGAAATAGTTCGCTAGACATCCAAGTCATCAGCGATTGCGCGGAGAATCTGTGCAACCTTTTTTGCTTGCGCATCTTGTGGGAAGCGTCCAGCTTTCAAATCTTTACCGACTTTGTCGAGTAAAACAATGACATCTTCGATTTGAATTGCCAATGCGTCTGCACCTTTTCGTGTGCCACGAACAACCGATGGCAAAGGGTCCAGGATTCGAACAGTGAGTGCCTGAGGTCCTCGTTTACCATCCACAATCCCAAATTCAACTCGTTGACCTGGACGTAGGGATGCAACACCTTCTGGCAGGGCTGAAGCGTGCACAAACACGTCTTCTCCATTGTCATCAGCGATAAAACCAAAGCCCTGTTCGACTTTGTACCACTTCACTTTTCCAGTTGGCATTCCGACCTCTTCTTATCAGTTTCTAGGCTAGATAGGCATAGGGTAGCGGTGCTCTCTGAAATTACCCATTCGGGCGTAGGACTAGGCTTCGCCCATATGAGAAACGGTGAATTTCTTCAGCGGCTAGGCGGCACGATTTTTGCCGCAGGCATACTTTTCGGTGTTGTCGCCTTCTCGCCAGCTATCTTTGGAAATCAGACAGTTTCCGGCCTGTGGCTACTTTCAATGATGAGCGGATTGGGGCTCACTTTGATGCTTTTTGGGTTTTTCCAAACCGCTCGGAGTCGTTCGAAACTTGTAGCCGAGTCAAGGAGCAACAATGAGCGCGGTTGATGTTGCCCGTACGGCACTTTTAGAAATTGCAGAAGCTCATCAAGTTGGGCAACACATTCAAAATCTTGATAACGATGGTCTTTCGATTATTCAATTTGAAAATACACACGCAGGCTATGTTGGTTGGCGTTGGTGTGCATCGGTCAATACTGAATACCTCACCGTGAATGAAGTGTGGCTGGAACCAAGCGAAGGCGCACTTGTTGCAAAAGCGTGGGTGCCATGGGTTGAACGTTTGCAACCTGGAGATCTTGTTCCAGGTGATGTCATTGAAACTCCGATTGACGATGATCGTTTAGTACCAGGCTATAGCGATGTCGAAGGATTAGAACTACAGATTGAACCAATGACACCACTATGGTGGAGTTTAGGTTTAGGGAGAGTCAGAGTGCTTTCGAACACTGGAGTGGATGAAGCAGTTCTCAGATGGCGACAAAGTGACAATGGCCCGAGATCACCGTTTGCTAGATATGCAGAGTTGAATTGCGTGAATTGCGGTTGGCTGATTCCTGTTGGTGGAAAACTTGGTCAGACATTTGGTATTTGTGCAAATGCGCTCTCACCATCAGATGGAAAAGTTGTGTCATTCGACCATGGATGTGGTGCGCATTCAGAGAGCGTATTGAAATCCGATGTTGCGGTGAGTGGTTCACTCGTGATTGATGAGATTACTGTGGATGAGATTGACCGAGATTCTTTACCTGAATCCGTCGAGCTCGACGAGTCACATGAAGAAGACCAAGAAGGCCAAGAAGAAAACCAGCAAGACTGACCTCTGGAAGAACATCAATTCCGCCGAGTAGGTCATTTCGGACAAAGTCTTGGAAAAGCCAACTGATCAGAGCCAAGAAACCCCAAATTGCTGTCCCAACTCGGGCATATGCCACACCTGTGGTTTCATAGACTGGAATTGGTTTCAAACTTTTTACTTGCACGTAACGATGCTACCGCTTGTCGCGCACAAATCTCACTCACATTTGTCCTACTCTCTGCCCTTCGCGGCCCTCTTCCCCTCGCGAATTCATCATTCACAGAATAAGGAGAGAGCGTGTCCGCATTAGACACATATTTTGGAATAACGGCCAGAGGTTCAGATCTTGGACGTGAAATTCGCGGTGGATTAGTCACCTTCCTCACGATGGCATACATCGTGGTTCTAAATCCGTTGATTCTTGGATTCACCCCGGATATCAATGGCAAATTCCTCGGAGGGCTCGAAGATGGAGCAATCCCGAACCTACCTGCGATCGCTGCAGGTACTGCTCTGGTTGCGGGTGTACTCACCATTCTGATGGGTGCAGTTGCAAAGTTTCCTTTGGCATTAGCAACTGGACTTGGATTGAATGCATTCGTGGCAAGCATTGCAGCTCGCTACATGACCTGGTCTCAGGTTATGGGTCTAGTAGTTCTTGAGGGTCTCATCATCACGATTTTGGTATTCACTGGTTTTCGAGTTGCAGTGTTCAAAGCAGTTCCAACCCAACTGAAAGCTGCGATTTCTGTCGGCATCGGACTTTTCATCACCTTGATTGGATTGGTTGATGCAGGATTCGTTCGCCGAACAGGTGCTGGTCCAGTTCCCGTGACACTTGGAGATTCCGGTGCACTTGTTGGTTGGCCAGTTCTTGTGTTTGTCATCGGAACACTCACCATCGCATTTTTGTATGCAAAGAAAATCAAAGGTGCAATCTTGATTGGTGTGCTTGGCGCAACAGTGATTGCTGTTATCATCGAATCTGTAGCGAAAATCGGTCCTTCTTATATTTCGCCAACTGAAAGTAATCCTGCAGGCTGGGGATTGAATGTTCCGAAACTTCCAGAATCGATTATTGCAACGCCAAGTTTCGAGACGCTTGGAAAAATCGATCTCTTTGGTGGATTTGCAACTGCAGGCTTACTCGCAGCAGGTTTATTGGTCTTCACGTTGCTGATCACTGACTTCTTCGACACTATGGGAACAATGACAGCAATTGGTGCTGAAGCAGAACTTATTGATAGCGAAGGAAATGTTCCGAATGCTGACAAGATTCTGCTTGTCGACTCAGTAGCTGCCATTGCTGGTGGTGCTGCAGGTGTGTCATCGAATACGTCATACATCGAATCAGCATCAGGTGTTGGTGAAGGTGCTCGTACTGGTCTTGCTTCAATCGTGACTGGTATTGCATTTCTCTTCACAATTTTCTTATCACCACTCGTCGCAGTTGTCCCTTATGAGGCTGCAACTCCAGCACTCATCTTGGTTGGTTTCTTGATGATGACACAGGTGAAAGACATTGATTGGAAAGATGTCACCATCGCACTTCCAGCCTTCTTGACTATCGTCTTGATGCCATTCACCTACTCGATTGCAGTCGGCATCGGAGCAGGCTTCATTAGCCATGTTGTGTTGAAGGCTGCTGTTGGTAAAGGTAAGGACATTCATCCACTGCTTTGGATTGTTGCTGGAGCATTTCTAGTGTTCTTTGCTTCAGATCCAATTAATCAATTACTCGGATAGTGAAGTGGGTGGTGAGCGTCTGCTCGCCACCCCTACACTTCAACCTATGACGCCAGCATTCCGTCGCGCAGTCACCCTCGTGGTGCTTTTCAGTCTCCTTTTGACAATTGTTGTCTCATCGCTCTCTTCATTTTTTGGATAACTCTTCAAGTACCCAATCAATGGATTTCGTGAGAAGTTCGACATCACTCGGTTCAACAGCTGGGAACATTCCAATTCGCAATTGATTTCGACCGAGTTTTCGATAGGACTCTATGTCTACTATTCCATTAGAGCGCAATGTTTTTGCAAGTGCAAGTGCATCGATTGAATCATCGAAATCAATAGTGCCAATAACGCGGCTTCGAATCGACTCATCTGTGACAAACGGGGTTGCTTTGGAGTGGTTATTTGCCCATGAATACAAAATGTTGCTTGACTCATTGGTTCTCGAAACACACCAGGACAATCCACCGTTCGCATTGAACCACTTCAATTGTTCAACAAACATAATGGCAGTTGCAATCGCAGGTGTGTTGTAGGTCTGATTCATGCGAGAATTCTCAATTGCCGTCATAAGATCCAAAAACGGCGGAATGTAACGACCGGAAGATTTGATGTCTTCTGCGCGTGCAATCGCACGAGGCGACAGAATCGCAATCCAAAGACCACCATCAGAACCAAATGATTTTTGCGGAGCGAAGTAATACACATCCACTTCATTCATGTCCACTGAAAGTGCACCAGCAGCACTTGTTGCATCCACGACGACTAAAGCGTCATCATCTGCACCAACGGGCCGTTTCAACGTTATTGCGACACCAGTAGAGGTTTCGTTATGTGCTGTGGCATAAAAATCAATACCAGCTTGCGCTTCGAAAGTTGCCGCAGTACCAGGTTCCGCCTTAATAATTATTGGGTCGTCGAGAAAGGGAGCCGCCTTTGCACCTGAGGCGAACTTTGCGCTGAACTCACCGAAAGAAAGAAATTGTGAATTCTTTCGAATAAGGCAGAACGTTGCAATATCCCAAAAGGCGGTTGAGCCACCGTTTCCAAATACAACTTCATATCCTTCAGGTAAAGAAAAGAAATCTTTCAGTCCGGAGCGTATTTCGCCGAAAAGATCTTTGACTGCCGCTTGCCGGTGGGAGGTGCCGAGAGGACTGAGTTCAGAAGCGCTCAGTGCTGCAATCTGTTCTGGACGAACTTTGCTCGGACCCGCTCCAAAGCGACCATCTTTTGGTTTCAAGTTTTCTGGGATAATCACAGACATTCCTTTTCTAAGGATGGTAGTTTAGTTTGTATGACAAACCGAGATAGTCAATCAAGATTCCTGAATGACTATGCCAAAGTTCGGGTGGATTACAGTGGCCAGACGTTGAATGAAACGGACTTGCTATCTCATCCATTGGGACAGTTTGAGGCGTGGTATCACGAAGTTGTCGAACTCGGTTTACCAGAGCCAAATGCAATGGTGTTAAGCACTGCTAATTCAAATGGGAAAGTGTCTGCACGCCATGTATTACTCAAAGATGTCGATGAGCGTGGGTTCATATTCTTCTCAAATTACAAGTCTGATAAGGCTCGCGATATTGGCTCCAATCCACACGTTGCACTTACCTTTAGTTGGATTGCAATCTTTCGGCAGGTACTGGTAGGTGGGGCGTGTGAAAAGTTGAGTGAGGCGGAATCCGTTGCCTATTTCAGCACTCGACCTCGCGGTGCTCAAATCGCGGCACATGCAAGTCATCAATCCGAGATTCTGAGCTCGCGCTTCGAACTTGAAAATCGATATGAAGAATTAGAAAAGGTATTTGCAGGTCGAGATATTCCAAAGCCAGAGCATTGGGGAGGGTATCTTGTTATACCTGAGAGCATAGAGTTTTGGTCAGGTCGATCGTCTCGTCTTCACGACAGAGTGCGGTTTGTTTCACAAAAACTTCAACCCAATTTATCAACAAGTGACGATTGGGTAATCGAAAGACGTTCTCCCTAAGACTTTTTAATTGCGTTATAACGAGCGAGAGACTCATCGCGTTCAACCGAATGGTCAACGATTCGCTCTGGGTAACCTTTGGAGTAGCCATCGAGCAACAACCATGGTTCGTGAACTTGGCCACCATCGATATGTCGAAGTTCAGGTATGTATTTACGAACATACTCACCATCTGGATCGAATTTTTGACCTTGGGCGGTGGGGTTAAAGATTCTGAAATAAGGTGCCGCATCAGTACCGCATCCTGCAGTCCACTGCCACCCATGTTGATTACTTGCAAGATCAGCATCAAGAAGTAAATTAAAGAACCATTCGGCACCGATTTGCCATTCAAGGTGAAGGTCTTTTACCAGAAAAGATGCAGTGACCATTCTGACTCGGTTATGCATCCAACCCTCTTTGAGAAGTTGTCTCATACCCGCATCGACAAATGGATATCCAGTTCTTCCCGCTTTCCATGCCTCAAAACGCTCATCAGCGAGCTTGCCGCTGTCATACTTCATATTCTTAAATGCTGGGTTGAGATACTCGATATCGCTCGTAGGGTAGTGAAAGAGCACATCTGCATAAAACTCACGCCACGCTAATTCTTTTCGATAGTGCTCTTCGCCAGCTGAGTCACCAAGGCGAGCAAGCAGTGTGCGAGGATGGATTTCTCCCCATTTCAGTGCAATGCTGAGTTTCGATGTGCCATCAAGATCTGCTCTATCTCGAAGGTCTTTGTAGTCGACCACTGCACGTTTTAAAAATTCATTGGCTTTATTCAATGCTGAAGCCTCACCTGCATCAGCAGGCGTCATATCTTTAGGATATTCAACATCTAGATATCCATGACTTTCAAACTTTAGAAAACTCTTTGGAAGCGTGTATGAAAAAGGTGATGTCCATCCATACTTCAACCATCCTTTATAAAAAGGCGTGTACACCCGATAGTTTGTGCCATCGTCTTTCAGCACTTTTCCTGGTTCAACAGCATAGATTGATCCAACTGTTACAAGTTCAATTCCATGTTTTTGTAGCTCCTTAGCAACTTTCTTATCACGTGCCATTCCTCTTCGCGTAAAGTCTTTATGGCAAAAGACTTTCTCAACCCCGAGCCCAACCGCCACCTTGATAACTTCTTCTTCGGGTTTTCCGTGACGAATAATGAGTGAATCATTCAAGTCGCTATTCAGTGATTTGAGTGAATTCATCAAGTAATGCTGTTTTGCATTTCCCCAGCCTGGCCAAAGTTCATCATCAATCATGATCATTGCCCCGAGGAAATCACCTGAAGAAAATTCAATAGCGCTCGCAAGTGCTTCATTGTCGGTGATTCTCAAATCTCGGCGAAACCACATCAAGGCTTTAGGCATACCCAAAGCCTAGAGTGTTCAGAGGCGACAAGCGACTAGGTCCGTAATCCTTCTGCCAGCAGTAATTCCGCGCATCTCAAACTTAGTCTTTGGACGTTGTTCTGGTTTGCAAAGTTCACTTTCCTTTACCAAAGTCCACGCGGGATGCTTAGTAATGAGTTCCTTACACATCTCTGCGTAATCATCCCAGTCTGTTGCGATATGCAGTGATCCCCCAACTTTTACTTTATCTGCAAGCAGTGTGAGATTCTCAGCACTGATAAATCGTCGCTTGTAATGTCGTTTCTTCGGCCAAGGGTCCGGAAAAAAGAGCCGAAGTGCATCCACTGAGCCATCGAGAATCTTTTCTTCAAGAACTGAGATTGCATCTGCCTCAAGTATTTTTACATTCTCAATATTATGTTCATTCAAAGAGGCAATGAGTCTGCCGATACCTGGAGTATGGAGATCAAGTGCAAGAACTGCAGAGTCAGGTTGTAGTTCTGCTAGTTGCCACGTTGCTTCCCCCATTCCAAATCCAACCTCCACGATGAAATACTTCTTTTTAAGCGTCGAAGCGAGATTGATAGGGGAGAGATCTTGATCAAGCAGGAATTTGGGTGCGTGATGCAGCAGCGCTTCTTCCTGCAGTGGAGTAATGCGACTTCGTCGAAGTTTGTAGGTCCGTATGGTTCTCATTACACACCTTGGTGTGGATTTGCAAGATCACTCACAGCTTCACTTTTGCCACGTGGCGCTAATTCGACAAGATAAATTGCAATCAAGATCAAAAGTCCACCGATCACAATTCTCCACGTCAAAATATCCCCAGCGACTAGAACTCCAAAAATACCTGCAAAGACGGGCTCAAAACTCAAGATAACAGCAGCGCGAGTCGGGTCCATATGTGATTGTGCCCAGGTTTGAATGAAGAACGCAATCGCGCTTGCAAATACTGCTAAAAAGATAATTGCAATCCAGACTTCTATGTTTGGTGGTGTTTGATATCCATCAAAGATGAGCCCTGACACAACAAAAATGACCATCACAGTTCCAACTTGAACGATCGCAATACTGAATGCATTAGTGGTCGTGGCCCAACGCGATAACCACATAATCTGAAAACTAAAGAATGCGGCTCCAAGTAACGTCCAAATTTCACCAATTCCAAAACTCCATCCCTTGAGCGAAATTGTCGCAAGCCCGATTGTTGCGATGATGACACCGACCCAAGCGCTTGGGGCAATCTTGAGCCGATAAACAATTCCAGCAGCAATTGGGGTGAGAACCACAAACATCCCCGTAATGAATCCTGAAACAGTTGCAGATGTGAAAAGCAAGCCGTAAGTCTGCGTGATGTATCCAAGGGCCAGTGCAATTCCAATCCAAAGCCCAAAGCGAAATGTTTGCCCATCCATAATGAGTGCTCGTGGGCGCATTGCAATCATCACGAGTAAAGCAATCACAAACCGCCAACCCATAAACATCAGCATCGACATTTGCTCAATACCATCTTGAACAACCACGAAGGTACTACCCCAGATTGCTGTTGCAAAGATCAAGAGCCAAAAGGCAAGTTTGCTTGATTTCATTTCACATCAATCACTTCTGCTCGAGCTGCAACAAACGTGAGCGCAAATTGCATCAACATGAAACTTGAAAATACTAAGAGTGCAATTGTCCAGTTGTAGGCACCGATGACACCAATGAGATAGGAGAACACTGCGGCAATGAAATATCCAACTCCTTGTGCAAAACTTGAAAGTGAGGTTGTGACTGCTGGATTCGAAGCCCTGAGGGTAATCACATTCAATATCAATGGAAACGCAGAACCGAGTCCAATTCCCATCAACAAAATCCAGAACAGTGTGAATGTTGTTTCAAATAGCGCAAGCCCAACGATTCCAGCGAATGCGCTCAAGCTTGAAATGATGAGTGCATTTTTGGAATTACCAAAAACTCGCAAAATTGCGGGCATAAAAATCCCCATCGGAATTCCAATGAGTGTCATTAATGCTAAGAAATTTCCGGCGGTGACTGCCGAGAAATTGAGAGTTTGCAATATTGTTGGAAGCCATGCCAAGGTGGCATAGAAACCAATTGATTGGGTTCCAAAGAGAAGTCCTATTGCCCACACATCTCGATTTCGAAAAAGTGACATCATCGGAACACTCTCAACCGATTGCTTGACGCCACGATGAAGTTGTGTGCTCCAAAGCATGATCGCAACAACTGCGGGAAGCACCCAAATCTCGAGCGAGAATTGCCAGGTCTGACTTTGTGCTACGGGCACAGCAACACTTGCAGAGAGGGCTGCGAATGATGCCATCGCTGTGGTGTAGACGCCTGTCATCAGACTTATCTTCTGTGGAAATTCTTCTTTGACGAATGTCGGTATGACCGCATTCAAGAGTGCGATAGCCACGCTAATCACAACAGTTCCAGCCATAAGGCCAGTTATTGAAAAGTTCACTCGTACGAAAATGCCAAGTGCAATTGCAATGAGTAACACCCAGACACCGAGTCGAACTCCAAACGTTGACACGAATTTCGGTGCGAAAAAGGCAAGAACGCCGAAGCACAGAATTGGAATTGTGGTGAGCCACCCGACGAGAGAGGTTGAAAGATCAAGTTGTGAACGAATCTCAGGAAGCAGTGGTCCGATTTGCGCTATAGGTGGACGCATAATGGCTACAACCGCGATAAGCGCAATGAGTTTGATGAGCGTTGAGCGCATGAGATCCAGTTCTAGGTTGAGGTGAGCAAGCATAGATGCTTTATCTTGACGAGCCCCCCGTTCATTGAACAGAGCTATTTATTTATGCTATGAGTATGTGTAGTCAAATAGCGTGCAGAAAATGTGGTAAGCCAACTTGGAGTGGTTGTGGTCAGCACATCGAAGAAGCACTTCGCGGAATCCCAAAGTCCCAGCGTTGCCAAGGACATGAGAACGAACCATCAAACGGAATCTTCAAACGACTTTTCGGCAAGAAGAATTAACGCGCTATTCGTTCTACTACTTTCTCATACGCAAGTAACAAAGCGCTAATTATGAGCGCGAAGACAAGTATTTGAAGTATGAATGCAATCACATTCCCAAGACCATTCGTGATGACATCAAAAAATGGATATGGGTACGCGCTTATAACAGCACCACGAACTAATACGACGCTTGCCCAGATGATGGGTAGCA
Source organism: Candidatus Nanopelagicales bacterium (assembly GCA_049421205.1). Classification (GTDB taxonomy): domain Bacteria; phylum Actinomycetota; class Actinomycetes; order S36-B12; family UBA5976; genus JAFMIT01. The sequence continues at coordinate 27,112 of JBMSMQ010000010.1, forward strand.
CCATTGCATCAGCAACTGTTCGTAAGCTCAAAAGTTTTCTTGGACCAACAAGCAAGAAAACAAGAAGTGTGACAATTGGATTGATGATATGTTGCAGTGAGTTGGAAACTGCGTCCCATCCAACCTTGTCGCCTTCTGCAAGCAAGAGGTTGTAAACGATGCCAGTAATGACAATCATCAATACGCTATCCAGTCTCAATGCTCGCCAGATTCGACCTTTCAAATTCTGCAGCAAAAATACCTCTGGTTTCAGCACCAACATCAACATCACAATTGCCACAGTGATGTTACTGAGAATTGTGAAATAACCAATCCAATCAAAGAATCGTTCCCATACTTGATCCACACCGTTTGGATTGTTACCAATAATTGTCGGCTCTGTGAGGTCGACAGTGTCAACGTAATAACCAACGAACATAAGAGAGAATGAAACGCCTACCGCAGCAAGTGCTACGAGCGCATTGAGACCAATCAGGAGCCTCTGGAAAGGGGTTTGAATCATGGCTTCAGTGTAGAACTGACACGGGTCTATTCAAGGGATTGGCCACTGAGTATCTTTTGCCCTCTACGAGAGGAATCACAATGACCATTGCTCCAGGACTCGACTCCTCGGGAGTCGACAAGGAAATCCGACCACAAGATGACCTTTTCCGGCACGTAAACGGTACGTGGTTGAAGGAGTTTGAAATCCCTTCTGACCAGGCTGTCTATGGGTCTTTCTACAAACTTCGAGATGACTCTGAAAACGCTGTTCGCGATATTTTGGAAGCTGCAAGTTCTTCACCATCGAATGACCTTGAAAAACAAATTGGCGACATGTTCGCATCCTTCATGGATGAAAAGGCTGTGAACTCACTTGGGTATGAGCCAATCAAGAAAGATCTCGAAAGAGCACTCTCCATCGAACTTAATGAACTTTCGAAAACCCTTGGAGAATATTCATCACAAGGAATTTCGGGTTTCTTTGGCTGGTATGTTGATAACGATCCTGGAAACCCGCAACGCTATCTTGTGAATCTCTACCAAGGTGGACTTGGCTTACCAGATGAATCGTATTATCGAGATGACAAATACAAGCAGTTCACCGAGCAATATATTCCCTACATCGCAAAAATGTTCAATCTTGCTGGATTCTCAGAAACTGAAAGTTTCAGTATCGCTGAAAAGATTTTTGCCTTTGAAAAAGATCTCGCAAGTGTTCATTGGGAAGTTGTGAACTTACGTGATGCAGAAAAGACATATAACTTACGTACTCTTGAGCAGGTTCAATCACTTGCACCAAATTTCAACTTTACTGACTGGATGAGTGGGGCAGAGTTACCATCGAATTTCCTCCAAGAAGCCGTTGTGATGACTCCCTCGTATTTTGAAGGAATGAGCAACCTTCTCACTTCGGAAAACCTTGAGTCAATTCGTTATTGGCTATCGTGGCAGGTTATCAATTCGGCCGCCCCTTTTTTGAGTGATGAGTTCGTGAATGCTCGCTTTGATTTCTATGGAAAGACGTTGACAGGCCAACCTGAACTCAAAGCACGCTGGAAGCGTGCTGTTGCTTCAGCCGAATCAACGCTTGGTGAAGCCATCGGTCAAATTTATGTGAAGAAGCACTTCCCGGAGTCTGCAAAAGCACGTATGGATGAACTAGTGGGGTGGCTGGTTGAAGCGTATCGGGAGAGTATCTCGAATCTTGACTGGATGAGCGATGAGACAAAAACCAAAGCACTCGAAAAACTCGGCAAATTTAATCCAAAAATTGGATATCCGAATAAATGGAAAGACTATTCAGATCTTGTGATTAAACGGGATGACTTGATTGGTAATCTCCGACGAGCAAATGCCTGGTATGTGAAAGAACAAGCAAAGAAAATTGGTGCACCTTTAGACCGGGACGAATGGTTTATGACACCTCAGACTGTCAATGCCTACTACAACCCAGGATTCAACGAAATTGTGTTTCCAGCGGCAATCCTGCAGCCACCATTTTTCAATCTCGATGCTGACGATGCAGTGAACTTCGCTGCAATCGGTGCTGTGATTGGTCATGAGATTGGACACGGATTTGATGATCAAGGATCGAAATACGATGGCGATGGAGCGTTAAAGTCTTGGTGGACCGAAGAAGATCGATCACGATTTGAAGATCGAACTCGTATTCTCATTGAACAATACGGCGAACTCGTGCCAGTTGGGCTTGATAGCGAATACAAAGTCAATGGTGAGCTCACCATTGGCGAAAACATTGGAGATCTCGGTGGCATCATGATTGCCTACAAGGCTTACATTATGAGTCTTCAAGGAAAAGAACCTCCGGTGATTAATGGAGTGAGCGCTAATGAACGCTTCTTCTATTCCTGGGCACAGATCTGGCGAGGCAAGAGTAGAGATGCAATCGCAATCCAAAGACTCGCAACCGATCCACATTCACCCGCGGAATTTCGATGCAATCAGGTCATCCGCAATTTTGATGTTTACTACAAAACATTTGGAGTTTCGGAAGATGACTCAATGTGGCTATCACCTGAAAAACGCGTCACGATTTGGTAATTGTTAGCGTTTTATTAGCAAGTTGCGAAGTACCTCAAACTCACTAGAGTTTGAGGTATGACTCTTCGCATTAAGACAATTGTTTTAGCACTTCTTTCAGTGTTGGTGATCACAGCCTGTTCCACGTCCACTCACGATGGGCATATGGATATGGACGGAATTGATTTCTCGGTGTATGACCAGGATGCAATCATGTTTGCGCAAATGATGATTCCTCATCACGAACAAGCAGTTGAGATGGCAGA